>CAVDNW010000070.1:0-2309 GCA_963610435.1 Oscillospiraceae bacterium | reverse complement strand
CTACAAAAGAACAGCCCTTGACTTTCACGAGATAGTCAAGGGCATTATAGCCGCCGATGCGTTGTGACCACCACATCCACTTGCCGTTGGAAATCTTCAAGCTGTCGTGGGTGCGGGTGGTATAATTGTTGCCGGAAATGCGAACAAGCTCCTGCGGCTCACAGTTTTGCAGATAGGTCAGCAGGTCGATTTGCCTTGCCTGTTCCACCACCTCCGGTGGGATATAAGGCATAAAATCACCTGCTTTCCCGTTGCTGTTTCTTCTCCTGCCGTTGCAGGCTCTTGTCCGCTTCCGTTTCGATGGAGTCCCGGATGGTATCCATATGCTCGGTTTCTCTGTCCCGGAACTCCTTATACACATCACTCAAAGGACAAGGAGAACGAAGCAAAGCCTTAGCTTTTTCAGGCGCAAGCTCCAGTTCTTCCATACACATCACGATGTCCTCCCGCATCGTATATTCGTAGGTGTGGTTTAGGATTTCGGACGGCTCCTGACGCACAAGCCAGTCCCGGTATTTGTCCTGCTCGGCTTTCATTTTCTCATAAAGGCGAGCGTTGTAATCTGTTTCGCTCATAGCGAACACCTCCTTCAAAATAGAAATAGCCACTTGATTTCTTTTGAAAACCAAGCGGCTATGTGTGATATTCAATTCGTCAAACAATAAATTTACACCTTAACATTCGGGTTCGTGTACTGCCCGTGTTTTTTCGTTTTGTCCTCGTACTGAATGGCAAATTTCGGGCAGCGGTGCAGACATCCAAGGCACATCACACACTTGTCCTTGACCCAAACAGGGCGCTTATCCCGCATCTCAATCGCCTGAACGGGGCATTTCTTTGCACACAATCCGCAGCCGATGCAAGTATCCTCTACACGGAAATGTGAGGTTCTCCGCACCTTATTATTATAAATCGGCTCTGCAATCCATTCCGTGATAAACGCCGGAGTGCGGGGAGACATATGGCGGTTGGTATGGCGTTCACTGACAGCGTGAATCACGGCATCAATCTCCGCCTCCGTATTTTTCGTGTACTTTGCGACTTTCTCCGGTGTGGAAAGATCGAAGATCGGCGTCCAAGTGTCAGCCATCTGAACAGAATAGTAGGCGTCGATCTCACGCCCTTGGATTGACTTGTTCGCTATATACCCGGTAGCGCCGGGAGTCGTTCCGTAGGTGGCAATAAAGTACAGATAGCCGGTCTGAAAAGATGCCTTCTCCAAAAACTCCTTCACGATGCTCGGCAGCCCCCAATCATAGGTTGGGGAAATAATGCCGATGGTTTCATCTGCAAAATCATATCGGCTTTCTTTGATGCAGTCCGCAATGGACAGCATTTCCTGTTGCGCAGCCTGTGTTAGGCGGGTCGCAACATATTTGCAATTTCCCGTGGCAGAAAAGAATAAAATCATCTGTTTCCCTCCGTTGTTTCCGGCTCGTTTTTGCGCTTTGCACTTCTCTGAACCGGAATGGAGAGCAGCTCTCTTGTGCGCTCGACCAGCTGCTTTTCAATGGCTGTCAGCCGTTCTTCCAGCAAATTGAGGGACGGATGACGGGTGAACTTGAAGTCCACCATTCGCCGCAGCTGCGCTTTCTGCTTTGCACCCATTACCTCTTTACACACATCCTCATAGGAAATGCGGTAGGGATTGGAACGGGTCTTTGCATACGCACTCAGGTTCTTGAAATCATCCGGCATTGCATAGTTGAACAGCGACAAGCCGTTATCGAAGATGGGTGCAGGGGCGATAATTTCGCCCGTGTGATTGTTCCGCAGTAAGCCGAAGTTGCCGAAGTGTCTGTCCTCGTTGTAAATCAGGGCGTCGAAAACCAGCATACTGCAAAGCTGCTCGTAGAACTCGTCGCCCAAGGTCTTGTAATAATCAAGGCAGGCTTTCAGCGTCGTCTTGCGGAGAATGCGCCCGATGGGGACGAAAGAGGTATCAATATCCGTGAACAGCCGGCACTTGGAGGCAAGGATACCTTTCCAGTTTTCCAAGTCGTACTGTACGCAGCCGATGCCCATTTTGTCTGCGATCTGACAGGCATAATACTCGCTGTACGGCTCGTTTCCGGTATTCGCAGCGCCTTCCGTGCCGCCCTTATACAGATAGATGCCGTCACCCTCCACGAACCTCCAAGCCTTCCGCAGCATACCGTTGGTAGTCAGCTCCGGCGAGGTGGAGAAAGCCTCCCGACTGCCGCCCATGCCGGTATAAGCTACCAGTGACAGCGCTTCGGAGAAGCGGTTTTCATAAAGGTTATAATCGGCATACTTGCCGTCAAAGTCGGCGGGGACGACCCAATAGC
>CAVDNW010000069.1:0-3008 GCA_963610435.1 Oscillospiraceae bacterium | reverse complement strand
ACATCTTGTTAATGATTAAAGTTAAGACACAACAAAAGATTAGCATGCGGCTTGTGACCACATGCGGCTATTGGGTAGGCGTTTATGTTTTAAAACGACCGGATGGTCAGGAAATTTCATTCGCGTGCTCTCAGCAACAATCTTTGCCTCTCAGTCGTTTAGGCCAGTTTCATATTCAGGCTCAAAATCCCAGTAAAAATCGGCCTTAGGATTCGTGCGCCCTATGCGCTCTTGGTCTCGGGCGAGTCCTCTCCGAGTAGTTTGTTGAGCTGTTCGCGGTGATACTTTATCTGTGCATCCTTTCGGCGTGATACCATGTAATCCTCACCTAACTCTTGATAGGCCGAGCCGTCTTTGAGCATGTGGTAGACCACCTTCAGCATCTCTGCGGCAATCGCGACCAATGCGCGTTTCTTTCCTCTGCGGGCTGCTATCCGCTTGTATCTGGCCGAGAAGTAGGTTCCTTTGGTTCGTGTCGCACACCACGCACATTCTGTCATTATCGCTTTTGTGGCTTTGTTGCCGTGGTTGGTGTGTGAACTTTTTTTTTACCTGCGCTCTCGTTGTTGCCAGGGGCGAGACCCGCCCATGAGGTGAGATGTTCCGCTGTGGGGAATACTTCCATGTTTACGCCTATCTCCGCAAGCAGTTCGTTGACCGACGTCACGTCCATGCCCGGTATGTCGCAAAGTTGTTGTACCTGTGCCTCGAAAGGCTTCATCCTTCGCTCTATTTCCCTGTCGAGGTGGTCTATCTCCGCCTCGATATTGGAGATGCTTGTGCGGATGGCACGTATCATGAATTTATGATGCTCTGTAAAGCATCCCTCAACGGCAAGTGCTATTTCCTCTTGGGAGGCTTTAAGGCGTTTGTGGGTGCAAAGCGCGGCGAGATTCTGAGGATTTGTCTCTCCTGAGATTACCGCATCTATCACCATGGTGCACGTCTTTCCGCGTATATTAGAAAAGACACTCGACAGCTTGAGGTTGGCATCCTCGAAGATGCGTATCATCCGGTTGTGCTCCGCCGATTGCTGCTGGACAAGTTTTCGACGATAACGTGTAAGGTCACGTAAGTCTCGCTGGTCCCGACCGGGAACAAAGCTGCCTTTGAGAAGGCCGGCCCGAAGCAGCTTGCATATCCATGCAGAGTCTTTCTTGTCGGTCTTGTGGCCTGGAACATACTTGATATGACGTGCGTTCACGACCAGTATCGAGAAGCCGCCCGGCTCAAGAATGTTCATCACGGGTTTCCAGTAAACTCCTGTGCTCTCCATCGCAACATGTGTCACGCCGAGAGCCAATAGCCATTCTTTCAGTTCTGTCAATGATCTCGTTGTCGACTGGAACGTGCGAGTCTCCGGCTCTATGCCCGTTCCACTGACCGTTGCCACTATTTCCTTCTTGTGGACATCAAGGCCGCATCCGCGTTCCACGACTTCCTCGAAGGCAATCTCTTGGGGTTGTTTCTGTTTCGACATAAGGGTTGGTGTTGGTTACTGTGGCAAAGGTAACTAAATTCCGCCGGATGGGCGCCCCTTTTCATTCCCTTTGGCGAAAGCCGTTCATGTACGTTTCATATTATTTGAAGAGCTGGGGTGCGAAGATGAGCAGATACTGGCGCCAGTTGCTCCACAGGTGTCCGCGTGTAGACTCATGGTAGGTGTATTTGAAGCCCATGTTGTCGAGCTTCTTCATGAAGTCTTGGTTGTCCTGGTAGAGGAAGTCGGTGTTGCCGATGCCTATCCAGTAGAGCTTGTAGCCAGCTTTCTTCTGGTTCTCAAGCTTCTGGTCAAGGTTCTTGTATGCCGGGAAGTCCCAGTTGAAGCCCTTCCAGTCGAGACCGGCTGAGAAGAGGCCCACATAGTCGAAGAGGTCGGGATAGTTTGCCGATACGAACATCGAGGTCATGCCGCCCATGGAGAGACCGGCGATGGCGCGATGCTGCTTGTCGGCGAGTGTGCTGTAGTGGGAGTCCACATAGTTGACAATCTCGGGGAAGTTTTCCTCCACCTTGCCCTCCTTGTAGTTGGGCAGAAACTTTGTCATCACGGGCTTGTAGCTGAGGTTGTCGGATGTCTCTCCTGCCTCTGCCTCCACGCTTGGGTTGATGTTTGGCAGCACCACGATCATCGGCTCCACCTTGCCCTCGGCTATGAGGTTGTCCATGATGCGGTTCACGAAGCCGAGGTCGAGCCATGCGTTCTCGTCGCCGCCGCTTCCGTGCATGAGGTAGAGCACGGGATAGTTGCGGTTGGCCTTGCCGTACATTGGCGGCAGGTAGACGTTCATGCGGCGGTTCTTCTTAGGCATGTTGGAGGGATACCACACAGTCTCCACCGTGCCGTGGGGCACGTCGCGCACCTGATAGTAGTCGGCATGTCCGCCGTTGACGAAGAAGATGCTGAACACGTTGCCCACGTCGCGACGGGTGAAGGGGTCGGATGGGTCGGGAGCCACCACGCCGTCCATGTCGAAACGGTAGGTGAACATCTCCGAGGGCAGTGCGGGCGTGGTGTAGGTCCACACGCCGTTTTTGCCTTTCTTCATCTGGCCCGTGCCGTCGTTCACTTCCCAGTCGCCCTTCACGGTCACGCTCTTGGCCTTAGGCGCGAGCAGTGTGAAAGTCACTGTTTTGTCGGCGTTCACTTGTGGCGACACTATTTTCTCGCCATTGTTGTTGATGTTTTGCTGTGCCATGGCTGCCGTGCTGGCGAGGGTAAGCAGCGAGAGCATTACGGTCTTGATTCTCATGATGTCGTGTTGTTTTAGGTTTGTTTGTGATGGAGCAAAACCATGCTTGCTGAAAGGTCGTCGGCTTTCCATTGAAAAGGCGTTGGCTTTCCATTGCAAAGGCGTTGCCATTTCACCGCAAAGGCAACGCCTTTTCAGTGTTAAGCCGAACCTCTTGTTTTTCAAGCGTTTATGTTTTGGGTTTGCTCCTGTTTGTCTTGTTCGAATGTTAGAACTTGATTTGTGCCGAGAACATCACCTGGAAGGGCAGGATGT
>CAVDNW010000068.1:0-3858 GCA_963610435.1 Oscillospiraceae bacterium | reverse complement strand
CTGGCTTCCATTGCCGCCCGTCAGTACGGTTAATTTGCAGACGAGGTGTGACCATTCTGAATTTTTATTTATTTTGTAACGACTAAAGTACGCCAAAGTGTTAAACTATTGTAAATAAGTAATTTTATATGCGATTCTTCGCTTTCGAATCGAATTTAATTGCTACATTTGTAACAGCTAAACATAAAGTTGTAACAAATGGCAAGACCGATAAGCGCAGAGACTGCAAACAGAGTGACCCTTCACATAAATGGGAGATACCGTTATGCGTCCACCCGTCCGAGGATAGTGAACGAGAATGGCAGGAATACCAATAAGAGTATCCATTGGGGCACGGTCACCGAAGACCTGCGGTTCATTCCAAACCAGCGGTACCTCTATGCCAGTCTGGAGGAACGCAGCAAACTTGTGTTCCCGAAAGATTGGGACTTGAGCGAGATTGCGAAACTCTCGGCCAACAGATGTCCCGGTCGCCCGGCTTACAGCGATGAGGACAAGAACCGCCTGTACGGTGCCACCTGGCTTCTGGAACAGATAGCCCGTACCACAGGCATACGCAGAGATTTGGAGGAAGTGTTCGACGGCAACAAGGACATGGTGGACGATGTCATGACGCTTGCCATGTTCCCATACCTGACAAACTTTTCGTATTCGCGCCTTGCCCGCCATCAGGAGGTGTACAAGTTCCCGACCTCCCGCATCCTCACCCCTCCCGATATAACCCGTCTGACGCAGGGCATAAAGGAGTGTCACAGGATGAAGCTGTTGAAGCTCAGGGCAGAGAAGGTCGGGAAAGACGAGTTCTGTGCCGTGGACTCCACGAGCCGGTCGGCATACGGGAGCACTCTTGCCGACATCAGGTGGGGGCACAACAAGGAGGGCATGCCACTGGAACAGACTGACGAGGTGGTGGTGTACACGCTCAGCCAGCACATGCCCATCTATTACAGGACGTTCCCTGGCAACATTCCGGACTCGCGGACCATGGACACCATCATGATGGACATAGAGCACTCAGGTTTTCCCAACGTGATATACATCACCGACCGTGGCTACATGAGTCTGAAGGTGCTTGAGGACTTCATCATTAAGGGCAAGCGCGCCATCATGGCCGCCAAGACCAGCATGAAGATGGTACTTGAAAAAATCCGTGCGCTCGGCCAGTTCGGCGCAAAGCCCGACGGCATGGAGCTTGATGCGGATAACAAGATGTATTACAGACAATACAACATTGACTATGAGGTGAAGACTAAGACCGGAACGAAAAAGGCTGACAGACTGAAACTGAACCTGTATTTCGACCCCACAGTACGTGGCGAGAAGACTATGGCCACCGAGATGAAGCTGCAAGGGCAGAAAGAAGGACTCGCTGCCATACAAGCAGCGGGTGAACCGGCTCCCGATGCCGATACGCTGCGCAAGGAGTACAGCCTCTTCAAGGTGGAAGTTGATGCCGAGGGATACATAAAGTCGTTCACGCCCAACAGAGAGAAGTTCGACGAGACCATAGTAACAGCTGGCTTCTTTGCCAATCTTACTCTTGCCCTTGACCTGACACCACCGGCAGCGATGGACGCCTATCAGCTCCGGGACGAACAGGAGAAATACTACCAGCAGATGAAGTCGGAGGTGGCATCGGACAGGCAGAGGAACTGGTCGGAGGACGGGAAGACGGGGAGGCTGTTCATCCTGTTCGTCTCTCTCGTCATGGCATCCTACCTGCGCCACATATGGAATACCACCGAACTGAAGAAGAAGTTCCCTTCGTCGCTTGACATTCTGGACGAGATGCGTTCAATCAGGTGTATCGAACATAAAGGACACGCCAAGAAGATAACCCCGTTTGTCGGTGCGCAGCTGGATGTCTGCAAGGCTTTTGCCTTCGATGTTCCCAAAGGTTGTGAACCCGGATACAAATCCGTAAAAGTCGGAAGAAAACGCGGTAGGCCAAGGAAGAACCCCATGACAGATTTAGTCGTTACAAAATAAATTAAAATTCAGATGACCATCACAAAGATAATAGCCTGCTGGTGGGCGGTATATCGTGTTCATCCCCTTGTCTGGGATGTTTTACGATCGATAGTGAAGTCAATATAATTTGTGTCGTCATGCAACACATGCCAAATGGCGACGAGCATCTTTCTTGCCACAGCCACCAAGACCTTCATCTTGTTCTTTCTCCTGACTTGCGTCTGATGGTATGAGAATCTGTTAAAGAAGCAGTCCTTTGTCCTGCTGGCGGCCCATGCGCACTCTATGATGGTCTTGCGGAGATATACATTTCCGTGGGTGATACTCCTTGACTTGATCTTCTTGTTGGACTCGTCGTTTCTCGGTTTAAGACCGCTCCATGAGGCGAGGTGGTTGGCCGTTTCGAACTTGTTCATGTCTGTTCCGATTTCAGCAATCAATGATGTGGCCGCACGTCCCTTTATTCCGGGGATGGTCTGTAACCGTCTCAACTCTTCAGGGAATTCCCTTTCGCAAATCTCAAGCATTCTGGCCAGGCATTTCTCCTTGTGCGCCTCTGCCATGTCAAGCTCATCGCGCAATTGTGACATCATGTCAATCTCCGCAAGGCTTACCACGCCTTTTAGCGATGCTGTAATAACATCTATGCCGTGGTGGTTGATGATGCGCCCATGTATGAGCTTCACCAACTCTTTGGGGTCGGTAATTCCTTGTGAGAGGGCTCTCACCACGGCTTTGTAGCTTTTACTGTCAACGTTGGAAACGTAGTTGCTAAGGCGAATGTTGCAGCGTTGCAGCACGGCGTCAAGTTTGGCCAGCTTCCTTACAATCTCTTCGTTGAGGTCGAATATGCGTCGGTCGTACTGGCGTAGCTGCTGGATTACCTCCGGGGGCACGAAACTGCCGCGTATGAGTTCCTTCATCGTGCACTCGGCAATCCATTGCGCGTCCCTCACGTCACTCTTGCGACCGGGGAGCTGCTTGATGAAATACGGGTTGGCAAGATTTAGCTTGAAGTGTGGACATAGCACACGCCATATTGGAATCCAGTAGACACTGGTGCTTTCCATTGACACCTCAACAACATGGTGATGAAGCATCAAGTCACGCATTTCCTCTAGCTGACAAGTTAAAACTCCGAAAACTTTTTCAATAAGTTCTCCAAACTCGCTCAAAATACAAAGATAAACGCTATCTTTGTGCACGTCAAGACCGCATACTGCTTTCATAGGCTTGCATATTTGGGGGTTATAAAATTTTCCCAAAGATAAATATAATTTGTGACTTAGAGCACGTTGGCGCAAGATTTTCGGTATGTCGGTCTTGACATTTTCACGCAAATGACGAGCATTCGGAGACATTCATTCTCGTTTTTTATCCCAACTGGCTTATAATTTCGGAAATTTTATCTAAATTTGCATTTCGGGATAGCATGCCCCATCGTATCGTCAAGCCTATGTCGTGTGTGGGTCAAGTACCTGTCCGTGCGACCCCTGCTGGGGCAGATTATTGAAAAAAAATATTTCCCTGCCGAGAGATTTTTTTCTCTCGGCAGGGACGTGAAAAACGGGGGGAGTTGATTCCGACTATTCCAAGATTGTCGGCTTGTCTGCGACGGCACGGACGGTATAGCCAAGCCAACGCTGGCCTTTGTTGCCGTTTTTACACCCTGTGTTGTCGAATGCGGCGTAGTAGGCGCAGTCGGATAGTCACCACAGCTCCCCTGGTCAATGGTCGACGATGACCATTTTAGGCCCGCAGCGGGAAGGAATATCGAATTGTTGGTAGAACCCTGCTTTTTGCAGGTTACCTTACAACCATTGACGGAACTTTCTGTTGTCCAACTCCAGTCGCAGTTGTTTGTAAGCTCCCCAAACTCCGTATTGG
>CAVDNW010000067.1:0-3927 GCA_963610435.1 Oscillospiraceae bacterium | reverse complement strand
ACATCCCCGAAGGCAAGCACCATCGAGCTGGCGACGATGCCGAAATGTGCGCAAGGTTGTTTTTGCGGGAAATCAAGGATGCTGGATGGTGCGGATTGGAAGAGTTGACTTATTGCAATGGAAAACTATAAGAGGGGTGAAATCATCGGAAGAATCTTCAGCCTTTGCAAAGAAAATGCAGAAAGAGCCTCGAACGTGCGAAAGACATTCTTTTGGGGAATTCCCTATGTTTTTTTAGGGAAGTAGAGCACGTGGTTTCTCGGTTTTGTTATATCTTTGCAGCCAGTAAGAATGTTTGTGGAGATGGCCGAGTGACGTTTCGGCGTTGGTCTGCAGGTCTCCACGGCTCATGTTAGTTAGAAGCGAATATGAAAAAGTCTATGGTAGTTGTGTTGTCGGCAGCTGTGCTTCTGACAGGCAGTTGCGACACGAATATGGGAATGGGAGCCTATACAGGCTCTTCGTTGGGAAGCATTTTGGGATCGGCCATTGGCGGCATCGCACAGGGCCCCCGTGGTTCCGATATCGGCACCCTTGTCGGCATGGCAGGCGGAGCTATCATTGGCGGAGCCATTGGCAGTGCCCAGGACCGCAAACAGGAGGCTGACCTTGAACGCCATAAGCGTGACCGTGCAGCCCGTCGTCAGGCCGGGTCTACCGCTACGTCGGGTAACGCTCAGGCACAGTCTGTGACGCGCGACACGGAGGCATCTTCCAATTACGGAAGTGGTTTTGACGCTTCCAACAGTGGCGATGACCGTATATATGATTTCAGTTCGAGCGACTATACGGGCGACTATACGGCCCAGCAGCCCGAGACCACGATGCCCCTTCAGTCGAGTGTCGACGAGTTGGCGCAAGGCCTGAAATATTCGCCCAGCATAGAGATTGTCAACGCACGCTTTGTGGACGACAACCAAGACGGCAAGATCCAGCGGGGCGAGCTCTGCAAGGTTATCTTCGAGGTGATGAACCGCGGCACGCAGCCTGTCTATGATGTACAGCCCACTGTAGTTGAGGCCACGGGCAACAAGCACATTTTTGTGTCGCCCAACATGCATGTCGAGCAGATTGATCCGGGTAAGGGCATTCGTTACACAGCTCTGGTGAAGGCCGACAAGCGTCTGAAAGAAGGTACGGCCAAGTTCTGCGTGAGTGTCATCCAGGGCGATTCGCACATCTCCAAGGTCACTGAGTTTAATATCCCCACAGTCAAGTAACCTACAGGGGCATTGCATGGAATATGCCTTGTAGAGATAGGGGCAAGCCCCCCTACGCTATAATCTGTCGTCCCTACGGGACTTGCCAGTTGCGCTGATTTTACCGGACACTAATAATCTGGATCCGAAACCTGAGATGGTCAGTTGCCGATCCAACCTTTCACATGATCGAAGACGCTGTTCCAGAACGACGGGTCTTTCTCCTTGGCTGCGTTGGTGTGTTGCTTGGTCTTTGTCGATGTGGCTGGCAAGCCGGTCGGCTGGGGTGTCTTGCCGGTATTTCTTGTCATTGCAGTCTTGTCGTTTGCTGCGCTTTCCTTTGCTTTGTTGTTTTCCTCCTTATTGTCGGCTGATGATGTTGAATGGCTCTTGGCCAGTATTTTCTGTCGTTTCTCCTGAGCCTGTTTCTGAGTGGGCATTTTCTGTTTCACCATCATCTCCTCCTTGGTCAGTCCTTTGTCCGCGTATTCATCGTCTTTCCAGTCCTGAATGAAGCTGTAGGCCGCCTTGGAGAAGTCAAACTCGAAGTCGGGCAGGCCGCGTTCCGCGTCGTCGTCCATGCGGTAGGGCGGGTTTATGCCGTCTATGCGTCTCACCTCCACCATGCTCACGCCCTGTGCGAGCATGCCCAGTTCGCGTGCAGCTCCGTAGCTCAAGTCGATGATGCGTCCGCGCCCATAGGGTCCGCGGTCGGTGACTTTCACGGTGATTTCCTTTCCGTTGCTGAGGTTTTTCACTCTGAGCAGCGTTCCGAAGGGGTAGTTGCGGTGTGCGCAGGTCAGACTGTCGTGGTGCAGCCGCTCCCCGCTTGCCGTTCGGGCTCCGGTGGCCCTTTTCGAATAATAAGAAGCCTTGCCCCTATGCGTTTGAGCCCGCATAGGGGTAAGACCCATTGTTGCTATGATACCTAATAAAACTACTTTTCTATAATCCACAGTCTTTTGGGTTTGTACTTGATGTTCGTGGGCCGTGTCACACGATGCCCTGTGCGAGCATGGCCTTGGCCACTTTCATGAAGCCAGCGATGTTGGCGCCCTTCACATAGTCGATGTAGCCGTCGGGCTGTGTGCCGTACTTGCAGCACTGCTCATGGATGCTCTTCATGATGAAGTGGAGCTTCTCGTCGACCTCGGCGTCGCTCCAGTGCAGGCGCATGATGTTCTGGCTCATCTCCAGTCCCGAGGTGGCCACGCCGCCTGCGTTGACCGCCTTGCCGGGTGCGAAGAGCTGGTGTGCATTGACAAATTTCTCCACCGCCTCGGCAGTGCATCCCATGTTGCTCACCTCGGCCACGCAGACCGGCTTCTGTGCCAGTATCTTGTCGGCGTCATCGGCGTTGAGCTCGTTTTGTGTGGCGCAGGTCAGGTAGATGTCCGCCTTCTGCTCCCACGGCTTCTTGTCTGGGAAGAATGTGGCGCCCGGGAACTCATCCGCGTAAGGCTGGCACACGTCGTTGCCGCTTTCGCGCAACTCAAGCATATACTCGTTCTTTTCGCCGCTGATGCCGTCGGGGTCATAGATGTAGCCGTCGGGTCCGCTGATGGTGATGACCTTGGCACCCAGCTGTGTGGCTTTCTTGACGGCTCCCCATGCCACATTGCCAAATCCGGACACGGCGATGGTTTTGCCCTTGAGCTCGATGTCCTGCGTGTCGAGCATGTGGTGCACGAAATAGAGTGCTCCGTAGCCTGTGGCCTCCGGTCTGAGGATGCTGCCGCCATACTCCAGACCCTTGCCCGTGAGCGTTGCACCCTGGAACATGCTCGTGAGGCGCTTGTACTGTCCGAAGAGGTATCCTATCTCGCGTCCGCCTACACCGATGTCGCCGGCGGGTATGTCCATTTCTGGGCCCACATATTTATATAGTTCCTGCATGAAGCTCTGGCAGAACCGCATGATCTCGGCATCGCTCTTGCCTCGTGGCGAGAAGTCGGATCCGCCCTTGCCGCCGCCCATGGGCAGGGTGGTGAGGGCGTTCTTGAAGGTCTGCTCGAACCCCAGGAACTTCAGGATGCTCAGGTTTACTGACGCATGGAAGCGCAGTCCGCCCTTGTAGGGGCCTATGGCACTGTTGAACTGCACACGGTAGCCGATGTTGACCTGCACCTCGCCCTTGTCGTCCACCCAGGGCACGCGGAAGGTGATGATGCGCTCGGGCTCCACCATTCGCTCCATGATTTTAGCTTTCTCAAACTCGGGATGTTGGTTGTAGACGTCCTTCACCGAGATGAGCACTTCGCGAACAGCCTGAAGAAACTCAGGCTCACCTGGATGCTTGCGCTCCAGTTGTTGCATGATTTTTTCAACTTCCATAGTAATACTCGTTCTATGGGTTTGTGGGCTTGTGCCCACTTGCCTCAGGTTATAGTTTTAAAGGTTTCGAAGGTTGGATGGCTCCACCTGTATCATTTTGTTATGAATGATACCGCAAATATAGTCTTTTCTCCGACAAGTTCCAAATCTATATCGGATAATTTAACGCTCTTCCTTGCATTTTGATATTCTTTAGGATTTGTGTGCGCAAACGTCGGTACGTGTAGCTGTTCTACGTGTACAAAAGAGCCGTGGAACAGTCGTCGGATGGGACATACCCCGCTATGCCCGCTCACACAATGGAATGCCGATGCAAGGCAAGACTATGACGCCGTCAGGTGTAACTATTCAGCAATATTGTTTCCATTGTCTTCTATGGTTATCTGATTAGATG
>CAVDNW010000066.1:0-4114 GCA_963610435.1 Oscillospiraceae bacterium | reverse complement strand
CCATCTTCTCGCCACTGAGATAAGACCATGCTTCTCCGGCACGGGCATAGAGCAGACGAAGAAAGTCGTACACCTCGGTGGTGGTTCCTACCGTCGAGCGTGGGTTTTTGTTAGTTGTTTTCTGTTCGATGGATATGACAGGACTCAGCCCCGATATCTTGTCTACGTCAGGCCGTTCCAAATTTCCCAAGAAGCCACGGGCATAGGCCGAAAAGGTCTCGACATAGCGGCGTTGGCCCTCGGCGAACAGTGTATCGAAAGCCAACGACGATTTGCCGCTACCGCTCATGCCTGTGACTACCGTCAACGTGTTGCGGGGTATCGTTACATCTATATTTTTCAAGTTGTGGACACGCGCTCCCTCGACAGTGATGAAGCCGGTCTCCAACGCATTTTGTTCAATCGCCATAGTCCAAATAGAGAGTTGCTGAATTTCGAGCCGTAAAGATACGATTTTTTCTGCGTCTCCACTCGGGGCGCAAGTCACTTTTTTCATCACAATCTCATCGGGACTCCTCCGAATCGCATAATATACTCGCCAAGTTATTGATAATCGGCGCGTCATACACAGAGCGATATCGAAAAATCATAGATGCGTTTGGGAACAAAGGAAACGGGAACTATATTTTACCGCAATAAATGGCGAAATCTTCAAAAGCTTACGTTTGCCACAAACTTTTTTGAATGTGTTACACAACTATTCAGAATAATTATTGTATTTTGCAGACAAATTCACACATTTATATAAGAAGCATATGGCTTCACTTCACGAACCTATCTGTATCGAGTTTTTAAGTCAAAGGAGGGGTGTACTCCTACCGAATGGAGAGATTTTTATCGTAAAACGTCTAAAAAAAAGGGCAGTGGACATTTTTTTGAAAGAAAAACACTATATTTGAGGCATAAAAGAAATCTTAGAAACAATACCAAGGATAGAATTAGCTCTGTTTATCATAAAAGAGGACATGGCCGAATAATAACTTTTAAAAGCAACAATTATGAAGACTTACAAAATCTTATCTATCACTGCCGCAGCATTGCTGTTTGCAGCCGCCCTTTTTGCCTTGGCTGCCTGCAACAACGACGAAAACCTGCCGGGAAATGACCCGAACGCTCCCGTGGAGATATGCCTCGCGGGCGGCATCGAGGTACAGACCCGCACCACGCACAACCTTGACACGCAGTTGAAAAACGGCGAGCAGGTACATGTGTGGGTGGACGATGCCGAAACAGGAGATAGTTCATATCCCAATAATATACTGACAGTCGGTGATAACGGAACTTTGACCGGCGGCGAAACCATGTATTTCCCTGAAACCGGAAACAATGTGAATATCTATGCCATTCACGGTAACTTAGAAGACTGGACAAATATCTGGGGTGAAAGCATTATTCACAACGTGGAGCAAGACCAGCGGAGCAGTGTGACCACTGCCGGGGAAGGATATGCCGTTTCCGACCTCGTCTATGCCAAGAGCACGGACGTGTCGCGCAACGGCAACCCGACCATCGTCAATCTGACGTTCCGCCACCTGCTCTCCAAGATAGAAGTGGTGCTGATAGAGGGGCAGGGCAATGAGGGTTTCCTGACCGACATCTCATCCTTGCAAGTGCTTAACACACGACTGAAAGCCGGCTTCACGTTAGACAAGGCAACCGCAGCCGATGCCATAAAAGTGACGGAAAGCGGCGATGCGACACCCATCTCCCTTGACACCGATATATCCGCCTCCCTAACGGCAACCAACCGGATATTGAACGAGGCCATCATCGTGCCGCAAGAGATTACCCAAGACACGCCGTTCATACGGGTCGAACTGACAGAGGGAGCTACTTTTATCTACAAAATGAAAAATACCACCACATTCGAGAGCGGCAAAAAGTACCTGTACACCATCACCGTCAGGGAAACCGGGTTGGAGGTGACCTCATCCATATCCGACTGGATAGAGGGAACAGGCGATGATGACGGCATTGCCGAGGAAGTGACGGATTAGACACACATAGCCACCGCCGGGCACCTGCGTAAAGTCCGGAGAGAAGCACCCCGAAAGGTGCAATCGGCATTTCGCTACTGCCGGTGGCACGGAATGAACAATTAAAAGACACAAGAAGAGTATGAAGAAGATTCGATTCATTATCAGGATGTTGCCGGTGCTGGCCTGCGCCTTGGCACTTGCCTCGTGCGACAACGACGAATACACCACCATCAGCTCCGGGGCACCCCGATTGGAGTTCCGGGCTGTCATCGGCGATATGCCCGAAGCCCGCACGCGCTCCACGGTGGACAATTCTTTTATGGAGGATGACATGATATCCATTGACCTGAATTCTACCGAAGAACCTAAATACTACAAATACCATAATGGAAAGTTCATCGCAGCCGATTCGGATAATGCATGGTATGCTGACGGAACTCCAACCGTAAAAGCCATATATCCTGCGGAAAAATATTTCAGTATACTAATGGGTAATTCTGTTAATTATGAAGTATCGGCTGACCAGACCGGAGATAATTATAAAGACGCAGATGTGCTTTATGCTTGTGACATATCGTTTGAACCACAGAACGGCACATTGCAGTTCCAACATGTGATGGCAAAGATTGTCGTCAATATCCGGCAAGGCGGTTATACGGGAGACGCAAACATAAGTGGCGTGACTTTAAGTGGATTGTATCGTCAAACAACATTAGCGCTTAATGGTCTTAATTTTGAGGTTCAAGGTCAGAGTGGGAATAACGTAGATATACAAGCCCATAAGTCCGCTTCACCTGCCAGCGGCATGGTAGCCACTTTCGAGGCGTTGGTCATTCCGGGGCAGACGATAGGCCAAGGCACGCAGTTCGCTACCATTGAGGTGAACGACAAGGATTTTGCCTATACGCTTGACAAGGGCATCACCTTTGCCCAAGGCACCCGATACACCTTCAACCTCATACTGACCAGCGAGCAGGCTGTCACCGTAAGCGGCATTGAAGTAGGCGACTGGGATAACGGAGGCACTCATACTTTGTGATGATAGAGTAAGCACCTGAAAACGCTGGAGATAAGCGATGACGGAAAGTGTATCCGCCTCGCCTACACGGTGATACGCACCAACAACCGAAACAACATGGTGTACCCGTTTTATTTGAATGAAGGAACAAGTATAACAACAAAATAGAAGAAGAATATGACAAGAAACCAGACATTCATAAAAGGCTTCGCGCTGGCGGCACTCCTGCCGCTCCTTGCAGCGTGCGGCAACGACGACAACGGCTTGCCGCGGGACAACGAGGCGCAACCCGTGCAGATAAACATCGGCACACGGGCATCGTTCGATGGAGAGATTAGGGAGTGGCAGGACGACGACCGAGTGGGACTGAGCATCAAGGGCTACAATGAACAGAGCGCCACCCAATACACGCTGACCTACAACAACGGCTCGTGGAGCACAAGCCCGGAGATCGGAAAGAAAATGCTGCCCGCCACGGTGGAAGCGTGGTATCCATTCACAGCTTCTGCATCCGAATTCTCATTTGAACATGACTATTCTAAACAAAATATCACGCATGAAAATATGCAATACATTATTGACGGAACTGTCGATCAGTCGACCGCGCAAGACCTTGCAAAATCGGACTGGATGACATCCGGGCAGACAAACATGACTTCACCTTCATTCAAAATCAATATGCAACATAGGTTGTGCAAGGTCATAGTGAACATTAAGTCATCCGAAACTGTCAGTGAAGTAAAATTCTTCTCATATATTCCTAATGACATTAATGGTGAATATATGGCTACTGAAAATGTTTGTATAAATCCATACAAAAGTGCCCACTCTTATACAGCAATCGTCTCTCCTTGCTATTATAATGGCGATCCAAGCTATCTTCCATTTATGAAGATAAAGGTGGGCGAAAAGGAGAAATTCTACACTCTTCCCCGAAATATCGGAATGCAAGGAAGTCTTTCTGCCGGACTGGCTTATACGTTCAATCTCACGGTGAACACTACCGCGACCCGCTCTGCCGACACGCCCGAATGCGAGTTGGAACTGGTGGAGGTGAGGGATATGAATGAGGAATAATACCCCATGCAAGGGGTATCATGACACCCCATACATGGGG
>CAVDNW010000065.1:0-4877 GCA_963610435.1 Oscillospiraceae bacterium | reverse complement strand
GGTTAATGCAAAGAAAGAGGTGGCTCATACCGAAAAGTCTGTCGTTAAGGATTTGGCTGAGAAAGAAGCGAAGAATTTAAATTATGGGGAGAAAGTATCTAAACTGAAGAACAAGGTTGTTGATAAGGTGTCGGAAACATATCTGTCAAGTAAAATAAAGAAAACTATTCTTTACAAAGAACTGCAGAACATATTGTCAAAAGGTTCAATCAGATTAACTGAAAAAGAATTGTCATATTTATTGGATAACCCAACCCAATTGCGAATTTTTATCAAAAAGTATGTTGGTGATAAAAGAAATTTTCAGGAGTTTTTTATTCGGTTAGCTATGGGCGATAAAAAACAAGTGGAAAAGATTTTGGATAACCCCGAGATTAGTAAGTATATAAAGAAAGCTATTCGAAGAAGTGGTGGAGGAGGCGTACATGAATGGCTTATGACTAAAAACTTTAAAGATTTCTTGATTAACCCCAAATGGGGACAAGATGGTCCTTTTCTTGCTTTGGCCTTAACAAGATTAGTACAAAAAACAGATAATGTACTTTTTAAAGTTGGAGGCGGACATGTTAGTTCCAGCAGACCAAAAAACTCAGCGGCTTCTGTGGCATTTCACAACGGCTTAGCTGAAGCAATCAGTAAGTGCTCTACAAAAGAAGAAGTGTTTGTAGCAGTTAAACGATATGCCAAGAACAACCTTTCGGAACAATCGTATAAGGAGTTTGTTTCAATTTTTGAGGATGTTTTTAAAATGGCTTAGAATTTCTGATCTTTGGCGTTGGGCTTTAATAGATTATCACATTCGCAGAACTACAAGATTAGGTGTATAAAGCCCGAATGAAATAGACTTTCGTTGTCGCCTTCTACTTCGGGACGAGTCATAAGTTCAAGCCGTGATTCCCCATCGGGGAAAGTCAGTATGTAAGTGCGGAGATTGGTGCGAGGGTTGTGATACAAGGAATTTGATATCGATTTTGAACACCCTACCCATAGGGACCAGAAGTCAGTCTGGCGACAGGAGAAATTGTAACAATACTGTAATACGAATGTGACACAAATGAAAATTAAAGTGTGTTACTTTGCACCGTTAAAAAGAAAAAAGGATTATCTTTGTACGCATATGGAAGAAGAAAAGAAAACTCGCATTTTGGTGGTCGACGACGAAGAAGACCTGTGTGAAATATTGAAGTTCAATCTTGAAACTCACGGGTATGACGTGACCATGGCCTTCTCCGGAGAAGAAGCCCTGGAGAAAAACATCACCGACTACAGCCTTATCTTGCTGGATGTAATGATGGGCGGGATGAATGGATTCGATGTGGCACGCAGCCTGAGGTCGAGCGAGGAAACACGCGACATACCCATCATCTTTCTCACAGCGAAGGGCACAGAGAACGACAAGATCATGGGGTTCAACGCCGGAGCAGACGACTACATTTCCAAGCCGTTCTCCATCCGCGAGGTGCTGCTGCGCATCAAGGCTGTGCTGAGAAGAGCCAACAAGCCCGCAAGCCAGGAGAAGCAACACCACCAACTGGTCTTCAACAATCTGACTGTCGATCTGGACCGCAAGACAGTCAGCGTGGACGGCGAGGACGTGGACTTCACAAAGACGGAATTCGGCATCCTCTGCACCCTCCTCGAACAGCCAGGGCGCGTCTTCTCGCGCCATGACCTCATCCGGCAGATATGGCCCATGGACGTAATCGTGTCCGACCGCACAGTCGATGTAAACATCACCCGTCTGCGCAAAAAACTGGGTCCTTATGCCGACAACCTCGTGACACGACTGGGTTTCGGCTATTACTTCGACGCATAAAAACAACGCGCGACATGAGAAAAAATCTCACCATCGGCACCAAGCTCTACCTCAGCGTACTCTCCTTGTTCTTGCTGTTCACCGTGGCCTTCATGGTGTTTCAGCAATACCGAGAGAAACAATACAAGGTGGACACGCTTAACCTAAGGTTGCAGGACTACAACAACAGGATGCACGAAGCGCTGGCCAACACTCCTGACGTTGACCGCCTGGCATGGCTCAACAGTTATTTGAAACACCATACCATCCGCGACTTGCGCGTCACCGTCATCAACGAACAAGGCCGTGTGCTCTTCGACAACGTGAACAGCGACGTGCGCACCATGGGAAATCATGCCCGCAGGCCCGAGGTGGCACAGGCGTTGAACAACGGAAGCGGCTCGGCCGTCGACAGAAACAGTGCAACCATGGGCCAGGAGTATTTCTACAGCGCCACCTATTTCCCAAAAGACAAGTATATCATCCGTTCCGCCCTACCCTACAACGTCGACTTGGCAAAAAGCCTGCAGACCGACCAACACTACCTCTGGTTTGCTCTGGCCGTCATGTTGCTGCTAATCGTGGTGCTCTATCGGTTCACGCACCGTTTGGGCAACAACATCACAAAACTCAACGAATTTGCGGCGAGAGCCGATCACGACGACAAACTGAAAGCCGACGACTTGGTGAACTTTTCCGACGACGAATTGGGAGAGACTGCCGAACGTATCGTCAAGCTTTATCTCAAGCTGCAACGCACACAACAGGAGCAGGACGTACTGAAAAGGCAGTTGACACAGAATGCTGCGCACGAACTCAAGACACCCGTGGCCAGCATACAAGGATACCTCGAGACCATACTGGAAAATCCGAAGGTGGACGAGAGTACCCGACAGGTGTTCTTGGAACGATGCTACGCGCAGAGCAGACGGCTGACATCTCTCCTCACGGACATGTCTATGCTCAACCGAATGGACGATGGAGCCCAGATGTTGTCTATAGAAAAGGTGGATGTCGCGGAACTGATCCAGACCATTGAGAAGGAATCGCAGTGGTCTTTGCAGCAACGCAGCATGACAATGACATGCAACATCCCTGACAGCATCATCATCCGGGGTAACCGAAGTCTGCTCTACAGCATCTTCCGCAATCTCACCGACAATGCAATAGCCTATGCGGGTGTCGGCAAAAACATCATGCTCACGGCCCAAGAGGAGAACGGCATGTGGCATTTCTCTTTTTGTGACAATGGCGTGGGCGTTGCCCCAGAACATTTGACAAGACTCTTCGAACGCTTCTATCGCGTAGACAAGGGACGAAGCCGCAAAATGGGCGGAACAGGACTGGGACTGGCCATCGTCAAGAACGCAGTTCTTGTACATGGCGGCAACATAAGCGTGGGCCTGAACACAGGTGGAGGGTTAACGTTTAACTTCACCTTGAAACCTTAACCACCATAAGCAAAGCCGCTCGTAATCTTACGGGCGGCTTTGCTCCACATCATAAATCGTCAAAGTTGACCGGCACTTCCACTGGTGTCACCTTTACGGTTTTCTTTTCCCATTGGGCGGCCTTCTTCTCTGATACCTCCGACAGTTTTCCCATAATGTATTGTTCCATAACGAGGGAGGCCAGCGGAGCGGCCAAGTCAGCTCCAAATCCTCCGTTTTCCACATAAACGCTCACCGCTATTTTCGGGTGCTCCATCGGCGCAAAGCCCATGAAAATGGAATGGTCACTGCCTTCGTTCTCTGCCGTGCCTGTTTTGCCACAGATGGCATAGTTCGACGTGTTGATGTTGGAAGCCGTTCCGCTTTTCACACAAGACCGCATGCCCTCCACCACCAGCTGCATGGCCTCAGGGGTGACCAGCGCATGTTGGGGAACGAGATACTTGGAGTCAAGAGGATGATGCTCGGAAGAGTCGTGGATGTGGGGAATGAAATAATAACCGCGGTTGGCAATGAGGGCAGCCAAATTGCAGAGCTGCAACGATGTGGCCTTCACTTCTCCCTGGCCCATTCCCACCCACATGATGGTTGTCCCGTTCCATTTGCCATGATGGGCGTTGAGTGATGATGAGTCGGGAATAGTACCGGCCGCTTCATTGGGCAAATCCACGCCAAGTTTGCGCCCCAGGCCATAACTGTGCATATAGCGTGCCCAGCGGTTCACCGCTTGATACTTGGTGGGGTATGCCACGCGATTGTCGATCATCTCTTGAAATGCTTTGCAGAAATAGGAGTTGCACGACTGCCCTATCGCCTGTACCAACGACAACGGGGACCGATGGACGTGGCATCCTATGTGAATACGATTAAAGTAGAAGCCCTTGCTGCAGGGGTAAGTCTTTTCAGCCGTAAGCGTCCCTTCTGACAACATCTCCATGGCCTGCGCCACCTTGAACGTTGACCCCGGAGAATAAACAGCCGAAATGGCGCGGTCTACTCCCGCATCGACGCGGTCGTGACTGACCAAAGCAAGTATTCTGCCTGTGGAAGGCTCAATAGCTATGATACTTCCCTGCTTGTTGCGCATAAGACGAGTTGCCAACTGTTGCAATCGGTTATCTATCGTCAGTGCACTGTCTCCTTGCGACAAAGGCACTGCGTCGGTATTGCTCGGGAAGGAGTATGCACAAGCCATTTGCACGGACACAAAGAGCATTCCCAACACCAGCACAACCTTCAATCGTAAATTCATTTCAGACAATTCCTTAATTTGACCACAAAATTACTCAAAATCTTCGAGTTATTAGAACCTGCCATCAAGAATTCGCCTAAAGAGCAAGACACAAAAGGGCACGGGCAGGCTGCAAAGTAAAAATTTGCATACTATCAAGAAAAAACTTAGCCAATAATTTGCTCATGTCAATAAATTCATGTACCTTTGCACCCGAATTAAAAACAAGGGCAATAAAAGCTCGACAGACAAAGGTATCTTAAGTGTACTTAAGTCTAAAGATCCGCTAGCTCAGTTGGTAGAGCACAACACTTTTAATGTTGGGGTCTTGGGTTCGAACCCCAAGCGGATCACAAGGATTCCTGCGGAATCACAAGGAACAAAAGAGGATATTGAGGAT
>CAVDNW010000064.1:0-5175 GCA_963610435.1 Oscillospiraceae bacterium | reverse complement strand
CTCGACTTTGTCGCTTGCCCTAGCAAGAACCCCCTACGCTATAATCTGTCGTCCTTACGGGACTCGCAAGTTGCCTTGTTTTTACCGGACACCAATAATTCCAAACAGGGGGATATTTTTCTGCAGAAATTCTACCTTCCCGACAAAAAATCATTGCAAAATAGCGTCATCTTGGAAATTATGATTTATATTTGCATAAGACAATGGCAATTTACGCATTTGGAAGACCCTATGATGCAAGAAAAGCGAGATGACCGTGGCGAGAAGAAAAGGAGGCATGCCCAGTGGCTGTTCTTCCTCCTCATGCTACTCGTCCCCTTCACGTGTGCCTGGGCCGACACGCCGGACACCACGGCCACACCGCAGGTCATCAGTTCCATTGACATAGCCCTGGCGATACCTATACCTACGCCTACAACGACAAAGGGCAGCTTGCCAGGACCACCTATCCGGGCGGTCTGGAGGAGGCCTACGAGTATGATGATAACGGCTACAGGACGCGGACCGCCGTGGCTTCGAGAGTCGGCGGGAGTTGCGACGGGGCACGACCGTGCTGGAGAGCTTTGCGACGGACTACGACGGGGCGACAGGCAACCTGCTGTCGCGTCAGCGGGGCGGGCGGACGCGCGAATACTATTATCTGGACGGGAGCACCATCGCCATCTGCGAGAACGGCATCGTCCGATATTACGCAGCCTTCACCGACCAGCAGGGAAGCGTCCTCTCCGTGGTCAACGAGAACGGCCGGAAGGTCTTCGAGGCCACGTATGACGCGTGGGGCCGGCAGACCGTGACAACCAACACCATCGGCCTCCGCCGCGGCTACACGGGCCACGAGATGATGGGCGAGTTCGGGCTCGTCAACATGAACGGCCGCCTCTACGACCCCACGCTCGGCCGCTTCCTCAGCCCCGACAACTACGTGCAGGCACCCGGCAACAGCCAGAGCTTCAACCGATACAGCTACTGCCTAATTTTTCCAGACTTCATCAATGCGTCACCCAAAATCAAGATTTGCAGGTAGACAAGAAAAAGGGGGGGGGCTGACGATTGGGGTGCTTATTTTGGTGATACGAGTATAAATATCTTTTTCAAAAAACTCGCATGATTATTTCCTCTTGTTCTATTTATTATGTATCTTTGCAATAAATAGGCGATGCTTGGGCAAAGGTTTCCGATAAGCTCGTTTTTCTGCACACGGCAAGGGCTGAATGTGCAAAAAATGAGGCGGATGGCACCGAGCGATAGCGCAAGAGAAACGGGGTGTTGCGGCACTTGTCTGTTAAATGATGGCCTCCGTTTGTTAAAAAGAAAAAATCAAGAAAATAAGAATAGACATGTTTGAGAACTTAAGTGAACGTCTGGAACGCTCTTTCAAGATACTGAAAGGCGAAGGCAAGATCACCGAGATTAATGTTGCGGAGACACTGAAGGATGTGCGCCGCGCCCTTTTGGATGCCGATGTCAACTACAAGGTGGCCAAGAGCTTCACTGATACAGTGAAGGCGAAGGCCTTGGGCATGAATGTGCTGACAGCCGTGAAGCCGGGGCAGCTCATGGTCAAGATTGTACACGATGAGCTGGCCAAGCTGATGGGCGGTGAAGCCACCGAGCTTCGCCTTTCAGGGCGTCCGTCAATCGTCCTGATGTCGGGTCTGCAAGGATCTGGTAAGACCACGTTTAGCGGCAAATTGGCCAACATGCTCAAGACGAAACAGCACAAGAACCCTTTGTTGGTGGCTTGCGATGTGTATCGTCCCGCCGCCATCGAGCAGTTGAAGGTGGTGGGGGCGCAGATTGGCGTGCCGGTGTTTGCTGAGGAGGATAGCAAAAATGTCAATGAGATAGCCCTTCATGCCATCCATGAGGCGAAGGCCAAAGGCTATGATGTGGTTATTGTCGATACGGCCGGCCGTCTAGCCGTCGACGAGCAGATGATGCAGGAGATAGCTTCGCTCAAGGAGGCTGTCCATCCCGACGAGACCCTGTTTGTGGTCGACTCGATGACCGGTCAGGACGCCGTGAACACCGCCAAGGAGTTCAACGACCGCCTTGACTTCGACGGTGTGGTGCTCACCAAGCTCGACGGCGACACACGTGGCGGTGCAGCCCTCTCTATTCGCACGGTGGTGACCAAGCCCATCAAGTTCATCGGAACGGGCGAGAAGATGGAGGCCATCGACGTGTTCCATCCCGAGCGCATGGCCGACCGTATCCTTGGCATGGGCGATGTCGTGTCGCTCGTGGAGCGCGCCCAGGAGCAGTTCGATGAGGAAGAGGCCAAACGCCTGCAGAAGAAGATTCAGAAGAATAAGTTTGATTTCAACGACTTTCTCAAGCAAATCGAGCAGATTAAGAAGATGGGTAATCTCAAGGAGCTGGCCTCGATGATCCCTGGTGTAGGAAAGGCCATCAAGGATGTCGATATTGACGACAACGCCTTCAATGGCATTGAGGCCATTATACGCAGCATGACCCCACAAGAACGTACGTCGCCCGAGGTGCTCAACCAGAGCCGCAAGATGCGCATTGCCAAAGGATCGGGCACTAGCATACAGGAGGTGAACCGCCTTGTAAAGCAGTTTGACCAGACGCGTAAGATGATGAAGATGGTCACGGGCAACCAGGCTATGTCCATGATGGCACGCATGAAAGACATGAAGGGTGCCATGCCCCGCATGCCCAAACTATAAATAAAATAAGGAAGAACAATATGGCATACACATTAATTGACGGAAAGGCGACAGCCGCCGCCATCAAGCAGCAGATAGCCGACGAGGTAAAGGACATTGTGGCCCATGGAGGCAAACAGCCCCATTTAGCGGCTGTGCTGGTGGGACACGACGGAGGCTCGGAGACCTATGTGAAAAACAAGGTAATCGCCTGTGAGCAATGCGGCTTTAAGTCGACGCTCATCCGCTATGAGGACAACGTGACCGAAGAGGAACTGTTGGCTTGTGTTGACCGTCTTAACAAGGATGCCGATGTCGACGGTTTCATCGTGCAGCTTCCTCTGCCAAAGCATATCGACGAGCAGAAGATTATCATGGCCATCGACTACCGCAAGGATGTCGACGGTTTTCATCCCATCAACGTGGGCCGCATGAGCATTGGCTTGCCGTGTTTCATCTCGGCCACGCCGCTGGGCATCCTGACCTTGCTCCAGCATTATCATGTGGAGACCTCCGGCAAGAAGTGTGTCATCCTTGGCCGCAGCAACATCGTCGGCAAGCCTATGGCCCAGTTGATGATGCAGAAGCAGTATGGCGACGCCACCGTGACGGTGTGCCACTCACGTTCGACGACGCTGAAGGAGGAGTGCCGGAAGGCCGACATCATCATAGCCGCAATAGGCCAGCCCAATTTCGTAACGGCCGATATGGTCAAGGACGGAGCGGTGGTCATCGACGTCGGCACGACGCGTGTGCCCGATGCCACACGCAAGAGCGGTTTCCGTCTCAACGGCGATGTGAAGTTTGATGAGGTGGCCCCCAAGTGTTCCTTCATCACGCCCGTTCCGGGCGGTGTGGGCCCCATGACCATCTGTTCGCTGATGAAGAATACGCTGGCTGCCGGCAAAAAAGCTTACTATAAGGCGTGATGACGGCTGCCGAATGGTATCAGCAAGGCAACTCCTACAGGCAGCGAGGCGATTGGCAACATGCGCTCAACTGCTACATGGAGGCGATAGAGCTCGACCCCCAGTCACCTGCTGTGGAGGCAAAGGAAATGTTGGAGAGTATCTTGAATTTCTATAATAAGGATGCCTACAATCCGTGACGAGCTCAGGTAGGGGAGGGGCTGCTGATTGGGAAAGACAACAACAAGATTTTTAAAGTTATTACCTATGGCAAAAATAAAGGGCGCCATCGTCGTTAACACGGATCGTTGCAAGGGATGCCAATTGTGCATTGTGGCTTGTCCGAAGGATGTTATCGCCCTGGCTCAGAAAAAGGTAAATGTCCACGGTTATCCGTACGTGGAAGCCACCCGTCCAGATGACTGCATTGGCTGTGCCAGTTGCGGCATCGTATGTCCGGACGGCTGCATTACGGTCTATAAGAAAAAAATGGAGGAGTAAGGCTATGGCAGAACAAGAAGTCGTTTTAATGAAAGGCAACGAGGCTATAGCCCACGCTGCCATTCGATGTGGTGCCGACGCTTTCTTCGGCTATCCCATCACACCGCAAACAGAGATTATCGAAACCTTGTCGCTGCTCAAGCCCTGGGAGACCACGGGTATGGTGGTCGTGCAGGCTGAGAGCGAGGTGGCATCCATCAATATGGTTTATGGCGGCGCAGGTGCAGGCAAGCGCGTGTTTACCACATCATCGTCGCCTGGCGTGGCTCTGATGCAGGAGGGCATAGCCTACATGGCTGGTGCGGAGATACCGGGCGTCTTGGTCAATGTGCAGCGCGGAGGCCCCGGACTGGGAACCATCCAGCCCTCGCAGAGCGACTATTTCCAGGCCACGCGCGGAGGAGGCAACGGTGACTACAATGTCATTGTGCTGGCACCTAACTCGGTGCAGGAGATGGCCGACTTTGTCGACTTGGCCTTCGACTTGGCTTTCAAATATCGCAACCCGGCCATGATTCTCTCGGACGGTGTCATCGGCCAGATGATGGAGAAAGTGGTGCTGCCTCCCTTCAAGCCTCGCCGTACGGAAGAGCAGATACGCAAAGAGTGTCCGTGGGCAACCGTCGGTCGCACTAAGGACCGCGAGCCCAATATCCTGACATCGCTTGAGTTGAAGTCGGAAGTCATGGAGAAGCGCAACCTGCACTTGCAGGAGAAGTTCCAGACTATCTGCGACAACGAGGTGCGGTGCGAGGCTCAGCAGTGTGACGATGCTGACTACATCATCGTGTCGTTTGGCAGTGCCGCACGCATCGGCGAGAAAGCCGTGGAGCTGGCGCGTGCCGAGGGCATCAAGGTAGGCTTGTTCCGTCCCATCACCCTATGGCCGTTCCCGAGCAAGGAAATAGCGGCCTTGGCGAAGGGAAAGAAGGGCCTGCTTGTCAGCGAGATCAACGCTGGCCAGATGATAGAGGACGTGAAACTCTCAGTCAATGGCGCATTGCCCGTCGAGCATTTCGGGCGTTTGGGTGGCATCGTGCCTGAGCCGGAAGAGATCGTCAACGCTTTGAAGGATAAATTAATGAGGTAAGTAA
>CAVDNW010000063.1:0-6721 GCA_963610435.1 Oscillospiraceae bacterium | reverse complement strand
CAGTCTTAATATCCATATTTGTAACTATTTGATTTTCACCTATAAAGATACAAATAATTTATTAGACTGCCAACTTTTTTATAGATTTCTTAACCCGAACTGAGGTATAAACTGAAGAACCATGGCGACCCACCTTCTTTTCTATCATCCGTACTGCACCATGCAACTTTCCAACTGTCGCGAAAAAGACCTTCCAGAATGTTTTTTCTCGGAGATTATAACAACTCTCAACAAAAAAAGTGGTAATTTTGCGAGCAGAAGTGATGGTGAGACCGCTTGCGGCCAACAAAACACATGGCAGCAAGGTGAAGACAACATCACGTACAAGAAACCCAAAAGACTGCAACATGACCATTTATCCCAAGCTGATTACAGACGCATTGGCCACTGTCACCTACCCCGGCACCAAGAAAAACCTGGTGGAGAGCAACATGGTGGCCGACAACATCCGCATAGAAGGCAACAAAGTATCGTTCTCCCTCATCTTCCCCCGCGACACTGACCCGTTCATCCAGTCGACCCTCAAGGCCACTGAAGCCACTTTGAAATACAAACTAGGGGAAGACATTGAGGTCCACATCTCCACCGAGTTTACCAGCGCAAAGCGCCCCGAGCCCGACAAGTTGCTGCCCCAGGTGAAGAATATCATCGCCGTGAGTTCCGGCAAGGGAGGCGTGGGCAAATCGACGGTCTCGGTCAACCTCGCCATTTCCCTGGCCAAACTGGGCTACAAGGTAGGGTTGCTCGACACTGATATCTTCGGTCCGTCCATCCCCAAGATGCTGGGCGTGGAGGGAGCACGGCCCTACGCCGTGGAGAAAGACGGGCGCCAGCTTATCGAGCCGGTTGAGAAATACGGCATCAAGCTGCTGTCGATCGGTTTCTTTGTCAACCCCGACACTGCTACCCTGTGGCGCGGAGGCATGGCCACTGCTGCGCTAAAGCAGCTCATTGCCGATGCCGACTGGGGCGAGCTCGACTATTTCGTGCTCGACACGCCTCCCGGCACATCCGACATCCACTTGACCCTTCTTCAGACGCTGGCTATCACGGGTGCCGTCATCGTCTCCACCCCGCAAAAGGTGGCCTTGGCCGATGCCCGCAAGGGTATCGACATGTACCAGAACGACAAGGTCAACGTACCCATCCTCGGTTTGGTGGAGAACATGGCATGGTTCACACCTGCCGAACTGCCCGACAACAAGTACTTCATCTTCGGAAAGGATGGCTGCAAGAACCTTGCCAAGGAAATGGGATGTCCCCTGTTGGCCCAAATCCCCATCGTGCAGAGCATCTGCGAGGACGGTGACGACGGCAAGCCCGCCGCACTGAAGACCGACACGGCCACCGGACTGGCGTTCATCAATCTCGCACAAGCCGTGGTGACTACTGTCAACGTGCGCAACAAGAAGTTGCCCAAGACCCATATCGTGCAAGTGAAGAATGAAGGGTGAGCCCCGAACGGCCTTCGGAGCCACCGGCCAAACACCCAATGGCGGTAGCATCGCTAAGTAAATAATAACGATGCTGCCGCCATTTCATGATAATAAGACCCCCTATTTCTCGTTATATACACATGAACAAGCCTCATAACATCTTATCCCTGGGCGGCATCTTGCTGATGCTAGTCCTATTGTCGTCGTGTGGTGCGGACCGAAACCTGAAGAAAGGCGAGAAATATCTTGCCTTGGGCGAATACTTCGATGCAGCCAACGAATTCAAGCAGGCTTACCAGAAGACTCCGCCCAAACAGCGTGACAAGCGCGGCCATGCGGCCAGCCGGATGGCATTGTGCTATGCCAAGAGTCTGCAGACGGCCAAGGGCATCGCAGCCTACCGCAATGTCATCCGATACCAGCAAGACCAGTGGCAAGACCATCTGGCACTGGCCCAACTGCTGATGAAAAACGGCTCTTACAAGGAGGCAACGGCAGAGTTCCAGGCTGTTCTCGACTCCACACCCGACAATGTTCTGGCACGCGTCGGCCTGGCGTCGGCCAAGGAAGCACCAGCAGTAAAGGAACTGGGCAGCCGCTACACGGTGAAGAAGATGGACATTTTCAACTCC
The DNA here is from genome assembly GCA_963610435.1 of Oscillospiraceae bacterium. Lineage (GTDB taxonomy): Bacteria > Bacteroidota > Bacteroidia > Bacteroidales > Bacteroidaceae > Prevotella. The sequence continues at coordinate 4,653 of CAVDNW010000063.1, read as the reverse complement.
CGCCGGGCCGAATACTCGCCCATGCTCTACGGTGACGAATACGAGCAACTTTATTTCACATCGACCCGCAACGAGGCGCAGGGCGACGAGCTGAGCGGCATCACAGGAACGAAAGCTGCCGACATCTTCTTCTCGGAGAAGGACGACAAGGGCAACTGGAGCAAGCCCGAACCCGTGAGCGGCGGTCTCAACACCGACTATGACGAAGGAGCCTGCTGTTTCTCGGCCGACGGACGCGACATGTACCTGACGCAATGTGCCACAGACCCGTCCTATCCCCGCTATGCACAGATTGTGAAGTCGAGCAGATCAGACGCGGCATGGGGAAAAGCCTCAGAAGTGAAGCTAAGCAATGACACACTATCCAGCTTTGCTCATCCGGCCATCTCGCCAGACGGCGAATGGCTCTATTTCGTGTCGGACATGCCGGGAGGCAAGGGTGGACTGGACATATGGCGCGTCCGCCTGACAGCGGCAGGCCTCGGCGGAATGGAAAATCTCGGAGAGCCCATCAACACACCTGGCGATGAAGAATTTCCAACGTTCCGTCCTAACGGAGATCTCTATTTCTCGAGCAACGGCCATAAGGGACTGGGGGGGCTCGACATCTATTACGCCCGCGTAGGCAAGGACCACAGATACCATCTCTATCATCCTGGCTATCCGCTCAACTCGGCCGGCGACGACTTTGGCATGACCTTCGAGGGGCCACACAACCAAGGGTTCTTCTCGTCAAACCGGGGCGACGGCCGCGGATGGGACCACATCTACTCGTTCTACAACCCGGAGATCGTGCAGACGGTCAAGGGCTGGGTCTACGAGATGGACGGCTATGAGTTGCCGGCCGCTGAAGTCTATGTCGTGGGCGACGACGGCACCAACGAGAAGCTGTCCGTGCGTTCCGACGGATCGTTCACCAAGGTGCTCGACAACGGAGTGTCCTACCTGTTTCTGGCCACCTGCAAGGGATATCTCAACCACAAGGAGGAGGTCCGAGCCCTCTCTGACCCGAAAGAAAGCTGCGACACGACCCTGCAGTTTGCCTTGGCCAACATCTCCGCACCCACACTCATCGACAACATATTCTATGACTTTGATAAGGCGACGCTGCGCGACAGTTCCAAAACGGCACTCGACCAACTGGTCAACTTGCTCGAAGAGAACCCGAACGTGACCATAGAGCTCAGTGCCCACACCGACTACAAGGGTTCTGAGGCCTACAACAAACGATTGTCGCAACGCCGCGCCGAGTCGGTGGTCAACTATCTCATCCAGCATGGCATAGCTGCCGACCGCCTTACCCCCGTGGGCTACGGCAAGCTGAAGCCTAAGGTCATCAAGAAGAAGGTGACCGAGAAATATCCGTTCCTCAAGGAAGGCGATGTGCTGACCGAAGAATTTATCAAGAAACTCAAGGACGAAAAGCAACAAGAGACCTGCAACCAGCTGAACCGTCGCACAGAATTCATGGTGCTGCGCACTACCTATGGCCTCTTCGATGAACAGGGCAAACTGAAGAAACAACCTGCCAAGAAGACGACGGAGAACAAAAAGGACCTTCAAGAAGATGGCTACGACATCATCTTCGACTAAACAATGATTAACGACAACGAACATTTTCTATCCATGGTCAACGACACACCACTGCCACGAGCATTCGAAGCAAGCACACAGAAGTTGTTTGGTGAAGCACGATATGAACGCTTCCGCGAGGCCCTGCAGCTTCCACCACAGACCACCATCCGACTCAACCCGTTCAAATGGCCAAACGTGGAACCACAGAACAAGAAGGTCCTTAAACCAGTACCCTGGTGCGCCGAGGGTCTCTCCCTCCCCCACCGACCCGACTTCACGTTCGACCCGCTGCTTCATGCCGGAGCCTACTACGTGCAAGAGTCTTCATCGATGTTTGTCAGCCATGTGGTGAAGCATCTTGCCAACAAGCCTGTCACGGCGCTCGATCTGTGTGCAGCCCCTGGAGGAAAAACGACCACATTGCGCGCCTCACTGCCTGCGGGCAGCATCGTTGTGGCCAATGAGCCCATGAAAGTGCGTGCGTCCATCCTCTCCGAAAATGTGCAGAAGCAAGGACATCCCGACATCATCGTCACCAACAACTATCCGCACGACTTCCGTAAGGCACGCATCACCTTCGATTTGATCCTTGCAGACGTACCTTGCTCAGGCGAGGGGATGTTTCGCAAGGATCCGCAGGCCATTGCCGAATGGAGCCCACAGAACGTAGCCAACTGTGCACAGCTGCAACGCTCCATTATTGAGGACATATGGCCAACGCTAAGCCCAGGCGGTTTTCTGGTTTATTCCACCTGCACCTTCAATGAGCAGGAGGATGAGGAGAACGTCCAATGGATTATCGACAACCTGGGTGCACAACTCTTTGACATTCCCGTGGACCCGCAGTGGCATATCACTGGCGCTATAGGTACTGCCTTGCCCGCAACCGCAAACGGCGAAAAAGACGAAAGTCTGCAGTCGGTATTCCGCTTCATCCCTGGCTTCACACCCGGCGAAGGGTTGTTCATGGCTGTTCTGCAGAAGCCTCAAGCCGAAACGCCCGACCACCCTCGGAAGAAACGCCCAACCGCCCTGCGCATCAAACCAAGTTCCTGCCAGAAGACTGTACTTCCCTGGCTGATGGAAGACCCGACATTGGGCAAAGACACATGGACCATCATTGACACGCCCACCTTGACACGCGCCATCCCCACGCGCTGGATCCCCCTCTACGAGAAGGCATCCGACGCCCTCCACCTCATACACGCAGGCATCGGCATCGGCACATCCAAGGGAAAGGATATCGTACCAGCGTCCTCACTGGCTCTGTCGACAATGCTCAACCCATCAGCCTTCCCGCGTGTGGAAATCGGCTGGGAGCAGGCCATGCTCTATCTACGCAAAGAAGCCATCACCTTACCCGACGAGACGCCCCGTGGCTTGGTGCTGATTACCTATCGCGGCCTGGCACTTGGCTTCTGCAAGAACATCGGCAACCGAGCCAACAACCTCTTCCCACAGGAATGGAAAATCAAAACCACACATCTGCCCGAACAAGCCACCGACGTGATATGAAAATCGCCATCATTGCCGCCGTCGGGCGCAACCGCGCCATCGGGCGTGACAACCGCCTGCCATGGTCCATCCCCGAGGACTTGGCACACTTCAAGAAGCTGACCATGGGACACCCCGTCATCATGGGGCGCAAGACCTACGAGTCGCTGCCACACGGTGCTCTGCCAGGCAGACGCAACATCGTGGTAAGCAAGACACTCTCACTACTGCCCGACGCTGAGGTCTATGATTCGCTGGAACTGGCCATTGAGGCATGTGCCAACCGGCATGAAGGGGCCGATGCGCCATCCCCAAAAACTGGCGAAGCACCGCTTCCCTTCATTATCGGCGGAGCCAGCATCTATCAGCAAGCACTCCCGATGGCTTCCGACCTATTTCTCACCTTAGTGGAAGACAGTCCTGCTGATGCCGATGCCTTCTTCCCCATCATTACGCCCCAGCAATGGACTGAAACAAAAAAGGAGAAGCACCAAGGCTTCTCCTTCATCACTTACCGTTCGCGGCAGTAAGTGTTTGTCTGTTCATCTCAAGATTCCTCTTCTTCAGTATCTTCTTCGACCACCTCTGTTTCGTCAAAGACAGGCAACTGACGGTCAATCACAGCATTGAAGCTGACGATGGTCTCACTGCGCGACAAGCCTAAAGGCTGCAGCTTGTCGTGAATGATGTTAAGCAAGTGATGATTGTTGCGCGCGTAGATTTTGATAAACATGTCATAACCACCCGTGGTGTAGTGACACTCCGTCACCTCTGGGATGGCACGCAATTTATCAACCACTTTGTCAAACGAACTGGGGTCCTTCAAGTAGAGACCCACGTATGCGCAAGTTTCATAACCCACCTTCTCCGGATCGATGATAAACTGTGAGCCTTTCAAGATGCCCAACGTGTTGAGCTTCTGTATACGCTGATGGATAGCGGCACCACTGACATTACAAGCGCGGGCTACCTCAAGAAAAGGAATTCGGGCATCGGCAGAAATCATTTTCAGAATTTTTCTGTCCAAAGCATCCAAACGGTGATTTGCCATAATGATATTTTAATTATAATGCAAAGTTAACAATAAATATTTTATATGACAACTTTTTTTTGTGTTTTTATTTTAAATTGACATTTCTTTTTTTCATTCGTTCACGAATAGCAACAATTGGAAGATATTCCGAAATTCTACCAGCACATCTTTCTTACGGTAAAATATCCGGAAAAACCATGGCCTCAGAATCGCGTATTTGCCACCACTGGCATAACTGGGCGCAAATACGCACTATTTTTCGACGTTCAAGAAACTTCTGATATCCAACATGTTAGGAAGAAAAAGAGAAAAACGGAAACTATTCCAACAAACCCGGTTTCTCCAAAGATGTCCTATCGAGGCTCGAAAACTATCCTTTCGAGGTACGTTTGCTATCATATCATGCCTCGAAAGGTATCGTTCCAAGTGTCGACAAGCCATCAATCATAACCCGTGCTGGTATTTTTTCAATTTGTCAGGCTAGCAGATCATAATCTACCCCAGTTCGGGATAACGTTCTCCTTTGAAAAATGTCATTACGTTATCAAATA
>CAVDNW010000062.1:0-7132 GCA_963610435.1 Oscillospiraceae bacterium | reverse complement strand
AGACCACAATCAAGAGTATCACTGCGATGCTAAACAAGAAAAACTTCTTCATACTCAATATATTATTATTGTTTGGTGATGGTTGCCTTACGTGTGTTCACGCTGAAGGTGCCGAGGGAGGTCTTCACCTTGTACACTCCGTTCTTTGCGGAAACAAGTTTTGCGGTCATACCCATGAACGAGACGCTGCCGTCGCCGTTCTTGTTGATGGTGTGGCGGCCGAGCGGCGTGTTCACCACGATGTGGCTCTTGGTGGCCTCCACCACGCCGTAGGTAGTGCCCGACGGAGCGTCCTTCACCTTCTGAGCCATTTCCTTGGCGACAGTCTTCACCTGCTCGTTGCTACCATTGTTGCCTGCGAAACATGCTGTGTGGGCTGCTACAGCCACCATCAGCGCAATCATCATTTTCTTCATAATCATCTTTGTTTTAATTGTTTTGTCTTATTGACGATGCAAAGGTACCGCAACTTTTCTGCCCCAAGAAACATTTTGCCGCACGTTGTACAAGATGCAGGGGTTAGTGTACAAATTGTCAGTCCTTGCCAAACAAAGAGCCAAATCCTTTTTTGATTTTTCCCCATGCCGAATTCTGGCGTTGTTCTATCTCTGCCAGTCGGTCGCGTGCTTGCTGGCGCTGCTCTTCATACTCTTCGCCCTCTACATTGGCCACTGCCTGCAGGATTTCTTTGCCATTTTTCAGTGCTTCGTCATACTCTTCTTCACCTTCAAACCGTTTGTCCGTACAAAGCAAGCCCATCTGCAGAAAACAGTCTACAGAACCATATTCAGCTCCCATGCCGAAATATTCCATTGCGTTTTCTACCGCGGTATCGTTGTCAAGACCATCTTCAAGCAACTCCATGCCAGAGCGGTAAGCGAAAGCAGGTATTCCACCCTTGCAAGCTACCGAAATATACTTCTTTGCTTCCTCCGGATCAGTCTTCAGTTTGTTTAGTCCCCAATGTCCTAAGTTAATCAAAGCATTGGCTTCGCCCAACTGCGCCGCATTCAGCATGACGTTCTCCACATTGGGATAGCCTTCGGCATTGATCGTCTCCAAAGGATTTTCTATGCGCTCGATGTTGGCTTCCACAATTGCCTTTATGCTATAGACTAACCTAATTCTGGAATAATCTGCCCAATCCTCGTCAGATTGTAGCGCCGTATTCTCTTCATCCGTCAGCGTTCCGCCGTTGTCGATGTATTTCTGCAACCACTGCTTTTCAGCTTCATTGTCTTCTGCAAACACACCATAGCCGTCTATATAATATTGCGCCAACTCGTGCATGGCCTCAACATAACCTTCCTCGGCCGCCTTCTGCATGTATTCAAACGCTTGCACTGCCTGTTCCCATGAGTAAGCGTTCTTCATATCGCATTTACCGCGCACGGCATATGCCATCAAGTAATCCACTTCGCCCAGTCCACTCTCCAAGTGTGGTTGTAGCAAGTTGATAGCCTTGTCGTAGTCGGGCTCCACCACGCCTTCCTCACCCGTAATGTAGCTGCGGGCAAGTTTCACGGCAGCGCCTAGGCTTCCAGCTTCAGCTGCCGAGGTGTAAAGATTTATGGCCAAGCGAACATCGCGTTCCACGCCTTCGCCCCAGTAGTAGTGCCACGCCAGTTGAACAAGGGCATCCACATAGCCTAGGCTCGCCGACTGCTTGAGGTAGTCGATGGCTTTGGCGGTGTCGTGATCCTTATATGATTCGTCGGTGTAGAATATATAAAGCTGCAACATGGCTATAGCGTCATTGCTGTCGGCCAAGGTGGTAAACACTTTCACCACCTCATCGCGGTCAGCCTCCACGCCTTGGCCGTTCCATCGCAGTTGGATATACAGCTCGTCAGCATCGTGTACGCCTTGCGCTACAGCCCTTTTTAGATGTTCGAGCGCCTTGGTGTAATCCTGCTCGTACATGTCACCATTGGCAAGACTCTTTCCCATACCATAATAAGCTTGGGGATAATCGCTTTCCAGACATTTTTCGAGCCAGTAGCGTGCTTTGTCGTAATCCTTGGGGACGATTTCTCCATCATGGTATATAATGACAAGGTCCCACTGCGATGGCGCATAGCCCTGTTCGGCAGCGGTGGTCAGATTGCCAATGCCTTTCTGAATATTGCCTTCCTCTTCTGTATGCGACAGATAGTGTTCGCCCAGCGCATGATAGGACTGAGAGTAGCCTGCAGCGCCTGATTGGGTGAGATACTTGATGCCTCTTTCTACTTCGCCTTCTTGCAGATGGTAGCATCCCAGATTGTGTGTTCCGCCAATATTTCCAGCCTCGTGCGCCTTCTGCCACCATTCCACGGCTTTTTCCATATCCTGTTCCACGCCGTCGCCTACGTGATAGCGGTTGCCCAATTGCCACATCGCCTTACCGTCACCTTGTGCGGCTTTGTTTAGAGCAACAATCAGTGGCATAACGCCTTCGATTTGCCAGCGCACCAGTTCGCTGTAACGGCCAAACAATTCATTGGCCTTTTCCTGGTCTTTCTCCACACCTTCGCCTGCTTGGTACATAAGCCCCAAACTTCCCAAGGCAGGAATGTCGCCATTGGCCGCCGCCCACTCATAGTATGCCATAGCCTGCTTGTAGTCTTGTTCTACCCCTTTGCCGTTGCGGTAGGCATCACCCATGAGCCGTGCTTTCTCGGGTGTGATTTCAATCTGAGCACTTTGGTTCAACATCAGAAAGGCCAAATCGTCGTCCTGTTCCAGATATTTACCTTGATGGTAACACTTGTAAAGGCTGAACAACGCATCGGCACTGCCCGCATGGGCGGCTTGCTGCAACAGTTCGATACCTCGATTCTCATCCCGTTCATAGTCGATTGCATACTCGGAAATTGCCCCTATTCCAAAATCCTCCAGGCAACTTGCCGCCAAAAAGAACAAAGCCTCCGCTTCCCCTTGTGCAGCCGCTTTCTCCATCCATTCAGCCGCCTTGGTCATATCCTTATCCACGATTTCCCCTTTGACATAGAGTTTGCCCAAAACACACTTTGCACCGAGGTGGTCGGCTTCGGCTGCTCTATGTGTGTATTCCAAAGCCTTTTGATTGTCTTTGATTTCCTCCACCGTATAGTACATAAATCCGAGCAAGTAGTTGGCTTGCGATTCTCCCTCGGCCGCCAAGCGCTTATAGATTTGCAGTGCTTTCTGCACATCGCGTCCGTATGCCTCCTCGCCAAGTCCCTGCGCATAGAAACTTGCCAGAAGAAACAGGGCCATCGTGTCGCCCGTTGCAGCGTCGCGATTAGCCAGCGCAAAGGCCTTGTCGTACATTCCGTTTTGGATATAGATGTTCACGGTGTTCTGACGGCGCTCAGGATAGTTGTCTTCAGTAAACTGCGCTCTCGACTCTGCCACGCCCGTTACGCCCGCTTCCTCGGCCTTGTCGTACCAGTATTCGGCTTGCTCCGGTTCGCAGAGGTTATTGTATAACTCCGCCAACCGGGCGAGTGCAACAGATTCTCCTAATTCGATTGCCTTTTGAAAATAGTTGGTAAATGTGGACCACTCTATATCGGGAAATACTCTTTGGAAAACGGAATCGCCCATGACGAAATAGGCGACTCCGTCGTTCTTCTCCATGCCGTCGCGCAGGTACTGCTCGGCAAGCGGAAGATTTTTTTCCACCACATTGCCCGCAGCATAATAAATGGCAAGAAACGATTTCGCCTTTTCGCAGCCTCCCTCCAAAGCCTTCTGGAATTGTTCGAACGCCTTGCCTTGATCTTGTTCCACGCCGATACCATGGCGGTAAATCTGCCCCAAAATGCAAAGGCCCTCAGGGTCGCCTTCGGCTGCCGCCTCTTGCGCCAGACCTACGGCGATGGTTATGTCCTCTTCTGAAGGATTGCTATTGAGAATTTCTTTGGCCTTTGCGGCCTTGTCTGCTGATGTCATCATAAGGTTATATTTAGTGTGAAGATTAGGTTGTTGAACTAGAGGGTCACTTCTTAGTGCTCCATCACATACCGTTTGATCAGTCCGGCGTGCGACAAAGGCTTCTTCCAGTCGTCAATGTCTTCGTTGGTGTCATAGTCGAGGAGCACCACGGTGCGTTCGGCTGAAAGTTTCTTGATGGTCTCGATGTTCTTGGCGCAGTAGTGCTCAAGCATATAGTAGTAGGACGGAACATATATTTTCTTTCGGGCCTCGATATATTCCATCAGTTCTCCGTTGTACATGTGTCCAATACAACGGCCGTGTGTACGGCAAGTGCGTTTCAGATTGAGCATCGTCTTGTTGGCAAAACGTGTGCGGTCAATGCCCTCGCCTTCAAATACCTTTAGCCCTTGCCATATTCCTTCTACTGAAGCCGAAAACACGCCTTCCATCCCGGGCACAGGAATGTGTCCGTGGGGATAGAATGGCGACATCTGCTTCATGGCTCCTTTTGACGTAACATCAAAAATAATTGCGTCAGGATACTCCTTCAGAATATTCTCACGCTTGCATCTCTTGTTCTTTATTACTATCATGGTTATGGTTTCCTTTCTGTTTTTTTCTTCGGCATGCGGGTACTTCAGGAATGAAGCCCCACATGCTTTGCTTTCACTTAAGGCGTGTTCAATAAATTCCACACCTTAAATTTGTTCTACTTTCTCCAACTTCTTCTTTCTCTCTTCTTCCTTCTTTCTCATTTCACTTCTCCACTCCTTCAAAAAAATCTTCATATCAAACTTCAACTCCTTCAACTCATCCGGAGCAAACACCCTTGTATCGGCCACCATCTCCAGCACTTTCTTCTTCACCATGGATACCGTGAAATAGCTCGCCATCTTCTCCGGGTCAAGGTTTAAACTTACCGACTTTCCCACTTTCTTTCCCTCCACTTCATACATCTTCATCACCATTACTTTCACTTTCTTACTCATCTTTATAACCTTTCTTTTGTTTTAACGATGCAAAGATAGGACGCTTGCGATGAGCGGACAAAGTTTCTGAAGCGTGTTGTACAAGATGTGGGGATTAGTGTACAAGTTGACAGTTATCTCTTCTTCAGCACCAGCCAGGGAGCCACGCCGTGGTGCTTGTCGGTGCGGTAATGCGCAGCCTTTTCGGTGAAGTGGGGCTTGCCGTCGGAGGCACGGTAGAAACCGCTCTCGTTGCCGCCCGTGAGGTAGATGGCATCCACGTAGCCGTATTCGCGCAGGGCATCGGCAAAATCCCAAAGGGTCTCGGGGTGGCGAGTCTCGACAATGCAGAGGCGGTCGTCGGCAGTGCGGGCCAAGGCCTTGCGCTCCACCTTGCCGTGGAGGAAGAAACGTTGGGGCAGTTCACCGTTTGACACGAGTACAAACTGGCGGAAGTAAGATCCGTCGCGGTCTACCATGTGTTCCTTCATGTCATCGAAGCGCGACACACCGAGAACCATGTTGCCGCCGGCAACGGCGCAGTAGCCGAGGCGCGACACGTCGTTCTGTTTCTCTTCGCCGTCGATGACCAGCGAACCGAGATATCTGCCCGTAGCGGTATAGTCGGCCGTGCGGGTATACATCAGTACGGCGTGGTCGGCGGTGTCGGGCTCTGCGAGCGTCATCTCTGCCTTCACGTTGTGCAGTTCGTAGATGTTGAGCGCCACGCCGAGTACGGAGTCCTTCCTTAGCGCCACTTCCGATGGTCCGTCCTGTGCCGTCATGCCGTCGAGTTTCTTGATGTTGTCCTTGGGCGAGACGGAAATGCTTACACCTATATTGTAATAGTAGTTGTAGAGGCGGATGCCCTTGTAGCATCCCAGCACGAGCACCACTGTGGCAATGAGCCACAGCAGCCGCATGCCCCACGCCTTCAGTCGGCTTCGTTTCTTCACGACGGCGGATGGAGCGTTGTCTGTCTCCATGTCGTCATCGTGCTCAATGGTAATAACGGGTTCCTCAAGTATTTCCTGCGAAGAAGCGTTGTTGTCGGTATCCTCGATGGTGAAGATGGGCTTCTCCGGTATGTTGTTGTCTTCTGTGTATTTCATAGTCCTTTACTTTTCCTGTTCCAAAACGGTTTTCAACTCCTTGAGGGCTTCCTTTGAAGCCTTCAACTTGAAATTCTGATTCATACGGTGGTCCATGAGTCTCAAGTCCTGACTGGTCACGTTGATGGCGTAAACAAAATTCTTGTTTACGATCAGACTTTTTCCTACACGGGTAAAGAAGTTCTGCTTCAGATTGCTCAATGCTTCCACAAAGTAGTGCAACTGGAATGTCATCGTCACCACCTCTCCATTGAAGAGGTGTACGTCACAGTAGTTGCCGGAAGCCTCAATGTAGGCGATGTCTTCCGTCGGAACACGAAACAGTCCCACTGATGTAGAGATTTTCAATTTTTCCATTTATATCTTTATAGATTGTACAGTGTGTTATACTATAAGGTTCTTAAAAGTTAACATGAAAAGTTTTTTCTTTTTCTAAAAATTTATATCTTTCTCATAATCATATTGTTTTTGTGATATGCAAAGATAGCAAGAAGATATGAAAAGTCAAAACAAAATCTAAGATGCTGTATGAAATGTATGGATTCTTGTATAAGGTGGGTTCTGTAAATTACCTTATACATTTCTTCTAATAATAATGTCTCAACTCATTCTTCCCGAAATGGAAGACTGATACCCAAAGGATGCTCTCGTCACCATTGAAGAAGAACCATGGATTCTCCAAAGGATTGAGGTTGCGCACGATATGCAGTTCTCGGGCAGGCGTGTTGCCTTCTGCGCACATAATGGCGACCTTCTTACCCTTGCGTGCCACGTCTATCACAATCAGTGCATGCCCCATGCCCTCAATCTTTCTTGCTGGATAAACCAGCACATCGCCTGGCTGCACTTCGCTTATCGGGCGTGGCTCTGTCTCCCTACTTACCGAGAACGTGCTGCACACACCGTAAGCATTCTTCAAGAATTTCTCCAACGCCTTGCGTGAACCGCCGCCATGATACCGCAGCGTGTTGCCATTTACATCACGGAATTTTATCTCCGAATACCGTCCTTGCTTGAATAGATATTCCGCACGCAACCGCATGGTCATATCTGCACACTGCTCCGAGTTGCTCAGCATCGGCAAGTCTATCACGCCACGACCAATTATCACTCTACAGGCATACGGAACCAAACTGAATACTGGTCTCA
>CAVDNW010000061.1:0-8528 GCA_963610435.1 Oscillospiraceae bacterium | reverse complement strand
AAACAATATTAGTTAATCGACCTCAAATGTGACAACGCTTTTTAGGGATAGTCAGGGTGTGTGGACATGCAGAATAATATTCTGTGAAAACGCCAATTATGATGCAAAGGTAGGAAATATTTCCGAATAACGAAGAATATTTGGTAGCGTAAGTGATGCTTCTTAACTTTGCAGCCGTAAACAATACAACAAACAAAACGACAAGTATTATGAGCAAGACAAATCAGTATTTCGATGCAGTGGGCAGTTATCTGCGCCCAGCCGAGTTGAAGGAAGCACGTGCGAAGTTTGCCGAGGGCAAGCTCTCAGCCGCTGCGTTGCGCGAGGTTGAGGACCGCCTCATTGAGGACGTGGTGAAGAAGCAGAAGTCCCACGGCCTGCACTACATCACCGACGGTGAGTTCCGCCGCAGCTACTGGCACCTCGACTTCATGTGGGGCTTCGGGGGTGTGGAGCACATAGAGCTCGACCACGGCTACCAGTTTCATGGCGAGGAGACCACCAAGGGGTCGCTGCGCCTCACCGGCAAGATTACGGGCGAGAACCATCCTTTCATCAACGATTTCCTCTTCGTGAAGCAGTTTGAGGAGGAAGGCGTAGAGGCCAAGCAGACGGTGCCTGCGCCGGCACAGTTCCTGGCAGAGCTCTTCCGTGGCGACAACGCCAAGAACACCCGTGAGTTCTATCCCAACACTCAGGACCTCATTCACGACCTCGCCAAGGCTTACGCCACCTTCTTCCAGGAGATCTATGCCGCCGGATGCCGCACCGTGCAGCTCGACGACTGCACCTGGGGCATGATTGTCGACGACGACTTCTGGAAGTCGATGGCCGGCACGGGCTTCACGCTGGAGCACGAGGCCCTGCAGTATCTCGCCGTGAACAACCTCGCCATCGAGGGCAAGCCCGAGGGACTCACCATCAACACGCACGTCTGTCGCGGCAATTACCATTCGTGCTATGCGACGAAGGGTGCCTACGACCCTGTGGCTCCCTACCTGTTTGCCAAGGAGAACGTGAGCACTTACTATCTTGAGTACGACGATGAGCGCTCGGGCAGCTTCGAGCCGCTGAAGGAGGTGTCGGACGGGAAGCACGTGGTGCTGGGTCTGGTCACCACCAAGTCGCCGGTGCTCGAAGACAAGGCTACGGTCATCGCCCGCATCCGCGAGGCCGCCCAGTATGTGCCGCTCGAACGCCTGAGTCTGAGCCCGCAGTGTGGCTTCGCCTCCTGCGAGATTGGCAACAAACTCACCGAAGAACAGCAGTGGGCCAAGATCGACCTGGTGAGGGAGATCAGCGAAGAAGTATGGGGGTGAACCACCACCGCATGACCATATTAGAGGCTTAGTCCCTCTTCGAGGACCAGTCATTTGCCACTTTCACCAGACACCAATCAATAAAAATCAAAACGTAACCGTCATCTCGCTGCAAGGCACAAAAAAAGCGCAGGACACATTGTGTGTCCTGCGCTCTATTCTTATCCCTTTACTGGGTTGTGTTGCTCATTTTATTTATTTATTTTGGGTGTGTAGGCTTTACGACCTACCACGTGCTTGTAGAAATCCTGTTCGGTGAGTTCATCTTTATTCTGGATATTGTTAACCCAGGTGTTTGTGTATCCTTGGTTATAGCCATCTCCCCATTCTCCGAATGTAGGATAAATCGAGTTGATGCGTACCAACTCCTTCGGCCAGCGCCAGCTGAGTGGCAGAACAAGAATCTGCGGCTTCTCGTCTTTTCCTGGCTGGTTGACCGATTCCCATTCTTCGTTATCGTGTTTAACCAACAGACGGAAATTACCTGCGTTATTTTGATATGTTGTATAGTTAGTCATTGAGAATCCGGTGCTGCTCTCTTTCCATGCGCTATTTGTTACCATAATTGGATAGATGCTACGCTCGTAGTCGCTTCCGCCGTAGCAGGTATTGATCATCTGAGTGGAGTCGTAAGTACCTGCCTTGCTTCCGAAATGGTTATGCCAATCTCCGTAAGATATATCATACCATTTGTTATTGATAGCCATCTGGAGTTTCACGGGCAACGTACCGCCGGCTGCCAGTGGAACGATGGTGATATAGTCATGTCCCTTTACATAGTAAACCTGGAACACGACATCGTTGAAGTCGAAGTCAAACGTACCGCCAAGGTCCTCGCAGGCCACTGTCCAACCGTTAAGATTGTCAGAGGCAGGTTTGAGCTTTTGTCCGACATACATGACGAAATCGTTGAAGTCGCGGTCGCCCTCGCCACCGTTATCGCTTGGATCGTCAAACGCATAGTAGGAATATTCCTTCGTACCTTCTGTAATCACCTTATAAGCAAAGCAGCAGACGCCGTCGTTAAGGCTTTTGTCGGAATAGTAAGTTTTTTCCACACCATTTACATTCACCCTGACATAGATGCCGGCGGCAACATCCTCACTGGCTGTCATCGTGTAACCTTTGGCATTGCAATTGAATGGGGAGGATGCAGTAATTGTGCCTTGGTCGCCAAAGTTAAAACTGTTTTCAGAACCAGACACCGTGGTTGTCCAGTTGCTGTTGACTTTATACTGCAGTTCGTCGCCTTCCTTGTCTTTGTACACGTCGATTTCGTGCCTTACAGAGTTCGAGTCATAATAGTAGACACCCACCGTGTGTTGTTTCTTGGAATTCCAATAGACAGGGTAGAATGTCATTGTATTATTTTTATCGACTTGTATCAACACCTGTTCTGTTAAACTTAGAACATTATTAGATATATTGCTCTTTTCGTTATTTTCAGACAGTTGTTTGATGACGTTGTCATTGTTAGAGCCTGTTATCTCTGTATAATTGCTGTTGAGCACGATACTACTACCTACATTGCTGGGCACGACAGATGTTTTCAGTGGACCTCGTGCGGCGCGCGTTGCTACAGGATTGTAGTTCAACGTGGCACCGTTCTTTGCAAAGTACATGGCACCGTCGCAGTTGACAAGGAATGCAGTGTTGTCGCCCTTGATACCATCGAAGGTGATGGTCTTGTTGGTCACGTCCTCGTACTCGGCAGCGAGACGGTACTCGCCGTCTTGAAGCTCGTAAATCTTCACGTGGGTGGGCTTGCTGCAGTTCATTGTCACGCTCTTCTCCTCCACCACATTCATGCCTTCGTTGGAGACGTTCAAGCCGAATGTCTTGTAGAACTCACGTGTGTAAAGCTCCTCAGCTGGTATCTCCTGCTCTTCTACCGAGCAAGAAGCCAGTCCGCCGGCCAAGAGGGCCAGGGCGAGAAGTGTTTTTGTGTTCTTTGCTTTCATTCTCATTTGTTGATTAGAATTGTATTTGTTTTTGGCGGCGGCGTGCGCCGCGCATTGTTGTTTTAAATTATGCGCCCCTTACAGGGGCATTGGGTGTTTTGTTCGTTTATAGTGATAGGGGCAAGCCCCTATCCTATATTCTGTCGCCCCTACGGGGCTATCATCGTTTCGATATTGCGTCGTATCTGCGGGGCTATCATTGTTTCGATATCGCGTCGTATCTGCGGGGCAGTGCTTCTACGTTTGCCCCTGTAGGGGGCTCATATTTATGTATGGGTGTTGCGCCCCCCACCTTTGCCCCTGTAAGGGGCTCATATTATAGCATAGGGGTTCACCCCTATGTATGGGTGTTGCGCCCCAACCCTTTGCCCCTGTAAGGGGCGCAGATTTCAACTATGCCGTGATTACCTGAGCAGATAATGGATGCGCACCTTCACGCAACGGTTGAGCTTGGCGTTGAGACCGCGCGTCGACTTGTCGTTGACGGTGCGGATGCTTCCTCCGAGGTCGCCCACCATGTAAATCTGCGAGGCGGTGTTCTTCATGTTGGCTTTCTGCTTGAGCCAAGAGATGACGGTGGCTGCACGGTTCTGCGAGAGCGCGTTGTTGCGGTCGCGTCCCACCTGCGAGGCGTTGTCGCCCGTGTAGTTGTCCTGGCTGGTGGCCAGACCCTCACACTGTATCATGGCGATGGTGCCGTTCTGCAGGATGTCCTTGATGTGGGCCACGGTGGCGGTGTCGGTGAACTGAGAGATGTAGCCCTCGTTGCTGTTCATGGCGGCATAGACATCAGCGAAGCTCACGAGCTCCTCACCCTTGTCCACCTCCATGTTCTGGCGCACGGTGGCCAGGCCCTCATGCTGGTTGAGGCCGAACGAGGTGGTCTCCATGTAGTTGTTGTCAGAGAGCAGCTTCTGTCCCTCCGTCTCCTTGTCGATGCGGTACTGCCAGACGTGCTGTCCGTCGTAGATGGGCGCGTAGTAGTAGCCGTGCTGCTTGCGGAAATCGGCCATGTCGGTGTCCTTGAGACTGAGCGACAGAGGAGTCTTCGACATCTCGTAGCCACGCGGCAGCGAGCCGGTGTCGAAGGTGCGGTTGGCAGTCTCGGTGGCGATGTCCTCGGTGCTGAGGCCGATGGGCGACTTGCCGTCGGCCAGACGCGAAGCCACCTGTGCGTTGTCGGTATAGCGCTTCTGGGTGAACAGACCGCCAGCGAGGTAGTCGATGGCGTTCACCTTGCTGCCGGCGATGGTCGGAGCGTCGCTGCGGCCCGAGTAGTTGTTGGGATAGAACACAAAGAACGTCATGGTGCGGTAGGATACGTTGGTGTCCTTGGCCTTGACGGTGAGGATGTCGCGCTCGCGGTAGTCGCGACGGTAGATGGCCTGTGTGCTGCGCTTCCAGCCGTTGCTCTTTCGGGTGCCCAGATAGTAGGTGAAGCCGAGGTCGATACCGAGGTTGCAGTCCCACTTCTCAGCGTAGTGGTCAGCCTGACCATACTCCAGGTCGAAGTTGGTCTGGTAGAACAGTCCGCGCGCCTTCAAGTCGATGGAGAAGTTCTTGCGCGGAGAGAAGAAGCGGCTGTACTGCAACTCCAGGTGTCCGCTCCACTCGTTGTCGCTACCGCCCGTGTGGCCGAAGCCCGTGTGGTGCACGCCGCCGATACCGGCTGCGAACATCACCTGGTTCATGTGTTTCTTGCTGTAGGTGCCCTCGTAGCCGAAGAAGAGGCGTGTGAGGTTGAGGATGACACTTCCGCTGATGTCCCACCATCCCGTCTTCATCTTGCGGTAGGGCGTGTTGTCTTTGGTGAGCATCACGTCGCCGTAGCCGTAGTGGCCGGTGAGGTACTCCGTCCAGCCGCGTGAGTTGGACTTGATGAACTCCAGCTTCAGGGCGATGCCCGGTGTGAACCACTTACCGATACCCAGACTCCATTCGGGCGATACCGTGCCCCAGAAGCCGCCCGTCTTGCTGTAGTCGCCACGGAAGGAGTGGGCACCCACTGTGCCGAACACAAACCAGTTCTTGTCAAACCGGTTGGTGACCACACGCATGGGGTCGTAGACGGTGTCGGTCTTCACGGTGACCTCCGTGGGTGCCGTGTAGTCGACGGTGTCGGTGTAGATTACGGGATAGTCCTTGTATTTGTCGCGCTGGGCGTATGTGCCCACAAACGGCATCATTGCCAGCAAGAGCGACATCAGGAGAAACTTCTTCATCATCATCTTATATAACGTACGCTTTTAAAAATCATGTCGCAGCGTTTGTGTTGCAAAAAGACATCCCGCTGCTGCCCTGCGGTGTTGTCTGTGATTCGAATTCGTCGGCAAAGTTACGAATATTTTCGCAAGCCGGTATACGCCAACGGCGTTTTTTTCGAGAAATATGTGTAACGGTGCCTTATTGGGCGCTCTGCGGCTTGTCGAATGCGCAGTATTTGGAGTTTTTGCTGACATATTCGGGCACGAGGTCCTTCATGAGCCTCACCGTCATCTCCTCATCGTAGGTGCGTGCCACCTCCACGAGGTGGTTCACCTTGTCGAGCACTTCCTGTCGGTCGTACTCGCGCACCTTGGCCCGCTTGATCTTGCGGTGCTTGGTGGGTATCACCGTCTCCTCATCGTTGAGCACCTCCTCGTAGAGCTTCTCGCCCGGCCGCAGCCCCGAGATTTCGATCTCCACGTCGGTGTGTCCGCTAAGGTGTATCATGCGGCGGGCCAGGTCGATGATGCGCACGGGCTTGCCCATGTCGAACACCAGGATTTGTCCGCCCTCGCCGATGGTGGCCGCCTCGAGCACCAGCATGCAGGCCTCGGGTATGAGCATGAAGAAACGCTGTATGGCGGGGTGCGTCACCTTGACGGGACCGCCCTGGCGTATCTGCTCGCGGAAGATGGGGATGACCGATCCGTTGCTGCCCAGCACATTGCCGAAGCGCGTGGTGATGAACTGCGTCTTGCCGGTGATGGACTGGCAGTAGATCTCGCAGATGCGCTTCGAGCATCCCATGACGTTGGTGGGGTTGACGGCCTTGTCGGTGCTCACCATGACAAAGCGTTCCACGCCGTATTTCACGGCGAGGTCGGCAATCTTGCGCGTGCCGTCCACATTGTTGAGGATGCTCTCCACGGGGTTGTCCTCCATCATCGGCACGTGCTTGTAGGCAGCGGCATGGAAGAGGATGTCGGGGTGTGTCTCGCGGAAGATTTTCTCCATGCGGTGGCTGTGGCAGATGTTCGACACGATGGTGAGGCACGGCAGGTCGGGGCAGTGCTCCTTCATCCACATGCGCACGTCGTGGAGCGGTGTCTCGGCCTGGTCGATGAGCACCAGCCGGCTGGGTGCAAACTGTGTGAGGATCTTGGCCAGTTGCGAGCCGATGCTTCCTGCCGCCCCGGTCACCAGGATGCACTTGCCTTTCATCTGGCTGGATATGAGGTCGGTGTCGACGGTGATGGGTTCGCGCGGCAGCAGGTC
Source organism: Oscillospiraceae bacterium (assembly GCA_963610435.1). Taxonomy (GTDB): domain Bacteria; phylum Bacteroidota; class Bacteroidia; order Bacteroidales; family Bacteroidaceae; genus Prevotella. Next base: position 1,768 of record CAVDNW010000061.1, on the reverse strand, counting down.
CTTCATCTCGATGTCGATGAGCTTGTTGCTGTCGAGGCCGTAGATGCCCATGTGGTTCTTGATGTAGCGGTCGTAGAACACCTTGATGGCTATGCGCATGCCGCACATGAACATCATGGCCAGCAGCGCCTGGAGCACCAGCACGCGGCACCTGAGCTGCATGAGGGATGTGGGGACAGGCAGGTAGAGGCGCAGCAGCATCACGAGCGCCGCACCGATGGCCAGGGCCACGGCGATGCGCGCCAGGTCGGCGAAGGTGCTCTTGCGTATGATGCCGCTGTAGGTGTGCATCAGCCGGAAGCCTACGAAGAAGAAGGGCAGGCACACCACCAGCGAGAGCACCAGCGCCCCCAGATGGTCGAGCGTGTAGACAGGGCCGTAGTTGACGGCGAAGGCGGTGATGCCCGACACCACCACGATGAGCGAGTCGCCGCCGAGCACATACCAGTAGGGCAGCGAGTCGCGTGAGAGGTACCAGTCGATTATCTTGTTGTGCAGCATGCTTTGATCTCCTTAATAATATATTCTACATCCTCATCGCTCACCATCGGTCCGCTGGGCAGACACAGTCCCTTGGCGAAGAGACTCTCGCTCACGCCGTTCACGTACGCCGGACAACCGGCGAACACGGGTTGCAGGTGGAGTGGCTTCCACAGCAGACGGCTCTCGATGCCTTTCGCATCCAGACGCAGGCGCAGCACGTCGCAGTCGATGCCGCACTTGGCAGGGTCGACGATGATGGTGTTGAGCCAATAGTTGCTCTGCTGCTTTTCCGTGGGGTTGGTATGGAGCGTGATGCCGTCGATGTCGGCAAAGGCTTTCTGATAGAGGGCGGCCACATGACGGTGATGGGCGATATGGTCACGCAGTACGGTCATCTGTCCGCGGCCTATGCCGGCGCAGATGTTCGACATGCGGTAGTTGTAGCCGATATGCTCGTGCTGGTAGTAGGGGAACGCCTCGCGGGCCTGGGTGGCGAAGAAGGTGGCACGCCGCTTCGTCTCCGCCGTGGGGCATACGATGGCACCGCCACCCGAGGTGGTGATCATCTTGTTGCCGTTGAAGCTGAGCACGCCGTACTCGCCGAACGTGCCGCACTGCCGTCCGCCGTACTCGGAGCCGAGCGCCTCGGCGGCATCCTCCAGCACGGGGATGCCGTAGTGGTCGGCCACGGCCATAATCTCGTCGAGCATGGCGGGCATGCCGTAGAGGTGTACGGCGACGATGGCCTTGGGCTTGCGGCCAGTCTTGGCCATGCGGTCGCGGATGGCCTTGTCGAGAAGGTCGGGCGACATGTTCCACGAGCCGGGCTCACTGTCGACGAACACGGGGGTGGCACCCTGGTAGACGACGGGGTTGGCCGACGCTGCGAAGGTGAAGCTCTGGCAGATCACCTCGTCGCCCTTTTCCACTCCGAGCATCACGAGGCCGAGGTGTATGGCGGCCGTTCCGGCGGAGAGGGCCGCCACGTGTTTGTCTTCACCGAGGAAATGCTCCAGGTCTTCTTCAAAGGCGTTGACGTTGGGGCCGAGTGGCACCACCCAGTTGGTGTCGAAAGCCTCATGGATGAATTTCTGCTCGTTGCCGCTCATGTGGGCAAGGCAGAGGAGGATGCGTTTGGATTGCGTCATAATCTATATTGAATATTTGGGAACCACGAGATTGTGCATGTCGCGGTTCGTCCTGCTTTCTACTTTCTACTTTAGGGTATTTTTAACCCAACTTTGACCTTATAGTCTTGTTTTTATTGCTGTATCAGCAGTTTAGC
>CAVDNW010000060.1:0-8912 GCA_963610435.1 Oscillospiraceae bacterium | reverse complement strand
CGAAGTTCAGCATATTCTATTTCAGACAACTTGAGTCTCATACTGCAAAGATACGTCTTTGTTTGGAATTTCAGTAGGTGTTGACAGGATCCCAAAGCATGAGGTCCTGACGTATGTACCCCGTCTTGCCGTTCACCGTTGTCTTGTACCACAGGCCCTCGTCAGGGCCGCTCATGTATCCCAGGCAGGGGTACACTTCGGGCATCATGCCTTCCTCGTTGCTGATGGTACATATCACCTGACTCTTGGTGGTGGGGCGTCGGCGCACGTTCACGCGAGGTGCGTCTTCGCTGTTCTGTATGAGCCATCCCTGCCCGTTGGCTGCATCATAGTTGACGAGGCGCGCACCTTTCTTTTTCACCATCGCATAGTCCTGCGACTCCACGAAATAGCTGTCGCCGCAGTAGGCGAGGAAACGGTATTCCTTGCCGTCGCTGTCAATTACCACCTTGCCGTTGTTGCGGTATTTGCGCAGGTTGCCTTCTGCATCCCATTCGGGTGGGGTGATGCACATGTCGGCCACTGGGCGGAAGGCGGTGGTGTGCCATGTCAGACTGTCGTCTTCCATGATATTGGCGAAGATAAAGCCGATGCCCTGCTCGTCGGTAAGGCGGTAGACGTAGCGTCCCTTGGCCGAGACGAAAGGCGATGCGCCGAAAAGCGAGTCGGCCATGCACATCTCTGTGGCTTTTTCAGCCTTGATGCAGAGCGTGAAGTCGTCGGCCTGGTGATTGGCCCAGCGTGTGATGGGTGTCAGCCAGTAGGGGATGGTGAAGCGGTTGCCCAGTGCATAGCTCATGCGGTATCTGTAGGTGTGGTGCACGATGTTGACCCCTTCCTTGAAAGGTGCGTCGAAGTAGTAGGCATAGGCATAGCCCGTGATGCTGTCGAGAGCCGGGTTGTATATCACGTCGCTGGCGGGCAGTATGCTGTCGTCTACCTCGCCGATGCCTTTCCATTGCGACAAGTCGAGCGGCGTGAAGTCGGGCGTTTGCTGCTCGCCGTAGCCGAAGGCCACCACCCCGTTGCCGTGAGGCAGGGTCTTGCCGTTCATCTGCACGGTGAAATCCTTGATGTGTGGGTGTACGCCGTTGCGCTGCAGCGGCTCGATGTCGTTGTAGGGTGAGGCGGCCTCGAAGGCCATCTTCACGGTTTTCGCACTGCCGTCGTTCACCAGCTCATAGTAGACGTCGACTGTGGCGAAACTGTCTGCGCCGATGGTGATGGTGAGGCGTTCCTTGGCTGCTTTGATGCTGGTCTCCTGTATGGGTACGAGGAAGTTGCCGCTGGTGAAGTATACTCCGTCATTGGCACGTGTGGTGCCGATGCACGCCCATAGTGCGATGAACAGAAGGAAGACTTTTTTCATGTCGTAGTGTTGTTGGTTATAACTGCAAAGGTATAGTTTTTTTTCGTAGGGTGTCTGCCGCAAGTGGGAAAAAACGAGTGTGTCACCAGTTTTTTTCTCCGTGATGTGGGGTGGCGGCATGGGGAAAGAGGGCGTGGCGCTGCATGTCATGCGCCCTTGCTCGTGTTGAGCCAAGTGAAATTCGACCGCTGCAGCAAGCGCTTTTACGAAAACATTGTGTAAATTTGCACTTGCTTCTTGTGTTTCCCGTTATCCGGACATGATGCCGCAGGCCTGCGGGCAACAAGCACATGATGCGAAAAATGACGCTCAATGAAAAATATCATCAGTAAGATAGGAAAGGCCGCCACCGCGCTACACCGCTGTTGGCGTCGGCTGCAGGTGTTTGTGGAACGCGGCACGCCCACGTCGAGCGTGTTGCAAGAGGAGGCGACTTGCAGCCATTGCGGGCGCGTGTTCATAGGCAATTACTGTCCGCGCTGCGGGCAACACCGTGATGCAGGGAAGGGCAAGCCGCGTTTCCTCAAGACCTTCCGCGAGGCTTATCCGCAGTTGTCGGGCAATTTTCTCCGCACCATTATCCACATTGCGCTGCGCCCCGGCTACATGATACGCGACTATTTCCGGGGCCACCGGGTGCTCTACCAAAGTCCTGTGAGCACTTTCCTGTTAGCCATCTCGATTATGGCTCTGTGTTCAGGCATCTTCGGCCACATTGACGGCAGCGGTGGGCAAAGAGGGGGGAATGCGGCTATTGAAAAACTGGAACAGGACGTGATGGAAAAAGTCATGAAAGAGGCCGACAAGGATGTCAAAGTGCGCAAGGCCTATGACCGCTGGAGTGTTCAGCGAAGTATGGAAGGCCACCGCCGCATACGGGCCGTGATGACAGATATGAAGCGCCGGCTGACGAGCAACGTGTCGCTTACCCTTTTTGCCCTGTTTCCGATGCTCAGTTCGGTGTCTTACCTGGTGTTCCGCAAGCGGAAGTTTGACGGGCGGCGGCTCACGCTCATGGAGCACTATGTGATATTCGCTTACCTGTATGCCTTTTTCCGTTTGACCGACAAAATGGGTCTCCTTCACTTGTTCTACATTGCATGGGCCTATCGCGGCATCTACCGTTTGTCGTGGGTCAAGTCGGCAGGCTATGCCACCCTTGTGAGCTGCCTGGCAATGGTGTTGTTCGTAGTGTTCATCTGCATAGTCATGTTGGCAATGGTGGCTCCAGTGCTGTATTATTATTACATGCCGATAGCTTGATATCCAAATTGTAGCCGACTGGGTGGTGGAAAGGTGAAGAGATGGCATCGTGGTCTCCCTCCTGTTATCGTTCCTACCGCCCAGTCGGGTATTCGTTGTGGCGTGCCCTTACTTGCCCAGCATGGCCTTGGCCTCTTTGGTGAGGTAGGGCGCAATGTCCTTCACGGCAATGTTGAAGCCTATCGGTCCCACGGCATAGGAGGCTATCTCGTACTGCTGGTACACGAAGTTGAGGCTGTCGTTCTTCACCCAGGGTGTGTGTGCGGGCAACGGAATGATGCCGTTGTCGGGCAGGATGATGTAATCGTTCATGTTGGCGTCGCTCACGTTCTCCACGCCGCTTTCCTTCAGGCACCACAGCACGCCCTTGCGCAGCAAGGGTTGCAGCGCCTTGACGCGCGTAGAGTCGACCATGTTGTATACGGGCTTGAAGGTGTGCTTGTCGATATTCACATAGTAGAACGTGTACGACCCGTGTGCGCCGCCGAGATATGCCTCATCTCTAACGCAGTAGGTCACATAGGCGGGCGTCTCGTCTTTCTTGCTTATACTCACTTTCTGGGTCAATGGCGGCATCTCCGTATCCGAGTCGAAATAGGTCTGCATCTCTTTTCGTTGCTCGAGAAGGTAGCGCATGGTGCCCTTGCCGTAGAATTTGAGCACCTTGTCGAGGTCGGCAGCATTGCCGCTGTAGAGAGGATAGCGGCGCAACATGGCATCGCCGTCGGCGTTGTTGCGCGGCAGATACACATTGGCCAGCTCGCCGGCTATGAACTTCTTCGCGGCCAGGGCCAGGCTGTCGTTGCCCAGCGGGCGGTCTATAGCGAATGTACACACGATGGTGGAGTCTTTGCTCTCTTGGAAGCCCGTGCTGTCTACCGCGAGTGTGTCGGCGGTGTTGACGGTGTCGGTGCTGTCGGTAGCCAGCGAGTCGGTCACTTGTTTCTGGGTGTTTGTCTTGCAGCCTGTAACACAGAACGAACTGGCCAGCACCGTGGCGCCCAGCATCATGGTGGCCAGCAATTGTTTCTTTTTCATGTTATGATTGTTTATGTGCGGCAAAGTTAGTGTTTTTTTTGTGCCACGCAAAAATTCCTTTGCATAATTTTTCATGAATTTATCCGGATGATGCGGACCGAACCGTCATGTGCCTTCGTCTGTCGAAGCTCTCAGAACGACACGGTGAAAGCAGCGCCAAGTACGAAACTGTTCATGTTCTTCTTGGTTACCGACGAGTAAGTGTCGGTGCCGTAGACGTCAATGAAATCTTCGTATACCACGGGGAAGCCCTTTTTCGCGAAGGCCACAGGGGCATACTCCATTTTATAACGTTTGCGTGTGAAATCATAGTCCACAAAAACTTTCCATGAAAAGTTGTGCTTGTATGCGTAGGTCAGCGAGATGCCTGTGCCGAATTTCATGGTGTTGTTGCCGCTGACGGTGAGAAAGTCCCATTCCACATCGTAGGGTGTCGTGAACCCTTGCTCGTATGTGTTGGGGTCTACCGTGCCGTAGCTCTCCCCAGCGAAATGCGCGTTTACGTCCAGGTCTTGTATGATGCTTCTTCCGACAAGAAGTTTCGACCCGAGGGCAAACCTTTGTGACAGCGGAAGGTTGAAATAGGCACCGACGTCGGCCGTGAACTCTGTTATATGGTCAGACTCGATGGTGATGTCTCTTGTGGTAAAGAGGCGGTCGATGTCCACTCCATTTGCTTCCATGCCGTCGGCCCAATCTTTCCAGAAGCTGCTTTGTGAATAGCTTATGTTGCTCCAGCCTTTGATAGGTGAGCTCTTGACTCTCAGCCGTCCGCCTACGCCGAAGTATTTGTTGATGAAGTAGGCGCCTTCTGCCCCCACCACCGTGGCCGTTCCGAACTTCAGATTGACGGGGCTGTTGATTTCGCCGTCGGGAGCCTGCAGATGAAGCTCTTCACCGGAGAATTCCAGGTCCTTTGATCCCAGGCCGACACCCATAGAGATGCTGAAGAACGACGGGTGCTTGATGATGTCGCTTGAGCTGGGCCGGTCGTTGCGCTTGAGATGTTTGCCCTTGAAAATGATGTCGCTGAGGCCGTAGGCAAGTTCGGTCGAGATGATGCCGATACCTGCTCCTGAAAGCACGTCGCTCACCCAGTGGCGGTTGTTCAGCACTCGCATGACTCCTGTTGCCGTTGCGACGGCATATCCGGCTACGGAATACCACGGGCTTCTGGTCAGTCCGTATTCTTTGTGCAGGATGGTTGCGCTGACAAATGCGGTCGCCGTATGCCCCGAAGGCCATGAGTTGCGCGACGTTCCGTCGGGTCGCAGTTCTTTGGCCGTGTGCTTGATGGGATTGACGATGGCAGCCATGATGCCGTATGCCATGGCACTGCTCGCCAGGAAACGCCAATGGTCGCTGCGCCCTTCCACGCCGGCGAAGTTGAGTCCTGCAGCCAATACGGCCGGGGCAAATTGCGTGTAATTGTCAAGCTCGTTGTGGAAGTTGGTGATTAGTCGGGTACGCGGGTGCTTGTTTGCGTAATTCTGCCGGAAACTCGCCTTTTCGCTTTTGGCTATGATGCCGGCAACAAACAGGGGCACTCCGGCAAATGTCATGTCATCCATGAATTTATAGGGCTTGACCTCGTGCATGCCGTTGTATTTCGTGATGTTGGGACTCAAGGTCATCGTGCTGTCCTTCGGATATTTCAACGGGTTGAACATGATGCTTGATGTCGCGTTCATGTTGGCCTCGGCCATTTTCAGTTTTAACGATAAGTCGTAGCGGTCCTCCGTATTGGGCGGGCAGACACCCTCGGCGCCAACATGTTGGCAAGCCATCAAAAGGATGGCCGCAATGACTGTTGCTCTTTTCATATATGACGGATCTGTGTGTTCTCAGTTGCAAGTCTGACAAGTTTGTTCCACCCGGCAATAGCTCGACGGGGCCGCGGTTATGCGGGGCCGCTTCTTGTCAGATATGCAAAGTTAGTCATAATGCGCGGCTTTTCAAAGTAATTGTTGATATAATGTTGCATTTATCTTCTCAAGCGTGCGTCACAACCTTTAAAAAAAACTATAGTTGCACGGTGTTTGTCGGCAGTGTGCCCACTTTTTTGTAATTTTGCAGTCGGTTGTTCGGGCCCCCAAGCCATCCTTCCGTCCTTGCCGACGGGCGGTGTGGCAGAATGGCCTATGTAGGATACACAAACCGAAATAAATGAAAAAGAAAATAGGTGTTTTTATCCCTGCCACCTTGGGAATGTTGACCGCGTTCGGTCCTTTTGTCACAGACTTTTATCTCCCCGTGTTGCCCGAGATGGCCGACTTCTACCACACGTCTCCCGCTCTGGCATCGCTCAGCCTGACGGCCGGCATGATCGGTCTGGCCGCCGGACAGGTGTTCATCGGGCCGCTGACCGACAAGTATGGTCGCAAGCACATCCTTGTGGCCTCGATGGTGCTGTTCACTGTGGCCACGGTGCTTTGCATTGTGGCGCCCAATATCTATCTGTTCAATCTGATGCGCGTCCTTCAGGGCGTGGCAGGAGCAGGCGGCATCGTCATTTCCAAAAGCATGGCCACCGACATGTACAGTGGTAAGGAATTGGCCGACTTCATGGCCCTTCTGGGCTCCATCAACGGCATTGCGCCGGTGTGTGCACCTGTGGTCGGCGGCATCATGTCAGGCTTCACGTCGTGGCAGGGCGTGTTCTGCCTGTTGCTGGCCACCGGCTTGGCGCTGCTGATATGTAGCAGCCGATTGCCCGAGACGCTTCCCGCCGGTCAGCGGATACAGAAGAATGTGCTGCAGGTCTATGCCAATCTTTTCCGTGTGTTCCGCAATGCGCGTTTCACGCTGAGCACCCTGTCGGCCATGGCCTGCTTCTTCACGTTTTTCGCCTATATCGCCTCATCGCCGTTTATCCTGCAGAAGCTCTATGGCCTGTCGGCGTTCCATTTCAGTCTCTGCTTTGGCCTCAACGCCTTCATGATCTGCATGGGTGCCGCCGTAGCCCCCCGCTTCCGCCGCCCGCAGACAGCGTTGCACGCAGGTGCCGTTCACCTCGGTGTGGCGTCTGTGGCCCTGGCGGCCAGCCTGCTGGCCCATCTGCCCCTTGCGGTGGTCATGGTGTGTTACGCCTATCTGCTGACGAGCTTCGGCCTGATGCAGCCGGGTCTCACGGCTACGGCCCTCGATGCCGAGCGCGACAACGCCGGTGCGGCCAGCGCCATCTTCGGTGCTTCGGGATTTGTGGCCGGTGCCGTGGCCAGTCCGCTGGTGGCCATGGGCAACATGGCCGTCACGTCGAGCTGCGTGATGGTGGCCGGTGCGGTGGTTTGCATCGCTCTCACCCTGCCGCTTTGCAAACGCCTGTGCGTGTAGGTGCCGCGTAGCCCTTTGTGGGGCATCCCGTTAAGTGCTTTGCGGACGGGCGAGGAGGTTGAAAGTGACGTGGTAGCCGTTCACGGCGGTCTGGGCAAGGGCTATCGTGATGTTCTGCATCATCAGCATCTGGCGCGAGAGCGACAGGCCGATGCCCGTACCCGACGGTTTGGTGGTGAAGAAAGGCACAAACATGTCGCTGGCCACATCGGCCGGGATGGGAGCGCCGTTGTTGCTGATGCTGATGCCCCAGCCAGAGCCCGTCTCTTCTCCCCGTCCCGTGGCAGTGCCATAACCCCGGATGTCGATGGCGGTGGCCTTTGCCTCGACGGCGTTCTTCACCAGATTGATGAAGACCTGTCGCAGCATGTCTTCGTCGGCATCTATCGTTGCGTCTTCGGGGAGGGCGACATGCCATTCGATTGCGGGGTAGAGAGCCTTGATGCTTTCTGCAAAGGGGCGCAAGGCGATGGTTCCGATGGCCGGCTCCTGCAGTTGTGTGAGCTTGCGGTAGTTCTCCACGAAAGCCGTCAGTGACCTGCTGGTGTCGCGGATGGCCCTGATGCCTTTCTCGTAGGGGGTGTCCTGTGTCTTCAACAGCGTCAATATCGAAGTGAAGGACGGCGAGTTCATCGCCATTATGGGTCCCTCAGGCTGCGGCAAGTCGACATTGCTCAATATCCTCGGCCTGCTCGACAGCCCCACGAAGGGCCAATACTGGCTGGGCGACGAGGAGGTGGGACACCTCAAGGAGCGCGGACGCACCGCCTACCGCAAGGGCCGCATCGGCTTTGTCTTCCAGAGCTTCAATCTCATCGACGAGCTTACCGTCGAGGAGAACGTCGACCTGCAGCTCAAGTATCTCGGCGTCGGCAAGGAGGAGCGCCGCCAGCGTGTGCTCGACATCCTGCGAAAGGTGAAGCTGAGCCATCGCGCCAAGCACTATCCCCATCAGCTCTCGGGCGGACAGCAGCAGCGCGTGGCCATCGCTCGCGCCGTGGTGGGCAAGCCCGGCATCATCCTGGCCGACGAGCCCACGGGCAACCTCGACTCCAAGAACGGCATGGAGGTGATGCAGCTGCTCAGCCAGCTCAATGAGGAGGGTACCACCATCGTGATGGTGACCCACTCGCAGCACGATGCCACCTACGCCAACCGCATCATCAACCTCTTCGACGGACAGGTGGTCGACACCATGAGCGACAAGCTGTAAGAACGGCAGAAGCGCACGGGCAACATTCCTGCTGCCCGTGCGCTTCCGCTTGCCGCCCCTTCTTCCTGCGCTCTGCTCTCTCGTGTGCCCACTCCTCCGGGCAGGGATGGCGGTAGCCTTTGCCCGGGCAAGAAAGCGGACAATCTATAGGCTGAAAATTGGCGTGACGGTCATCGGCCGGTCATCGGCCGGAAATACGCGAATTTTCGGAAGTTTTTCAAAAGCACTGATAGTCAACGCTTTGCAAAACACAATAGTCATTTTGCCCTTATTTGTGCACACTTTTGCTGGCGAAAGATGCCTAAACGCGGGATGACGGAGGCCGTATGACGTGGCGAAGCGGTAGAGATGGAGTGGCGGTCAGACATCTTTCGTGGCATGATAGGGCCTCTATCGTGCGTCAGCAAGGCGACGGTGCCTGTCCGGCAGGTTGCATTTGCCATTTCCCTGCGCTATTTCAACCGAAACGGCAGACCAACTTTTTGACCAAAAAACACGACATCGCGTTCGTAGGAGTTCCGCAATATCGACATCGAGAAGTTTGGCTATTTTCATCAAATTCTCCAAATCAGGTTTAATGCGGTTTATCTGCTTATTTGCCATACGATTTGCCTTTTACCCTGCAATGATAATAGATCTCCTTAACCTGAATTATTCATCGCCGCTCAACTTGTAGCATCCCACAGCCATTTTTTA
>CAVDNW010000059.1:0-9686 GCA_963610435.1 Oscillospiraceae bacterium | reverse complement strand
CATGGCTCGCGACAAGACCTCGCTCGACATCACATGGATCAAGCAGGGCGACGACACCGACGACCTGCCCCTCAGCCGCTTGATGGCGAACATCAAAGAGCAGAGCCAAAGCATCAGCAAGGCTGTGAGCGAGCTGGAGAAACTGTTGGCAGATATAAAAGAGGATTAAGGACTTATGGAAGAAATAGTTTTACTGCAATTTGATAAACACTGTCTGTCAAATTGGATGGCCTATTTTTTAATTCCATTCGTCTGCAATTGGGGCTACACTATTGCCGCAATTGAAAATCGTCCACAGTGTAGACGAAAAGTTCACACTCTCTTGGTCGCGAATGGATTGCGGAGTTTGAGGAATACGAAGAGATGAGAAAAATGAAATAGGTAATTGTGCAGCCAACGACTGGACAATTAATAAGGTAACAAGGCGATTATTAATATGGAAGAAATGACATCACACTTTGCAAGTTCCAATCATGTACGCATGGATGCCGACTACATGTCGTGGTTGGACGAACTGAAAGAAAAATACCGTAAATCACAAATCAAGGCTGCGGTAAAGGTCAATTCGGAGCAACTGCTCTTCAATTGGCAGCTGGGGCGCGACCTTGTGGTTCGTCGTGCCGAGGAGCACTGGGGAGCTGGTATCGTAGAGCAAGTGAGCCTCGACATGAAGGCGGCTTTCCCCAAGGCGAAGGGATTCAGTACGACCAACCTTTGGAACATGAAGAAATGGTACGAATTCTATTCGTCTAATGCTGCGACAGAAAAACTCCAACAACTTGTTGGAGAATTACAACAAGCTGACAATAAGACGAGTATAAAACTCCACCAAGTTGGTGCAGAAATTAGAGAACAGGAAATGGAATCAGAATTCGGTTTCACTTTTCCTCCGATGTTTTCGTTTGTACCTTGGGGGCATCATGTGGAAATCATCACCAAGTGCAAAGACATCGATGAAGCCCTGTTCTACATACGCCAAACCGTCAGCGAGGGATGGAGCCGCAGCACGCTCCTCAATTGCCTTCATGCCAAATTGTATCAAAGCCAAGGCGGAGCCATAAGCAATTTCTCAGAATACCTCACACCAGAGCATAGCCGCTTGGCGCAGGAGATAACCAAGGACACATACGACTTCGGTTTCATCGAACTGCCGAAACAGTACAAGGAGGAAGAGCTGGAAGATGAACTGGAGAAGAACATCACACGATTCCTGTTGGAGCTTGGCACGGGCTTCGCTTTCGTGGGAAGGCAGAAAGAAATCATCGTGGCTGGCAAGACTCGCCGCATCGATATGCTATTCTATCATATCCACCTGCGCTCGTATGTGGTGTGCGAGCTGAAGGCCCAACCCTTCGAACCGGAGTTTGCAGGAAAACTCAACTTCTATGTGAATGCCGTGGACGAACTGCTGAAGACCGGGAACGACAACCCCACCATCGGCTTGCTCATCTGCCAGGACAAGAACCAAACAGAAGTGAGATGGGCGTTCAAAGGCATCTCGACACCTATGGGCGTGGCATCATACGACAATGTGCGCATCAAGCAAATTCGTGACGCACTGCCTTCGGAAGAGGCATTGGCAAAGCAAATTATGCTGTTTGAGAAAGCCCTCAAAGAAAAGAAGTAAGAAATCGTTATGGACACAAAAGCATTAAGACAAAAGATACTCGACCTCGCCATTCACGGCCGCCTCGTGCCACAAGTCCCTGCCGATGAGCCAGCATCCGTGCTGCTTCAGCGCATCCGTGAGGAGAAAGAACGGCTCATCAAAGAAGGGAAAATCAAAAAGGGAAAGAAGGCTGCCAAGACTTCCGATACGGCACAGCGTGAGAACGTGCCGTTTGAAGTGCCAGAGTCGTGGGAGTGGACAACGCTGGGAGAAATAGGCGATATAGTAACAGGAAACACACCATCAAAAGATATATCAGACTACTATGGAGGAGAAATTCCATTCTTTAAACCAGCAGATTTAGACCAGGGCATTAATACATCTACATCAAAAGACCATCTAACCGAACTTGGTTTCGAACAGTCAAGGCAACTTCCAGCAAAGTCTGTCTTAGTTACTTGTATTGGAGCGACCATAGGGAAAACTGGACTTATTTCAGCCGACGGATCGTGTAATCAACAGATAAACGCAATAGTTCCCACAATAGCAATATTGTCTACTTTTCTTTACTATGTCTGTGTATCAGACTATTTTCAACAAGAGATTAAAGACAATGCTTCGGCTACAACATTACCAATACTTAATAAGAATAATTTTGCGGCATTGCTTATTCCTCTTCCCCCTCTCGCCGAGCAACGCCGCATTGTTGCGGAAATCGAGCGTTGGTTCTCATTGATAGACATCATCGAGAGCAATAAGGCGAGTCTGCAAACTGCCGTGAAGCAAGCCAAGGCCAAGATTCTTGACCTCGCCATTCACGGAAAGCTCGTGCCACAAGACCCTGCCGATGAGCCAGCCGCAGAGTTGCTCCGCCGCATTAATCCGAAGGCTGAAATCACTTCGGATAACGCCCAGTATGGGAAGGTGCCATATGGATGGTGTAAGTGTAAATTCGAAGATGTGTTTTCAGATATAAGTTCAAAACCGTATCAGATATTACAATCTCAAATAAGCACAAAAGGTCAAATTCCCGTCGTCAGCCAAAGTTCCAATTTTATTGAAGGTTATTCCGAACAAAATAATTTCTATAAGGCAGAGAGCCCGATTGTCATATTTGGAGACCATACAAGAAACGTAAAATACATTAATTTTAATTTCATTGTTGGTGCTGATGGGGTGAAAATTATCATTCCCTTGCATAATCCTAAATATGGTTATTATCTAATAAAGTATGCTTCGCTTCATATTCAAGACAAAGGCTACAGTCGACATTTTGGTCAAATAAAGAAATTTAGCTATCCTCTTCCCCCTCTCTCCGAGCAGCACCGCATCGTCTCGAAGATAGAAGAACTCTTTGCCCAGCTCGACCGTATAGAAGCGGAGTTGTAATTCAAGTTATTAGTGTCCGGTAAATGTTGCAAAGTTTTGTGTAAAGTTTACCGGACACCAATAAATTCAAGTTGCGGAATAATTTGTAATTTTGCATGCGTTTTAGGACAACACTTACTAATATATGGACGAAAACATGACTGGGCGCAGATGGATGGCGCTTGTGGGACTGACATTTGCAGCCTTTATCTTCAACACGTCTGAGTTTGTGCCGATCGGTCTGCTGACCGACATACGCGACGAGTTCAAGCTGACGGAGGCATCGGCCGGGATGCTCATCTCGGTCTATGCGTGGGTGGTGATGCTGCTGTCGCTGCCTCTGATGATTCTCGTGTCGCGTATGGAGATGCGGCGGCTGATGCTGTGTCTGGTGGGTTTGTTTGCCGTCTGCCAGACGCTGTCGTTCCTTTCCACCAGCTACCCGATGCTCATGGCATCGCGCATCGGCGTGGCCTGTGCCCACAGCGTGTTTTGGTCGGTGGTGTCGCCCATCGCCGTGCGCATCACACCTGCACGCCACAAGGCGCTGGCGCTGAGCATGGTGGTCACGGGCTCGTCGGTGGCCATGGTGTTCGGCATGCCCCTGGGCCGCATGATCGGCCTTCACCTGGGCTGGCGCATGACGTTCCTGTGCGTGGGACTGTTTGCTCTCTTCACCTTATTTTATATCGCCTGCTCGCTGCCCCGCGTGCCCAGCTCGGGCAAGTTCTCTCCCCGCAAGCTGCCAACGCTGCTGGCCGACACGACGATGGCTGGTTTCTACCTGTTCACACTGCTGGTGGCCACGGGCTACTATGTTTGTTACAGCTACATCGAACCGTTTCTCAAGCAGGTGGCGCTCATGCCCGACGACCTGGTGACCACCATGCTCATGACGATGGGCGTGGCCGGCTTTCTGGGCAGCGTGGCCTTCTCGCAGTGCTACGCCAAGGGGCCGCGGCTGTTCATCGGCTCCACGGTGGCGGCATTGGCCTTGACACTTCTCGCCCTGCAGGCGGCAGCCACACATCTGCTGCCGGTCGTGGTCCTGACCGCCCTGATGGGCATGGCCGCCACGGCCTACAACGTGGCCATGCAGTCGGCACTCATCCAGACGGTGCCGCCCGAGAGCACCACGGTGGCCATGTCGATCTTCTCGGGCATCTTCAACATGGGCATCGGCTGCGGCGCCTTCTTCGGCGGCTGCGTCTGCTCACACGACACCATAGGACACGTGGGACTGGCGGGAGGCGCCATTGTGCTCGCCGCCCTGCTCTACTGGATTGCAAAACTGAGCCGGAAGATTTGCCCGTCGGCATAGTCTGACTGCTGACCCGGACACGCCAAATGGCACGGCAGACGAAACGCGCGCCAACAAAAAAGTCCGGCGCAAACGCTTCTGCACCGGACTTGCTAACCTAAATGTATAAGCAACGTACTACCTAATAAATGAACCAAATATTGCTTTCTGCCTACAAAAATACCCAATTGTCACGGCACCGAATAGCAGGATTATCCACAAGAATGGCAAAATGATGAAGGACTGGACGATTTTTCGAACATTTGGACGGATTTTATAACTGTTTACACTTATTTTAATGTATCTTTGTAAACGTAAAGACATCGGCCACCCACACACAAGGCGGGACTGGTGCCTCCACTAAAAACCACCCACATATAGCTATGCGCCATATTCTGAAAACATCACTCTTGCTGCTCATCGCAACAATGCCCCTGGCCACATGGGCAAAAAGCTATCTGCTGAAATCGCCGTCAGGACGTGTGGCAGCCAACGTCACACTCGACAAGGGAGCCACCATCGCCGTGACGCTCGACGGGCACACGCTCCTCACAGCCCGCGACATCAACCTCAAGCTCGCCGGCGGCCAGACCGCACTCAACGGCGACCGAGGCATCAAGGCCAAGCGCACCAAGGCCAGCCAGACCATCGACGCGCCCTTCTACCGCCAGAGGCAGTTCCGCTTCGAGGCCAACGAACTCAACTTGAGCGCACCCAGCGGCTTCGGCCTGCGCATTGTGGCCTCCGACGAGGGCGTGGCCTACCGCTTCTACACCACGCGCACAGGAAAGACCGTCATAGACAATGAGACGGCCGACTATCAGTTCGGCACCGCACACCGCGCCTGGCTGTCGCCCACGACCAACGCGAAGAACCCCTTCCAGATGGCGTTTCAGAACATCTACCACGACACCACGCTCGACGGCGTCGACTCAACCAAAGCCCTGCCGGCCTTCCTGCCGGCCACCGTCGACTGCGGACGGGCCAAGGTGACACTCCTCGAGAGCGACGCCCACGCCTACCCCGGCATGTGGGTCAAAGCCGACGGCAAGGGATCGCTCCGCCCGCTCTTCGCACCCTACCCCAAGCGCATGGACTACCACCCCTGGCGACACATGACCTATGTGGCCGACACGGAAGATTTCATCGCCTCGTCTACCGGAGCGCGCTCCTACCCCTGGCGCGTGCTGCAGATCAGCGAGAAAGACACCGACATGCCCACCGCCAACATGGTGTATGCCCTGGCTGAGCCCAGCCGCATCGGCGACACATCGTGGATCAAGCCAGGCAAGGTGAGCTGGGACTGGTGGAGCGACTGGAACCTCAAGGGCGTCGACTTCCGCGCGGGCATCAACACCGACACCTATCTCTATTATATCGACTTTGCCGCCAAGAACAAACTGGAGTATATCATCCTCGACGAGGGCTGGTACGACTCCGCCAAGGGCGACATCATGCACCCCATCGCTGACGTGGACCTGCAGCGGCTCGTCAGCTACGCCAACCAGCGCCATGTGGGCATCATCCTCTGGGCAGTGTTCAACGTCATCGACGAGCACCTCGAGGAAGCGTGCAGCCACTACGCCCAGATGGGCATCAAGGGCTTCAAGGTCGACTTCATGGACCGCAACGACCAGACGGCCTTCGAGATGGTGGAGCGGCTGGCCGACTGCTGCGCACGCCACCACCTCGTGCTCGACCTGCACGGCATCTACACCCCCACCGGCCTCAACCGCACCTATCCCAACATCCTCAACTTCGAGAGCGTGTTTGGCATGGAAGAGGTGAAATGGGGCATTCTGGAGAACGACCATCCACGCTACGACGTCACCTTCCCGTTCATACGCATGCAGGCGGGCAGCGTCGATTTCACACCGGGCGCACTGCGCAACGGCACACGCAAGGACTGGCTCGCCTCCTACACCAAGCCCATCAGCCAGGGCACACGCTGTCACCAGGCCGCAGAGTACGTGGTCTACGACTCGCCGCTCACCATGCTGGCCGACGTGCCGACAAGCTATGAGAGCGAACCGCAATACACACAATTCCTGGCCGGCCTGCCCACGGTCTTCGACAAGACCACGGTCATCGACGGACAGATCGGCAGCCATATCGTCACGCTCAGGCAGAAAGGCGACACGTTCTATCTCGGAGGCATGACCTGCTGGGACGAGCACGATGTCAACGTGGCGCTCGCGTTCCTGCCCAAGGGCAAGACCTACAAGGCCACACTGCTCACCGACGGAATCAACGCCGACCGCAACGCCGAGGACTACAGTCTGGCATCGCGACAAGTGACCGCCACAGACTCCCTGCCCATCCACATGGCATCGGGCGGCGGCTTTGTGGTGGTGCTGGCACCAGCCACACGCTGACACCCGTAGCCTGCAGAGACATACAAATCAACAAAAAACATAAAGACAGAGACATGAGACATTCCATCATCATGACCTTGGCGGCAGCAACACTGATTGCCGCACCCGCATCGGCGCAAAAGAAGAGCGCATCGGCGGGCTATCCCATCACACCCGTTCCCTTCACGCAGGTGAAGGTGCCGGCACAGAGCTTCTGGGGACAGCGCCTCGAAGCCAGCCGCAAGGTGACCATCCCACTGGCCTTCTCAAAGTGTGAGAGCGAAGGGCGCTACAAGAACTTCGAGCGCGCGGCAGAGAACATGAAGACTCACGCCGACAACGTAGACGTGCAGAAGGTGATGCCCTACTCGTTCGACGACACCGACCCCTACAAGACCATCGAGGGTGCCAGCTACATCCTGCAGACCTATCCCGACCAGAAGCTCAAAGCTTACATCGACTCGGTGCTCGACATCATCGCCGCAGCACAGGAGCCCGACGGATACCTCTACACGGCGCGCACACAGAACTACAAGCATCCGCACCACTGGGCCGGAAGCAAGCGATGGACCAAGGAAGAGGATCTGAGCCACGAGCTCTACAACCTCGGACACATGGTGGAGGGTGCCGTGGCACACTGGCAGGCCACCGGCAGCCGCAAGTTTCTCGACATCGCCACGCGCTACGCCGACTGCGTGGTGAAAGAGGTGGGAGCCTCCAAAGGACAGGCTTGCGTGGTGCCCGGACACCAGATTGCAGAGATGGCGCTCTGCCGCCTCTACCTCGCCACGGGCAACAAGAAATACCTCGATGAGGCGAAATTCCTGCTCGACTACCGCGGGAAGACCTCCATCAAGCAAGAATACTCGCAGAGCCACCTGCCCGTGCTGCAGCAGGACGAGGCCGTCGGACACGCCGTGCGCGCCACATACATGTATGCGGGCATGGCCGACGTGGCCGCACTCACCGGCGACACCGCTTACATACACGCCATCGACCGCATCTGGGACAACATCGTGACGAAGAAGCTCTACGTCACAGGCGGCATCGGTGCCACAGCATCGGGCGAGGCCTTCGGCGCCAACTACGAGCTGCCCAACATGAGCGCATACTGCGAGACCTGCGCTGCCATCGGCAACGTATACGTCAACTACCGCCTGTTCCTGCTTCACGGCGACAGCAAATACTACGACGTGCTTGAGCGCACACTCTACAACGGTCTCATCAGTGGCGTCAGCCTCGACGGCGGCGGCTTCTTCTACCCCAACCCGCTGCAGTCGATGGGACAGCACCAGCGCCAGGCTTGGTTTGGCTGCGCCTGCTGCCCCAGCAACATCTGCCGCTTCATCCCCTCACTGCCGGGCTATGTCTACGCCGTGAAGGACAACAACCTCTATGTGAACCTCTTCCTCTCCAACACGGCCACGATGAAGGTCGCCGGCAAGAGCGTCACGCTCAGCCAGCAGACGGGCTATCCCTATGATGGCGACATCACCGTCTCGGTGGTCAAGGGCAGCGGTGCCTTCGGCATGAAGATTCGCATACCCGGATGGGTGAAGAACCAGCCTGTACCATCCAACCTCTACACCTTCACCGACAGCAAGCGACTGGGATACACCGTCCTTGTGAACGGAAAGGCCGTCGAGGCCTCCGTCACCGATGACGGCTACTACACCATCAGCCGCAAGTGGAAGAAGGGCGACAAGGTCCAGGTGCACTTCGACATGGAAGCGCGCACCGTACGCGCCAACAACAAGGTGGAAGCCGACCGCGGCATGGTATCCGTGGAGCGCGGACCGCTGGTCTACTGCGCCGAGTGGCCCGACAACAACTTCGACATCAAGGAGGTGCTCGTCAACCAGGAGCCTACCTTCAAGCTGGGCACGAAGACACTCGATGCCTTCATCCCCGCAGCCAACAAGACCAAACTGCAGGACTGGCGCGGACAGACCCTCACCACCCTCACCACCGATGCACAGACGCTGGCCTTCGACAAGGCCGGAAAGCTCACCACGAAGGACGTGACGCTGACGCTCATACCTTACTACGCATGGGCACACCGCGGCAACGGCGACATGAAGGTGTGGCTCGCACAAGACCTGAAGGCCACATCGCCCTCACAGCCAGCCACCCTGGCAAGCCAGAGCAAGATCGAGTCGTCCATGCGCCTGCCGTCACTGCAGAGCATCAACGACCGACTGGTGCCCAAGGATGCCACCGACCGCTCGATACCCTATACCCACTGGTGGCCGAAGAACAACTCCACGGAGTGGCTCAGCTACACCTTCCCAGAGGCTGCCACCGTGCAGAGTGCAACCGTCTACTGGTTCGACGACCAGCCTTGGGGCGGATGCTCCGTGCCCGACAGCTGGAAGATCTACTACAAGGACGCTCAGGGACAGTGGCAGCCTGTGGCAAACCCCGATGGCTATCCCGTGGAGAAAGGTGCAGCCTGCACTGTCAACTTCGACCCCGTGAAGACCACAGCCGTGAAGCTCGAGGTGAAAATCAACGAGCGTCTCTCTGCCGGTGTCTTCGAGTGGAGCGTGAAATAACGTCAAGACCAATCACATGATGAAGCTCTGACGCCTCATCAGCCACAACCCATCAGGAGGGGGAGACAAGCCCGTCACCACGGCGCTTGCCTCCCCCTCTTTCAATTCCTGCGAAATCCGTCGGCCCACCCGCAATGGAAAGACCATTGACAAGAGGTCAGCCAAAGAGGAAACGGAAGTCATGAATACCACCTGTCCGAAGCAAGTCTGCCATGATTCCTCTCGCATAGATTTGCCTATCTCGACGAATATTCGTAACTTAGCGGCGTGAGACTTAAGAAAGGCTAAGATGATGACCGAAATTGTGAACCGTTACCCTGTTGGGATTCAGACTTTCAGTAATCTCCGCGAAGGGAACTATCTCTACGTGGACAAGACGAAATACATCGTCGACTTCCGAAGCAAAGGAATGAAATACATCTTCCTGAGCCGTCCCAGGCGGTTCGGCAAGTCGCTCTTCGCCTCCACGCTGCAGGCTTACTTCGAGGGGCGCAAGGAGC
>CAVDNW010000058.1:0-10224 GCA_963610435.1 Oscillospiraceae bacterium | reverse complement strand
ATGCGTTGGGACGAACTGGTCCTCTTAATGGAGGGCATTTCTCCGCGTGTTGCGCGACGTAAAAGGTATGAACATACGGCTGACGGCGACCTAAAAAACACTGAAAAAAGCAGCGTAGAGTTGGAAAAACCGCCATTATGCAGAACCATCCGTTTGTATTTTTCTATCCATTCAAGCAGTTTCATTCCAGTTGGCTTCTTTTCCTCTTTCGGTAGAGTTGCATTCTCCAGCACAAAGTTGGCACGAATCTCCAGCGCCTTCTTCATGGTGTTTTCGTTCATTCGCCTGGCATTGTCATCAACCTCTGGAACAATGTCGTTGTTGGGGTTTCTTCCGCCTTTTTCACGCTTCCTGCCTGTAGAATCCGTCGTTTAGCCGCATCATAGTCGGAATACTGTGGGTTGCGCTCCATGAAGATGCGTACGGCGCGGTCGATGAGCTTGTGGTTCATCAGTTTGGCGTTCACCATTTTGTTGCCTTCCACGCGTCCTAGGCGTATCTGTACAGTAGTGCTTATCATGTCGAGACACAGCTTCTGCGCTGTGCCCGCCTTCATGCGGGTGGACCCTGTCACAAACTCTGGTCCGGTGATGATCTCCACGGGATAGTCTGACGTTTGAGCGATAGGCGACTTCGGGTTGTTGACAATGCAGCCCGTTGTGATGCCTGCTGCCAGGCAATGGCGCAGGGCGGCCAGCACGAAAGGCGTGGTTCCACTGGCCGAGACGCCCACGACGATGTCTTTTGTCGACACCCCTTTGGTTAGCAGTTGCTGCCAACTGTCTTCGGTGTCGTCTTCACGCGACTCTCTTGTCTGCGTCAGGCATTCCGTTCCGCCAGGGAAGATGGCCTGTATCTGTGTTCCGTCTATGCCGTAGGTGTTCTGCACCTCGATGGTGTCGAGTGTGGCGAGCCGTCCTCCTGTGCCACATCCGACGTAGAACAGTCTTCCGCCTTGTTGGAGCTGCTGTTCGATGGTGGCTATGAGGCGGTTGAGTTGGGGTAAGGCTTGTTCTACAGCGAGAGGAACTGCGGCGTTCTCGTGGTTGATGCCAGCCGTGAGTTCCTCGATGGTCATCTGTTCCAGGTGGTCGTAGTGCGAGGCCTGTTCGGTGATGCGTGTTTCCATGAGGGTCAATTATTTCTTCTGTAGAACGTGAGTAGTTTGGGCATCTTCACCCACTTCCGGTCTCTTGCTATTTTCAGCGTGCTGCCCTTTTCCTGTTTCAGTACATAGGTTCCGTCTGTCTGCTTGGTCAGAGTGGCTATCAGGTCCTCGCTGCCATAGTCATTGACGACGGCTATTCTGGCAGAAGTAGAGTTGATGATTTCTGCTGAGGTGAACAACCACTTGCGGCTGTCGCGCTTGTCTCCAAAGAATCCGGCCATTTCTCCGAAGATTTCCTGCTCTGGAACAATAATGTCGTTATGGTAGAAATCGATGTCAAGATAGACGTTGTATTCTTTGTTGTCGAAGATACCGGCAAAGGTTGTCGTGTCTGCAGACTCCGCTTGGTCCTGAGCCCGTGCGGTGCTCATGGCAGAAAGGAGCAAGATGGTGGTAATCAGTTTCTTCATTCCTATAACTAGTTGATTGTTGCAAAGTTAACATTTTACATCAAGAAAACACTGCGTTTTATAAAATTATAGGATTATAAGTTGGAATTTTATGTTTTTTATATTACCTTTGCAACATCAGATTAGTTTGATTTATGAAAATTGAAAAGATATTTCCCGATTATATTTTTGAGTCAAGTTGGGAAGTTTGCAATAAGGTTGGCGGCATATATGCAGTCCTTTCGACGCGTGCCAAGACTTTACAGGAGAAATTGTGTGATCATGTAGTCTTTGTTGGTCCTGACTGTTGGAAGGAGCAGGAAAGTCCATATTTTCGCGAGGATGAAACTATTTTTCGGGAGTGGCGCCTGGCTGCCCGGGAAGCTGGTTTGAAAATCCGTGTCGGCCGTTGGTCTGTTCCAGGCGAGCCGATAGCCGTTTTGGTGGACTTTTCTCAATATTTTTCCAAGAAAAATGAAATCTATGGTCAGTTGTGGGAAGATTTTCAGGTGGACAGTCTTCATGCTTATGGCGACTACGACGAAGCCTCCATGTTTTCGTATGCGGCAGCCCTCGTTGTCGGCAGCTATTATGATTACTACTTGAGCGACAAGCAAAAGGTTGTCTATCATGGCAATGAGTGGATGACGGGCCTTGGGTTGCTCTATATCCGCAAACATTACCCTCAGATTGCCACCATCTTCACGACCCATGCCACGAGCATAGGCCGCAGTATAGCGGGCAACAACAAACCTCTCTACGATTATCTCTTTGCCTACAACGGTGACCAAATGGCTGGTGAACTCAATATGCAGAGCAAGCACTCTATCGAAAAGCAGACGGCCCATCATGTCGACTGTTTTACCACGGTGAGCGACATCACCGCCCGTGAGTGCAGTGAACTGCTCGATAAACCTGTCGATGTGGTGCTTCCCAATGGCTTCGAGGACGACTTTGTGCCTCGTGGCTCAGCCTTTACCCGCAAGCGCAAGGCTGCCCGCAAGCGTCTCCTCGATGTAGCCAACGCCTTGCTTGGAACGGATCTGGGTGATGATACGCTGATTGTCTCCACTAGCGGCCGTTACGAGTTTCGCAACAAGGGCGTTGATGTCTATATCGAGGCCATGAACCGCCTGTTGCGCGACAAGGAACTGAAGAAAGATGTCGTTGCGTTTGTCGAGGTCCCAGGTTGGGTGGGCGAACCCCGAAAGGATCTGCAGGATCGTCTTGCCAGCGGTAAGAAATACGACACGCCCCTGGAGGTGCCGGCTATTACCCACTGGCTCAATGACATGAGCCATGACAATGTGCTTGGCATGCTGAAGTATCTTGACATGCAGAATCGCAAGGAAGACCGCGTGAAGTTGATCTTCATCCCCTGTTATCTCACAGGCAATGACGGCATTCTCGAGCTCTCTTATTATGATGTTATCCTCGGCAATGATATGTGCATCTATCCCTCTTACTATGAACCATGGGGCTATACGCCGCTCGAAGCCGTAGCCTTCAAGGTGCCCTGTGTAACCACCGACCTTGCAGGCTTCGGCCTTTGGGCCAACTCTGAGATAGGGCGTTGTGGAGAGATTGAGGACGGAGTCAAGGTTATCCACCGCACCGACTACAATTTCTCGGAGGTGGCAGACGGCATCAAGGACACGGTGAGCCACTTCTCCCGCCTCACCCCTGCCGAGGTGAAGAAGGCTCGTGACAATGCCAGCAAGCTGTCGAAGAAAGCCTTGTGGAGTCACTTCATCAAGTATTATGAAGAGGCTTACGACTTTGCCCTGCGCAACGCAGAGGCAAGAAAATCCCATCAGCAAACAAAATAATCATTATAAACTACTTACATTTTTATGAAAATCAAAGCAGATTACGCCAACGCTCCCCAGTGGAAGAACTTGACGATTAAGTCGAGTCTTCCCGAGCAGTTGAAGTGTTTGGATGAGCTGGCGCACAACATGTGGTGGGCCTGGAACCATGAGGCTCGCAATCTTTTCAAGAGTCTCGATGAACAACTCTATGAGGAGGTCGATCACAATCCCGTCCTCTTGCTTGACCGTTTAGGGTATGATCGCAAGGAGTCTATCGTGAAGGACAAGGCAATTATGAAGAAGGTGAAGGACGTCTATGCGCAGTTCCGCAAGTACATGGACGTGGAGCCCGACAAGAACCGTCCCTCAGTGGCTTATTTCTGCATGGAGTATGGTATCAATCAGGTGCTGAAGATTTATTCCGGTGGTTTGGGCATGCTTGCCGGCGACTATGTGAAGGAGGCTTCAGACAGCAATGTGGACATGTGCGCCATTGGCTTCCTCTATCGCTATGGCTACTTCAAGCAGTCGCTCAGCATGGACGGACAGCAGATTGCCAACTACGATGCGCAGGATTTCAACTCGCTTCCTATCGAGCGTGTGCTCGACGAGAACGGCAACCAGATTGTCGTCGACGTGCCCTACATGAACTATCAGGTCCATGCCCTTGTGTGGCAGGTCAACGTAGGTCGTGTGAAGCTCTATCTGCTCGACACCGACAATGACATGAACTCTCAGTTTGACAAGCCCATCACCCACTCCCTTTATGGTGGTGATTGGGAAAACCGTCTGAAGCAGGAGATTCTTCTCGGCATCGGCGGTATGCTCATGCTCAAGAAGCTCGGTATCAAGAAAGACATTTACCACTGCAACGAGGGACACGCTGCCCTCTGCAACTTGGAGCGTCTGTGCGACTATGTGAAGCAGGGTCTTACCTTCAACCAGGCATTGGAGTTGGTGCGCGCTTCTTCGCTCTACACTGTCCACACGCCGGTGTCCGCTGGCCACGACTACTTCGATGAGGCCCTCTTTGGCAAATACATGGGTGGCTATCCCCAGTTGCTCGGTATCTCTTGGGATGAGTTCATCGGCATGGGCCGCCAGAATCCCGATGATCATGGCGAGCGTTTCTGCATGTCGACCTTCGCCTGCAACACCTGTCAGGAGGTCAACGGCGTGAGTAAGCTTCATGGCTGGGTCAGCCAGAAGATGTTCTCTCCCATTTGGTCGGGCTACTATCCTGAGGAAAACCATGTCGGCTATGTCACCAATGGTGTGCACTTCCCGACTTGGACGGCCACTGAATGGCGCAAGGTCTATGACAAGTATTTTGATTCCAATTTCCTTTATGACCAGAGCAACGAGAGCATTTGGCATGCCATCTACAATGTTCCCGATGACGAAATCTGGAGCACGCGCATGGCCTTGAAGGAGAAGCTCATCAAATACATCCGTGATAAGTTCACCCAGCAATGGCTGCGCAACCAGGGTGATCCTGCCAAGGTGGTGAGCATCTTGGAGCGCATCAACCCGAAGGCGCTGATGATTGGTTTCTGTCGCCGTTTCGCTACCTATAAGCGTGCGCACCTCTTGTTCACTGACCTCAACCGCTTGGAGAAGATTGTCAACGATCCGGAGCATCCTGTTCTGTTCTTCTTCTCTGGCAAGGCCCATCCCGCCGATGGTGCTGGTCAGGGCTTGATTAAGCGTATCTTCGAAATCAGCCGCATGCCTCAGTTCCTGGGCAAGATCATCTTCCTCGAGGATTACGACATGCAGTTGGCCCGTCGTTTGGTGTCGGGTGTCGACATCTGGATGAACACACCGACCCGTCCTTTGGAGGCATCGGGTACCTCTGGCGAGAAAGCTGAGATGAACGGTGTCGTCAACCTCTCCGTGCTTGATGGTTGGTGGGTTGAAGGCTACCGTAAGGGCGCAGGCTGGGCTCTGCCTCAGGAGCGTACCTATGAGAACCAGGGCTATCAGGATCAACTTGACGCAGCTACCATCTACTCGCTGCTCGAGAATGAGATCATCCCTCTCTACTATTCCAAGAACACCAAGGGTTATAGCGACAACTGGGTGAAGGTAATCAAGAACTCCATTGCTACCATCGCTCCTCACTACACCATGAAGCGCCAGCTCGACGACTATTACGAGAAATTCTATACAAAGGAGGCCGACCGCTTCAAGAAGCTTGCTGCCAACGATTGTCAACTGGCTAAGAGTATAGCTCTCTGGAAGGAGGCTGTGGCCGAGCGCTGGGATGCAATCCGCGTGGTAAGCAAGGACGAAAGCATGCTCAATGGTGCTCAGACAGGCGTGAAGTACACGCTGAAATATGTTATTGATGAGCAAGGGCTTGAAGATGCCGTCGGACTGGAGCTTGTCACATTGAAGCCTGAGACCGATAAGTCGGACTGCGAGGTGTTCAGTGTCCACGAGTTTACCATGACCGGTCATGAGGACAACAACTATACCTTCGAGCTCACTGTGGAGCCCGACCATGCCGGTGCCTTCCGTTCATGCGTGCGCATGTTCCCGAAGAACGCCAATCTGCCTCACCGTCAGGATTTCTGCTATGTAAAGTGGCTTGACTGATAACAGACACGTATCTATAAAATAAGAGCATCCGAGGTTAACGCCTCGGATGTTTTTTGTAAATAGGGACTCGTTATGCAATGCGCTGGTTCTCACGGTTACATTTGTCGGAACCTTTGCTTTTTCAAACGTTACCGTATGCGCTACTCTTTCTGCCGCGAAGATTAGTGGGATGCCATTGCGGAGAAGATGAACACAAAGAGTCATCCGAGGATTTTTGTGACGTTAGACTAATGACATTGTTTTTTGTCTTGTCACTCCCTCCCGCAAATATTGCGCAAAGCAGAACGGCTCCACGAAAGAGATGAAGGCGGAGTCCCGACTGATTGCCTTGGCGTTCTTCTCAGTTATGAAGAAAGCTGCATCAAAACCATTTTCCGGTGATGATGCAGCTTTCCTTATTTTGTTGCGTTCCGCGGTAGTCTCAGAGATGTTCCCAGTTGTGTTTCCTTTTTTGCAGCAGTTTCTTTGCGATACGTGTTATACCAGATACTGGGATGAGATGCTCTCGTTGCGGATGACGCGTCTGATGGTCTCGGCAAACATGTCGGCCACGCTCAGTTGCTTCACCTTGGAGCAACGGTGAGTGTAGGGGATGGAGTCGGTGAAGACCATCTCCTCCAGACAACTGTTTTGCACGCGCTCCGATGCGGGGCCGCTCATGACGCAGTGGCTTGCGAAGGCCCTTACGCTCAGAGCGCCGGCCTCTTTCATGATGTCTGCAGCCTTTGTGATGGTGCCCGCCGTGTCGACCATGTCGTCGATGATGACAACGCTCTTATCCTTCACGTCGCCGATAATCTGCATGCTCTCCACCACGTTTGCGCGTGCGCGGGTCTTGTTGCAGAGCACCAACGGGCAGCCAAGATATTTGGCATAGGTGTTGGCACGTTTTGAACCGCCGACGTCGGGCGAGGCGATGACCAGGTTCTTCAGGTTCAGGCTCTGTACGTATGGCAGAAGCACACCGCTGGCGTAGAGGTGATCCACCGGAACGTCAAAGAAACCCTGTATCTGGTCGGCATGCAAGTCCATGGTGATAAGACGGTCAATGCCCGCTACTCCCAGCAGATCGGCCACCAGTTTGGCACCGATGCTCACTCTCGGCTTGTCCTTGCGGTCTTGCCGTGCCCATCCGAAGTAGGGTATGACGGCAATGATGTGACGTGCCGAGGCGCGCTTGGCGGCGTCGATCATCAGCAGCAGCTCCATCAGGTTGTCGGAGTTGGGGAAGGTGCTCTGCACGAGGAAGACATCGCGGCCGCGGATGGATTCCTCGTAGGAGACGGAGAATTCACCGTCGGAAAACTTTGTAATCACAAGGTTTCCCAAGGCGCATCCCAGACTGGCGCAAATCTTTTCTGCAAGGTATCTCGTGCTTGTGCCCGAGAAAACCAAGAAAGAGTTATTTTCACTCATTTTGTATAGCGTTTATATTTTAATAAAAGTGTTCCTGCCGTTTAGTCGGCCGCATTACGCAGCTTTTTGAAGTGATTGATGAGGCCCTTGAAGTCCATCTCGTTGTGTATGTTGAAGCGACACCAGAGATCGCCGCAGATGACCACGCCACCGAATCCGAGGTCTTTGGCGGCCTTGATGTTGTCGAGGCTCATGCCGCCGAGTGCATAGACGTGGCGGTCGATGAGTCCCTTGCGCGAAGCCTCAGCGAGTTCGGGCGCGGTGAAGGTCTGTTTCTCGTCCTTGAATTCTATGCAGTCGAATATGTTCTTTAGGAACACGTATTTCGATTTCTTCTTCATCATCTTCAAGGAGGAGAGGTCGCAACACGTGCGCGAGACGTTGCCCTTGTATCCGTCGGGCACGTCTTCTGCTGGGTTGTCTATATGTATGCCAGTCAACCCGTATTCGTTTTTCAAGTAATAATGGTCGTGTACGGTGATGTTCTTGTAATGTTCTTCGGGCAACAATGTGAGCAGACGCTCCGCATAGAGTGGGGATGAGCCTGGCTTGAACAAGTGCAGGTTGGTCATCCCCTCGTCGAAGAGGGCAGACAGGATGATATCTTCTTCCACAAAAAATGTGGATTTAGTCATGATTACTAATTTCATCGTAGACATTTCTTTTCAACTGCAAATGTATGAATTTTCCGTTAAATCAGCAATAATATTGGGAAATAAAACTTATCTTTGCAGAAAAAAATACAGCGATGAAAATCAATCTGACGACCCTCGAGCAAGTTCACCAACCTGTTTATATTCTGGAGGAGTCACGCCTCCGCCGCAATCTTGAGCTTGTCTCTCATGTGGCTCAAGCGGCTGACGTAGAGATTATTCTGGCATTCAAGGCTTTCGCCCTGTGGCGTACGTTCCACATTTTCCGTGAGTATATCTCGGCCACCACGGCCAGCTCGCTCAGTGAGGCCCGGTTGGGGCTTGAAGAATTTGGCAGTCTCACTCATACCTTTTCTCCGGCTTACACCGATTATGAGATTGACGAGATAGCGCGCTGCTCCAGTCACCTCACGTTCAACTCGCTCAGTCAGTGGCAGCGACTTGGTGGTCGCGCCAAGGCTGCCAATCCCGAGGTTAGCTTTGGGCTTCGCGTCAACCCCGAATATAGTGAGGTAGAGACGCTGCTCTACAATCCCAGCGCGCCGGGCACACGCTTCGGCGTGCTCAGTTCACAACTACCCGAACAGCTGCCTCCGTCCATTGATGGCTTTCATTGCCACACCCTTTGCGAGAGTGGCCCGGATGTATTTCAACGTACGTTGGCCCACATCGAGGAGCGCTTTGCCAAATGGTTCCCCCAGTTGAAGTGGATCAACTTTGGAGGTGGGCACCTCATGACAAGGAGTGATTATGACACGTCTCTCCTTATTGATATACTGCAAGATTTCCATCGCCGCTATCCTCATCTGCATGTCATCCTCGAACCGGGTAGTGCCTTTGCCTGGCAGACAGGGCCACTGGTCAGTCAAGTGGTCGATGTTGTGGAGAATCATGGTGTGCGCACTGCCGTGCTCAACGTCAGCTTTACGTGCCATATGCCCGACTGTCTGGAGATGCCTTATCATCCTGCTGTTCGTTTCGCGCGCACCATAGAGGAGGATGCCGAAGGGCGGATTCCGGAGGGGCATGGCGAGCATATCTATCGCTTGGGCGGCTGTTCGTGCCTAAGCGGCGATTTCATGGGGCGCTGGCAGTTTGACCACGAGTTGCAAATCGGCGAGAATGTCATCTTTGAGGACATGATCCACTACACTACGGTCAAGACCAACATGTTTAATGGCATCACTCATCCATCCCTTGCCTTGGCCCATGCAGACGGCCAGCTGGAGATGCTCCGCGAATTTGGCTATGCCGATTACCGGTCTAGGATGGACTGATTGGTGTGTCACGACATGAGGGCGGTATAGGCATGTAGCGGAAGGCGACATGTGAAAAAGGCCGACAATCTACATATTGAAAATTCCGCTGTAACCAACGGGAAAATATTTTGGCGGATATGCGCGAAAAATGCAAGGTTCGGCTAATTGCCTACTGGTCAACAACTTGTAAAATACAGGCTTCTGTTTTGTCTAAAAAGGCAATCGTTCGCCTTGCCAAAAGTGCCGTATCGAGGTTCGGTTAACGCTTTATCGACCCTCAATACGGCATTTGTTGTCTTGCCATAAGGCATCTATCGAAGCACGTTTCTATAGGAATTTCCGCGTAGACGGTCTTGTTGAGTGGGCGGATGGGAAGGAAAAGGCTTTTGGGATTTCTATTTCGACCGAAATTACGAACAAACTTTTGCGCCAATTATCATGACATGCACTTCCCGCATATTCGTAAATCGGCATGGGCTTTGCCTTTCTACATTGCTAGCGGTCGAAAAAGGGTTGGCGTTGTTCTGCAGTCCGTAATCTGGAGCGGGATGGACGTTCGCGTTCTTTCCATTTCCTTATGTCAAGCGTTGTGTCAGCCCACTTTAGGCTGATTTTGGGGCTAAATTCATATATTATATATAATGTGAAAAAGAAATATCGCATTTTTTTGAAAAAAAAGCTTGGAAAAGTTTGTAGTTTCAAAAATAAACTGTACCTTTGCACTCGCATTTAGGGAAATGCTTCTGGAAACAGAACAATGCGGCAATAGCTCAGTTGGTAGAGCGCGACCTTGCCAAGGTCGAGGTCGCGGGTTCGAGCCCCGTTTGCCGCTCAACATTCTGAATAACCAAATGACTGAATAAGTCCAATGCCCAGGTGGCGGAATTGGTAGACGCGCACGTTTCAGGTGCGTGTGTTTCACGA
>CAVDNW010000057.1:0-10545 GCA_963610435.1 Oscillospiraceae bacterium | reverse complement strand
ATGGTACACCCAGCCCCGTAGGGGCGACATTATACAGGATAGGGGCTTGCCCCTATTTATAAGGCACATTTCAAGCATAGCCCCTGTAAGGGGCGCATATTTCAACCTTATGCAATGAATGATGCGCCCCTTACAGGGGCAAAGGAAAAATACAATCCTGAAACGTAGGGGCAAGCCCCTACGCTATAGTGTGTCGCCCCTACGGGGCTGTTTGATGTCGATTTTGAACACCCTACCTTATCGGGTGCGGCCCGTCAAGCAATATTTTGAAAGAAAAGTAACCTTTCCGTTTGCCATAACACAATATTTGTGTAATTTTGCCTTAATAAATAATTGTGCAAGATGTCAGACTCAACAAAGACCCCCTTCAATATGGATGCCGAGGTGCGCGGCGGCTACACCGTGAGCGCGGAGATGAAAGCCGTGTGGGCTGTGGAGCTCGACCTCCTCAGCCGTTTTCTCGATTACTGCAAGGTCAACGGCCTGCGCTGCTGGGCTGAAGGCGGCACGCTGCTCGGAGCCGTGCGCCACAAGGGCTTCATCCCTTGGGACGACGATGTGGACCTCCTCATGCCGCGCGCCGACTACGACCGCATGTGCCAGGAGATCGGCAACCAGGGACTGGAGACACCCTATTTCCTGCAGTCGGCCTACACCGATGTCGACTATCACCGGGGCCACGCCCAGTTCCGCCGCAGCGACACCACCGCCATCCGCCCGTCCGATTGTTTCCAGCCCTTCAACCAGGGCATCTTCATCGACATCTTCCCCCTCGACACCGTGCCCGACGACCAGCAGGCCGTCGACGACGCCTATCGCTCGACCCACCGCATCCTCAAGTTTCTCAAGGCCAAGAACACCCATTGCCTGGCTTCGGGCCGCCTGACCCTCATCTTCCGCAAGCTCAAGGCACGCCGGTGTGTGCGCCGCCACGGCTGGCTCCACTATTACCGGCAGGTCGACGACACCCTGCGCCACCTGGCCGACCTGCCCGGCTCGCGTCTGGGCGAGGTCATCCTCAGTCCCAAGCTGCAGTGGGACCGCCATGTGTTCGACGAGACCGTGTGGCTGCCTTTCGAGAACATCCTCGTGCCCGCGCCCAAGGACTATGACGCCTTCCTCCGCGGCGAGTTTGGCGACAACTACATGACACCCATCCAGGCACCCAACCTGCACGGCACGGTGGTCTTCGACACCCGGCGCAGCTATCCGCTGGTGCTGCCCGAGGTGCGCCGCCGCTACCGCCGCTCCGTCCTCACACGCCTCTTCGCCAAGATAACGGGCAAGCGCAAGTGACCATCCCCATCCATCCGACAACAAACATAACACCATGATACAACCCGAAAGATTCTACCAGACGCTCGCCAGCGAGGACATCACGTTCTATGCCGGCGTGCCCGACTCGTTGCTCAAGAACCTCTGTGCCTACATCACCGACCACGCCGACCCGCGCAACAACATCATCGCGGCCAACGAAGGCGGCGCTGTGGGCCTGGCAGCCGGATACCACCTGGCCACAGGCAAGATACCGGCCGTCTACATGCAAAACTCGGGCGAGGGCAACGTGGTCAACCCCCTGATGTCGCTCACCGACAGCGACGTCTACCATATCCCCGTGCTGCTTATCATCGGGTGGCGCGGAGAGCCGGGGGTGCACGACGAGCCCCAGCACGTGAAGCAAGGCAAGGTGACGCTGCCCCTGCTCGACGCCATGGGCATTGAGCACACGACACTCGCCGACAACGAGGACGAGGCGGTGGAGCAGGTGCGGCACGCAGCCGAGCGCATGCGCGACACGGGCGAGGCCTACGCCCTGGTCATCCGCAAGGGCACCTTCGCCCCCTACACGCTGCAGACCACCGTAGCCGACGAGTCGCAGCTCACCCGCGAGCAGGCCATCCAGATGGTGGCGGGAGCCATGGACAGCCGGGCCGTCGCGGTGTCGACCACCGGCAAGATCAGCCGCGAGCTCTTCGAGTACCGGGCAGCCGAACACCAGGGACACGAGCGCGACTTCCTCACCGTGGGCTCCATGGGCCACGCCTCGCAGATAGCCCTCGGCATCGCGCTCCACCAGCCCGACCGGCCTGTCTATTGCTTCGACGGCGACGGAGCTGTCATCATGCACATGGGCGCGCTGGCCATCAGCGGCAGCCTGCATCCCGCCAACTTCTACCACATACTCTTCAACAACGGCGTGCACGACTCCGTGGGCGGACAGCCCACCGTGGGCTATCAGACCGACCTGCCCGAGGTGGCCGCTGCCTGCGGCTACAAGACCGTGCTGAGCGTCGACAATGCCGACGACCTGGCTGAGGTGCTGAAGGACCTCACGGACAACGAGGCGCCGCTCTTCCTCGAGGTCAAGGTCAAGAAGGGCGCACGCGCCGAACTCGGACGCCCCACCACCACGCCACAGGAGAACAAGCAGGCGCTCATGGAT
The DNA here is from genome assembly GCA_963610435.1 of Oscillospiraceae bacterium. Taxonomy (GTDB): domain Bacteria; phylum Bacteroidota; class Bacteroidia; order Bacteroidales; family Bacteroidaceae; genus Prevotella. Next base: position 8,102 of record CAVDNW010000057.1, on the reverse strand, counting down.
TTCCTCAAACACTAATGCCGCCACACGGCAGGCATAACCCCAAAACAACACGCATCATGACCAACATCAAACGTAACATACTGCTCAATCCCGGACCCGCCACCACCACCGACAGCGTGAAGATGGCACAGGTGGTGCCCGACATCTGCCCGCGCGAGAAGGACTTCGCCGGCCTCATGCAAGGACTGCGCGACAACTGCGTCAAGATGGCGCACGGCGACCTGGAGAAAGACACGGCCGTGCTCTTCTGCGGTTCCGGCACCATCAACATCGACATCTGCCTCAACTCGCTGCTCCCTGAGGGCAAGCGCGCACTCATCGTCAACAACGGTGCCTACTCGTCGCGAGCCGTAGAGGTATGCCAGTACTACGGCCTGCCGCACATCGACCTGCGCTCGTCGGTCTTCGAGCGCCCGTCGCTCGACGACGTGGAGCGCACGCTCGCGGAGAACCCCGACATCGCACTGGTCTACACCACACACCACGAGACGGGAACCGGCATCCTCAACCCCATCCGCGAAATCGGCGCCCTGGCCCATCAGCACGGCGCGACCTTCGTGGTCGACACCACGTCGAGCCTCGGCATGGTGCCCTTCGACCTCCACGAGGACAACGTAGACTTCTGCATGGCATCGGCCCAGAAGGGACTCATGGCCATGGCGGGCCTGAGCTTCATCGTGGGCAGCCGCGAGCTCATCGAGCGTTCGAAGGACTATCCCAAGCGCTCCTACTACTGCAACCTCTACCTCCAGTACGACTTCTTCGAGAAGACCGGCGAGATGCACTTCACACCCCCCGTGCAGACGGTCTACGCAGCCATCGAGGCCTTCAAGGAGTACTGGGCCGAGGGCGAGGCTGCCAAGTTTGCGAGGCACCACCGCACCTTCGAGGCCATACACCGAGGCATCGAGGCGCTGGGACTGCGCGACGTCATACGCCGCGACATCCAGTCGGGACTGGTGGTGTCGGTGAGGTATCCCGATGACCCCAACTGGAATTTCGACCTCGTGCACGACTACTGCTACGAGCGCGGCTTCACCATCTATCCGGGCAAGATTTCGACCACCGACACCTTCCGCCTCTGCGCGCTCGGCACCATCGACGTGCCCGACATCGAGGCTTTCTTCGTCGTCCTCCGCGAGGCACTCGAACATCACAACATACAAATCCCTGCTCACTACAATGACTAAGACTGCCGTCATCATGGCTGCCGGACTGGGCAGCCGCTTCGGCCACATGACCGAGACCATGCCCAAGGGCTTCATCGAGTGTGGCGGACAGCCCATGGTGGTGCGCTCCATCGAGACGCTCATAGCCTGCGGCATCCAGCGCATCGTCATCGGCACGGGCTACAAGCACGAAGCCTACGAAGCGCTGAAGACGCGCTATCCGCAAATCGAGTGCGTCTACTCTCCCCGCTATGCCGAGACCAACAGTATGTACACGCTGTGGAACTGCCGCGAGGCCATCGGCGGCGACGATTTCCTGCTGCTCGAGTCGGACATCATCTACAGCCGCAATGCCATCACGGAGCTTGTGGCCGACACCCACCCCGACATCATGCTCATCACGCCCGTCACCAAGTTTCAGGACCAGTACTACGTGGAGCACGATGACGAGGGCACGCTGACGCGCTGCTCGACCGACCGCGCGGCCATCGACGCCAAAGGCGAGCTCGTGGGTATCCACAAGCTCTCAGGCGCCTTCTATAAGAAGATGTGTGCCGACTATGCGGCCATTGCCGGCGAGCAGCCCAAGCTCGGCTACGAGTATCAGCTGCTCCACATGTCGCAGACGCTAAGCCCCGTCTATGTGCTCAACGCCAAGGACGTGAGCTGGTATGAGATTGACGACGAGCGCGACCTCGCCTATGCCGAGGAGCACGTGATAAAGAAACTGTGAGATGGAAGACAGACAACGGCTACTGGCACGGCTCATGCAGGCCATGGTGAGATATGACCGGGGCGACGTGCCCCGCGTGCAACACTTCGTGAAGGTGCACGGCTTTGCGCGTACCATCGCCCTCATGGAGGGCATGGCTGACGAGGAACGCTTCGTGCTCGAGGCGGCAGCCATCCTCCACGACGTGGGCATCCACGCCGCCGAGGCGCGCTATGGCAACTGCGGCGGCAAGCATCAGGAGGAGCTCGGGCCCGCCGAGGCGCGCAAGGTGCTGGCAGAGGTCGGCGGTTTCACCGATGGAGAGACGGAGCGCATCTGCTGGCTCATCGCCCACCACCACACCTACACGGGCGTGACATCGGCTGACCACCGCATCCTGCTCGAGGCCGACTTCCTCGTCAACTCGTTTGAGGACGGGCTCCCGCCCAAGGCCATCGCGACCTTCCGCGACCGTGTCTTCCGCACACCGTCGGCACTCGCCCTGCTCGCCGACATGTGGGGGATGCAGCAGGCAGACTGACAACAAGGATAACACCATCATACAATAACAACGCAACACAATGGTTCGACAATGTTTCATCCTCTTCGGATGCATGGCGCTCGGCGAGCTGATCATCATGGCCACCGGACTGAAATTGCCGTCGAGCATCATCGGTATGCTCCTGCTCACTGCGCTCTTGAAGCTCAAGGTCGTCAAACTCGAATGGGTGCGCGGCCTCACCGATTTTCTGATAGCCAACCTCGGGTTCTTCTTCGTGCCGCCCGGCGTGGCGCTGATGCTCCACTTCCATTTGATCAAGTCGGAGCTGCTGCCCATCGTCGGGGCTACAGTGGTCAGCACCGCACTGGTGCTGCTCATCACGGGACACACACACCAGGTGGTGACCAAGGGCGAGGAGAAAATCACACACAAGATAAAGGACAAGATTGAAGAGCACAGGCAGAACCATGATTAGAGACATTCTCACAAACCAATACTTCTTGCTGGCACTCACCTTCGGTGTCTACCAGGGTGCCAAGGTGTTGCAGCGCAAGACGGGATTTATCCTGCTCAACCCCATTCTGCTGGCTATCGGCCTGATCATTCTGTTCCTCTCGGCCTTCGACATTCCCTATGACACCTACCACGAGAGTGCCAAGCTGATCGACTTCTGGCTCAAACCGGCTGTCGTGGCCCTGGGCGTGCCGCTCTACCTCCAGCTCTCGCAGATCAAGAAGCAGTTTGTGCCCATCCTGGCATCGCAGATGGTGGGATGCCTCGTGGGCATCGTCAGCGTGGTCGTCACGTCGCGCATGCTCGGTGCCTCGCACGTGGTGGTGGTGTCGCTGGCCAGCAAGTCGGTCACCACGCCCATCGCCATGGAGGTGACGCAGACCCTGGGCGGCATTCCCTCGCTCACGGCGGCCATCGTCGTGGTCACCGGACTGATAGGTGCGGTGCTCGGCTTCAAGATCATGTCAGTGGGGCATGTCAGCAATCCGATGGCCAAGGGGCTGTCGATGGGCGCCGCCTCGCACGCCCTGGGCACATCGGTGGCCATGGACCGCGACGAGTTTGTGGGTGCCTATGCCAGTCTCGGCCTCACCCTCAACGGCATCCTCACGGCCCTCCTGACGCCCACTGTCGTGGGATGGCTGTAGGCCCCGCCCGTCCTCAGTTGCACAATTCATGTCTTTGTAACCCCGGCTCAACGGTTTTGTAATATAGCAGTCCTAACTTTGCAGCGTGTAAAGCAATAGGACAGTTATGAAACAGAACCGTGTGACAATGGTAGGGCTGATGATGCTCGCCCTGCCGGCCAGCGTCGCCGCACAAGTGGAGACGGGCAAGGCCACCTCACAGACAACGGGCCAGACGACCGACACGACCCGCCAGGCACCGACGATGGCCGACCAGCAGCTGGGCGGCGTGACCGTGACAGCCGTGAGGCGTTCAGACACCGAGACGGCCGCAGTGCAGGAAGTGAAGCGCAGCGCCAACGTGGTGAACAATGTGTCGGCGCAGGAAATCAAGCGCACCCAGGACGCCAATGCCGGCGAGGTGATACGCCGCATACCGGGCGTGAGCCTCATCGACGACAAGTTTGTCATGGTGCGCGGTTTGCAGCAGCGCTACAACAACGTGTGGATCAACGGAGCTGCTGTTCCCAGTTCGGAGGCTGACAGCCGGGCCTTCTCGTTCGACATGATACCCAGCGGGCAGATAGACAACCTCACGGTCGTGAAGACGCCTGCAGCCGAATATCCCGCCGACTACACGGGCGGATTCATATTGGTCAACACCAAGGAAATTCCCATTTCCAACTCTCTTCATATCTCCATAGGTGCCGGATGGAACAGCCAGTCGGCCCTAAGGACCTTTTATTCCCAAAAATCATCAGCCACCGACTTTCTCGGCTTCGACTCAGGCCTCCGTACACTCAGCGGAGGCATGGACAAGACCTTTGCGACACTCGGACGCAACAGCGGAGGCAACGCCATGATCAGTCTGCTCGACAACGGACTGAGCAACGACTGGACCGTCAGGAGCACCAAGCCACTGGGCGACCTCAAGCTCAACGCCGACTATGCCCATCGCTGGAACCTGTGGCACGGTAAGCTGGGAATGCTCGCTGCACTCAACTACACCAACGAGTACCGGGCCTACCGCGGCATGGTCAACAATTTCTATGGCCCCTATGACACCGACAACAACCGCGTGAACCCCCTGCGACTCTCCACCGACAACCAGTATAACCAGAACGTTCGCCTCGGAGCCATGCTCAACCTGACGTGGCTCAGCGCAAGCGGCGACACCAAGTATCAGTGGAAGAACATCTTCAACCAGATCGGCAACAGCCGGTACACCACGCGTGAGGGCCTCAGCGCGCAGTCGGAACAGGAAAGGTCGGCAGAATACTACTACCGCAGCCGTACCACCTACACCACCCAGCTCACCGGACGCCACACGCTGGGCGCCGATGCCCTCGACTGGAGCGCAGGCTACGCCTATGCCAACCGCCGGCTGCCCGACCGCCGCAAGTATATCCTCTACAACGAAGACCCGCAGCAGAGCGACCAATATGTGTGGCTCTACCAGAACGACATCTCGCGCGAGTGGACCTCGCTCGACGAGCATATCCTCTCCCTACAGGCCAACGACAACCACCGCTTCGGCTTGGGCGAGTGGCACCCCGAACTCAAGACCGGTGTCTACGGAGAATACCGCACCCGCACATACAACACCCGCAACCTCTTCTATTGGTACAACACCGCCGGGAACCAGTTGCCCTCGGGCTTCCGCAGCATGGACATGACCACGCTGCTCAGCAATCCGGCCAACTGCGGGGCCGACAAGCTCTACCTGCTGGAGGATGTCAACAAGATCAACGACTACAGCGGACACAACCTCCTCGGGGCAGCCTACGCCATGGCCACGCTGCCGCTGGGACCGCTCGACGTGCATGCCGGCCTGCGCTATGAGTACAACCAGATGGAGCTCATCTCCAACACCAGGGCTGCCGAGGTGAGCCACGAGAGCCACTTCTACCGCCACGGAGACCTCTTCCCGTCGGCCAACATGACCTGGCACATCAACGACCGTCACCAGGCACGCCTCTGCTATGGACGGAGTGTCAACAGGCCCGAGTTCCGTGAGGTCTCGCCATCGGTCTATTACGACTTCGACCTTGCCTCCGACGTGCAGGGCAACTACAACCTCAAGAACTGTTATGTCGACAACATCGACCTGCGCTACGAATGGTATCCCAGCCGCGGCGAAGTGATATCGCTCGCCGCCTTCTACAAGCATTTCGACTCGCCCATCGAGTGGGTCTACACGATGTCGGGAGGAACAGACGTCATCTACTCCTACAAGAACGCACGCTCGGCTGACAACTGCGGCCTGGAACTCGACATACGCAAGAGCCTCGACTTTATCGGGCTCCGCAACTTCTCGTGGAGCTTCAACGGAGCGCTCATCCATAGCCGTGTTCATTTCGAGCCGGGCAGCAACGAGTATGACCGACCCATGCAGGGACAGTCGCCCTACCTTGTCAATACCGGTCTCTTTTACAACAACACGCGACACCACCTCGCCGTCAACCTGCTCTACAACCGTATCGGCAAACGCATCGTCGGCGTGGGACGCACCGAGGGCGGCGGAGACGCTTCGCGCAACATCCGCGTGCCCGACAGCTATGAGATGCCCCGCGATGCCTTCGACCTCACGGCATCGAAGCGATGGGGACGGTGGGAGGCTAAGCTCGCCATACGCGACCTGCTCAACCAGAACATCCTTTTCAAGCAGTTCCAGACAGTGGACGGCAACGAGGTACAGCAGGTGACTCGCAAATATAAGCCGGGACGAAACATCAACCTCTCGGTAACAGTAACATTATAATTTTCTACACAATGAAAACAAACAAGATGTTTTTGGGATGCATGGGCATCCTCGCCATGTCGATGACTCTCCTGTCGTGCAGCAGCGACAACGACACTCCCAACACGGACCAGACGGGCTACCAGTGGTCAAAGGACGGTGGATACAACGCCTGTGACCACTTGCTCTTCACAGCCGACGGCAAGGAGGCATCACAAGGAACGGTCATCGGCAACGGCGACCAACACTTTGTGTTCAAGGGTACGCAGACCCTGGAGCGCGGCACCTACACGCTGAAAGGCTGGGTCTATGTGGCCGACGGATCCACGCTGACCATTCCCGCCGGAACAGTCATTAAGGGCGACAAGGATACCAAGGCGGCCCTCATCGTGGAGCCCGGCGGCAAGCTCATCGCCAACGGATCGGCCACGCAACCCATCGTCTTCACGTCGGCACAGGAAGCCGGCAGCCGCCGTCCCGGCGACTGGGGCGGACTGATCATCTGTGGTAAGGCGCCCAACAACAGTGGCGTGCTGGCACAGCAGATCGAGGGTGGACCGCGCACCAAGCATGGAGGCACCGATGCCAACGACAACAGCGGCTCGCTGCAGTATGTGCGTGTGGAGTTTGCAGGCTATCCTTTCAAGAAAGACCAGGAAATCAACGGAATCACCTTCGGTTCCGTGGGTGCCGGAACGACCGTCGACCACGTGCAGGTGTCCTTCTCCAACGACGACAGTTTTGAGTGGTTTGGAGGAACCGTCAACTGCAAGCACCTCATCGCCTTCTGCGGATGGGACGACGACTTCGATACCGACAACGGCTTCTCGGGCAATGTAGAGTATGGTCTCTCCGTGCGCGATTCGCAGATTGCAGATGCCTCGCAGAGCAACGGCTTCGAGAGCGACAACAATGCCAGCGGCTCTACGGCTGAGCCTTACACGTCGGCTACCTTCTCCTACATGACCTTCCTCGGCCCGAAGACGTTCGATGGCGCATTTGCCAACAACGCCGACTACATCACCGGAGGAGGATTGAATCCCGAGAACGGTTCTTCCATGGGACTCTTCCAGGCTGCCATGCACATTCGCCGCAACTCACGTCTCAACGTGAACAACACCCTTGCCGTGGGATGGCCCATCGGCCTCATCCTCGACAACGAGAAGGGCGACACCCAGGGTGCAGCTACCAACGGACTGATGAACCTCAAGAACATTACCTTCGTCGGTATGGACATCATCGGTTCCGACTTCAACAAGGTCTACAAGGATGAGCTCTACGACTATGTGACCAAGACCACCGATGCTACGAAGACATCGTTCTCAAGCAATTTCTTCCAGTTGGCTGCCAACAAGAACACGGTCATCGGCAGCTGGATGGCACGCTATTGGAAGGGCATCTCGTCCATCCTTGCCATCAGCAACGAGTATCCCGGCATCGGTGCCTTCCCCGACGGACAGGACTGGACATCCGGCTGGGCAAACTTTGACCCGCAGAACACGCAGTATTGATCATCAGTTGCAAACGGACCTTTTGTCCCAGTAGGGACACATAATGATAGCGCAGGAGATGAACTCCTGCGCTATGTTGTTACACCCGTGTGGGGACGGCTATCGCAAATGGTTCATGGCGCATGATCTCGTAATCGTGGGGAAGCAATAGAAGCACCCGCTAATTTGTGTAAAAGTGTTAAATTCTGAAATTCGCAGGCTGTTCATGCACGATTGTCGACAAAACATCCTATCTTTGCACTCGCTTTGCAAAACAAGCGAAAAGCATACGGTAAGGGTGGTTACCAGAGTGGCCAAATGGGGCAGACTGTAAATCTGCTGGCTCTGCC
>CAVDNW010000056.1:0-11584 GCA_963610435.1 Oscillospiraceae bacterium | reverse complement strand
GAAGTAAAAAATGGCTGTGGGATGCTACAAGTTGAGCGGCGATGAATAATTCAGGTTAAACTTGATATCATTGTTTGATACGCCTGACGACTGGATGTAGAGATTGTCGCCCATAACCGAGGTACTGACATTGCCTACGCCAGACACAACGATGCGAGTGTCGTCACACTTCAATTGGCCGACCTTGAAATTGGAGACGCCCGACACATTGAGTTCGAAGTGTTTCGTCTCAAGCGACTGTGCCTGGAACGTTCCCACGCCACTCACCTTCAGAGCCGTCAGCTTCGGTGCCGTGATATAAATATCATAGTCATCGCTGACACGCACACTCCCTTCGCCAACAATCTTCACATAGAGATGTCCGCCCTTCACTTCAAGCTTCAGGCGGTCCAGATGTCCAGAAGTGCTCCGGGCCTTGACCGACTGATTGGCCCCTTGGACGAAATGGATGGTGGAGGCCCCCGACATGTCAATCTTGTCAAACGAGCCGAGTTCATAAGTGCGCGTCTGCGCATCCTTGTCATAAGTGACCGTCTTGGCATTTGCACGCTGCGAGCTGCAAGAGACAAAGCCCATGACAAACATCGCCATCACGACTAAGAGAAGACAATTCTGTTTTTTCATACTTTTGCTTTTTTGATTTACGTTCTGCCTTTAGTACGATTAGGCAGACTCGTTTGTGACAAAAAGAGACAGAAAAATCTCAGAAAAATACAATTCCCTCTTTCTGCTACCCTTTATCCGAATGCATGAGGCCGCATCCGGAAAGATGCGGCCTCATGCAATGTGGATCAATCCCAAGGATTGCGTGGTTTCGGCTTTGCCATGCCACTGTTGAACTTGTAAGACAGGTGGAGCATGACGTAACGCGGCAGACTGTTGTACCAGGTCTCGGTGCGTCCCTGCGAGTTGAGCGTGATGTTGGTGTTCTTCAACTGTCCGAGGATGTCGAAGGCATCAAACGACAGGGATAGTGTCTTCTTCAGGAACGAACGCGTCAGACGCGCGTTCCACACCCATTCGCTGGTGTTCATCTGGTCATCATTGTATCCTCGACGGTTGTAGGAACAGAGGTCGGTCGACAGCTCGAAGTTCCAGGGCAGGTGCACCATGCCGGCAAAACGGATATTGTAGTTCCATGCCGACACCTTTGTGAAGTCCTTGCGGTCACTGGTGGCAAGCTGATAGATTGCTGAAGGCGAGAACTCCAGCCGCAACCCTTCGCCCAACTGATAGGTCAGTGCCACTGAGCCGTTGAGTGTCGTGTTGTGCACGTCACTCCGTGTATTGTCCATGCCCTCCACCGTGGTGAGGTCCACGCTGTTGTTATAGTTCGCACCGATATTGGCCTCAGCAGTAAGATGTTTTTTCTTGTCCACCGCACGCTGGAAGAAGGCATCGCCACCCACCTGCCAGTTGCCGTTGATGTTGCGCGGTTGGCTTGTCGTGATACCCGTCTGCTTGTCGTAGGTAACGGCTGTGGCGAGTGCATTGCGTGTGATGCTATAGTTGGCACTTACTGACAGGAGCGACTGCTCGCGCAACTGGAACTTGCCCCAATGGGCCAATACGCTATGGGTACGTGCGTTCTTCAGGTCGGTATTGCCGAGCGTCACATAGAGCGGATTGGCGTCGTCGCGAATGTCGAGCATCGAGGTCATGCCCGGCTGCGTCTCAGACGTGCGGTAGTTGAGCGAGGCGAAGACGTTGCCCGTGGAGTCGTTGAACTGATACCTCATGCCTACATTGGGCTGGAAAAGCACGTCGTGGCGCGATGTGTTGTAGCTGCGCTGGCGGTAATAGTTTAGGTTATCATACTTGAACGACAGTCCCAAGTTGCCATGGACCATGAAGAGCGGGCGCTGCACACCATCGCCAGTGTTGAACATAATGGCGAGGTCGGCTGTCTGTGTGCGTGTCAGCTGTTTGCTCCAATAGCTGTTATTGCCGTCTTTCACACTGAGCAGTGCCTCACGAGTGGATGGCAGCACGCCCATGCCATAGGATGTGGAATCGTAATCGGCCAACTGGTCGAGGCGGTAGAGGTCATACGTCTGCGAACTGTAGCTCTGCTGGTACACATAACCGGGTCGCACGTGGAAATTGCGCACACCTGCGGAGTCATTGATAAGAAAATGGGTGTACTCTGCCGTCAGACTATAATCATAGCCGCTGGTGGGCGACTGCGAGAACTGGTTGCGGTCATCCTTTGTGCCCGTCGAGAGATAATCGATGCGGTTCAGCGCAAAACGGTCGTTGGTCGTATGCGCATAACTGGCATTGGCCTCAAGATTGACATTGTCCTGTGACCAGAATTCCTTGCCCTTTCCCAACTTGAACCGATAGTTGAGGTAACCCGAATAATCGGTCGACTCGCCCTGATATTTGCTGGTGTTCCTCACACGGTTGATGACCGTCTGCATCAAGGTGCGGTCGGCATTAGGCATAAAGATACTGTCAAGGGCAGACATGCCCCAAGGCTTTTGGCTGAACCGTCCGCTCAGACTACTGCCCCATCCACTGGTATGGGTGTGGGTGGCATCGGCATATCCGGATATCATGCTGCGTTTAAACATTCGCGAAAGCTCATGGCGGGTGAAAAGCTTGTAGTTCTTCGCACGACTGGCGTTGGTGCTCAGATTGTAATAGTCACCGCCCGTGAGAAAGGTTTGCTCATTGCTTTGCGAGACGTTGTCATTGTCCTCTGCCGAATATGTATTGAAGGTCGAATAGTAATCGTCCTCCGTCTTGCCCTCATAGCGATAGTTCAGGCCGAAGGTTTTGCGGGACGAGAGTCCGCCGCCGGCATCAGGCAGTTCACCTGTCACATCGTCTTGACCAGGCACACGGTAGTTGTTGATATTGTTGATGTTGCCCGTCAACGTCAAGCGCGACTTCTTGCCATAGAACATGGAGAACAGACGGGCCTGGTAACGGTCGTTGGAGCCAAGGGCAAGGTCCACATTGCTGATGTTGCCATGCTTGTATTGTTTCTTTAGGTTGACATCGAGCACCAGGTCTTTGTCGCCCATATCCACACCTTGGAACCGGCTCTCGCGCCCAGCCTTGTCATACACCTTTATTTTATCGACAGTATAGGCAGGCAAGTTCTCCAGAGCTTTGGAGGCATCGCCGCTGAAGAAGTCGCGGCCGTCGACAAGCAGTGAGCTCACAGTACGGCCGTTGACCTTGATTACGCCGTTCTCAAGCGTGGCACCAGGCATCTGTTTCACCAGGGCGTCCAGCATCGATCCTTCACTCAGGTTGAAAGCCGAGGCATCATAGACAACAGTGTCGCCCTTCATCACCATCTTGATTTTGGTGGCCTTCACCACCACCTCGCTGAGCTGATGGGCGTTCTCCTCAAGCACGATTTCTTCTATCTCTTGTTCATTGGCGCGCGAAGCCATCTTCACGTCCACTTTTTTATATTGAGTCTTATAGCCCAGCATGGAGACGCGCAACAGGTAGCTCGTGTTGTTCTCCACATCGAGCTCATACACCCATCGCTTCCATCCCCACAGTTCGACCTCCTTGGTCTGGGCAACACGGATGACGGAACTGTCTTTCACCGACAACAGCTCAACAGTGGCTCCCTCCAGGTCACGGCGGTCTGTGTCAACTACACGTCCCGTGATATGGCGTGCTTGCATGGCTGTCACTGAAAGCAACAGAACAATCAAAAAGAAAAATCTGCGTAACATGATAAAGTTTCTGTGTAAAATAAGCAATCAGATAATGTTTTTAAAAATTATCACAAAAATATACAAACTTAAGCGAAGGTAGTTTCGAACATGTTTTAATTTAACGTTTTATACCATAAATTAATCTATGTAAAGGATTAGTGGACTTTAGACACGTATTCTTCTCGCCCCTCATCAAACTAGCCGGGGACCCGAAACGCAGATGTTTCGGGTCCCCGGCTATAGGTTGTCACGCTCCGGTCACATGTGCCGGCTCAAGTTCATGCACAACAAACACCTGAGGCTACCCTGCCCATCACGACACCAGCTCTTGATTCTTTCCCTTGCGCGTCAACTCAGAAGCGAAGAGCAACACCGTGAAATAGCCCAGGAAGGGTATGATGAACGGCAGGCTCTGCATGCCCGTCGTGTCGGCAATAAGTCCCATGAGCAGGAAGCCACAACCTCCGATAGGGGTCATCATCAGCAACGACGAGGCACTCTTGGTGAGATTGCCAAGGCCACGCAGGGCCAACGAAAAGATGGTGGGGAACATGATAGCCTCAAAGAGATAGTTGCAAACAAGGGCCACCATCGACACTCGTCCCAGGTTGAGCAGCACCAAGCCTATGCAGACGACGCTGCCCACGGCGCAAACAAACAACATGTACTCTGCGCTGATACGCCGCATAATCCAGCTGCCCAGAAACCGGCCCACCATGAAGAAGCCCAATGCCACGGACAAGACGACGGAGGCGGTGTTGTCCGACATCCAGCCTTTGCCAGTGACAAAGTTGATGAAATAGCTGTTGATGGATATCTCAGCTACCTCATAGGCCAGCAAGGCGAAAAGGCCGAAGACAAACATGGGATGATGCTTGAACAACTTCTTGATGCGGGTACCCTGTTGGCGGTCTTCCTCAGTCTCCACATGCTTGATTTCAGGAAGGTTGACACGCGAGAAGATGACGGCAATGACCAGCACCACGGCACCCAGGATGGAGTAAGGCAACACGATGGCATTGGCCTCCGAATTGCCGCTGAAAAGGAACTGCCCCACAAAGAACGTTGCCGAAAGTGAGCCTAATCCATTGAACGATTGCGAGAAATTGAGACGTGCCGTAGACGTCTCGCGGTCGCCAAGTTCCGTGACATAAGGGTTGGCCGAGGTCTCCAGGAACACCAGACCGCACCCGATGATAAACAGGGCTCCTAGATAAGCGTAGAACGTTCCGGCCAGTGCTCCGGGGATGAAGAGGAATGCACCGATAGCAAACAGCATCAGTCCGAACACCACACCCAGACGGTAGCCGCGCCGGTTGATGAACCATCCGGCGGGAATAGCCATCAGGAAATAGCCCAGATAAGTAGTGACCTGGATAAGCGACGACTGAGTGATGCTGATATCAAGCTCGTTTTGGAAATGTTTGTTGAGCACGTCGAGTATGGCACGGGCAAAGCCCCACAGAAAAAACAACGACGTGACCAGGATAAAAGGAAGAAAATATTTCTTGTTGGTTAATGATTGACTGCTCATGACATAAAGTCCCCACCCTTTCTGCAGTCGGCATCCCGGCTCTCGAAAGAGCCTCACATGACTGACGACAGAAAGGGTGGGATTGTTTGGTTAAATGTGAGTTACTTGGCTGGTTCTACGATTTTCCACACCCCTGCAGCCAATGCGGCACCCACAAAGGGGCCTACGATGAATATCCACAGGTTGGACAAGGCCGTACCGCCCTGGAAAAGTGCGGGACCGATGGAACGCGCGGGGTTGACCGATGTGCCTGTGTAGCGGATGCAGGCCAGGTGAACCAATACGAGCGAAAGGCCAATTGCCAGTCCGGCAAAGTTGTTGGTTGCACCGTTGGTTTTCGACGTGGCACCGAGCACCACAAGCACAAAGACACCCGTGAAGACAATCTCAGCCAGCAAGCCGCCAAACACCGTCACCGTCACACCGGCATCGTTGACCGCCTGCAGATCGTTGGTACCTGTCCCTGTCAGCCCTGCCGCCTGGGTGAGGGCATAGAGGATGGCGGCACCCAAGAGACCGCCTATGACCTGGAAGACCATGTACATACCTGCGTCCTTGCCACTCATGCGACCACTAAGCAACACACCCAGTGTGATGGCCGGATTGATGTGACAACCTGATATGCCGCCAATGGTGTAGGCCATGGCCACCACCGAAAGTCCGAACGCGAGGGCCGTGCCCACTACTGACGCCTGGTTGCCGACAGGGTCGCATCCCAAGGAGACGGCGGCTCCGCAGCCCATCAACACGAGCACCATCGTGCCCACCATCTCTGCTAAATACTTTTTCATAAGCTCTATAGTTTAGGTTGAATTTGTTCTCAACTATTCTTGATAACGAACAGATGGGCCCATTATTATAATTGGTGAGGAATAGTTGTATGTTCTCTCCCGCATAAAGAGTTCATTACAGGCTTCTTCTTGTGCACCGTCCTGCCCTTCACCCCAATATCTGCCGCAGCAGATATGTGGCGTTTTGGTTGCGGGCCACGCCAGGCGTCACCTTATAGGAATAGGTGACACGCTCGCCAAGCCCGATTTCAAAACAACAGTTGTGGAACTGTTCCGGATAGCGGTCAGCCATCTCAGAGAGCTTCAGGTCGTGTGTGGCTATGATGCCAGCCACCTTTTTACGGCTGACAGCCTCAAGAAACATGCGGCTGCCGCTGAGCTTGTCGGCGGAATTGGTGCCTTTCAGTATCTCGTCGAGTATGAGAAGTGTGGGCAAAGGGTGCTCTTCCTCATCGAGAATTTCCTGGTCGCAGAAGGCAATGAGTTGCTTAAGCCTCAGCAGCTCGGCATTGAAATAACTGATGCCATGGCTGAGGTCATCCGTGGTACGCATGCTGGAGAAGAGTTTGAACCGGCTGACCATCAGCAGCTCTGCAAACACAGGCATGCCTGCCATGGCCAACACATAGTTGACGCCGATGGCCCGCAGGAATGTGGACTTGCCTGCCATGTTGGCTCCGGTGACTATGTAGAAGTTACGGTCGTCAATACGGAAGTCGTTGCGCACGGCCCGTGCCCCGAGAAAGGGGTGCCACAGGCCGTGTGCCTCATAGACGAGCGTACTGCCCGGCACCCATTGGGGCCATGTCGTTTGCGGATGATTGTACCGGAGGGTGGCCACGGTCACCTCCACATCCTTACGCACCACGCGTCCTACCCATGCCTCCACATCGTCGGCACCCTTTCCGCGCCATCTCACAAACCGCCTCACGACGCGAATGTCGTTCAGGCAAAGTGCATCGGTGAGCAACAAGCCGAGTATATTGCCACGTTTGTCGAGGTCGTCGAGCAACGTCGCAAGTTGCTGAAAGGAGTCCACCGGCACTGGCGACAGGAGGGTGACGACCTCCATGAGTTGCCGAAGTTGGTCCTGCAAGTGGCCAAGCGCACTGCCGATGCGGCGCAACGTGACATTGCACAACGCATAGGCGGCAAAAAACTGGAGCGTGCCCCACCACAGGGGAAGCATTGCGCTGACCTTGCCCACGGCCGCCAGGACCACACAGGCGAGGAACGCCGCCACATCCACCCATACCGCTGCAAGCACCCATGGCGAAGAGAAGAAGGGCGCGACGGACAACTGCCGTACCGACTCAAGTGAACGGGCAATGTCGTCCGTGTCAATCTTGTCTCGGGCGCCCCGGGCTATAAAGGCCATGCGAAACGGCTCGTCGGCGGCCAGCCGATCGATGTTGTCGGGCGAAGCCGACAAGGGCTGCAGCTCACTGAGGTGACGGGCCAGGGCATCACTGCCGCCGGTAGTCACCGTGCGGCATATCCGCTGGTACAGACTGTCGGGACCGAAGATGTCAAGGTCATAGCTGAAGGCATGATGAGGGTCGGCATAACGCGTTCCTTCATCGAAGGCATGGTAGTCGCCACACTGAGCCTGTGCCTCGTGCCCATAGACGGCCTGCAGGTCTTCGAGATGACGGACACGGGCGTCATTGCGCACGTCGAGCCGGCGCAACACCACATAACCGGCAAAGAAGACCACAGCAAGGCCCGCCCCTGCCACACGCCATCCCGCCTGCGTGATAACGGCCAGCGAAGCCACAAAGGCTACGAAGAGCACCACCTCGCCGACGACAAAGCCACGGCCACGGCTGCGCAACGACTGCACCTGCCGGCCATACTCCTGGGCTTTCTGCTGATAGGATTGTTCAAGATTCATGATTCACACTGTTCTGATGATACGTGTCGTGCTCCACCTTCGGGCATGATGACGGCTCCCTCCTGCTTCATGCCGTCCATCATGATGCGCAGCGGACTGCTGAAGCGCACGTGGCGCACCCATTGGGTCTCCTCCACAGCCGTCATCTGGTCGAGGATATCCTTGCGCAGCAATCCGCCTTCACCGGGATGGTTGGTGTCGATGGTGAAATAGCCCACGCCAAACGACGTGAGGTTCTGGAAGAAATGGGTGCCCTGGCTGGGGTCGACGCGATAGTTGCGGAGCACCACTTCGACGATGACGCGCGCCGCTGATATATTGGGCCACTTGATGGGGACGCCAAGCCACGGGTCGCTCGACCCCCAGCGTCCGGGCCCGATGAGCACATAGTTGCGGCCCGTATCGAGGAAGTGGCGGTTGATCCGTTCGATGTCGGAAGCCACCGAAGGATTGTTCATCGCCGAGAACTGGTCGTCGTACTTCACATACACCACATCGGTCACATCGTCCATGATGCCATGCCCCAGCGAGTTGTGGCAACGCAAGAGACAGTCGGCATCGGGGATGGCCTCCACATCCTCCACCAGCGTCTGCTTGGCGTCGACGATGGGGCGGATCTGCAAGAGGTAGAAGTCGCCAGTCTTGTCATCATTGAGATTGCAGGCAAACTCAATCTCCACAGGACGGCGCATGGCCTCTGCACCATACTTCATTGACATCTGCAGGATCTGGGGCAAGGGGAACACATCGTGCTGCAGCACACCACAAAACGAGATAATCTTGCGCCCGCCTTCATAGAGGCCGTCGCGAATCACCTGGTCGTAGGGGTCGAAGGTCGAGGCAATGTAGCGGAGCGCACCGTCCTTGTCGGCTTCCTTCACCTTGAGCTTGAGGAGGTTGAAGCCGTCGTCGACCTTGAAATCGGAAGTTTCCTGCTTCATGTCGAGCGCATAGAAGCGGGTCTGTGTCTCGCGCAGTGCCATCTCCATCTCGCTCATCTGGAGCACCTGGCGGGGATGGTAGGGCGATACACGAAGGGTCTGTCCGCCATCAACGATGTATTTGCCAAGCCCCAGGGCCAGCGAAGCGATGCCTTCCTCAGCAGTCTCGTCACCGATGGGATAATAGTTGATACTGCGCAACACACCCGAGATATTGGGATAGTAGTGGTCGCCATAGGTCTTGCCCACCACCTCCTGGAGGATGACGGCCATCTTCTCCTGGTCGATGACGTTGCTCGTGGCGGTCATATAGGCCTTCGAGTCACGGTAGAACACAGAGGCGTAGACGCCCTTGATGGCAGCGGCAAGCATACGCAGCATCTCATACTTGTCTTCCAGGTAGGGTATCATGTAGGTACTGTAGATGCCGGCAAAAGGCTGGTAGTGACTGTCCTCAAGAAGCGAACTGGAACGTATGGCGATGGGGCTCTTCGTGGCCTCGAAGAAGGTGAAGAAGTCGTCGATATAGCTGTCGGGCAGCTGTGCCTTGAGAAAGTGCTGGAGGATGACATCATCGGGCGTGTCGCTCAACGCGATGTCGTAGAGGTTGTTGTTCTCCATGAACTGGTCGAAGACATCGGTACAGAGCACCACGGTCTTGGGGATTTGCACTGTGGCACCGGCAAACTGGTTGAACTGGGGATGGGTCTTCACCACGTTGTCAAGGAAAGCCAAGCCGCGGCCCTTGCCACCCAGCGAGCCGTCTCCGATGCGTGCAAAGTGGGCATAGCGGTCAAACTTGCCACGGTCGAAGACTGCCACCACACCGATATTCTTCATATGGCGATACTGCACGATAGCATCGAAGATGATCTGCCGGTGGGCATCCACATCCTGGAGCTTGTGCCACGTGACATGCTTGAGGAAGTTGGACACGGGGAAGATGGCGCGGGCCGTGAGCCAGCGGCTCATATGGTTGCGCGAGATGTGGTAGAGCATGGAGTCGCGCGGTATCTTGAAGATGTTGTCCTGCAACTCCTTCAGGGTACGGATGCGCATAATCTCGACACGGCTCTTCGGGTCGCGGAAGATGAAGTCGCCGAACCCCATATGCTCCTCCATCAGATGGCGCAGGTCCACGCTGAGCATCTTCGAGTTCTTGTCCACAAAGCGGAAGCCTTCCTGCTCGGCACGCTCCCGATTGGCAGCCTCTGAACTCTCCATGATGAGGGGCACATACTCGTCTTCGCGGCGGATGGCCTCCAGCAGCTTGAAGCCGGCCTCGGGGTCTTTCTCGACCGACGAGGCTCCTGCACCCACAATCTGCGAGCGAAGGGTGGCATGCAGCGGGAAACGCACGTCGCTGATCACGCCCAGGCAGTTGTCCTTATAGCGCTCATAGATGTTCATGGCCTCATCATAGTTGCGCGCCAGCACCACCTTGGGCCGTCCGCGCATGCGCAGGTTGGCGGCGTGGCGGTTGAGGGCTTCGGTGGCGAAGTTCTGGCTCTGCTTGAGGATATAGTTATAGAGGTTGGGCAGGATCGAACTGTAGAAGCGGATGCTGTCCTCCACCAACAGGATCATCTGCACGCCAGCCTCGCGGATGTCGTGCTCAAGGTTCATCTTATCCTCAATGAGCTTGATGATCGACATGATGAGGTTGGTGTTACCCAACCAGCAGAACACATAGTCGAAGATGCTGAGGTCCTCGTCTTGCATGCGGCGGGTGATGCCGTGGGAGAAAGGCGTGAGCACCACGCAGTGAATTTCGGGGAACTTGCCCTTGATGGCGCGCGCCACGGTGAAAGCGTCGTTGTCGGCGTTGCCGGGCATGCAGATTACGAGGTCAATCTTCATTGTGGCCAGTACTTCCTCAGCCTCATCGATGGTCGACACCTGGGTGAACGTGGGCGGATAGCGCAAACCCAGTTCCATGTACTCGTTGAAGATTTTCTCCTCCACGCGGCCGTCATCCTCAAGCATGAAAGCGTCATAGGGATTGGCCACGATGAGCACATTGTAGATACGGCGCATCATCAGATTGACGAAGGTCACATCTTTCAGTATAAACTTGTTCCACTCCTGTGGGATTCGGCTCTTCATGTCGTGTCGTGTTTACATGTGTATTTCCTTGCAAATATAGCTCATTTTTCCCATACGGCCATGACATCCAAGACAAATCTACCAAACTTTTGCATCATCATGCGAGCCAATTTCAGAGTAATAAAGAGAAGTGAACTCTTGCGTTGCAATTCACAAAAGTAAAATTTATAGCGCACGAAACTTGACTATAGCCGCACTCTTCAGAATGTCACCATTGAGAATCATGTATTTACATCAACACTAGCCTTGGATTTTCTTAATTTATTAGTATGAAGCAAAGTTGGGTTAAGGGAATTCCAAATCTCTCACCATAGAATATCCATTCTTTTCTTTACCACTTTCCCTTTGCAAAAAGTCAACACCAATGATGGGCAATCAATAAAATGCGATTCCTCCAAAGGTTTTCCTTTGGTTAGCAGCCTGTACTCTTCCGGAAAGTATTGATAAGCTATCTTTTCGTGTAACTTCTTGTCGGTAGAAAGAATTCCATAATATGTGCTTGAAGGGTAGAAAATGACGATTTTTCCATCTACTTGCGCAACTCGTACAGGTTCTTCTTGCATAGGCCAAGTGTCAAGGCTAAATGAAATGGAGAAGCTCATCACCGAGTCATTTATCTGTTTCTCATAGAC
>CAVDNW010000055.1:0-11870 GCA_963610435.1 Oscillospiraceae bacterium | reverse complement strand
AGACAGCCATTGAAAATTCATTGAAATTTGTTGGTTGGGGTCAAAGTGGGGTTATTACTATTTTTGCGTAGTGGTTCAGAGTTTTACTGCTTTTGTTTGCAGCAACAAGGTAAGAGAAATCTCTGACTTGGCAAAATTCCGTGCAGCTTTTTGAGGCTACGGACGTTATAAGAAACATCAACTAAAGCGGTGCGATATAATGCCAAATATTTACAATATATTGTATGAGTGGAGATAACATTAAAATTACTGACGACCTTTATGACAAGCTTCTTCAAAACGAATGTCCTAATGACATGAAGGGGCTATTGGAGGGTCTCACGAGGCTTTCCGACCTCTGCTTTATGATAGCTGATTTTTCTGAGCAAAAACTGATTTATAGTTCGAAAAATCTTTTATTTGCTGATAAGGCATTTCGAAGTGACATACAGCGTAAGAGTTATAATCCTTATTGGTCATTGATGGACCAAAAGGATTATAAGCTCATGACAGAGATTGTAAAAGCCTATAAAGACTTAGTAAGCGAATTAAAAGAAGACAAGAAACGGCAACACGCATTTGTTATGAGCTTTCATATTTGGATTAGAAAGCAAAAACGAATTATTACCCAGAAGTTTACTCCCCTGAGATTACATCCTGACGGAACGTTGTGGATAGGACTCTTCCTGATGGAAATATCTTCCGGTAACAGGTGTAGAAAACCAGCAGTTTTCGGGGTTGATTTCATGTATTCGTACGACTGGGACAAAAGAAAATTTCTGCCTTACCTAGTATCTGCAAGATTAACCATTGTGGAAAAGGCGATACTTTTGCGATTCGCAGAAGGATTAAGTACGAAACAAATTGCAAATGACCTTTGCATATCCATTAACACTATAAAAACTCATAAAGAACGTCTTTTTGCAAAATTGAACGTAAGTTCCATGAATGAAGCATTGGCTTTCGTATTAAACTACAACTTGTTCTTTGTAGAGTAAACTTTTCATTTTTCAATGAATGGCCATTTAGGAATGGTAGATCTTGTAGAAAAAACAATCTGCCACGATACAACCGCAAGTAAACAATTTCAAATTCAATCAAAGAAGCTAGCGTATGAATGGAAAAAAACACCTATGGACAGCAATGCTACTTGGGCTCATCGCCACATCGTGCACACCTGTGTCGAAAAAGGCATTACGGGCCTATGCCGAAACAATAGAGAACCAGAGTGCCACAGTTGACAATCGAGTGTCGCAACAAGACAAGCCGACAGACGAGAACGAGGATGGCGTGCAAACCGACGGCAACAACATCGAAGGATATGAGTTGCCAGCGTTTCGAAAAAACAGTAATGAGATTATTCTCAAACGCAAGGGCTACACAGCATCCTATAACCCCATAACCAAGTTGCCCAACTGGGTGGCCTGGCATCTCACGGCAGCACATGCAGACGGAGACACCAAACGCAAGGGCAACACGTTTCATGAAGACACTGATGTGCCCGAGCCAAGGGCTAACACCTACGACTACGTACGTTCTGGCTATGACCGCGGCCACATGTGTCCTGCGGGCGACAACAAATGGAATGCTCTGGCCATGGAACAAACGTTTCTGATGACCAACATCTGTCCACAGGACCATGTGCTGAACATCGGAGACTGGAACAATCTGGAGGCGCAATGCCGCCAGTGGGCTAAACAGTATGGTGACATCTACATCGTGTGTGGCCCCATCCTTTACACGGGAAAACACAAAACCATCGGGAAAAACAAGGTGGTGGTCCCAGAGGCATTCTTCAAGGTGATCCTTCGTATGGGCAAATCGCCGCAGGCCATCGGTTTCATCTACCGAAACAACGACAAGCGCCACCCTTGGGGCGACTATGTGAATAGTGTCGACGAAGTGGAACGCATCACCGGTTACGACTTCTTCCCCACCCTGCCCGACAGTGTGGAACGTAGGGTCGAGAAGAAATACGATGCTGAAGCTTGGCCCATGCAAGCATTGCATTAGCGGTTTGGGTCAGTAAGCGTGCTGGTCGTGAACAAAAATAGACTTGATGGTCATCAAGACAATGCGAATGTCAAGCCAGAATGTCCAGTGCTCAATATACCAAATGTCGCACTTCACACGGCCTTCCATCTGCCACAGTTCCTTGGTCTCTCCGCGGAATCCTGTCTCCTGCGCCCAACCCGTTATGCCTGGCTTCACAAAATGGCGAACCATGTATCTGTTGAGCAGCGCACTATACATCTCCGTGTGTTTGAGCATGTGTGGACGTGGCCCCACGATGCTCATGTCGTTCTTCAGCACATTCCAGAACTGGGGCAACTCGTCAATGTTGCACTTACGCATAAAGTTGCCGAAGGGAAACTTGCGCGGGTCGTCCTTGGTAGCCTGCACCTTGTCTGCGTCCTTGTTGACATGCATGGAACGGAACTTGTAGCACATGAACGTCCGGCCGTCCATGCCCGTACGGGCTTGCTTGAAAAAGATGGGGCCCGGACTCTGTATCTTAATAATCAGAGCAATGATGGGCGTGATAATGGCCAACGGGATGAGCACACAGATGGAGAACACAACGTCAAACGTGCGCTTCGCAATCTTGTTGTTGGTGAGCGACAAGGGTAAACGAAAGGCCGTGAAAACTTCTTCGCTGCCAATCAGCATAGGATAGAGATGCAACCTGAAATGGTCATCGCTTGGCACATAATAAAAACGGAGGACATGGCTATTGCAGTAGTTGGCATACTGTCTAAGTACTGTATTTTCGTCCATGGGAAATCCACAGAGCAGCGCATCGGAGGTCTCCGCAAAATCCTTACCGTCGTTGACGAGGCAAAAACTGTCTGCCGTAGTTCCTAACATCTTGATGCCTTCAGGACATTCGCCATCGGTGTAGCACCCAACGATGCGAAAGCCCTGCCCAGGATTTTGCTTGAGATTCTTGACGACACGGAAAAAATGGTCACCGTTGCCGACAGCGATGATGCGTACCGCTTTGTAGCCATGCGACCACATACGAATCAATGTAAGCTTCTCAATGTAGCGGAATATCAAGAAAAAAAGAAAAAATATCACACCAATGAGCGCAAGCCACCGTCCTGTGTCAACTCCCGGATGGTCTATGATGCGCATAGTGATGTAGGTGCCAATGATGTAGGTGCAGGAAATTCCTAAAGCATTTCTGAAAAGCAGTCCGATGTCACTGGATGTACGTCCTAGATTTACGGGAAACAAGATCTGGGCTAAGCCCATGCCAAGGATGGCCGAAACGAAGAGAAGACGAATGGTGTAAAGTGGCCAATGCTCTCCAAAAGGAGTTAGGATGAGGAACAAAAGGAGCATTGACAAAGCAAACGCATAATCGAGGGCTACAATTAGAAATTTCATAGGAGCGATTTTCTTTAAGTTTGAAACTAATTGGTAAAGGGGGAGCAAAGGGCCGTAAAGACGCAAAATTACCCCCCCCCTCGTCGATCATTAGCGTTTAGCCTGTCTTCCATTGACAGGCCATTCGCATAAGGACTTTCATTATTTTATATGTAGTTTTCATCAGCTAATCCTTGATTAATGTTTCTTGATTCAAGCAACACGACGTTCTCCACATGCGGAGTATGGGGGAACATATCTACGGGTTGCACGGCCGCCACACGATAGTCAGCGTCCATCAGTGCAAGGTCTCGCGCTTGCGTGGCAGGGTTGCAGCTAACGTAGACAATACGCTTGGGTGCCGCCTTCAAGATGACATCGACCACATCGGCGTGCATGCCCGCACGCGGCGGATCGGTGATGATGACGTCGGGACGTCCATGCGCCTCGATGAAATCTTCGGTCAGTATGTCTTTCATGTCTCCAGCATAGAACTCGGTGTTCTCGATGTTGTTGATGCGGCTGTTCACCTTGGCATCTTCGATGGCTTCCGGAACATATTCGATGCCTACGACATGAAGGGCCTTCCGCGCCACAAAGTTGGCAATGGTACCCGTTCCGGTATACAGGTCATACACCAGTTCCTTTCCCGTAAGCTGCGCAAAATCTCGCGCTACACTGTAGAGATGAAAAGCCTGTTCCGTGTTGGTCTGGTAGAAACTCTTGGGACCGACCTTGAAACGCAACCCCTCCATCGTCTCATAGATGAAGTCGGTACCCTTGAAGGTGGTTAGCTCCAAGTCGCCAATGGTGTCGTTGCCCTTTTGGTTATCCACATAGATGAGCGACGTGATTTGTGGGAAAGTGTCGGCCAAATGCTGGAGCAGCACTTGCGCCTTGTCGGCGTCTCCCGGCTCGTCATAGTGAAACTGTATGAGGAGCATCCATTCGCCCGTGTTGGAGGTCCTGAACATCAAATTGCGCAACAATCCATGCTGCGCGCGGACGTCGTAAAAAGTCATACCCGTCTCCTTGGCGAAACGCTCAGTCTCATTGCGTATCTGGTTGTGGAGGTCGTCCATCAGCCAACACTTACGAATGGGATAGATCTTGTCGAAAGCCCCAGTAATATGAAAACCAATGGCCGAATTGTCTTGCCCGCTTAAATCGAGCGACTCGTCTTGTAACTCCTCTTGGGTAAACCACCGTTTGTCGCAACATCCAAACTCCAGCTTATTACGGTATTCCCAAACCTTGACTGACCCGAGAATGGGATGGAACGTTGGCAGTTCCACCTTTCCGATGCGCGCCAGCTGGTCATGCACTTGCTGTTGCTTGGCCTTGAGCTGCTCCTCATAAGGCAGGTTCTGCCATTTACAACCGCCGCATATGCCGAAATGCTCACACTTCGGGGTAGCTCTCACTGGGCTAGGCGTTATCAAACGCACCACACGACCCTCACAATAGCGGTGCTTTTTCTTCACAATCTGTATATCTGCGACATCGCCTGGAACACAAAATGGAACGAACACCACTTGTTCGCCATGATGGAAAAGGCATTTTCCCTCAGCGGCCACCGATTCGATGGTTACATTCTCCACAACAGGTAATGGCTTGCGACTTCTACTCATCTATTTAATATTTTTTTGCAAAGTTAACGATTTCTATTCGAATATTCTCATAAAAAGTTCAAAGACTTTTTGTTGTTTGCGCCAACAAACACATTTGTCATGTCAACTTAGCATTTTTTTTTCCGAATGTTTTGCATAACTGATAAAAAATGCTATCTTTGCAGAAACAAAAACTAAACACTTTTAATTTACTGACATTAATTTTAAACATAAGTTATACCTAATCGACTATGAGTGAAAAAAGAGTCTATCTCTTCGGCAATGGAAAGGCTGAGGGTAACGCAAAAATGCGTGAAGAACTTGGCGGCAAGGGTGCCAACCTTGCCGAGATGAATCTTATCGGAGTACCTGTCCCCCCGGGATTCACCATTACGACGAGCTGTTGTAATGAATACTATGAAGTAGGACAGGAAAAAATCAAGGAAATTCTACAGGATGAGGTGATGGCAGCAGTGGCTCACACGGAATCGCTGATGAATTCAAAGTTCGGTGACGTAAAGAATCCCCTTCTCGTAAGTGTACGTTCCGGTGCGCGCGCTTCTATGCCTGGTATGATGGACACCATCCTTAACCTCGGCCTTAACGACGAGGTGGCTGAAGGACTTGTTGCCAAGACTGGCAATCCTCATTTTGTTTACGACTCATACCGACGTTTCGTCCAAATGTATGGTGACGTAGTGCTTGAGATGAAACCTGTCAACAAAGAAGACATCGATCCGTTCGAGGAGATTATCGAGGGAGTGAAGGCTGAACGTGGTGTAAAACTCGACAAGGATCTTTCTGTCGATGAACTCAAGAAGCTCGTTACTCTCTTCAAAAGCGCTATCAAGGAGCGCACAGGAAAAGATTTCCCCACTGACCCGATAGAACAGCTTTGGGGTGCCATCTGTGCCGTGTTCCGCAGCTGGATGAATGAGCGTGCCATTCTTTACCGCAAAATGGAGGGTATACCCGACGAATGGGGTACAGCCGTGAGCGTTATGGCCATGGTATTTGGTAATATGGGTGACACATCAGCTACTGGTGTTTGCTTCAGCCGTGATGCCGGTAATGGTGAAAATCTCTTTAATGGTGAATATCTCGTCAATGCACAAGGCGAAGATGTTGTAGCCGGTATCCGCACTCCACAGCAAATTACCAAGATTGGTTCGCAGCGCTGGGCAGAGCGTGCTGGCATCAGCGAAGAAGAACGCGTGGCCAAATATCCCTCTATGGAGGAAGCGATGCCCGAAATCTACAAGCAACTCGACGAGCTGCAGGACAAACTTGAGCACCACTACCACGATATGCAGGATATGGAGTTCACTGTTCAGGAAGGCAAACTTTGGTTCCTCCAGACCCGCAATGGTAAGCGTACAGGTACTGCCATGGTGAAAATTGCCATGGATTTGCTCCACGAAGGCATGATTGACGAGAAGACAGCCATCTTGCGTTGCGAGCCTCAGAAGCTCGACGAACTTCTCCACCCTGTATTCGACAAGAAGGCATTGCTCTCTGCCAAGGTTATCACACAGGGTCTGCCTGCTTCTCCGGGTGCAGCCTGCGGACAGATTGTGTTCCATGCTGACGATGCCCAGGCTTGGCATGCAGACGGTCACAAGGTAGTAATGGTTCGTATCGAGACCAGTCCTGAAGACCTGGCAGGTATGGCCTCTGCCGAAGGTATCCTCACTGCTCGTGGCGGTATGACTTCTCACGCAGCCGTCGTTGCTCGCGGTATGGGTAAGTGCTGCGTTTCAGGTGCTGGCTCCATCAATGTAGACTACAAGACAAAGACCGTCGAAATCGACGGTGTAGTATACAAGGAAGGAGACTATATATCTCTGAACGGTTCTACCGGTCAGGTTTACGCCGGTGAAGTGCCCACTAAGGCAGCCGAGCTCAGCGGCGACTTCAAGGAGCTGATGGATCTCTGCGACAAGTACACCAAACTACAGGTGCGCACCAATGCCGACACTCCTCACGATGCACAGGTAGCTCGAGCCTTCGGTGCCAAGGGTATCGGTCTCACACGTACAGAACACATGTTCTTCGAAGACAAGAAAATCATCGCCATGCGCGAGATGATTCTTTCTGATACCGTAGAAGGTCGCGAGAAGGCTCTTGCCAAACTCTTGCCTTACCAGAAAGCCGACTTCAAGGGCATCCTTGAGGCCATGGACGGTTGTCCCGTTAATATCCGCTTGCTCGACCCCCCACTCCACGAGTTCGTTCCCCACGACATCGCCGGCCAGGAGACTATGGCCAAAGAAATGGGTGTAGACGTAGCTACTATCCAGCGTCGTGTGGCATCATTGGCAGAAAACAATCCTATGCTCGGCCATCGCGGTTGCCGCTTGGGTATCACATTCCCCGAAATTACAGCCATGCAGACTCGCGCCATCCTCTCTGCTGCTTGCGAGTTGAAGAAAGAGGGCAAGAATCCCAAACCTGAGATCATGGTACCGCTTATCGGTATCCTCTACGAGTTGAAGCAACAGAAAGAGATTATTCAGAAGACTGCCAAGGAAGTATTCGAGGAGTACGGTGTCGAGATTGAATTCGAAATCGGTACAATGATTGAAATCCCTCGTGCTGCCCTCACAGCCGATAAGATTGCGACCGAGGCAGAGTATTTCTCCTTCGGTACCAACGACCTCACACAGATGACATTCGGCTACTCTCGTGATGACATCGCCAGCTTCTTGCCCGTATATTTGGAAAAGAAAATTCTGAAGGTAGACCCATTCCAGGTTCTTGACCAGAACGGTGTAGGCCAGCTAATAGAGATGGCCGTAGAGAAGGGACGCTCGGTTCGTCCACAGTTGCGCTGCGGTATCTGTGGTGAGCATGGTGGTGAGCCAAGCTCAGTTAAATTCTGCGCCAAGATTGGCATGAACTACGCTAGCTGCTCTCCGTTCAGAGTGCCCATCGCACGTCTTGCAGCGGCGCAGGCGGCGGTTGAGGAATAAGGCAACAAGCCCTCGTAACTAACGAGTTAGGCGGTAAGTCTCTGATAACAAAGAGGCTTGCCGCCTAAGTTGTTTTTAGGGGGTCTGCACATTCTGCACGATAATCATGCAGAATATGCAGGGTTTGCTTACCAAAACTTACACCAAATCGGCATGATGCGCTTACCACTGCTTACACATGATTTTTGAAAGACTAAAATACAGAGACGATGACAATGTTCAAACCAGTAATCAGAAGACCGCGCAAAGACGGCTTCTTCCAAGTGTACATCCGGGTGATGCAGAACCGCAAGCCCGGATACATCAAGACCGACAAGGTTGTAACGAAAGACTATCTCGACAAGAACAATGACATAACGGATGCTTTCGTGAACGAGTACTGCATGAGGCGCATACTTCGCTTTACGGAACTGCTCAACCGTGTGGACAGTTCCAAGTGGACGGTCAAGCAGGTAATCGAGTATGTGACCAAGGAGGACGAGGACTTGTGTTTCTCGGACTATGCACACCTGCACATCAACCACATGATTGACAATGGGCAGTTGAGGAATGCGAAGAACTACAAGCTGGCACTCCAGCACATGGAGCGGTTTGCAGGTACAACGAGGGTGATGTTCGGGCAGCTCACCTCCACTTTCGTGAACCTGTGGGTGCAGTCGTTGGAACAGACGCACCGAGCAAAGGAGATGTACCCAGTGTGCATGAGGCAGGTGTTCCGTGCGGCAGTCGCTGAATACAACGACTACGACAACGGCATCATACGCATCAAGACGAACCCTTGGGGCAAGGTGAAGATACCACAGGCGGACCGCACGGCAAAGATTGCCATCAGCCCGGAGGAGTGCCGCGTGTTCTTTGCGGCTCCGTTGCCCGAGTCGAAAATGGTAGACCCATTGCCCGAGATTGGGCGTGACGTGTCGAAGATGATACTCTGTCTTGCAGGTATCAACACGGTTGACCTTTTCGAGATGAGGAAAGAGAACTACCGAAACGGCTGCTTGTGCTACAACCGGGCAAAGACGAAAAAGACGCGCACCGATGATGCCTACATCGAAATGCGCGTTGAACCTGTGATACAGCCATTGGTGGAGAAATATCTTGCCGAGCCTAACGACCCTTATCTGTTCCGCTTCCACAAGCGGTTTTGCGACAGCGACTCGTTCTGTGCAGGTGTGAACAGCGGCATAAAGCAGATTTGCAAGAGTCTGGGCATACCCAAGGAGAAACAATACAGGGCGTACACATTCCGCCACACTTGGGGAACGGTGGCGCAGAACGACTGCGGAGCGACCATTGACGAAGTGGCGTTTGCCATGAACCACTCGCACGGACGCACCATTACGCGCGGCTACATCAAGCTGGACTTCTCCCCTGCATGGGAACTGAACGCCAAGGTGATTGACTTCATCTTCTTCAGCACGGCAAAGAGCAAGCAGGGACTGGCGCGTGATGTGGAGGAACGCAAGGACACGATGTTCCGCATTGCACCCAAGTACATGATTTATGCGAGGGCTTACTTCCGTGGCGAGGTGCTTGCCGAGGTCAGCGACATCGGCTTCAGCAACATTGACGAGGTGATTGCCCGACTTGCAGCGAAACTGCCCGACACTATCCCGGACAGGTGTGCCGTGCAGTTCCGCATCAGGAACGTGGACACTGACCGGGAGGCGGTGTATGAGAGGACTAAGGGAAAGGGATTTTAATTGTTTTGAAAATGGAACACGAATACTACGAGATTTCTCGGTTATATCCCGAGATAAAAGAAATTCACATCAAAGTGATAGAAACCAATGCGTGGAAATGGAACAGACTGCGCGAGTTTTCATTGAGGCAAGGTTCAAAGTGCAATTTTCACTTTGAATGTCCAATGCGCAAATGCCTTGGCAATGATAGTGTATTTACTACGAAGAGCCTTTATCCGACATGATACAAGCGCATGAAAGCCACAAACAGGTGCGGCTTTCATGTGTTGGTTATGGTGGGTACAACCTTACCTTTCACTGCGATTGGTATGCAGTTCTGGATATTTCGATAACCTACCAGAAGCCTTGAACTGCTCGACTACTGCAAGCGTGACATACTCTGCAAGATAATCCTTGCGTCCTTGTATCTCACGCTCCGCAGCAAGTCGTACCGCCATGTGTGTAGAAGTTTCTTCTGTTGATGGAACTCTGAGAGTGGTTGTAAGTTTTGTTTCAATATCCTGCAACTCGCAGAATTGTCTGACGTGGTTTTCAAGTTTCAAAAGCCAGTCGGGAAGTGTTTGGGCATTCATACGCAATGAAGTTATTCGTCCGTCATGTCCCAAACAATGAACTTGCCGCCCAATTTGGCGAGCATGAGTATTTCATCAGAGGTAAGCGTGCCGTCTTTCACAGCAATGGTGAGGATGGTACTCTCCACCTTTGCCACCTCATTCACAAGTTCAAGCAATTTTGAAAAGCGGCACTCTGATGTAATTCTGAGACCACCAGCAAGTCCGATGAGTTCTTTCAAGTTTTCTAATTTCATATTCGTTGGATTTTGAATTCGCCACAAAGATAACTCACGCCCCACTCACACGCCCTTTATCTTTTGCGACACGCTCGGCTTTGCAACTCCGCAAGGTCGGGCTTTCTTTTCGCTTGACTTTTCTTCTCTACTTTTCTTCAAAACAAAAAAAGAAAATCAAAATCCGAAGTCGTTTTTTGTCGTTGTCGTTGCCTATATTTTACGACTTTAGGAGTAAAATATATATTCCTTATCCTTATTCCTTATCTATATATTGATGTAGTTACGCGCGCGAGAAAACCCCAAGAGGTTATGTTGAGGTTTTGAGTTTTCGGCATTTCAAAAACCCCTTGGGGTTTTGTTAGGGTTTTGTTTAGGTTTTGAAAACCTTGTAATTCATTATGAATGAGGAAGAAACAAAATTACCGCTTTTATTCGTTTTTTATCGCTTTCCAATGAGTTTGAATAACCCTTTTTCAACGAGTTTTCTAAGAACATCAAGGTAAAAGCGCAAAAAAGTGGGGTTATTTTTGAGGTCGTTTTTATGCTGTTTTTATAACCCTTTGAGGTTTTGTTTAATAACCCCTTGGGGTTTTGTTAGGGTTTTGAAATAAAACCCCTTGGGGTTTCTTTGAGGTTTTTGAAAATGGCGTTTAGGTTTTTGTGGAGGTTTTATAATGGCACAAAAAACGACCTATCCTCGCGGACGGGTCGCAGAAAACTATGAGTGAAAATTGCGATTGCAGCCTCTAAAAGTAGATGTGATAGACGGTGGGGTCAGTCGTCATCGTCCTCGTCCTCATCGGTGTCATTGCCGCAGAGGACGGATAGTTTGTCCTCGATGGTGCGCACGTTGACCCTTGCCGACATATCCACGTCAACGGCTTTCATCTTCGGTGTGTGGAACTCCAGCAAACGCAGCTCGGCATTCACACGGTCGTCCGGGGCAAGTTCTGCCATGTCAAGCTCGAAGTCGGACATAAGCGCGACTTGGCCGTTGAACTTGACGTTCTTCGGCTCGAAGTAGCTCAATGAATGTGCGCGGATAAACCCTTTCAGAGGGTTCTCCTTGTTGGGCGTGCCTTTCTTGCGCCCTCCTGTTTTCATACCTTTCATGTTGCAAGTCTCCCTATTTTCTTGTGCCGTGGGCGTTGATGCAGCGTCCACGGCCCTGTGATACAAAAGTTAAAAGTCAGAGGCAAAGATACCTTATTAATTTAGCGCACGAATTATAACTTTTGAAACATAAACGATTATGGGACTGATAGGAGCAGCGGTAGGAGCCGCAGGCAGCATCTTCGGAGGCATCAGCGCGAGCAAGGCGATGAACAAGATGAAGAAGAACATCGAGGCGCAGCGCAAGAGCAACCAAGACTGGTACGACCGCAGGTACAACGAGGACGCCACACAGAGGGCGGACGCACAGAGAATACTCACCCAGACGGAG
>CAVDNW010000054.1:0-13155 GCA_963610435.1 Oscillospiraceae bacterium | reverse complement strand
CGCACATTTCGGCATCGTCGCCAGCTCGATGGTGCTTGCCTTCGGGGATGTCGAATTGACTGCAGAGATAGTCAAGTGTATTGCAACCGAAGTCGTAGAGGTGGCGGGCAGCACGGAGAGAACAGTAGTAGTCTACTTCAGGTTTGTCAAGACCGTAAAGCTCCAATGACTTGCGGATGCAAGAGATGTCGAAAGCCGCATTATGGGCGACCAACACTGGAGTCTTGTCAAGATATGCCTGAATCTCCGCCCATACCTCTGGGAATTCCGGGGCGTAGGCTGTATCCTTGGGCTGGATGCCGTGTATTTGAATGTTATAATATGAATACACATTGCCTTCGGGACGCACCAGCCACGATCTGGTTTCCACGACCTTTCCATCCTTCACCACGCAGATACCTGCCTCGCAAATGGACGCCCGCTTACCCGTGGCTGTCTCAAAATCTATTGCTATAAAATCAATTCCCTTCATATTACAGCCTTTGTTATTTTATAATACCAATTGGACTCTTGTCCATAAGCGGTTTGAAAGCCCTACGAAAATAACAACGGCACAAATCCTATTTTATTGCAAAAAGGTTTTGCCTTTTGCGATTGTTGGGCATACGTTTCAAGGATAGAATCCGTTATGCTCGCCCACCGTTATTGGATAACGGTTACAAAATACGCCTAATCCCCACGCTATCAGATGCCGTCCCCACTACGGAACTCTTCGTTTGCGACATTAGCCGGACACCAATATAAAAAAAATAGGAGGGTGCGTCACAACCTTGATCGTGTACACACCCTCCACCGCTGCACGCAGTACTTCAGCGTCCGTTCCATTTCACTTTCGAGTTTTCCTTTTCACGATGCGCAGGGTAAGCGGCCTCTCTCTTTTCACATTCCTTATCCATTCCAATGATGTCAGGCTAACCTTGCCATCAAGCCAGACAGTGCTTCACGTTTCATACTACGGTGTCAGTCCTGCTTTCATCCTGGCCTTCTGCAAGTAAAGGATAGCCTATAGTCCTGCCTACCTCTAACTGACGCTCTGCGAGAATCGAAGTGTTACCTCCGCCCCACCAGCCTATCAGCATCAGCGTGAGAGATTTCGCTTTCGTGCCCCTCATCGGGATTTTCCGGTCCACCTACTTGTGTCCTTTCCCTTCCACACTTTCCATTGTCAACGGCCGCAGCCTTCAGCCTTGATACACCCCGGGAGTCGAACCCAGGAGGTCGAGGGCTAACTACCCCCGCCAGGAGCCGCCGCGCTGCCTCCAGCCTGCGAATACTTATTCTTTTATCAATGTCACTCCATGGGCAACCCCAGTGCAGTGGCGATCAGTCTTTTTCTCATGGTGACGGTCTCTTGGCCGATACTGTTCAGCAGATTGTAGTATCCGCCTATCTCTGTAATATTGAGCGGTGCCGGCATACGCGGCATCACCGTCTGTGTCTCATCGATGATGCGTTGCACCAACCGTAGGCGCAGGGCCTTCATTTCTTCCGATGCCTCCGAGCGTATCACGTCGGACAAGACAGACAACAGGTTGTTGATAGCCTCCTCGTTCATATTTCTCGTTGTTTTTATGGGTTCGTATATTATGGTCAATCCAGGGCGATGGCTGAAGATCTACTCCTTGGCTGTCGACTGACTTTCAGACTTATCAGACGACGAACTGCTGCACACATTGTTGTCGGCATTGTCAGTTTTTTCGGTTTCCTCAGTCTTTGAGGTATCTTCTGCCTTTGAAGTATCTTCGCACTTCTGGTTGTCGTCTGTTTCGCCCTTATCATCCTTCTTGGGCTCTTCCTCTTTCTTGGGTTCTTCCTGTTTTGTTTCTCCGCTACCCGACTTGGCACCGAGCAGTGAAGTGATAATGTTTCCGGCCGTCGTGACGGCATTGTTGACGATGCCCGAGTTGGCCGTCACTATATTGTCACGCCCCGTGGCAGTGTTGGTATCCGCTGTCTTGAGCAGTTCGCGCATATCTATGCCGGCAAGTGCATCGGCAAACTGTGGCGACTGGGCCAGAGCGGAGAGTATGCCGGCCGTCTGTATGTGCTGCGGAAGCGTTGCGCCCTGCGTCGGCATGGTGACCGCAGGTGCATTGGCGTTGGCACTGCTGAGCAGACTGTTGGTAGTGAGGTAACTCGAATCGAGCGTAGCATGGTCGATATCGGAGTCTTTCCAGTTCCAGAAGCGTGTGATGTCTATCTTTTCGCTGACATTGGTCTCGCCCAGCACGGCCTCGCCGATCATGCCGCTTGTCGGCACAGAGACGGTGGCCGTCGGTACGCGGAAGCCCATCGACTGGAACTTGTAGATGCGGTCCTGCAACGTTGCACTGGTGAAATCGTCGGTATCCTCATCGAAGAGTTCCTTGCCCAAGGCTGCCCTCACCTCGTCGTTGTCGGGGATATAGAACGGCAGTACGATATTGTTGCCGTAAAAACCGAGCGGCGACAGGGCATCCACGCAGTTGAGCAGCGGATAGGAGGTGGCGGTCGATGTGCCGTCGGCATCGGCATCGAGGTCGATGGTGTAGCCTTCGAGCATCAAGACACGTTCGCCGTCGCTCATGCCTTCCCATACAAAGCGCGAGTAGTCGTAGGTATTGGCCAGCACGTGCTGGTAGAGTTCTTCCACGCGGCGCAGGTCGTCCTTGCTGAAGTAGGTAGAACCTTTCCGACAGAGCGTGAACCTCATCTTGCTGCCGAGAATGCTGCCTACACCGCTCAGCGTGAATTTGTCATTGCCAGTGGAGGACTCTATGCTGATCTGCACGTTCAGGTCGGCAGCACTGAGCACCTCCTGTGCGCTGAGCGTGACGGAGTACTTCTGCACCAGTTTTCTGGCATACTCATAGTGATTGATGTCTTTGATGTCACCACTGCTATTGGTATTGTCCTTGGCAAAATCACTGAGTTCGTTATTGAGTTGCTGGAGTGCCTTCTCTGTCAGACTATTGCGCTCGTCTTCCGTAAAGGTGTATACCGTCAGCGACTTGCAGCGGTGGGTGACCTCCACGGTGAAGGTCTCGTTGGCGGCGCTTTCGGCCGGTATGCGGAAGTTGTAGTAATATCCTGTTCGGGCAGTGTCCACCCCATTGCGAGTTTGCGCTACCAGATCACTCAGGTCGGTTGTCGAGGTGACGGTCGGCTGGTAACTGTTGATTGTGGCCTTGCATAGATCCGTCCCCCGCACTTCGGGATAGAACACCTGTCCGTCGGATGTACGGAGGCACATCCCGATGATATCCGTATCGATGAGATTACCACAGAGTTTGATGCAAACGTTGACATCTGATGTGGCAGTGTTCAGTTTCCACGATGGCGTATTGAAGATATTGCGGCAGAGTGCCAGACTGCGTCGGTGGCTCCACGAGAGACACTTTTCAAGCACGTCGGCATAGTGCACAAGTCCAGCATAACGGCGCTGGAAGCGGACAGGGGTAATCTCGCTCTGTACGTATACGCTATAGTTTACTGTTCCAAGGTCGCCGCCCTCATAGAAGGGGATAAGTTTGAGCGGCACAAAGAGCACGAGTTTCACGTTCTCGATGCAGGTCTGCAGCTTGTAGCGGCGCATCACCTCCCAGTACTGCACGGTCATGACGTGCGAGTGGTTGTGGTTGGCCACCACCTTGGAGGCCACCGACTCGCTGTCGCTGCTCGAAGCGGCGCGTATGGAGACACGGTTGCTTTGCGCCAAGCGGGTGCTGGTGCTGACAACGGAGGTCTGGAACCGTTCGGCGGCCTGCGAAGCATTGCTATAGACGTTGCGGGAATTGGCCGACGAGGATGAAGAGCCGTGACTCTTCGATGTGCTTGATGATCCGCCCAGCAAACCGATAAACAATCCCATACCACTTGTTCCACGGCTCTTGGCATAAGTGGAATATTGCGACGACTG
This sequence comes from Oscillospiraceae bacterium, assembly GCA_963610435.1. Taxonomy (GTDB): domain Bacteria; phylum Bacteroidota; class Bacteroidia; order Bacteroidales; family Bacteroidaceae; genus Prevotella. Next base: position 9,257 of record CAVDNW010000054.1, on the reverse strand, counting down.
CGATGCAGCGGAGGTCTGGGCGGCCGTCTGCGAGAAGATTTCTTCTATCGAGTCGCTTTGATACTGACTGGACGAGTCGGTCACACGGTCAGTGCCGTCGGCGGTGTCGCTCACGCTGTACGATTCGGCATGCTCCTTGACAACGATACGCTGTTCCTCACCCGGAGCTAACACGAGGGAGTAGAGCAAATTGCCCAGGGCATAACCGTCGGGCACCCATGCCTGACTCATGCCGAGTACATAACCGATGCTCAGTCCACCGCTCTGACAGATATTATCGTGATGGAGCCGTAGGTTATTCTTGAAGCCAAACACGTCGATGGGGGTATCTACAGGCTCCCGTCCGTTGGTGGTGCAGGGTATAGAGAGACGCTGCAAGAGATTGTAACTGAACGTACGCGACGGGGCGGTATCGGGATTAAGGTAGACCGGACAGGCACCTTCCTCGCCCTGCAGTCGTACGCTCGGAAGCGTGGTCTTCTCGGCCGCAGCCTTGAAACGGGTATTGTCGAGGGAGAACGGTTGGGCGGAGAGGTCGCACATGACGGTCACCAAGGTGTCATTGGTCTGCACGGACGACGTGTTGACGATGATTTCATCGGCCGACTTGCTCACTTCCTGCTGACCGTCGGCATTGCTGAAGGTGAAGGTGAGCGTCGAACAGAGATTGTATTTCTCGGGCATCCGTATCTCGAAACATCCGTTGGCATTGGTGTACGCCTGTACGGGCTTTTGTATGGACGAAAGGTCGCTGGCCGAGGTAAGAAAACCGGTGAGTTGTACCAACATGCCTTCCAATGCCTGGCTATGTCCGTTGCCCGACACTTCCACCCGTCCTGTGATTACTTGCGGGAGGCCGCTGGTGTCGTCCACATTGAGGGCCTTGATGGCTTGGGAGATGGCCGCGAAGGTGCCGACGGCATCGGTCTTGGTTTCGGAATTGTCGATAAGGGCGTAGAGATGGGTGGGGGCATCCTGTCCGGACACATCGAGCACAAACGCATTGGCCGACTCATAAATCTGATAGTGGCTGTCGTTGGGATACTTTTCCTTGTACTCCTTGGCTTTGGCCTGTATGTTTAGCAGGTCGGCAGCTGTTGGTGGTACGCACTGGCTACTGATGCCGGAAAATTCGCTGCGATAGATGCGCTGCAGCATATACACGTCGTTCTTGGCATCGAGGGAGAGCAGACTGTAGTCGTCGGTCTGTTTGTCGTTGTCAGTGTCCGAAGCGAAGATGCGATAAATGCCGATGGCATGAAGAGCACGGACAAGGGCATCGTCCATACGCTGTACGCCCATCATGGTGCGGAGGTTGACCAGATTGCTTACACAGGTCTTCTTGGGCGCGATAATGCCGGCAACAGCGATATACTGGGTCAGTTCGCTCTCGGTGGGACAGTTGACTGCCGTGAGTTGTCCGTCGGCCAAAGCTTTGACCACCGGATAGAGACGATCCACATCGCACTTGGCCAAATCTTCCACGCAGCGCACTCCGGCTTGGGCGATGAGCCATGCGGCATCGACGGTAATACCCGACACGCGCCACAGGTCGGCCTGCCGCACCCACAGATTGATCTGCTGCATGGTGGGCAACTGCTCGTCGACAATCTTGCTGTTGTTTTCAAGCATCTTGTTGACCAACCGAGTGCCGAGCGAATTGCGTTTGGCGGCAGTAGCGCCAGCCTTGAGCAGACCCGTAACGTCGTAGATGCCGAGTTGACTGAGCGTGTCGCGGATGCTCTTGCAAATGCCCTTGATAGCAATAAGCGAACTGCTTACGGCCTCGGGCTCCTTTTGGACCGTGCCGACAATCTGCTTGGCCCTCTTTCCAGATCTTACATAATTGGTAGCTGTTCCTCCGTTGGCTGCTGTTGTAGCGCTAGTATTGGTTTGGGTCGTCGATGCTCTGTTTTGCATAGTTGAACCGTCAAGTGTCTGGTTTGCCATAGGTGCGTTGTATTTTTGCGTTGACTGAAGCGATAATGGATTATGAATGAGAAGGCCGTCACTTGACGGAATGGCTACCATATGCCTTGGCAAGTTTCTTGTCGTATTGGTTTTCGGCATAGGCACTACCATTGTATTGTCGGGCAAAGTCGGCCCATTTTTTGGCTTTCAATGCTTGATGAAGCAGGGCGGAGTGACGGATGAAGCGACAGAAAAGCAACAGTTGGCTTCGTTCGCTGGCGCACATCGCTTTTACAAAGGTGGCCACATCTTTCTGTTCGCAAAGAGCGTGATTGAAGCCCATAATCTGAAACATGCCCCAACTGGCCGATGCATTGGCCGCATCCACATCTATCTTTCTGGCTTTCTCTAAGCGGGTATATTCGGCAAGACCACCGAGGTAGTGTTTCTTGTCCCATTTCGGATATACGATATCTGGATAAGCCTTCGCATACTTCTCGGGAGATTTGTTGCGCAGCTTCAGCTGCTTCCAGAAAACATGTCCCTCAAAGAGAATGGCTGGCTTGCCTGCAGCGAAGAAACCGCCTCTTCCGCCTGTTTCCACCTCCTGAACGGCTTTCATTGCAGCCGTATCGCAATCAAGCAGTCTGGCTGCCAGCGAGAAATCTTCCTCTGAGAGTTTCGCTCCGGCGGGACGGTCGGCAAAGAAGAGTTTCTCCCAAGAATTGTAACCTACGATACCATCGGCCGACAGTCCTTGCTTCTTTTGAAAATCGATGACCGTCGTACGGGTGACCTCATCAAAGAGATTTGTGGTGTCTGTCTGATATCCGAGTCGGGCGAGTTCCTTCTTGAGTGTCACGACTGCGGCGTCCTGTGTTCCTTGCTTGATTGTTTTCATGGTCTTGGTGGTTTTGTCGTGTTATAATACATAAAATGAACTCATACGCGCCGCACAAGTGCGACGAAGCATGCAAGTGGATTGTGTTTCCGATGGCAAAGTTCTGCAAAATCTGCTCTAAAGGATAGGATATATTTTTCAAAAAAAAGCCAATTTCGTTCATTTTGAACAAAATTGGCCAATTCCATTCATTGTTGAACAGAATTGGCCATTTCTTTGCATTTCTCAAGCAATGCCCGTCTTTTAGTGACGGCAAAAAAGTAAGATGATAGTGGGACAGAACTCAGGAAGTGGTCTTCTGTCGTATCTTCGACGGGGTAACACCGTAAACAGACTTAAAGACACGGGTAAAATGCGACGTGTCGTAAAAACCGCAGGCCATAGCCACCTCAGAGACTGACTTCTCCGGGGATGTTTCGAGCATTCGTCGGGCCTCTCCCATCTGCACTTGACGGATATGGGCGGCTGGTGTCTCTCCTGTAACGGCACTGAGTTTGCGGCGCAGTTGTTGGCTCGACAGGCAAAGTGCCGATGCCACTGCCTCGACATTAATATCCTCGAAGGCCATCTTCTCGATAATAGTCTGCTTAATCTTCTCCAAAAACGTGCGGTCGGTCTCTGACAGACGATTCTCTGGATGGGGGTCGTTCTCACTTACGGCCTGTGAATAGAGTTGACGCATACGCTGTTGACGCTCCAACAGATTAGCGATGCGCACCTGCAGTTCCTCTGCGTTGAAGGGCTTGAACACATAGGCGTCGGCTCCGTCGCGCAGTCCCTGTAAGCGGTCGGAGTCGGTACTCTTGGCCGTGACCATGATGACGGGGATATGGGCGAGCACCTCCGACTTACGCACAAGCCGACAGAGGGTCTGCCCGTCCATGCGCGGCATCATCAGGTCGGTGACTATGATGTCGGGCACTTGTTCGGTAGCTATTGCCAGTCCTTCCTCACCATCATGCGCCACGAGCAGACGGTAGTGCTTTTTCAGTCCAATCTGCATATAGTCTGACACGTCGGTATTGTCTTCTACTATCAAGACAGTAGGGCGGTCGTCCCCAGCCGAAGCTTCCTCGCAAGAAGACACGGTCGGCGTATCCGGTTCAGCCAAGGACGGAAAATGTCCACTGTGAGGAGGCAATGCGACCTGGAAAGTAGTGCCTCTGCCCTCCTCGCTCTCCACCGTAGCATTGCCACCAAGCGACTCGGCAATCTGCCGAACGAGCGACAGACCAACCCCCGATCCGCCGCTATATTGGGCTTTATCGCTCTGCCAAAACAAATCGAACACATGTTGCTGTTCCTCTCTGCTGATGCCACAGCCGTCATCGCTGACGGTCAGCACGGTCAGATTCGACTGTACATTGAGCGTTACCGTCACATGTCCGCCCTCTTGGGTAAACTTGATAGCGTTGTTTACCAGATTGTTGACAACCTTCTGCAAATACTCGGGCACGAAATTGGTTTCCGCCACCTCACCCTCATGACTGTAGGTGAGCATAATGTTCTTATTGCGGGCCATGTGTTGGAAGCTGTCTACCAGAACCGACACGTACTTGACGATATTTCCACTGCGCCATTCGGGCTCTAACACCGATGACTTGATGCGCGAGATGTCGAGCAATTGATTGACTAATGACAACAACAGGCGTCCCTGACGTGTAACCACTCCGCCTACGGAAGCAATGTCGGCGGCGGGAAGTTCACCCCGTTCCATCATCTCCGAATAGCCAAGGATAACTGTTAGCGGTGTACGGAATTCGTGGGTGACATTGGTATAGAACGTGGTGCGCGCATTTTCAGCCTGCATCATGATGCGTTGGCGGCGTTTACGGTTGAGCAAAGCGTAATAGAGAAAGCCAATAAGAACGAGAGCGAGAGCCAACACGAGCACGGCCACAATAACGGTGCCCGTCTTCCAGCGTTTCTCTACAAGAAGATCGGCGTTCACGCGGTCAAGTTCGGTCTGATGACGCATGCGGGTATAATGGTTGTGAAGGGTCTGCAGGCGGTTGTAGTTCTTCTCGCTGCTGACGCTGTCTTTGTAGGCCTTACCACGTACGAAGCACTCCAAGGCCTGTGGTATGTCACCCGTCTTGCGTGCCAGTTCATACTTAAGCAGGTATATGTCCGCCAGATACTCTATCGAGTTCTGACGTTGGGCCTCACCAAGGGCCTCGTCAAGATAGTGACGGGCTTCCTGCACTTTGCCATGAGCCACATGGATGCGTGCCAGCGCCACACACGATTCGAGCCAATGCCAGCGGTCAGCGCTGTGGGTCATGATGTCGTAGGCTTGAGTATATTCAGCTATGGCTCTTTGTGTTTCACCTCGATTTTCATAGAGCCTACCAAAGTGGTTATGACAGAGTGACACACCGAGATCGGAGTGTATACGGCGGTTGGCCTCCATCGACAGCTCATAGTAGTGCCAGGCAGAGTCAATCCGATGTAGTCCCTCAAAAACAGCACCTAGATTGGCGTAGTTGATAGCCTGCCCTAGTCCACTGCCGAGCGATTTCTCTCCAGCCAACGCTTGTCGAAACGCGGAGTCGGCTGTCTCATAGTTGCCCAGCGAGAGATATATGTTCCCAATGCCATTGAGCGCCACTACGCGATTCTTTCGAATGGTGCTATCTGTAGCGGCTCCACTATAAGCACTGCAAAGTTGCAAAGCATGATAATGGTTGTCGGAAGCCTCGTCAAGAATACCCATCCTCCGGAAGTTGGTGCCGATATTGTTTAGAGCCTGAACCATCGATAAGGTATCAGCAATACTACGGGCAAGTGCAAGTTCCTGCTGATGGGCAGCTACAGCCTCGACAAACTGGCTTTTCTCTCGCAGATTCTTACCTTGAGCGCGATAAGAAGTAATAAGGCTGTCAGTCTCGGAATGTGCAGCAGAGTTCCGATGTCCTTTTCCGCATGAACAAAACAGGCCAAAAACTGCGAAAATGATGAACACGATTAAGAAACTGTTCGGGGTTGAATCATTTCGGATGGTCATGGTGAAGTTTCGTGGTGAAGTGAATAATTGATTAAAGGTCAGCTATAAACAAAACTTTTGTTATTGTTCGTAAAGTTACACAATATAATTTAAAAAAAGAATAAAAAGTCAAGCTTTTTACTGGTAATATACTGAAAATAGGTATCCATCAAAAACAAAAAAGTCTCCAACCTCGTAAAAGATTGGAGACCTATATGAAAAGTGAGCAAAATTATTCAGCCTTAGGAGCCTCGCCCTCAGTAGATTCAACAGTAGCCTCTGTCGCTACATCTTCGGTTGCGGGAGCTTCTACCACGGCATCCTCTGCCTTCTTTGAACGACGGCTACGACGTGTCTTCTTCTCAGCCTTAGCAGTCTTGGCCATATTCTCGTCAAAATCGACAAGCTCGATGAAAGCCATAGACGCAGCGTCACCCAGACGAGTTCCCAACTTGATGATACGTGTGTATCCTCCAGGGCGGTCAGCAACCTTTTCGGCTACCTCGCCAAAAAGCTCCTTCACTGCATACTTGTTCTGCAGATAACGGAATACTACACGACGACTGTTGGTGTCATCCTTCTTAGAACGAGTAATCAGAGGCTCAACGTAAGTCTTAAGAGCCTTGGCCTTTGCGAGGGTCGTAGTGATTCTTTTGTGCATGATCAAGCTGCATGCCATATTTGCAAGCATGCTGGCGCGATGAGATGCAGTACGACCCAGATGGTTGAATTTTTTATTGTGTCTCATTGTTTTTACTTTTGGAAAGAGCGTTATCTAAACAAAACTATGTAAAGAACTACTCCTTGTCTAATTTATACTTTGAAATATCTGTTCCAAACGAAAGATTCAGACTCTCGAGCAAATCATCAAGCTCTGAAAGCGATTTCTTACCAAAGTTACGGAACTTCAAGAGGTCAGTCTTATTGTACTGCACGAGATCTCCAAGAGTCTCAACATCTGCAGCTTTAAGACAGTTAAGCGCACGAACTGAAAGATTCATATCCGTAAGCTTCGTCTTGAGCAACTGACGCATGTGCAACACCTCCTCATCAAATTCCTGGTTGCCGTCTGTGTTAGGATTCTCTAGAGTAATCTTTTCATCAGAGAACAACATGAAATGATAAATAAGGATTTTGGCTGCTTCTTTCAACGCATCCTTTGGGTGAATGGAACCATCCGTAGTAACCTCAAGCGTTAGTTTGTCATAGTCGGTCTTCTGCTCCACACGAGTGGGCTCAACCGAATACTTGACGTTGCGGATCGGGGTGTAGATGGAATCGATTGGGAGTACATTGACATCGGTGCAGAATTGACGGTTCTCATCAGCGGGAACATATCCACGTCCCTTATTGATAGTCAAGTCAATTTGCATAGATGCCTTGGAGTCTAAATGACAAATCACCAAATCAGGGTTTAACACTTCAAATCCAGTCAGATACTTACTGATATCACCTGCTTTAAATTCAGTTGAATTCTCTACGGTGATACTCACTTTCTCGTTCTCGAATTCTTCTACTACTTGTTTGAATCGAACTTGCTTGAGATTCAAAATGATGTTGGTCACATCTTCCTTCACACCAGGAACCGAAGAAAACTCATGCTCAACACCACCGATACGGATGGTATTGATAGCATAGCCCTCCAGTGATGAAAGGAGGATGCGTCGCAGGGAATTACCAATGGTAACACCGAAGCCAGGCTCGAGAGGACGGAACTCAAACTTCCCGTAATGCTCATTAGCCTCCAGCATCACAACTTTATCAGGTTTTTGAAATGCTAATATCGCCATTAATTTAATGATTATTGTTTAGAGTACAACTCAACGATTAACTGCTCCTTAATAGTCTCAGGGATGTCGGCACGGTCGGGTCTGTGAAGGAACTTACCGCTCTTTGTATTATCATCCCACTCCAACCAAGGATATTTGCTGTGATTGAAACCAGCCAAAGCGGCATCAATAACCTCCAAAGACTTGGACTTCTCACGAACAGCAACAACCTGACCAGGCTTTACTGAATAAGAAGCAATGTTGAGCACTTGACCATCAACAGTGATATGCTTGTGTCCAACAAGCTGGCGAGCAGCTGCACGTGTAGGAGCAATACCCAAACGGTAAACCACGTTGTCTAAACGGCTCTCAAGGAGCTGAAGAAGAACCTCGCCAGTGATACCGTCGCTCTTGGCAGCCTTATCAAAAAGATTGCGGAACTGACGCTCGAGCACACCATACGTGTACTTGGCCTTCTGCTTCTCAGCCAACTGAGAACCATACTCCGACTGCTTACGACGACGGTCATTGCCATGTTGTCCTGGAGGGAAATTGCGTCTAGCCAAAACCTTATCAGGACCAAAGATGGCCTCACCGAAACGGCGTGAAATTCGAGATTTAGGACCTATGTATCTTGCCATAATAAAATTGCTTTAATTCAAATGTATCTTACTTAACCAAATTACACACGACGACGCTTAGGAGGACGGCAACCGTTGTGTGGCAACGGAGTCACATCGACAATCTCTGTAACCTCGATACCAGCACCATGAATAGCGCGAATAGCACTCTCACGGCCATTACCCGGGCCCTTCACGAAAGCCTTAACTTTTCTAAGTCCAAGGTCATACGCGATTTTTGCGCAATCCTCAGCTGCCATCTGTGCAGCATAAGGAGTGTTCTTCTTAGAACCACGGAAACCCATCTTACCTGCTGAAGACCATGAAATAACTTGACCCTCATTATTGGCAAGCGATACAATAATATTATTGAACGAGCTATGGACATGAAGCTGACCAACAGCTTCAACCCTAACGTTTCTCTTCTTAGATGTTGCTTTTGTCTTTGCCATTTTGTTTTAGCTTTAAGTTAGAGTTAAACTTGACTACGAAACCAATTAGTTAATATAATCATGAAATTAACTCAGAACTAAATATTACTTAGTAGCCTTCTTCTTATTAGCAACAGTCTTCTTCTTACCCTTACGAGTACGAGCATTATTCTTAGTGCTCTGACCGCGAACAGGAAGACCATTACGATGACGGACACCACGATAGCAGCCAATATCCATCAGACGCTTAATGTTCATCTGGATTTCAGAACGGAGGTCACCCTCCACCTTAAATTCAGCGCCGATAATTTCACGGATCTTAGCAGCCTGGTCGTCAGTCCACTCGCTGACCTTCAGGTCACGGCTTACGCCGGCTTTATCCAATATCTTTGCTGAACTACTTCGACCTATACCATAAATATAAGTCAATGCGATTTCGCCACGCTTGTTTTGGGGCAAATCTACTCCAACAATTCTTATTGCCATTAGTAATTGAATAAAAAATTAATAAACTAAATGTAGTTCTTGCTAAAAAGCATGCAAAATTACTCATAAATCCTGAGATAAAAGTCTTTTTGCACTTTTTTAACATTAACCCTGACGCAATTTAAACTTAGGGTTCTTCTTGTTGATAACGAA
>CAVDNW010000053.1:0-15171 GCA_963610435.1 Oscillospiraceae bacterium | reverse complement strand
TATCAGTAGATACCGTATGGATGCTGCTTGCAGCCATGTTGGTCTTTTTCATGCAGCCAGGCTTTGCCCTCTGTGAGGCCGGCTTCACCCGCAGTAAAAACACAGCAAACATCTTGTTCAAGAACTTTGTCGACTTCATGGTCGGTTCCCTTCTGTTCTGGTTTGTAGGCTTCGGCTTCATGTGGGGCAGCGACGGCCAGGGCTTCATCGGCATGCCCAACTTCGGCGACCTGTCGTTCTATAAGGGCGACCTTCCCACTGAGGGCTTCCTGATATTCCAGACCGTGTTCTGCGCCACCAGCGCCACCATCGTGTCGGGAGCCATGGCCGAGCGAACCAAGTTCTCCATGTATGTGATCTACTCGTTCTTCATCTCACTGATTATCTACCCTGTCGAAGGTCACTGGACATGGGGCGGCGGTTGGTTGACCAATGCCGAGGAGGGCTCGTTCATGATGAACACCTTCGGTGCTGCCTTCCACGATTTCGCCGGTTCGGCCATCGTTCACAGTGTGGGTGGTGTATTGTCACTGGTGGGTGCCCTTTGCCTTGGCCCGCGTCTCGGCAAGTACCGCAACGGCAAGAGTGTCGCTATCCCCGGCCACAACCTGATGGCTGCTGCCCTGGGTGTGTTCATCCTCTGGTTCGGCTGGTTCGGCTTCAACCCCGGTTCTCAGTTGGCCGCCTCTGGTGAAGTGAACCGTGTGGCTATCAGCCACGTCTTCCTGACAACCAACCTCGCTGCTGTAGCAGGCGGTGTCGGCACCATGTTCACCTCATGGATCAAGTACGGCAAACCCTCATTCTCACTCACGCTCAACGGCATCCTGGCCGGTCTGGTGGCCATCACCGCTGGCTGTGACCTCGTAAGCCCCCTCGGAGCTGTGATCATCGGTCTGCTGGCCGGCATCATCCTGGTGTTCTCCATCGAGTTCATCGACGTCAAGCTGCACATCGACGACCCTGTGGGTGCCAGCTCAGTACACGGTGTCTGCGGTATCTTCGGTACGCTCATGACAGGTCTGCTGGCCGTCGACTCAGGTGCCTTCTACGGTCACGGATGGGGTTTCTTCGGAGCTGAGGCTCTCGGCATCATCTGCATCGATGTCTGGGCAGCCGTGACAGGCTTCATCCTCTTCTACAGCATCAAGAAGATTGCAGGTCTCCGCGTCGACAAGCGCATTGAGGAGGAAGGCCTCGACATCTACGAGCACGGAGAGAGCTGCTACAACTAAACAGAGATTGACGGTGACGTTCGGAGGCTGCCACAGCGTCTCCCCATCAGAGACAGGAAGTCTCCGGACACCACTTATCCATATTGTCAAACCATAAACAACAGGATTATGAAAGATTTGAAATCATTGATTGGCAAGACGAACATCAGACGTGTGGGTGCCCTGGCACTCGGACTGGCAGCCTTCGCTCCGTCGGCCCTGGCACAGGACAAGGTGGAGACGACCATCGGCGCCGACATCGTAAGCATGTACTACTGGCGTGGCCAGGAACTGGGCGCCATCTCGCTGCAGCCCACACTGGGCATCGGATATAAGGGTCTCTCGCTGACCGCATGGGGTAACGTAGGCATCTCTGAGCCGAGCGACACCAAGGAGTTTGACCTCACGCTCGCCTACGAGACAGGAGCCTTCCATGTCGGCATCACCGACTACTGGTTCAACACGCCCAACAAGCGTTATTTCGCTTACGACTCACATAACACGTCGCACCTCTTTGAGGCCAACGTCGGTTACGACTTCGGTCCTGTAGCCCTCAACTGGTATACCAACTTCGCCGGCAACGACGGAAAGAACAACAGTAACAAGCGCGCCTACTCCTCCTACGTGGAGGCCACCGCTCCCTTCAAGCTGGGCGGATGCGACTGGGAGGCAGCTGTCGGTGCTGTGCCCTACGCCACTACATCCTACAGCGACGCCCACGGCTTTGCCGTGACCAACGTCAGCGTCAAGGCCACCAAGGAACTGAAGGTGACCAACACGTTCAGCGTGCCTGTCTTCGCACAGGTGGCTGCCAACCCGAGCACGGAGAAGGCTTATCTCGTGGTGGGCTTCACCCTGCAACCCTGACAAAAGCTATCATACGTAATAAAAGGTAAGAAGATTGTGAATAACAAATCAGGTTTTTAAGTCTACTTTGTTCTCTATCGGCCGGCATACCATCGGGAAATGCCGGCCTTTTTTATGCATATTTGTTTGGATTGTCAAGCATTTTATCCAAAAAACGCATCGTCACAACCGCACCATCTGGAGGGCGCAAATGCCGGAAAAGGGCCATTCGCCGCCCCTCGAAATAGCAAGCACCTCGGCATCTGCCATCTATCATCTGTCGAAAGGGCGTGTTTCGAGCGGCCATAGAGCAAGAATCCAAGGGCGACAGATGCCGAACCAGGACTCAATAAGGCAACTATCGCAACGAAAATAACGGGTAACGAGGAGAACGGAAGCACCAGAATTTTATAAATCGCTAACTCTCTGCCAGTTACAAAAACCTCCTATTTTTGGCGTATTTCACCCGAAATTTTGTTTGCTGAGCGCGACGCGATGTTTTCGCATGCCGTTTGTCGGCTTTATTTCATTACTTACAAGCCTTGAAAGGTAGGGTGTTGAAAATATCCGAAACTTAAGAACGATTTTATTATCACAAAAGCCCACATGCGTTTGGATTATCCCAGAAAAAGTGGTAGATTTGCATTTGAATTGACTATAAACTTAACTGACGACAGCAAATGAAAGATTTCTTCAAGTCGGTCTGCGCCACCGTCGTGGGGCTGCTGGCCTTCTCCTTCATCGTCTGCGCACTGGGTGTGATGAGCCTTGTGGGCATGTTGGCCTCATCTCAGTCCACACAGAGCATACCCGACAACGCGGTACTGGTCATCAAGCTCGACGGATCCTTGCAAGAAGGAAGCGGCGACAACCTCTACAATAAAATCAAGGGGACGACAACCAGCGGGCTTGCAGAGACGCTCGGAGCCATCAGCAAGGCCAAGAACAACGAGGCCGTGAAGGGCATCTATCTCGAGGCGGGCAGCCTCGGAGCCGACATGGCCCAGATGCAGGAACTGCGCGATGCGCTGGCCGACTTCAAGACGGCACACAAGTGGGTCGTGGCCTACGGGGAGCAATACTCGCTCGGAGCATACTACGTAGCCACCGTGGCCGACAAGCTCTACCTCAACCCGCAGGGCATGGTGGATTGGCAGGGACTGGGCGGACAGATGATATTCCTGAAAGACGCACTGGCCAAGATCGGCGTGAAGATGGTGCCGTTCAAGTGCGGCAAGTATAAGAGCGCCACGGAGATGTACACCGAGGAGCACATGAGTGCGCCCAACCGCGAACAGACCGAACGCTACCTCGGCGGCTGGTGGCAGACGATATGCCAGGCGGTGGCCAAGAGCCGCGGCATCCACAACGACTCGCTGCAAGCCTATGCCGACCGCATCGTCACGCTGGAGGACCAGCGTAACCTCATCCGCTACAAAATGATCGACGGGCTGCTCTACAACGACCAGGTGAAGGGCGTGGTGAAAAGCCGCCTCGGACTGGGCAAGGATGACCCCGTGCCGCAGGTGTCGGTGGCCGACATGAACGCAGCACCCTCGAAAGAAGAGGGCGACCAAATCGCCGTCTACTACGCCTGGGGCGACATCGTGCAGGACCGGCCGGAGCAAAGCTCCTTCAACAGCGCACACCAGATTGTGGGACGCGAGATGTGCAAGGACCTGCAAGACCTGGCCGACGACGACAAAGTGAAGGCGGTCGTCATACGCATCAACTCGGGCGGCGGCTCGGCCTATGCCTCCGAACAGATATGGCACCAGATCGAAGCACTGCGCACGAAGAAACCCGTTGTGGTGTCGATGGGCGGCGCAGCGGCCTCCGGCGGCTACTACATCAGCGCAGCTGCCGACTACATCATAGCCGAGCCCACCACCATCACGGGGTCTATCGGCATCTTCGGACTCATGCTCGACAAGTCGCAGCTGCTCACCGAGAAGCTCGGACTGCGCTACGACGAGGTGAAGACCAACCGCAACGCCACCATGGGAGGTGACATGACACCCATGAGCGCCGAGCAGTCAGCATACATGCAGGCATACATCGACCGCGGATACATGCTCTTCAAGAGCCGTGTGGCACGCGGCCGACGCCTCAGCATGCAGCAGGTGGAAGAGCGGGCACAGGGCCACGTGTTCCTGGGCTCTGACGCGCTCAAGCTCCATCTCGTCGACGAGCTGGGAGGACTCGACAAGGCTGTGGCCAAGGCGGCCCAACTGGCCAAGCTCGACAAGCACTACACCGCCCCCTACCCTGCCCCCGAGAGCTGGATGAACCAGTTGCTCAACTACGGCAGTTACAAGGGCACGGTGCTCGACGAGCAGCTACGCCTCACGCTGGGCTCGTTCTATGAACCCGTCATGATGCTGCGCACCATCGACCATCTCGACCCGCTGCAGGCACGCTGTCCCTTCGTCATCACCAACCTTTGAACCCGAAGCCGATGGAAGGTGACCTCATCAAAATCAACGAGTGGCTGCTGCCGCTGAGCTGGCTCTACGGCTTCGGCGTGAGCCTGCGCAACCGCCTTTTCGACCTGGGCGTGCTGCCCCAGCAGGAGTTTTCCATCCCCGTCATCGACGTGGGCAACATCACCGTGGGCGGGTCGGGCAAGACGCCGCACGTGGAGTATCTCGTACGCCTGCTGCGCGACAAGATGAAGGTGGCCGTGCTCTCGCGGGGCTACAAGCGCAAGAGCCGCGGCTACGTGCTGGCCACCGGCGAGACGCCCATGAAGGACATCGGCGACGAACCGTTTCAGATGAAGCGCAAGTTTCCCGACATCTACGTGGCCGTCGACAAGAACCGCAGAAAGGGCATCAGCCGGCTCACCGATGACGAAGCCACCCGCGACGTGGATGTCATCCTCCTCGATGATGCCTACCAGCACCGCTACGTCAAACCGGGCATCAACATCCTGCTGGTCGACTATCACCGGCTCATCATCTACGACAAGCTCTTGCCGGCAGGGCGACTGCGGGAGCCGATGAAGGGCAAGAACCGCGCCGACATCGTCATCGTGACGAAGTGCCCCAAAGACCTGAAGCCCATGGAGTTCCGCGTGCTGACAAAGGCCCTCAACCTCTATCCCTACCAAGGGCTTTTCTTCACCTGCATCGACTACGACGATCTGAAGCCCGTGTTCAACAAGACACAGAGCCTGCCCAACCTGAGCTCGGTCAACGCGCTGCTGCTCACGGGCATCGCCTCACCACGGCAGATGGAGCTCGACTTGAAAAACCGTTGCCGATCAATCACACCCCTGTCGTACGGCGACCACCACCAGTTCAACGAGCGCGATGCGGCCCGCATCAGCGAGGCCTTCTCACGGTTGCCCGAGCCACGCATCATCATCACCACAGAGAAGGACGCCTCGCGGCTTGAGGCCACACCGGCACTCACCTCCGAGGTGCGGCAGGCTCTCTACGTCCTGCCCATCCGCATCCGCTTCATGCTCGACCAAGAAGAAAATTTCAACCACAAAATCATAAGCTATGTACGCAAAAATTCAAGAAACAGCATCCTGGCTAAAAGAAAGGATGACGGCAAGCCCAAAGACGGCCATCATCCTGGGAACAGGCCTGGGACAATTAGCTTCCGAGATAACTGACACCACAGAGATACCCTATCGCGACATTCCCAACTTCCCGGTGTCAACCGTCGAGGGACACGCCGGCAAGCTCATCTTCGGCAAACTGGGCGGCAAGGATATCATGGCCATGGACGGCCGTTTCCACTTCTACGAGGGCTACTCGATGAAGGAAGTGACATTCCCCGTGCGCGTCATGTACGAGCTGGGCATCCAGACACTCTTCGTCAGCAATGCTGCCGGCGGCATGAACCCGGAGTTCCACATCGGCGACCTCATGGTCATCACAGACCACCTCAACCTCTTTCCCGAGCATCCGCTGCGGGGAAAGAACGTACCCACCGGTCCGCGCTTCCCCGACATGCACGAGCCCTACGCCCATGACCTCATCGCACAGGCCGACCGGATCGCACAGGAGAAAGGCATCACCCTGCGCCACGGTGTCTATGTAGGCGTGCAGGGTCCTACTTTCGAGACACCCGCTGAGTACAGGATGTTCCACATCATGGGCGGCGACGCCGTGGGCATGTCCACCGTGCCCGAGGTCATCGTGGCACGCCACTGCGGCATCCGCGTCTTCGGCATGAGCATCATCACCGACCTGGGAGGCTTCGACGTTCCGGTCGAGGTGAGCCACGAGGAGGTGCAGCTGGCCGCAGCGGCAGCCGAGCCGAAGATGACGGAGATCATGAGGGCCATGATCGCGCAATCCTAAGCCACATCGTTTTCCCACAGGCAACAACAGACATTTCATGGAAATATCCAAGCTGGGTGAGTTCGGCCTCATCGACCGCCTCACCAACAACATCAAACTGAAGAACGACAGCTCGCGCTACGGCGTGGGCGACGACTGTGCCGTGCTCCGCTACCCCGACACGGAGGTGCTCGTCACGACAGACATGCTCATGGAGGGCATACACTTCGACCTCACCTACGTGTCGCTCACACAACTGGGCTACAAGGCAGCCATGGAGAACATCTCCGACATCTTCGCCATGAACGGCACACCCAGGCAGATCGTCATCTCCATCGCGCTCGACAAACGCTTCGACGTGGAGGCCACCGAGCAGATCTACGACGGACTGCGGCGTGCCTGCGACAAGTGGAACGTCGACATCGTGGGCGGCGACACCACATCATCGCTCACCGGACTGGCCATCAGCATCACCTGCATCGGCGAGGCAAGGCATGACGACATCGTCTATCGCAACGGCGCCAAAGAGACCGACCTCATCTGCGTCAGCGGCGACCTGGGGGCGGCCTACATGGGACTGCAACTGCTGGAACGCGAAAAGATGGTCTACTACCAGCAGCTCGACGACATCAACAAGAAAATCGCCGAGGCGAAAAAGGCCGGCAACGACGCCCTCGTCAGGCATCTCAGGGAGCAAGGGGCCAAGGCCAGCGACTTCCAGCCCGACTTCGCCGGACACGAGTATCTGCTCGAGAGACAACTGCAGCCCGAGGCACGCGGCGACATCATCAAGCTCCTGCGCGACAACAACATCAGGCCGACGGCCATGATGGACATCAGCGACGGACTGTCGTCGGAGCTCCTGCACATCTGCCAGCAGAGCCACTGCGGGTGCCGCGTCTACGAGAAGAACATACCCATCGACTACCAGACGGCCGTGCAGGCAGAGGAATTCAACATGAATGTCACCACCTGTGCCATGAACGGAGGCGAAGACTACGAACTGCTCTTCACCGTGCCCATCGGCGACCACGACAAGCTCAACGCCCTCGAAAGCCAGGGAATACGGCAGATCGGATACATCACCAAACCCGAACTGGGCACCAAGCTCATCAGCCGCGACAACCAGGAGTTTGACATCACGGCGCAAGGCTGGAACCCTCTGAAGGACTAAGACAAAACACCATCAAGCTTATGAACGCAAAAAAAATCATACTCACGGTGCTCGCCGCTTACGCCTCACTCGCACAAGCGGCCGACCGCGTGACCATCACGGTGGCCAACTCGCTCGCCTCGCCCCGCTCGGAAGTGGTCGAGACACCGCTCGCCACCGTGCAACGCAAGCTCGGAGCAGGACAAGACATCATCGTCACCGATGCCAACGGCAAGGAGGTGGCCTCACAGCAGACCTACGACGGCAAGCTTGTCTTCCTGGCCGGTGTACCCGCCAAGGGCCGTGCGGTCTATTATGCACAGAAGGGCACACCCCAGAAATATGCAGCCAAGGTGGCCGGACGACTCTTTACCGAGCGACAGGATGAGTTCGGATGGGAGAACGACAAGGTGGCCTACCGCATCTACGGACACGGAGGTGCCGTGGGCTACGACCTCTTCAACAAGAACACCACCGACCTCATGCTCGACTACTGGTACGCCAGCGAGCAGGACGCCACCATGCGACGCGCCATCAAGGACCTGGCGCAACGGGGCTACAAGGATCTGGCCGACCAGGTCTACAACGCCTACTGCTACCACATCAACCACGGCAAGGGCATGGACTGCTACACCGTGGGGCCGACACTGGGCGGCGGAGCCAACGCCATCCTCGACGACAAGGGCAACCTCCAGTTGCCGCAATGCTACAAGACCTACAAGATTCTCGACAAGGGACCTGTGCGCTTCACCGTGGAGCTGACCTATCCCGAGAGAGAAATCGACGGCAAGCAGGTCATCGAGAAGCGCATCATCACGCTTGACGAGGGCTCACACTTCAATCGCGCACAAGTCTCCTACGAAGGCCTCGACAAGCCTGTCACCGTGGCGGCGGGAACCGTAGTCCACCAGTCGAACCCCGATGCCTATGCCATCGACGCCACACGCGGCTACATGGGCTATGACGACCTCGGCGACGCCAGCGTCTACAACGCCAAATACCGCGACCAACTGGCCAAGGAGATGGGACACATCTTCATCGGACTGCTCTTCCCCCAGAAGGATATCACGGCCTTCTTCCAGCCACGTTCCAACGGCATCGCCACAGGACACATCCTGGCCAAGACAACCCTGAAGCCGGGAGCGTCGTTCACCTACTACTTCGGTTCCGGATGGGACAAGAACGAGGCGGAAGGACTGCACAGTTTCGACGCGTGGAAAAGTCTGCTCAGCCAGCAGGCACAAGCCGTGAGAACGCCCATGAAGGTGAGCGTCAAATAACCGGTAACAACAATTACACGTTGTCCCCACAAGGGTAGCGCCATGGTCGGCCAACCCTTGTGGGGACTTCTTGTGACAACAAACACACAACACAAACACCACATGGACTTCAACATGATCGGGACCTGCTGGTCCCTACTGCCGCCCGTCGTGGCCATCGCCCTGGCCCTAAAGACCAAGGAGGTCTACTCGTCGCTCTTCATCGGCATCCTGCTCGGCGCCGCCCAATACAGCATCTCCGTAGGCTCGGGCATCGAGGGCTTCATCACCCACCTCCTCAACGACACTGCAGGCAGCGGTGCCGATGCCACGCAGTACGGCCTCATCCACTGTCTCGCCGACCCTTGGAACGTGGGCATTCTCGTCTTCCTCGTCGTGCTGGGTGCCATCGTCTCGCTCATGAACAAGGCTGGCGGATCGGCAGCCTTCGGCCAGTGGGCCTCCAGACACGTCAAGACAAAACGCGGCGCACAGGTGGCCACCATCATCCTGGGGCTGCTCATCTTCATCGACGACTATTTCAACTGCCTCACCGTGGGGTCTGTCATGCGGCCCATCACCCAGCGCCACGGCGTTACCAAGGAGAAGCTGGCCTATCTCATCGACTCCACGGCAGCGCCCGTATGCGTCATATCGCCCATCTCCAGCTGGGCGGCAGCGGTGTCGGGCTTTGTCACCGGCAACGAGAACGGCCTTGCACTCTTCTGCAAGGCCATACCGTTCAACTTCTATGCGTTGCTCACCATCCTGTTTATGTTTGCCGTGGTGCTCATCGGTTTCGACTTCAAGTCGATGAGCAAGTACGATGAGCGCTGGCGCGAATGGTACGAACGCACCAACGGGGGACGGCTCGACGAGGTGAGCGACACCAAGCTCCACCTCGCGGAACACGGTGTGGGAGCCAGCCGACCGGGCACGGCGGGCCGCTGCGGAACAGTCGCTGACCTGGTCGTCCCCATCCTGCTGCTCATCGTGCTGTGCACCGTCGGCATGGTCTACTCGGGCGGTTTTTTTGACGCCGGCAGTGACACATATCATGACTTCGTGGCATCGTTTGCCGCAAGCAATGCCTCCGTGGGGCTTGTCATCGGTTCGCTCACGGCCCTCATCCTCTCGGTGGCCCTGTTCACCATGCGCGAGACGCTGCCGTTCGACGAAGCCATGAGCAGCCTCATCAAGGGCTTCGAGGCCATGGTGCCTGCCATCCTCATCCTCACACTGGCGTGGACACTGAAGAGCATGACCGACTCGCTGGGCGCAGCCACCTATGTGGCCGATGTCGTGGCAGGCAGTGCTGGACGGCTGCAGATGCTCTTGCCGGCCATCATCTTTGTGGTGGCCGCACTACTGGCCTTCGCCACAGGCACGTCATGGGGCACCTTCGGCATACTCATCCCCATCTGCGTCGCGGTGTTTCCAGCCGACGCCCCTCTGAGAGTCATCTCCATCTCGGCGTGCATGGCCGGAGCAGTCTGCGGCGACCACATATCGCCCATCTCCGACACGACCATCATGGCAAGTGCCGGGGCCGACTGCAAACACGTGCACCACGTGTCGTCGCAGTTGCCCTACGCTCTCACGGTGGCCACGGTCTCATGCCTCACGTTCATTGTGGCAGGCTTCACCCAAGGCTTGGGCATCATCCCCTGCGCACTCATCTCATGGACGACGGCCATCGCCCTGCTGGCCTCCGTACTGGCATACCTCAAGAAAACAATACCATCAAGAAGGAAATCTCAATAATTTAATTCAAGTTCCTTATTTCTGTCTTTCAATATCCCGGCCATATTATCTTGTGCCCAGGCAATCATATCCTCCACCAATGGAATGAATGAGCGACCACGGTCTGTCAGTGAATACTCCACTCTGGGAGGGACTTCTGCATAGATTTGTCGAGTGATGAAACCATCCCTCTCCAGGGAGCGGAGGGTGGAGGTCAGTACCTTTTGTGAAATATCGGGAATGGCCCGGTGGAGGGCATTGAAACGAATGTTGTCGTTTTGGTGCATCACGTAGATGACAAGTAATGACCACTTATCACAAATGCGTGCCAACACTTTGCGGATGGGACAATCTTGGAAGATAGCGTCTTTTATCTGATGGCTCATAATGCTGTTTAACCCGGATTGCGAGTTTATAAGTTGCTTGTTTTCAATAATAGTATGTAAAAGTAACTAACTTTCCCAAAACAACATAGCTCCCTAAGCTAAAGTTTGTTAAATCATTGAAATCTTACCTCTTGATAATCAGCAATAGTTACCAGA
Source organism: Oscillospiraceae bacterium (assembly GCA_963610435.1). Classification (GTDB taxonomy): domain Bacteria; phylum Bacteroidota; class Bacteroidia; order Bacteroidales; family Bacteroidaceae; genus Prevotella. The sequence continues at coordinate 4,116 of CAVDNW010000053.1, read as the reverse complement.
AAGTAAGTAACACACGCACAAGTGCCTTCTTGTGGAGAATGAAAAGCCGCTGTACCTTTGCACCGTCAAACCACGACAATGTTCAATAACAAAAGAAGAATATAAACGTACAAAGGCAATGAAAGAAACAAAGACAATCATCAAGAATGAGAATGTGACAGCCGTAGACTTCGGCAAGTTGAGCAACTTGAACGAGTTCGTATTGGAACTTGCTCCAGAGGTTAAGATACCAGGCAAGGTGTTCGGTGGTGCATTAGTTGGAGCTACTGGTGGCGATTTTTCCTTCCAGTCGTTTGCTCCTGGCGCCGAGACGGGTTTCCTCCATACGCACAAGACCCACGAGGAATTGTATTTCTTCCTTAGCGGCAAGGGCGAATTTCAAGTTGACGGCGAGGTGTTCCCGATTACGGAAGGAAGTGTGGTAAGAGTTGCCCCAAACGGCAAGCGTTCCATCCGCAACAATGGCGCAGAGCCATTGGTAATGCTCTGTGTGCAATATCGTGGTGACACATTTACGACAGAAGATGCCACGGACGGAGTCATCTTGAAGGAAAAGGTGGAATGGTAAACTGCCTTTTCTTCCTTATTTCCATATAATCGGAATGTTACAAAACATCTGATAAGACTACAAAATCGGCCCCAGCCGTTGCGGAGAACCCGCTGCGGCTGGGGCCTGTGGTTAGGATTCAGCCCTTAGGGGAATGGAGGGCTTTACTGTTCGAGCACATTGAACTCGGCACAGGTGGCGAAGTCCTGTCCGTCCTGCGAGCTCTTGGCGGTGAAACGCAGATAGCGTGCACGGACAGGCTTGTCGAAGATCACACGCTTGAGCGTACGGTTGTTGGCAAAGGCACCTGTCGCCACAGGCTGGCTCCATGTCTTGCCATCCATGCTGACCTGCACCTCGTAGTCCTTGATGTTGCCGTTGGAACTGTCCTGGCGGGGCAGATAACTGAAGCCCTTGAGCGTCTTAGCCGCACCGCAGTCGAAGTCGACCCAGTGGGGATAGTTGGCCACGGTGACACTGTACATGGTATGCCAGAAGGTGTTGGGATTGCCATCGGTCATGTGGTCAGCATCGCCCTCATTGCTCTCTACCGAACTGGCAAAGGTGACCGTGACGGGGATAGCGTCGATGCGCTCGAAATGTTGCTGGTAGTTGAAACGCGAGCCATTGGCAAAAGCCACCACGGTGCCGCCCTCACGCAGGGAGAAGGGCTGGGTGTAGCGCTGGAGACGCTTGCCGTTGTTCACCTTATAATATATGGGCTGGTCCTCCGGTCCACTGATGGTCACCGTGCCGTCGAGCGAGCGGCTGATGGTGAGCGGTGCCTGTCCGTCGAGCGAAACATTGGCCAAGTCGGCCAGCTTGTCGTCGGCCAGCGATGTGGTGGGGCGGATGGCGAAGCCAAACGACTGGGCAGTGCTCTTCACGCGGTCGGCCTCGAGCGGACCACCCTGTCCGCAACTGTTGCCGCCAAGACCGGTGATGGCATGGTCGATGTGGAGCCATACGCCGTCGCTGGCAGGCAGCTCGTGTGGATGATTGGTCATGGCAAGCTGCTGTGCAGAGAAGGGCAGCGCTGAGAAACTCATGACGCTGTCGGCCACGAAGAGGGCGCCCTGCTGGCCGTCGCTGAGAGCCACCCACCGGCTGTCCTGGTGGTTGGCCATGTCTTGTGGTTTGGGGAAGTTCTCAAACTCGCGTGCCACATCCGGCTGGTCCCAGATGGCCACGGCCTGACCGGTCTTGCGGTCGGGATAGTTGTCGATGGGGCCACGTCCATAATACTTCATGTGCTTCATGGTTTTGGGCAACTTCATCACATAGCCCAGGCGGGCCAGCGTGAGGTTGGACCGTGAGGCCGACACCGAGCTTTGGTTTTCTACGGAACCATCGGGGTGGATGGTGTAGACCACATTGGTCGTAAACTTGAAGTCGGGCTTGTCACCCGTCTTGGTCAGCTTCTTCCAGTTCTTGTCGGCACCTTCGAGGCGTGCCGAGCAGCTGCCCTGGCTCTCCACCACAAACTTCACGGAGACAGAACCGTCGGCGTTGGTCACGACACGACTCTCAAGAGCCTTGTGCTGGAGGTCGTGGAGACCGTTCTCGTACCATGCCTGATAAGTCCAGTTGTCGTTGTTGACCCATGCACGGAAGGCGTCGAGGCGCGGTCCGCAGCCATCGGCGAAGACGGGCTTGCCCCCATAGGTGAGTGAGCTGATGGAGCCCGTGGCCTTGTCAAAATCGACGGCGAATATCTTGCCGCTACCTTCCACGAGGATATTGCCTGCCGTCTCCTTGACATTCACCTTGTCAATATCCTTAAACGCCTTGGCGAGTGACGGGCGCTGGGCTGCCGTCTGCACGAGCAGTTGCTGGTCGGCCTGCACATATCCTGCCTTGGCCCACGGTGTGTCGTGCTTCTGCCGGAACTGCACGAGGAGCTGGTAGTCACGGTTCGCGTCAAGCCCGCCCTTGGCCAGGGCCGGCACGGTGACGGTTGCGTGTCGGCGAGGGGCCACACTGCCAACGGCAAGCGGGCCACGCGCCACCTCGCGGCCGTCTGCTGTGAGGCTATAGGTCACCTCGTAGTCGGTGAGGTCGCCAGCATAGTAGTTCTTGTTGAAGATGTCGAGGATGCCCTTGTCCTTGTCGGCCCACTTCACGCCTATGTTCTGATAAACCTTCTTCACCTCATAGTATTGTGGCTTGGGCTCCATGTCACCGAAGATGATACCGTTCATGACAAACTGGCCATCGTTGGGCGTGTCGCCGAAGTCACCGCCATAGGCAAGGTAGCGCTTGCCGTCGGGTGTGTAGTTGTACATCGACTGGTCGATCCAGTCCCAGATGGCTCCTCCGCAGAGGAAGTTGGTCGACTCGATGGCATCCCAGTAGTCCTGCAGGTTGCCGACGGCGTTGCCCATGGAATGGGCATACTCGGAGATGTGGAACGGATACTTGATGCCCAGGTCGCCGCGTACAGCCGCGCGCACCCAGTTGACCGACGGGTACTGGTTGGAACCCATGTCGACGATGCTGTTGTTGCGCTCATACTGCACAGGGCGTGAGGGGTCGTAGGCATGCACAGCAGCATAGCTGGCCTTGAAGTTGTCGCCTGGTCCGGCCTCGTTGCCGAGGCTCCAGATGGCCACGCAGGGGTCGTTGACACGGGCCATGGCCATGGCCATCATGCGGCCCACGTGCTGGTTGCGGAACTCAGGCACATGGCTCAGACTGGCATCGCCATAAAAGTATTCATGGCTCTCGACATTGGCTTCAGCCTCAAGCCAGATGCCATACTTGTTGCAGAGATAATAGAAATAGGGGTCGTTGGGATAGTGGGACGTACGCACATGATTGATGTTGGCACGCTTCATCATCATCACCTCGTCCTCCATCTGCTGGCGTGTGATGGCATGGCCGCGTGCGGGATTGGTCTCATGGCGGTTGACTCCCTTGAGCTTCAAGGGCTTCCCGTTGACGAGGAAATAGCGGCCTGCCAGTCCGAACTCGTCGTCCTTAGCGGCCACATCGCGTATCTCCACCGTGCGGAAGCCGGTCTGGGTGCTCACCGCCTCGACGGTGTTGCCCTTCTTGTCGCGCAACTCGCAGACAAGCGTATAGACGTTGGGCTCCTCGGACGACCAGGGCTTCACGTTCGCCACCGTGATGTCAGCATGGCGTGTCATGGTGTCGCCCTTGGCCAGCGTCAGTGCACCGAGCGTAGACGTCAGTGTCTGCCCCTCGCCCACGGCGTCGCCATAGAGCTGGTTGGCAAAGAGCTTAAAGACGGCGGTGTAGTTTTTGGCATCCTTGCCGCTGACGTTTGCCAGCGAGAGGTCGACGGCCAGCTGGCCCGTGCCGTCGGCCTGCCAGGCGGGGATGACCTTGAGGTCGCTCACGTGTACCTTCGGCTTGCTGTAGACGGCCACCGTGCGGAAGATACCCGGCAGACGGAACATGTCTTGTGCTTCGAGAAACGAACCGTCGGACGAGCGGTAGACCTCCACGGCCACCTCGTTCTCGCCGGTGTGAGCCCACTGGCTAATGTCGAACTCGGCCACGTCGCGCGAGTCCTTGGAGCAACCCACATAGTGGCCGTTGACCCA
>CAVDNW010000052.1:0-15780 GCA_963610435.1 Oscillospiraceae bacterium | reverse complement strand
CCCCAACCCTCCCCAAACGATTGCGACAGACATGATACTCAGCCACATTTCCATCATCAATTACAAGAACATACGGGCGGCCCACCTCTCCTTCTCGCCCAACGTCAACTGTCTCATCGGGCACAATGGAGAAGGAAAGACCAACCTGCTCGACGCTATCTATTACCTCTCGTTCTGCCACTCAAGCTTCACCACCATCGACAGCCAGGTCATCACCCACGGCCAGGAATTCTTCGTCATCGAGGGAAACTACCTCACGGAGGGTGGCGACACAGAAGCTGTCTACGCAAGCATGAAGCGCGGCACGCGGAAACACTTCCGCAGGAACAAAAAGGAATACAAGAAATTCTCGGAACACATCGGGCTCATACCCCTCATCTTCGTCTCACCACACGACACCATCCTCGTGGACGGAGGTGGCGACGAGCGTCGGCGGCTGATGGACATCGTCATCTCGCAATATGACAAGCGTTACCTGGAATCACTCAACAACTACAACAAGGCTCTGCAGCAACGCAATGCCCTGCTCAAGATGGAGCAGGAGCCTGACCCGGCACTCATGGACATTTGGGAGACAGAAATGGCACGGCAGGGCCAGGTGGTCTTCGAGAAGCGCTCGGCCTTCGTGGAGGAGTTCATACCAGTGTTCCAATCCATCTACCGGAAAATTTCGGGAGAGCGGGAGACAGTGTCGCTACGCTACGTGTCGCACGGCCAGCGGGGCGATTTGCTCGATGTAATCCGGCGCGACCGCATCAAGGACCGCACCGTCGGCTACAGTCTGCACGGTGTGCACCGCGACGACCTTGAGATGCTGGTCGGCGACTACCCCATGAAGCGGGAGGGCAGCCAGGGACAGACCAAGACCTACGTGATGGCCCTTAAGCTGGCGCAGTTCGATTTCCTAAGGCGCACCACCTCGCAGACCACGCCGCTCCTGCTGCTCGATGACATCTTCGACAAGCTTGACGCACAGCGCGTGGAACACATCGTGGACATGGTGTCGGGCGGTACCTTCGGCCAGATCTTCATCACCGACACCAACCGCGACCACCTCGACGAGATACTCAGCCACAGCGGAAAAGACTACCGCCTCTTCCAAGTGGAGAACGGAGAATTTGCCGAAATATAACAACGGCTGACCGCACAGAGCTACTGACGGTAAAGAAAACACCGGTCATCCGCACAAGAAAACAAGGCTATCCCAGCTGTATTTCATCGCCAGAGAGAAAAGAAAGACATGTTCAGAAAAGAAGTGAAACCTATCAGCGAACTTCTGTCGCAGTACCTGCGCCAGCAAGGCATGGAGACTCCCCTACTGCAGCGGCGCATCGTCGACACGTGGGACAGCCTCATGGGGCCGGCCATCGCACAATATACCACCGAGAAATTCATCAAGAACCAAGTATTGTTTGTCAAGATTCTCAACCCGGCTCTGCGCCAAGACCTGAACATGATGCGGTCACAACTGGTGAAACGCCTCAACGATGCAGTGGGCTCGCAGATTATCACGGAGGTGAGAATCTACTGAAAACGGCCGACGGCCAACCTCATTGACCGGGTAATCCAAAATCTACACTCCATAAAATTGTCAAACGGCAGAATATGGCTTTACGTCATGTCCTGCCGTTTGTCGTAACGGGGCATATCTTATGTATTGTCGGTTCGACACATAACCTGGTGTTCGCGGAAGGTGCAGTCGTCAGGCGTGCCAGGTGGGACGTACGCTCATGCGGATACGTGCGTCGAACATTCCCGAACCGGAAAACGCCACCTTGTCTTTCTCCCCTCCAGCTTTCTGAGGTGCTTTAGGGAACGCCGAACCGTTGCGCATGACGCGAAGCGCCGCGTTGACGACAGGATCGTCCAGATTGATGTACTCCGTCCAAGCCTGCTCGTCCATCATGTTGTAGATGATGCGGCTGTCGATGTAGCGTTCCAGGAGCGTGCGGCTCTTCTTGATCAGCAAGTTGCGTCGCTTCAGTCCGTGGTCGTTGGCATAGTTGACAAACTGCTCCACGGTGTTCTGCTGCTTGAGATACTTGGACAGGGCGAGCATCTCGCGGAAATCCTTCATCTTCTGACGGTTGTTGTCGGTGTAGTTGAAAGCAAACTGAAGAATCAGACCGCTCACGGCCGCTTGCTTGTAATAAGAGGTCACCCCGGATGTATCTTCGGGCACGAAGATATCGGGCGTGATGCCGCCTCCGCCATACACTACGCGGCCATTGCCCGTGTGGTAGGGCTTGCCAGTGTGTTTGATGCTGTCTTGCGAGAAGAACTCGCCGTGCTCATAGCGCGAGATGAGGTCCTGCTCGTAGCTGGGGTCCTCGCCGTTGGTGTAGGGCTTCTGGATACAACGGCCCGAAGGCGTGAAGTAACGGGCAATGGTCAGGCGGATCATGCTGCCGTCGGGGAAAGGAATCTGCTGTTGGACGAGGCCCTTTCCGAACGAGCGCCGGCCTATAATCGTGGCCCGGTCATTGTCCTGCATGGCTCCGGCGAAAATCTCCGACGACGAAGCCGACCCCTCGTTGATGAGCACCACCAGCGGGATGTTCTGGTAAGTGCCACGGCCGTCGGAGCGATACTCCTTGCGGGGCGACTTGCGACCCTCGGTGTAGACAATCAGTTTCTTGTTGGGCAAAAACTCATTGGCCATCTGAACCGCACTTTGCAGATAGCCCCCCGTATTGTCACGAAGGTCTATGACCAGGTTGGAGAAGCCCTCCTGCTGGAGGTTGGCCAAGGCGATGAGCAGCTCGGGATAGGTCTTCTCGCCAAAGTTCTTCACCTTGATGTAGCCTGTATTGTCGTCGAGCATGTAGGCGGCAGTGATGGTCTTGGTGGGAATCTCGCTGCGCGTCACCTCATAGGTGAGCGGCTTGGCGTGTCCGTAGCGCAACACGCCGAGCTTGACCTTGGAGCCTTGCGCACCCTTCAGGCGGTGCATGGCCTCCTCATTGGTCACCTGCGGACCCACAAATTTCTTCCCGTCGACATAAACAATCTTGTCGCCGGCCAAGATACCCGCCCGCTCGGCAGGTCCGTTCTTGATGACGTTCTGCACATGGATGGTGTCCTCACGGATGGTGAACTCGATGCCTACACCCGAGAACGAGCCGCGCAAGTCATCGTCTGCCGCCTGCACATCCTTCGCACTGATATAGACGGAGTGCGGGTCGAGCTCAGCCAGGATTTGCGGAATGGCCTTCTCCACCAGTGAATCGATGTCGACCTTGTCCACATACTGGTCGTCGATGATGCGCAACAAGTTGTTCAGGCGACTGCTGCCATTGTTGATGACCGTCAGTCTGTTGCCCGAAAAATGGTTGGCATAGAACGAGCCTATCACGATGCCCAGCACCACGCTGACAGCCATCAGCAGCGGCATGAACCTGTTTTTCTTGTCGTTTTTCATTTTCCCAATCCTTATTTACTGTTGTCAGACGGAGCTATCTCCAGGTAGAGAAGCTCGATGCCCGCCCTTTGCAAGAGACGTATCCCGTCGTCGAGCCTATATTTCTCACCATAGACCACACGCTTGATGCCCGCCTGGATGATGAGCTTGGCACACTCGATGCAAGGCGAAGCGGTGACATAGAGCGTTGCCCCGTCACTGTTGTTGCTCGAGCGGGCAAGCTTGGTGATGGCGTTGGCTTCTGCGTGGAGCACATAGGGCTTGGTGAGGTTGTTGTCATCCTCACAGATGTTTTCGAAACCGCTGGGCGTACCATTGTAGCCGTCGCTGATGATCATCTTGTCCTTGACGACAAGTGTGCCGACCTTGCGCCGCTTGCAGTAAGAGTTCTCTGCCCAGATGAGCGCCATACGAAGATATCGCTCATCGAGCTTGTGTTGCTTATCGTTTGATGCCATTTCGTTTAAGTAATGCGTCAATGGTTGGTTCCTGTCCGCGGAAGCGCTTGTAGAGAGCCATGGGGTGCTCCGTGCCGCCCTTCGAGAGGATGTCGTCGCGGAAGCGTTGCGCAGTCTCGCGGTCGAAGATGCCGTTTTGCTGGAACACGCTGAAGGCGTCGGCGTCGAGCACCTCAGCCCACTTGTAACTATAGTAGCCGGCCGCATAGCCGCCCGACATGATATGGGAGAATTGCGTGGTCATGCAGGTCTCGGGCAGCTGGGGCGCAATGACGGCACGTTCCCAGGCTTTCTTCTCAAAGGGGATGATGTCGGCCGTGAACGGCTTGTCCTGAGTATAGTAGGCCATGTCGAGCAGTCCGAAGCTCACCTGCCGCAGGCATGACAGTGCCACGTTGTAGTTGCGGCTCTCGCGGATGCGGTCGATGAGCTCGTCGGGGATGGGTTCCCCTGTCTGGTAATGGAAGGCAAAGGTGCTCAGGAAATCTTTCTCGACGGCATAGTTCTCCATGAACTGCGAGGGCATCTCCACGAAATCCCACCACACATTGGTGCCCGAGAGGCTCTCGAAACGCGTGTTGGCAAACATGCCGTGGAGCGAATGGCCGAACTCGTGGAGAAAGGTCTCCACCTCGCCCAGCGTCAACAAGGCCGGCTTGGTCTCTGTCGGCTTGGTGAAATTCATCACCACGCTGGCATGGGGACGTACGTTCTTGCCGCTCTTTGTGATATACTGCTCCTGGAACTCGGTCATCCAGGCACCGCCCTGCTTGCCCTTGCGGGGATGGAAATCGGCATAGAAGACGGCCAGATAACTGCCGTCACGGTCGAACACCTCATAGGCTTTGACGTCGGGATGGTACACCGGAATGTCCTTGTTCTCCTTGAAGGTGATGCCGTAGAGCTTGTTGGCCAGTCCGAACACCCCGTCTATCACCCTGTCGAGGCGGAAATAAGGGCGCAGCATCTCTGAGTCGAGATTGTAGCGTTCCATCTGTAGCTTATGTGAATAGTAAGCCACGTCCCATGGCTGTAGCTCAAAGTCGGCCCCTTCCAAGTCCTTGGCCTTGCGCTCGATGGCCTTCTGCTCCTCGACAGCCGTTGGTCTGTAGGCATCAATGAGGTCGTTAAGCAGTTTGTAGACGTTGCCTGCCGTGGAAGCCATGCGGTGTCGGAGCACGTAATCGGCGTATGTGTCGAAGCCCAACAACTGCGCCAATTCGCGGCGCAGATTGACCAGGCGCTTGCATATCTCCAGGTTGCTGGTATCAGAATCCTTGCTGGCACACTCTGTGTTGCGTGCCATGTAGAGCTGTTTGCGGAGCTCACGGCGGTCGGAATAGGTCATGAACGGCGAGTAGCTCGCATAGTCGAGCGTGAACACCCAGCCCTCCAGCGACTTCTCCTTGGCGGTGTTGGCTGCTGCCTCCACTGCCGTTTCGGGCAGTCCGCCCAGGTCTTCCCTGTCGGTGATGTGAAGCATATAGGCCTTGGTCTCCTTCAGCAGGTTTTGTGAAAACTGCAGGGTAAGCAGTCCGGCCTCCTCTGTCAGCTTCCTGAAATGTTCCTTGCCGGCCTCGTCGAGCAGTGCTCCGCTTCTCACGAAACCGTCGTATTCCTTGTCGAGCAGCATCTGCTCTTCTGGCGTAAGCTCGCGGTGATGCTCGTAGACATGCTTCACACGCTCAAAAAGACGCGGGTTGAGGATGACATCATTTCCGTGCTTGGTGAGAACAGGACTGAGCTTTTGGGCCAGGGCCTCCATCTCATCGTTGGTCTCGGCGCTCATGAGGCACGAGAAAACAGTAGACACCCGGTCGAGCAAATCATAATAATGCTCGCCCTTGCTGTCGTCGGTTACGGCAATGGTATTGTCAAATGTAGGTTCTTCTGGATTGTTGACGATCTTGGCTATCTGCTCATCGTCACGACGGATGCCCTCCATGAAGGCAGGTTCGAAATCCTCAAAACGAATCTTGTCGAATGGCACGGTGTCATGGGGGGTCCCATAAGGCTCCATGAACGGGTTGTTGCGTTCTTGACTGTCAATCATGTCAGTATGTCTGTTTTCTCTCAATATTCTTTGCAAAGTTAGCAAAAAGTGAGCAAACGGATGAGCGTAATAAGCATTATTTAACTTTGCCATCAAGAAAAAAACACACAGGCTTGTTTTTCCGCCGTCACAAAACCAGGTCCTCAAGAGACGGTATTTCGATGCGGCATCTGTGAAGTGTCAGCAAGCCGCGTTCCTGCAGGGAGTTGAGACACTTCGAGACTTTGCGCCGGTTCTCATGTAGCTCAAGGGCGATACGGTCCATCTTGAGCCTAAACACCTTGCGGCCAGTGGGGAAAACACAATGGTCGGAAAGGAAACGCACGATGCTTTCTTGCAGCGTGTGGGGTGGGCGTCGCCATGCCTTGGCGTTTGCTTTCTGCAGGTTGGTGGAAATGAGGTTCATCAAGTTGAGACGGAAAATCAGCGAGGCTGAGGTCAACCGCAGAGCTTCCTTCTTGTCTATGCTGATCAGGCTGCATGCTGTCAGGGCTTGATAGGTATGGGTGAAGCGCTGGCGGAGGCCGAACGCACACTCGGGTTGCAAGACATGGCAACCCGTCAACTCCTCCTCGACAGCCAGGCCGTGGTCGTCAGAAGACGTCGTCATGCACAGATGGCCCTCCACCAGGATGACCAACCGGCCGCATGGGTCGCCATCTGACGCGACCCGCTCGCCCCGTTCGACCTTGCGGAAAAGCAGGCGCGTCTCTCCGACGACAGCTTCCAGCTCCGCCATGCTCATGCCTGTGAACAGCGGAATCATCAGGAGTTTGTCGTAGACACCAGGCCGCGCCATAGGTGTACAGGTTTACTGGTTGTCCAATATTTTCCCCTTCATCGAAGGCGAATACCACACCCGGTTGTTGCCCTGCCTGTCGGCATAAATGAAATAGGCCATCAGCGAAGGATGCTTGCGGAGGATTTCCTTGGCACCTTCAAGTCCCATGACCATGAATGAGGTGGCATAGGCATCGGCCTCAGCACACTGGTCTGCGATGACGGTAGCCGAAAGAATGTTGTGCTGCACCGGATACCCGGTCTTGGGGTCGATGGTATGGGCATATTTCTTTCCCCCTTTGTAGTAGAAATTCCGATAGTTTCCACTTGTCGCCATGGCCTTGTCGGTGACGTTGAGCACCGTCTGCAGCTCGCGGTTGGTCTGCGTGGAGTCGTCCGTCGGCTTAGTGACACCAATCTTCCACGGCAGGCGTTGGTCGTTGATGCCGCTGGTGACCACCTCACCGCCTATCTCCACCATGAAGTTGCGTATGCCCTTGTTGCGAAGATAACTCGCCACGGCGTCGGCTCCATATCCCTTGGCAATGGCCGAGCAGTCGAGCATGATGCGCGGGTCGCTTTTGACGATGCGCCCATTGGTCAGTTGCACCTTCTCGTAGCCGACGAGCTGGCGCAGTGAATCGATAATCTGCGTGGTGGGCTCGACGCCCTTCTTGAACCCGAAGCCCCATTCGTTGACCAGCGGGGCTACCGTAATGTCGAACGCCCCATGTGTCTCCTTGGATATCGACTGTGCCAAGCGGAACACATAGGTGAACATGTCGCCGAGTAGAACGGGCTCGTTGCGGTTGACATGTGAGATGACCGACTCTTTGTTAAACGTAGACAGGGCGTCGTCGACCTTGTGCATTTCCGCCTCGATACCCTGCTGCAAGTCCTCGTCGCTTTGGTAAGTGACGTGATATATGGTTCCGAAGATAAAGCCTTCGTTGTGCTGGAAAGGCATGTTGCGCTGCTGGCGGATGATCAGCACTGTGCCGACAACGAGCAAGAGCAGGAAGGCCACCTGCCAGATGGTTTTTCTTTTCTTTGACATGTAACTCAGAATTCGAAAATGATGTTGAAGGTACCGCTGATGCGCGACGAGCCTTGCTTGCCGTAGCCTGGCACATACCAGACATTGCCCATCACGCCGTTGTCATAGTGGACCCGGCGCCTGTAGCGTGCGGTCCACCCCAAACGGAACGGCCCCGCAATCTTGGCGTCGACCCCAGCCAGAAACTCCAGCCAGTGGTAATTGGCCTTCACACCCTGTGCCGAGAAAGGCACCTCACCGCCCCAAACCGGGTCGGTCACGTCGGGGCGTGCAATGTCGCATTTGAAATAGGTCAGGGCGTAGCGTGCACCGATATAGACCCTATAGTCGTCATGCTTGTTTTTCATGAGATTGAAGTCGCATCCCACCTTGCCGTAAGGCGCCGATGTCCTGTAGCTGAGCAGCGTAGCGTCGTCGTTGTGGTCAGCCTTTCCATATCCTATCTCCACTACCGGAAAGTACTTGTCCTTGAAGTTGATGCGCAAGCCCGCCTCATACTGTCCGTAGTCGGACACGGCTTTCTGGATGGGCCCGATGACATCGACCATGACCTCCACACCTCTGAAGAAGGGTATGGAGTCATCCATCTGCTTGAGCCGCATCTTCTCCTGCGCCGCCTTGCTGCGCGACGACTGCCCCTGGGCCGCGCTGGGCAGGGCGAGGATCAGCAGACTAAAAACGATACTCCTTGAAATATATGTGGAAATGCTGTTGCGTAGCATCATAGTTGACCTCCTTGTGATTGATGACGATGGAGTCGATGGCGTTGCGTGTGTACCTGATGCCGGTGATGACATGGAAATAAGCCACGCCACAGTCGACCGACTCGAAATGGGGCGTGTTGGTCTTCGTCACCCAGATGGTGTCGAGAAGAGAGTTGGTGCGCAGATAGAGCTCGTCGGTGTCATGTCCATAGCTCATCGGCAGCAGGAAACTGTCGGTATTGACCTGATGGTTGATGAACACCGAGTCGGAGCCATCGGCACGTGCCGTAGAGATGGTGAGCGTGTCGGGCAGCGACGTGACGGCTCCCTTCAGCTTATAGTTGGCGTAGACGGTGTTGTTGAGCGGGCAGTCGACCGACGAGCATGCGGACAACGCCAAGCCCACGGCGAGGATTGCAAGGGCGCCCCACCCTTTCAGGCGGAGGTCGCGCCGCGTCTTCGTTTGCATGTGAAAGAGGTTCATGTCAAGCGGTCTGTTAGTCGGACGTAGTCAGATGGTCTTCTCTATCTGATAGTCGTTGCGGCTGGGGTTCTGCCGGCTGATGAGGTCGCCGAGGAAGCCTGCCAGAAACAACTGCATGCCGAGTATCATGCCCGTAAGGAACACGAAGAACCATGCCGAGGAGGCCAGCGGTCCGTAGATGTGCTGGCTCAGCTCAACAATCTTGCCCACTGCCATGATGGCGAGCGCCACAAAACTGATGAAGAACATGATGCTGCCGAGAAAACCGAAGAAGTGCATGGGTTTCTTCCCGAAGTTGGTAAGAAACCAGAGGGTCATCAGGTCAAGATAGCCATTGAAGAACCGGTTGATGCCAAACTTGGACTTTCCGAACTTGCGGGCCTGGTGGTGCACCACCTTCTCGCCTATTTTGGCGAAGCCTGCGTTTTTAGCGAGGTAGGGGATATACCGGTGCATCTCGCCATACACCTCAATGTTCTTGACGACCTCGAGCCGATAAGCCTTCAGGCCGCAGTTGAAGTCGTGAAGGTTATGTATGCCGGAAATCTTGCGTGCGGTAGCGTTGAAGAGCTTTGTGGGCAAAGTCTTCGTAAGCGGGTCATAGCGTTTCTGCTTGTATCCGGACACCAAATCGTAATGTTCCTCGGTGATCATCCTGTAGAGGGCGGGTATCTCGTCGGGCGAGTCCTGCAGGTCGGCGTCCATGGTGATGACCACGTCGCCGGCTGCGCGCTCGAAACCGCAGTAGAGCGCAGGGCTCTTTCCATAGTTTCTGCGGAACTTGATGCCCTTGACATTGGGGTCTTTGGCTGACAGACTCTCAATCACCTCCCATGACCGGTCGGTGGATCCGTCGTTTACAAAGATTATTTCGTATGAGAAGTGGTTGGCTGCCATGACACGCTGAATCCATGCGTGAAGCTCGGGCAACGACTCCTCCTCGTTGAACAGGGGTACTACTACTGAAATATCCATTTTCTATTTCTATTTTTTCTTGCAGACAAGGGCCACAGGGACACTGAGGACGAAGCCCGCGAAGATGTTTTGCATCATGAACATAAATGCCAGCTGAATGGGCGACAAGGCCCCCACGAGAGAAACGCCGTCCTCCAGTTCCTTGACAGACATACCGTTCTGCGCATACGCCTCTTTGATCACTTTCATGTCGTTCAGCAGGTTGGTGAGAAATGCGCCTTGGTCAAGAAACCGGAAATAGACATATTGCGCCAACGCAAAAATCATCGAAGCGTAGAAGAACGTGAGCACGCTGAAGGCAAACGAGCGGCGGAAGGAGATATGGCCTTCCAGCGCATCATTGCGGAAACGCTTCAACAGCCACCCCACCAGGAACGGCGTCGCTAAAGCCAGCAGACTGCCCCACGGCAACTGCGGTGCATACATCATGGCCGCAAAACTGACAAGCCACAGCAAGGCGAGGAACACGCCGCTCTGACGCGCGAATGCCTTCACCTGAACGATGGAAATGACATCTATCATAATAGGTGCAAAGTTACGTAAAATTCCCTATAAAGCGACACTTTCACAACAAAAAGAAACGTCCCGCGATGTTAACGCTTCTTAAAAATAGCGCACAGTTATCGTTGTTTCGTCGAAAAGTGTTATCTTTGCAGTTGCTTTGCAAGGAGAACTGATTTGTTCTTCATTTGTAAGACGAGAAATGGGCAAGTCTCTTACGGCCAGCTCCCTCGGAATCCCCCCAGGACGGGAACGTAGCAAGGGTACGAGGTTGTAGCGGCGCGATAAGAATCGCTTGCCCACCTTCTTTTTATAACACTCGACCTGGCAAAGCACCGTATCCATCAGTTTTCTGTCATTTCATGCGGCTGACAGCAATGGCGTTGCGCTACGCAAACACACCCGTTACCAACGGCAGCGGGTAGCACATGACTTTTCCTGTCCGCAGACTCAACGGCCTTGAGAAATATGGGTGTCCGGTAAAAACATCGCAACAGGCGAGTCCCGTAGGGACGACAGATTATAGCGTAGGGTGGGGAGACCCCTACGTTTTGATAGGGCTATCAACAACACTGCCCCTGTAAGGGGCGCATATTTCAATCTGTTACAATGAATTATGCGCCCCTTACAGGGGCAACGGCTTGTTGCGATGTTTGTTCGATAGGGGTGAACCCCTATCCTGTATTATGTGCCCCTTACAGGGGCAACAAATAGCGAATCAAGCAATGGTCAAAAGTAAGCCCCATATATCAACAATCTTTGTAACGAAGGGACATTCAATATATCACAACATAATAAGAGTTGATTAACCGAACGCCAACTCTTGAGAACCAAAGAGCCGGGTGCTCCACTCTTGTCGAGCGGGGCATCCGGCTTTACACGGACGCAGGGTGTGCCTGCAACCGCTTAATTGTTCTTCAGCAACTTCTCCATCTCCAAGGTGCGGGGGTCAGAAGCGGCATAGACCAGATAATAGCACTGGTAGAGGGGATAAGCCCAGTTGGCGCGCTCGCGGTTGGGATCGATTTCCTTGGCACGCTCCAGGTAACCCATCGACTCCTTGTAGAGAGCCTTCTGGGCAGCGCGGTCGCCGTTGACCTGCGAAGCCTTTGCATTGATGCTGAAGCCCAGATAAGTGAGGATGACGGGGTTGGTGCCGTCAATGTCGACCGCCTTCTTGAGCGCCTCGATGCACTCGTCCCAGTTGGGGTTCTCAGAGGTTGTATTCTGGTTCATCAGCGTCTGGCCCTTCAGAGCCCACGCCGTGAAGTTGTTGGGATCGGTAGCCAGCTTGTTCTCAATGACAGTCTTGAGCTCTGCGGTCATGTGCAAGTCATTATACATGTTGCAGAGCGTTCCGAATGCCATTTCGTTGTCGGGCTCCTTCTGATAGAGCTCCTCAATCGACTTCACGTACTTCACCGAGTCCTCGTGTGTCTTGAGGTTGCGCTGGGCCATGGCATACTTGAAGATCAGAGCCTTCTCTTTCATGGCCGAATCCTGCAAAGCAATGTCGGCATATTTCTCTGCACGCTCATAATCCTGAGCCTGGTTGGCATACTGGGCGGTGTAGTAGGCCACCTGTCCCAGGAAAGGCTTCTCCATGGGCTTGGAGGCTGCAAAGACGGGGTTGTTGTCCGAGTCGAGGAAAGTTCCCCAGTACTTGAGCACACCTTCCTTGTCGCCGGCACCGGCAAAGTGGTTGCCGGCCGTGACGAGCTGCATGCGTGTATTGGAAATGAGGGGCTTCAGCGTCTCGGTGAACTTGGGCTTGACGGCCCCCTTGGCGTTGGGCTGCGAGTCGTACTTCATGCACTCCAGTCCGTTGACGGTGGCGTTGTAGGCAGCCTCATAGAAGCCCAGCGTGTCGTAGGGCGTGAGGGGTGTCTTGGCCACCTGGGCAGCGATGTTGGCCGTCTGGACGGCGTTCTCCTTGTCAAACTTCTCCAGGGCGAGCTTCGTCAGGTGGTTGTAGGCCTTGGCTTTCTCCTCGGCACTGGCGAGCTGGTCGAGACTGCTCTTCACCAGTTGCTCTGCCTCAGCATAAGTCTTTGCCTTCAGAATAGCCTTGAGCGGCTCGCTGTCTCCTGCAAACGCAGCTGATGTGCCCAGCAACATCAGCGCGGCAATCATTAACTTTTTCATATGTTTATCACTATTAAGAATTGTATTTGTCATTGCGGTACCTCCTCCCGTCAGACGAGAAAGAGGTACCGTTTGTTACTCTGTTTAGCGTTTTTTCACGATTTATTCATCTGTGTTCACATTCTCACCGCCGTTGTCCGCATCGAGGGCATCCTCTGCGGGGGTGTTTCCGTCTGCGGGTGCCTGACCGTCGGTGTTGATGGCCTGTGCAAACTGCTCGTTGGCCTCAGAGAACTGCTGGCGGCTCTCGGCCTCAGCCGTGGCTTCCAGCTCGCTGCTCATCACCTTGCAGACACTGGCTATGACATCATTCTTCTTGGTGAGGTTGATCAGCCGCACGCCTTGCGTTGCGCGGCCCATGACACGCACCTCGGCCACCGCCATGCGGATAACGATGCCGCTCTTGTTGATGATCATCAGGTCGTTGTCATCGGTGACGTTCTTGATGGCCACGAGGCGGCCCGTCTTGTCGGTAATCGAGAGGGTCTTGACACCCTTTCCGCCTCTACTGGTCTTGCGGTAGTCTTCCACCTCTGACCGCTTGCCGTAGCCTTCCTCACTGACCACCATCACCGTCTCGCGGCTGGCGTCGTTGACGACAATCATGCCCACCACGGCATCGTCGCCGTCGGCAAGGCGCATGCCGCGCACACCGGTCGCCGTGCGTCCCATGACACGTATGTCGTTCTCGTCGAATCGGACGGCGCGGCCATTGCGGTCGGCCAGAATCAGCTCGTTGCGGCCGTTGGTGAGGCGCACGTCCACCACCTCATCACCCTCAGCGATGTTGATGGCTATGACGCCATTGGCTCTCGGATGCGAATATTCCTTGAGGGAAGTCTTCTTCACCGTACCGTTCTTTGTAGCGAAGACCACATAGTGGCTGTTGACGAACTCTTCGTCCTGAAGGCCGCGTCCGCGCAGTCGCAGGAAAGCGTTGACGGAGTCGCCTGGCTCAATGTTGAGCAGGTTCTGGATGGCGCGGCCCTTCGACGTCTTCTCGCCCTCGGGTATGTCATAGCAGTGTAGCCAGTAGCAGCGGCCGTTCTTGGTGAAGAACATCATGGTCTGGTGCATCGTGGCGGGATAGATATATTCGGTGAAGTCCTTCTCGCGGGTGTGTGCTCCCTTGCTGCCCACGCCGCCACGCGCCTGTTCGCGGAAATCGCTGAGCGGTGTGCGCTTGATGTATCCGAGATGGCTAACGGTAATCACGACAGGGTCGTTGGGATAGAAGTCCTCAGCGTTGAACTCGTGCTCGTCGGGGATAATCTGCGTGCGGCGTGCGTCGCCGTATTTCTCCTTGACGTCCTGCAGGTCATCCTTCATCACAGTCTTGCACAGCTCAGGGTCGTCGAGAATCTGCTGCAGATAGTCGATGCGCTTCATCAGTTCATCGTATTCGGCATGGAGCTGCTCCATGCGCAGACCGGTGAGCTGCGAGAGACGCATGTCGACAATGGCCTTCGACTGTATGTTGTCGAGTTCGAAACGCTTCTCCAGGTTGGCCTGAGCCTCGGCGGGTGTCTTGCTGGCACGTATGATGTGCACCACCTCGTCGATGTTGTCGCAGGCGATAATCAGTCCCTGAAGGATGTGTGCCCGCTCGTGTGCTTTCTGCAGGTCAAACTTCGTGCGCCGGATGGTCACCTCATGTCGGTGCTCGACAAAGTAGCCGATACACTCCTTCAGGTTGAGGAGCTTCGGGCGAAGTTGCAGATGGTCGTGCTTGCTGGGCACGAGCGCGATGCTGTTGACCGAGAATGAGCTCTGCAGGGCAGTCATCTTGAACAGCTTGTTGAGCACCACCTTGGGGTTGGCGTCGCGCTTCACGTCGACCACGATGCGCATGCCCTGCCGGCCTGTCTCGTCGTTGACATTGGAGATGCCTTCCAGTCGGCCCTCCTTCACGAGGTCGGCAATATACTCGATAAGCTGCTGCTTGTTGACACCGTAGGGTATCTCGTTGACCACGATGCGGTCGCCGCTCTCGTCGCTCTCAATCTCGGCCTTGGCGCGCATGATGATGCGTCCGCGACCGGTCTCGTAAGCCTGGCGCACGCCCTCCAGTCCGTAGATATAGGCACCGGTAGGGAAGTCGGGTGCGGGTATGTACTGCATGAGGCCGTCGACGTCGATGTCGGGATTGTCTATGTATGCGCAGCATCCGTCAATGACCTCTCCCACATTGTGCGTGGGCATATTGGTGGCCATGCCTACGGCGATACCGTTGCCGCCGTTGACCAGCAGGTTGGGCACCTTGGTAGGCATCACCGACGGTTCCTTCAGCGTGTCGTCGAAGTTGTTGACCATGTCGACCGTGTCCTTGTCGATGTCGTCCATGATGTGCTCTCCCATCTTCGAGAGGCGGCACTCGGTGTAACGCATGGCTGCCGGCGAGTCGCCGTCGATGCTACCGAAGTTGCCTTGTCCGTCCACCAGCTTATAGCGCACGTTCCAGTCCTGGCCCATTCTGACGAGCGCACCGTAGACTGAACTGTCACCATGGGGGTGATACTTACCGAGCACTTCGCCGACCACGCGGGCGCACTTCTTGTAGGGCTTGTCGCTGGTGTTTCCCAGCCCAAGCATACCGTAAAGGATGCGCCGGTGGACAGGTTTGAAACCATCGCGCACATCGGGAAGGGCACGAGACACTATCACCGACATCGAATAGTCGATGTAGGAGGACTTCATTTCTTCCTCAATGTTGACTTTCATAATCCGATCCTGATCGATCGTCTGATTTTCGTCCATTTCGTATCTTTGATTTTATTAAAAATTCGATTTAAAGCCGTTTTTACGCGCTCTGAGGCGTTTGGGGGCTATTTTCAAGGTGTAAAATTACTAAATATTTCGCATATCCACAAATAATATAAGGTGTAAAAATGCAAAATGGCAAAGAAACCCGCTATCTGACTAAATTAACTCAAGTTTCGGATTTAGACAAAACGGGCTGCCCTCGAATTTGTTGCTTGCGCCAGCAAGAATGTCCAGTAAGCACATAGCCTAGGGCAAGCTGAACGGCACCTTGGCAAAAAGCTTATGCCCCGACAGACAGGGGGGCAAAAACGGATTAAAAAATACCTCAGTTCGGGATAAGAAAGTCATAAAAAGTGAGTAAAAAAGTTGGCAATCTAATAAAAAATTTGTATCTTTATAGGTGAAAATCAAATAGTTACAAATATGGATATTAAGACTG
>CAVDNW010000051.1:0-15866 GCA_963610435.1 Oscillospiraceae bacterium | reverse complement strand
TAGAATGCCTGCCTGTCACGCAGGAGGTCACGAGTTCGAATCTCGTACGCACCGCTTTAAACGAGAAGAGTAAATGCTTCTCGTTTTTTGTTATTTAGCCATTGCATAATTTAAAATAAAGTCGAGAAACGCTAACAGAGTAGCAAAGTCACTGTCAATGGAAAGGGCCATGCGATTAGCGGCTCAAAGTAGTCTTATCGCATAGCCCATTCTAGCTGATACTGAAAGAATGAGAAGCACTTAGTACACCAGCGTTCCAATCTCCTCTCCGTCAAGCACCTTCTTCAGATTACCGAGCACATCCATATTGAAGACATAGATGGGAAGGTGGTTGTCCTGGCACATACAAATGGCGGTGAGATCCATCACTTTCAAGCCGCGCTTCAATACCTCTTGGTAAGTAATCTTTGTGAATTTTTCGGCCGATGGGTCTTTCTCTGGATCAGCAGTGTAAACACCATCCACCCGTGTACCTTTCAGCATCACATCTGCCTCAATCTCAATACCACGAAGTGAACTTCCTGTATCCGTCGTAAAATAAGGATTGCCCGTACCAGCAGAGAAAATACATACATATCCATCCTCTAGAGCCTCAACAGCCTTCCACTTATTATAAAATTCACCAATGGGTTCCATTCGGATGGCTGTCATGACCTTGGTTTTCACGCCAATGGCACCAAGTGCAGAACTGAGTGCCAACGAATTGATAACCGTTGCGCACATACCCATCTGATCGCCCTTCACACGATCAAACCCCTTCTGAGACCCCGTCAAGCCGCGGAAAATGTTACCGCCGCCAATAACAATACCCACTTGAGTGCCCATATCATGGATTTCCTTAATCTGGCGGGCGTAATCGGCCAAGCGCTCAGGGTCTATGCCATAACTCTGTTTTCCCATCAGGCTCTCGCCTGACAACTTAAGAAGTATACGATTAAATCTTGCCATAGTGTTACTGAATGATAAACTTGATGCTGAAAAGTTATTCTTAAAATGCTAAATTATGAATTGTAGGTCCTTGAGGGAATATTCCCGGATACGTCCCTCACGATCGCGCAGTACCAAATGGCCGTTGTCTTCCACCTCAACCACTGCGGCCTCAAAGGTTCCATTCCTGTCTTGATAGGTGTAGAAGCCATGCTTGCGATATAAAGCCTCATGGTACAAGACTGATATGTCGGCATACCCGCCCTCTTCCATCAATTTCAAGTACTTGACAAATGATGTCATGACGCTATGCAGCAATCTTTTCCGATCCACCTCGTGTCCGACAATCTGGGACAGGGAAACAGGATTGGGCAATGCCAAAGAAAACGAAGATTGGTTCACGTTGATTCCAAAACCGAACACACAATCCTTAATATGTCCTCCCGAAAGCGAGGTCTCAATGAGTGTACCACTAATTTTCCGGTCTTTCCAATAAATGTCATTGGGCCACTTCAACGTCAAGTCGTCGCCCACATAATCTTGCAGGGCCTCTTTGATTGCCAAAGCGCCCATCATCGAGAGCAAGAATTGCCGTCCAAGGGGAACTCTCGTCGGATGAATCAAGACAGAAAATAACAGATTCTTTCCACGTTCACTTTCCCATGTGGCGGAGCCTTGACCACGCCCTGCCGTCTGGTAATCGGTCGACAGTACCACCACAGGCACTACTGGGCGAGTTTCCGTTTGCCCTTGGGTTTGCGCCAATTCACGCACATGCAGATTCGTACTGTCTGTCTCCTCCATTTCTAACAACAGGTAATCTTTCGGCTTGTCCTTGGAAACAAGCATCTTATACAAGGAGTGGATTGAACGCATGCTCTATGTGATTAATTTTAATATTGCAGCTATCTTTACGGCCAATGATGGTAAAAATGTCGAAACGCAGTTCCTCAACGATGTTATACATTTTCACATAATGGTCTGCAGCCCTACCCAACCGACGCACCTTTTGAACGTTGACAGCGTCTTCCGGTGCCATGATTTCCTCATGTGAACGCGTCTTCACCTCAACAAACACCACGGTTCTCATGTCGGGCGTTTTGCAGACAATGTCGATGTCACTCTTGCTGCGTCCATATCTCCAGTCGCGATCCATGATGATGTAACCTTGATTTTGAAGATAGATGGCGGCATATTCCTCACCCCACTTTCCCAAGTCATTATGTTCGGCCATATTGTCTTAGTTTATTTTCATGCAAAAATAGCAAAAAGCAATTACTCATCAAAATAAAATTCGTACTTTTGCTAAAAATTAATCTGTATGCCACCCACCCATCAACAACAAAGCGATGAGCATTTCATGCGCATGGCCCTATGTGAAGCTCAACTAGCCTTAGAGGAAGGCGAGATACCAATCGGAGCCGTCATTGTTTCTCGCGGCAGGGTCATTGCGCGCGCTCACAATTTGACAGAAACCCTGCACGATGTCACAGCCCATGCCGAGATGCAAGCCATTACGGCTGCAGCAAACCTCATGGGCGGCAAATACCTGGCCGATTGTATATTGTATGTCACCGTGGAACCTTGCGTTATGTGTGCTGGTGCCATCGGTTGGGCACAGATAAGAAGGGTGGTGTTTGGCGCGACAGACGAAAAACGAGGATACCAACGCTTAGCCCCACAGGCGCTTCATCCCAAGTGTTGTGTGACGTCGGGCATACTCGAAGAAGATTGTCGGAACATGATGCAGCATTTTTTCCAGTCAAAAAGATAGTTTACTCAAGTTGCAGATTTACCTTTTATGGTCACAAAACGCTCGATGGCTCTTAATGGATACACCATTTGTCGTATGATTTCTGAAAAAACAAGGTGATGCGGGAACCCAAATCTGGAGCGCAGCAATATGCTTTCAGGGCAGCGAAAGGGAGAATCGGCAGCGAAAATGACGCTGGCAGACAGAAGGAACGCTTCAAAAGACGGCGAATCATGTTGCGACTGACACCTCATTGACGCTCGGTGCGACACTTATGCAGAGTCGATACGGCATCTGTCAATGCTTGATACGGCACCTTTCGCAAGAGCAGAAGTGCGCATGGCATTTGAGTTTTCTGTCTATCGTTTGTAACAATCGGAAAATCAAGATTTTGCGCAAACACTTCTCAGAATCGCGTATTTGCAACGAAACATGCATGTGATTGCAAATATGCGATTCTGAGAAGGTTTTTTGTTCGCCATTTTACTTAACTTCGGATTTTTGTGAGGTAACCTTACCTACAGCTAATCTACCACACTATTGCGCTTTCTAAACTAAATTCCAAACTTGAGTAGTTTGTTGCCTCTGCCTACTTGACCACCATGACCAAATATTTGCTAGTGCTCCAGAATTGCTGGGGATTGGTGATACGCAACTCATATTGCTGAGTAGCATCACGTTGCAGAATATAGCTCCCATTAGGATGACTCGTAAGAAGGGTGACAGACTTGGAATAGAGTTTGATATCCTTGGTTACGCGGATATCTATCTTGGTGAAATAGTTATGGTTGAAATTTGACTGCAACACTTTTCCGTCCACTATAATACGCTGTTCCTTCAGCTCTTTCTTAGTGCCGAATACAAACCATGCCGTGTTGAGCAACTTGTCTTGATTGCTGATGGTCTGTGCCCTTTCCTCTGTCTCTGTCTGTAGATCAGAGACATTGCTATTAAGATTGTTAATAGTCTCGTCCAATTCTGCAATATGGATATCCTTGGCATCTAATTCTACACGCAGTTGCTGTAACTGTTTGTCCTTGTCATTGAGCTGAGTCAACATATTATTGATAATCTTCTTCATCTCGTCGCCCTTGAAGCTACTTGTTCTTAACTGCGCCTGCAACTTCTTAATTAGCGCCCGGTTCTCATCCATTCGGCTTGAGATAAACTTAATGTTCTCGCGTATCTGCTTAGCCTTGTCGGCTCCTTCACCATTTTTGACCAATTTCACCTTATCTTCGGCTTCATTAATCTCCCTGAAACAAACTTGGATATCATTTAGCGTGGCCATCATGTCATTTATTTCATCGTCGCGTTGGGCTATTATCTGCCCCAACGAATCGTTAGACGCCACCCTTTGGTAGGCAGTTTGCCGAGCGTGTTTCTCCCCGCAACCAGCCATGCAAGCACACAACAACACAATAGCGGATGCCATCAACCATGTTCTCATATTCTGTCGCTTTAAGTGAGACTGTTCGAGCTAACTTTTCTTTTTCCCATAGAGCATCTCGTGCAAGATCTCTTCGTTGCTTTTCTCAGCGGATTCCTTGCCATTGCGTGAACCTCGGCCACCGGACATGTTTTGGTCTCCACTGCCTGCCAACACAATCACAATTTCACCCTTTGGCTCATGCGCTTCAAAGTGGGCTATTACCTCTTCGAGCGTTCCACGCACGTGCTCTTCATGTACTTTCGACACCTCGCGAGCCACGCTCACTTGCCGATTATTACCGAAGGTCTCAGCAAATTGCTTGAGTGTTTTTACCAGCCGATATGGAGACTCATAGAAAATCATGGTACGCAACTCCCCCTTCAGGCTGTCGAGATGAGCCTGACGACCCTTCTTCTGCGGCAAAAAGCCTTCAAAGATGAACCTGTCGCAAGGCAGACCAGAAGACACCAAAGCGGGTATGCATGCCGTAGCCCCAGGCAAAGTCTGAACCGTGACACCCGACTTGACAGCCTCGCGCACCAAGTAAAAGCCCGGGTCGCTGATACCCGGCGTCCCAGCGTCACTGACCAGTGCTATTGTTTCACCAGCTAAGAGTCTGTTGACAACAGCTAGGGATGTGCCGTGTTCATTGAATTTATGGTGCGACATCAAACGGTTGTGGATATCGAAATGATTGAGCAACACACTCGATGTGCGCGTGTCCTCAGCCAGTACCAAATCGGCCTCCTTCAAGACGCGGATGGCCCGAAGCGTCATATCTTCCATGTTGCCTACTGGCGTGGGTACAATATATAAGATGCCCATAATCAATAACAAATATAATAAAAACAACTTTGATTATCAAAGCACAGTTCTGCCTCTTTACATTCTAGAACTGTCCGGTTTTACGCCCGCGCTTAACCAGGCCCCTATCAACCTTTGCGCTTGATGAACGAGCCACTGGCTTGATGGGTGGCTAACACCAGCACCTCTGCAATCTGCACATGAGCCGGAGCTTGCGCAGCATAGAAGCACACATCAGCAATGTCGTCACCTGTAAGGGGCTCTATGCCCGCATAGACATGCTGGGCACGCTGCTCATCACCATGGAACCGAACTTTGGAGAAGTTTGTTTCCACCAGTCCTGGCTTCACATTCGTCACTCGGACACAACTGTCTGCTACATCGATACGCAGGCCGTCGGTGATGGTTTTCACGGCCGACTTGGTTGCACAATAAACATTGCCACCAGCATAGGCTGCATCACCAGCCACCGAGCCGATGTTGATTACGTGTCCTCGATTTCGCTTCACCATGTCCGGCACCACAAGGCGAATCATCGTCAGCACACCTTTCACATTGGTATCAACCATCTGATCCCAGTCGTCAAAGTCACCTTCGTAGAGAGGCTCGAGCCCTCGGGCCAAGCCAGCATTATTAACTAGTACGTCAATCTCACGCCAAGCTTCAGGCAAAGTATCCAACGCAGCGCGAGCCGCAGCACGGTCACGCACGTCGAAAGCCAACGTATGCACCTTTGCATTCCCACCTGACAGGCTGTCGGCTATCTTTCGAAGTTGATCTTCGCGTCGCGCAGTAAGAATAACATCGTAACCACCCTGAGCAAAACGGCGGGCACAGGCCTCCCCTATCCCACTCGTCGCACCTGTAATCAAAGCTATTTTTCCCATAAAAATCCTATCTTGATAAATTTTGCTTTCAACATAAAACGCCTTGTTCCCATCACTATCCAGCATTTATATAGGCTCATGGCCTTGTACAAGACGTGACTGCAGAGGCGGATGAAAAGTCTCACAATGCAAAGTTAACAATTTTTTTGTTACTTCCTTTTCTTCGCATCTTCATTTTTTTCATAACTTTGCATGAAGAGAGATTGACAACATATACACAAATAAGCAAAATGCCCATGGAAGAAAAATTCACATTCACACCAGAGGAAGCCCGGACGTCTGTTCAAATTGTCCAGCATCTGCGTAAGGCCATCGGCAACTCTTTGGAAGATCAAGATGAGCAAAACATTCGCAAATACATCCGCCAAACCATGTTAGACGGACATGTGCATCGCGACGTGTTTGGCCTCAACCCCATTCTCACTGCACTGCAAACGGCCCTCATTGCCGTAGACGAGATTGGCATGCGGCGCGACGGAGTCATCGCTACATTGCTCTATGGCAGCATGGCCGATGAGAACGACCAGAAAGGAATCGAGCACTTGTTTGGGGACAATGTGGCGCGTATCATCAAAGGATTGGTAAAGATACAGAAGCTATATGAAAAGAGTCCCATCATCGAGAGCGAAAATTTCCGTAATTTGCTGCTGAGTTTTGCGGAGGACATGCGCGTCATTCTCATCATGATAGCTGACCGAGTGAATATCATGCGGCAGATACGCGATGTCGCACAAGACACGGCACGCCATAAAGTGGCGGAAGAGGCCAGCTACCTCTATGCACCCTTGGCACACAAGCTTGGGCTCTACACACTGAAGAGCGAGCTCGAAGACCTATCCCTCAAATACCTGGAGCACGACGCCTACTACATGATTAAGGACAAGCTGAACGCCACTAAGCGGTCGCGTGATGCCTTTATCGAGCGCTTTATCACTCCTATACAAGAAAAGCTAACGGCAGCCGGACTGAAATTCCATATGAAGGGACGCACCAAGTCTATCCACTCCATCTGGCAAAAGATGAAGAAGCAGAAGTGCGGATTCGAAGGTATATACGATTTGTTTGCTATCCGCATCATACTCGATTCACCTCTCGAACTGGAGAAACAGCAGTGCTGGCAAGTCTATTCCTTTGTCACAGACATGTATCAGCCGAACCCCAAACGATTACGCGACTGGCTGTCAGTACCTAAGTCAAACGGCTACGAGAGCCTGCATATCACAGTGCTCGGCCCAGAGAACAAATGGGTAGAGGTGCAGATACGTACAGAGCGCATGGATGACATAGCCGAGCATGGCCTGGCGGCACACTGGCGCTACAAGGGCATCAAAGGCGGAGGACAGATGGACGAATGGTTGGCAAGCATCAGGGCGGCACTCGAAGCTGGCGACAATCTGGAGGTGATGGACCGCTTCAAAATGTCACTCGCTCCTGAAGAGGTGTATGTTTTCACGCCAAAAGGCGACCTCTTCAAATTCCCAGCAGGCGCAACAGTCCTCGATTTTGCCTACCGCATCCACTCCAAAATCGGCAATAGATGTGTGGGCGGACGTGTCAACGGCAAAGTAGTGCCCATGCGTGAGGTTCTCCACTCGGGCGACTCCGTCGAAGTTATCACCCAAAACAACCAAACGCCCAAACGGGACTGGCTCAACGTAGCCACCACGTCTAAGGCCCGCTCAAAAATCAGGCTGGCTCTGAAGGAGACGCAAGCGAAGGATGGCTTGTTTGCGAAGGAACTGCTGGAACGCAGGTTCAAGAATAGGAAGATCGTGATAGACGAGAGCATCATGGGACATCTCGTCAAAAAAATGGGATACAAGGAGGTGTCAGACTTCTACAAGCAAATAGCTGACGGAAAGCTTGAACCCAACGACGTGATCGAAAAATATTTGGAGTTGCGTACCCATCAGGAGAACCACGGCAAGGAGCACGAGGCACGATCAGCAGAAGAGTTTGAGTATGAAAACCCCGAAGAAGAACTCGCCTACCAAAGTGATGACGTGCTCACCATAGACCGCAACCTTAAAGGCATCGACTACCAGTTGGCGGCTTGCTGTCATCCCATCTATGGCGACAAGATTTTCGGATTTGTTACAGCCGGCGGTGGCATCAAGATCCATCGCACGGACTGTCCCAACGCTCCCGAAATGCGCAGGCGCTTCGGCTATAGAATCGTGCGTGCGCGCTGGAGCGGAAAGGGAACTTCACAGTATGCCATCACATTGAGAGTGATTGGCAACGATGACATCGGCATCATTTCCAACATCAGCAACATCATCTCTAAAGATGAAAAGATTCTCATGCGAGCCATCAACATCGACAGCCACGATGGCCTGTTCTCTGGCAATCTTGTAGTGCAATTAGAGGATACGACACGTCTGCAGTCACTCATCAAGAAACTCAAAACCGTGAAGGGCGTCAAACAAGTACAACGAATCTGAGGGGGATTGTCTTTTATCCCAAACCTCGTAATCGGAACTCTTTCGTCAGTGCAGATTTACTTGCATTTTTCACTCATTTGCTTGTAGCTTTCAAAAATATATCGTAATTTTGCAAAAGAATTCAGAAGTTAATAGTCAAGTTTTTAATATGAAGAAACTACTTCTCCCATTCGTTTTGCTGGCAATGGTCATCTTGGTCGGTGGTTGTTCAAGCAGCAAGAAAGTTGCTTATTTCCAAAACATTGACACCATCAGCCTAGCGGCCTCACGTGGTCTCTACGATGCTCGCATCATGCCCAAGGACATGCTGACCATCACCGTCATTACCACGAATCCCGCTGCATCGGCACCTTTCAACCTCACTGTGAGCAATACCGTGGGAACCAGCGGCCAACTGTCCACCAGCGGCACGGGCTCCCTGCAAGGCTATCTGGTTGACAACGAAGGCAATATAAGTTTCCCCGTTGTCGGATCGCTTCACGTAGCCGGACTAACCAAGACTGCGTGTGAGGACCTCATCAAAGGCAAGGTGAAGCCCTATCTCTCAGACAAGGAGAACCCTATCGTCACTGTGCGAATGGCCAGCTACCGCGTAACGGTAACAGGCGAGGTTAACCAGCCTGGAGTAAAGCCTGTTTCGACAGAAAAAATGAGCATCATAGAGGCCATTGCCCAGGCAGGCGACCTCACTATCTACGGTAAGCGCGACAACGTACTACTCATCCGTGAGGACGCTAACGGCGAAAAGCACGCCCACCGCCTCAACCTTAATGATGCAAACATCATTAACTCTCCATACTATTACCTTCAACAGAACGACATAGTATACGTGGAACCCAACTCCGTGAAAGCCAAGAACTCGGCCATCGGTAGCAGCACCACCATTTGGTTCTCTTTTATCGGTATAGTCACTTCCTTGACATCGTTGTTGTTCAACATCTTAAGGAATTAACAATTGAGTGGAAATTGAAAGATATGATATAGCAAGATTGGAATATGAAGAATTTCACATAGTTTGAGTTTCTTTGTATTTCAATCTTTTTTATTAATTAGCGTTTGTTTCAGTTATTGTAAAACATTATGGATAGAGATATTCACGAGGATTGTGGCGTGGCGATGATCAGGCTACTTAAGCCGCTGAGTTATTACCAACAGAAATACGGCACATGGATGTATGGCCTCAATAAGTTGTACCTCATGATGGAGAAACAACACAACCGCGGACAGGAAGGTGCGGGTATGGCGTCAGTGAAACTCCACACGCAGCCCGGACATGAATACATGTTCCGCGAACGCGCCGAAGGTTCCAGCGCTATTACAGAAATCATGAGTGCAGCACGCAGCCAGATTGTGGAGGCACGTCGTTTTTGCGGCGACAGCACCGATTTCGATTATCAGGAGATGCCCTTTGCCGGCGAGCTCTACATGGGCCATCTGCGCTATTCGACAACGGGCAAGAGCGGCCTGAAGTACGTGCACCCTTTCCTACGCCGAAACAATTGGAAAGCCAAGAACCTCTGTCTCTGTGGCAACTACAATATGACCAATGTCGACGAAGTGTTCCAAAAGCTCACCCGCCAAGGCCAGTGTCCACGCATCTATAGCGACAGCTACATAATGATGGAAGCTATGGGACACCGCCTCGACCGTGAGGTAGAACGCAACTTCGCCGAGGCACAGCAACAGGGCTTAAAGCACGAGGCTATCACCGACTACATCGACCATCATGTGCAGATGGAAAATGTACTAAAGAGCACGATGGCCGACTTTGATGGCGGCTATGTCGTCTGCGGCTTGACAGGAAGCGGCGAGATGTTCTCCATGCGTGACCCATGGGGAATACGCCCCGCATATTATTACCGAAACGACGAGATTGTAATCTTGGCATCCGAACGTCCAGTGCTCCAAACCACGTTCGACCTGGAGTATAGTGACATACAAGAGTTACAGCCCGGTTGCGCCTTGCTTGTGCGCAGCACCGGCGAAGTGGCCGTCAAGCGCATCCTCGAACAAAGAGGCGACAGCGCCTGCTCGTTTGAGCGCATCTATTTCTCGCGGGGTTCCGACCAAGACATCTACCGCGAACGAAAGAAGTTGGGTGAACAGCTCACCCCACAAGTACTGGAGGCCATCGGACATGACATTACACACACAGTGTTCTCGTTTATCCCCAACACGGCAGAGGTGGCTTTCTACGGCTTGCTTCACGGCTTCAAGCATTACTTGAACGAACAGAAGATCAAGCGCATTGAGGCGTTAGGACATATGCCGACCCATGAGGAACTGGAGGAGATTCTTCACGACTATGTACGTTCTGAAAAGGTGGCTTGGAAAGACATCAAGCTACGAACATTCATTACTGAGGGTAACGCACGCAACGACCTGGCTGCCCACGTCTACGATGTTGCATACGGTAGCCTGCAGGATGGAGTTGACAACCTCGTGATTATCGATGATAGCATTGTGCGAGGCACAACCCTGAAAGAGAGTATTCTGCACATCCTTGACCGCCTTCATCCGAAGAAAATCGTCATGGTGAGCTCAGCGCCACAGATACGCTACCCCGACTACTACGGCATCGACATGGCGCGCCTAGAGGAGTTCTGTGTCTTCCACGCCACAGTGGCCCTGCTCAGGGACCGAGGTATGGAGCATGTGATTCTCGATACCTACGAGGCTTGCAAGGCAGAACTGAAGAAGCCCGTCGGTGAGATGCGTAACTGTGTACGTGATGTCTACAAGCCGTTCACGGTTGACGAGATTAACAAAAAAATTGTGGAAATGCTGCGACCAGAGGGCATGACGACGCCCATCGAGATTGTATTCCAAAGCATCGATGGCCTTCATTCGGCCATACCTAACCACAAGGGAGACTGGTACTTCACCGGACACTATCCAACGCCTGGCGGAACACGTTTGTGCAATCAGGCTTTCGTCAATTTCGTGGACACAAAGTGGAAATAATCCGTTTTTCACTTCCCTGACGCATACTTTGAATATTATTGATTACATTTGAACAATTGAGAAAATCAGAAAAACAACGATAAGAAGATGAAGAAAGTAACCTTGGTGCTATCTGATGGTACACGCTTCCATGGCATGTCATTCGGCTATGAGAAACCTGTTGCCGGTGAAGTGGTGTTCAACACGGCCATGATGGGCTATCCCGAGTCGCTCACGGACCCCTCTTACGCTGGTCAGATATTGACGTTCACCTTTCCTTTAGTAGGCAATTACGGTGTCCCCCCATTCACGTTTGAGGCCAATACACTACCCCGGTTCATGGAGAGTGACAAAATCTATGTGGCTGCCATGATATGTGCCGACTATAGCGAGCAGTATAGCCACTGGAACGCTACCGAGAGTTTGGCAGACTGGCTCAAGCGCGAGAAGGTGCCTGGCATCACAGGCATTGACACGCGCGAGTTGACCAAAGTGCTCCGTGAGCATGGCGTGATGATGGGCAAGATCATCTTCGACAACGACCCCGAGGTGCCTGAGGCCAACTACGAGGGTGTCAACTTCGTGGACAAGGTGTCGTGCAAGGACATTATTCGATACAATGAGGGAGTCGGCAAAAAGGTGGTTCTCGTCGATTGTGGCGTGAAGGCCAACATTATCAGGTGCCTCATCGAGCGCGGCGTGGAGGTCATCCGCGTGCCGTGGAATTATGACTATACCAACATGGATTTTGACGGACTGTTTCTTGCCAATGGCCCTGGAGACCCCGACACCTGCCAGGACGCTGTTGACATCATAAAGAAGCAAATGAGTCTCAGCCGAAAGCCCATATGCGGCATCTGCATGGGCAACCAATTACTTGGAAAGGCAGCTGGTGCCACAATTTACAAGTTGAAATATGGACACAGAAGCCACAACCAGCCTGTGAGACTCGTGGGAACAGACAAGTGTTATATCACCTCGCAAAACCACGGCTACGCTGTCGACAGCAAGACACTAGGCAGCGAGTGGACCGAACTATTTATCAACATGAATGACGGAAGCAATGAAGGCATCCGCCACAAGAATAACCCCTGGTTCACCTCCCAATTCCATCCCGAGGCATGCAGTGGACCCGTGGACACCATGTTCATGTTCGACAAGTTTATTGAGGCATTGAATGCTTGAGCAACTAACGTAATTAAAGATAACTCATGAAAGACCCTAACATAAAGAAAGTCCTCCTCTTGGGCTCAGGAGCCCTTAAAATCGGCGAGGCTGGCGAATTTGACTACTCTGGCTCGCAAGCCTTGAAGGCCCTGCGCGAAGAAGGCGTGGAGACGGTGCTCATTAACCCAAACATTGCCACCGTGCAGACCTCAGAGGGTGTGGCTGACCACATCTATTTCCTGCCTGTACAACCCCATTTTGTAGAACGCGTTATCCAAAAGGAAAAGCCCGATGGCATACTCTTGAGCTTTGGAGGACAGACGGCGCTCAATTGCGGCGTTGAACTTTATGAGCAAGGCATCCTTGAGAAGTATGGCGTCAAGGTGCTTGGTACACCGGTGCAGGCCATCATGGACACAGAAGACCGCGAGCTCTTTGTTGAGAAACTTGACGAAATCAAGGTCAAAACCATCAAGAGTGAGGCTTGCGAGAACATGGAGCAGGCTCAGAAAGCTGCCAACGACCTGGGCTATCCCGTCATCGTGCGTGCAGCATACGCCCTCGGCGGACTTGGCTCTGGCTTTGCCGACAACGACGCAGATTTACAGAAAATCTGCGAGAAGGCCTTTTCGTTCTCACCGCAAGTGCTGGTGGAAAAGAGCTTGAAAGGTTGGAAGGAAATAGAGTATGAGGTAGTGCGTGACCGTTTCGACAACTGCATCACTGTGTGCAACATGGAAAACTTCGATCCCCTGGGCATCCACACGGGCGAGAGTATCGTCATCGCCCCTTCGCAGACGCTCACCAACTCGGAGTATCATAAGTTGAGAGACCTCTCCATCCGCATCGTCAGACACATCGGTATCGTCGGTGAATGCAATGTCCAGTATGCTTTTGATCCCAATAGCGAGGATTATCGCGTGATTGAGGTTAACGCCCGATTGAGCCGAAGTTCGGCGCTTGCCTCCAAGGCTACAGGTTATCCTCTAGCCTTTGTGGCGGCCAAGTTGGGCATGGGCTATGGGCTCTTCGAACTGAAGAACTCGGTGACCAAGACCACCAGTGCCTTCTTCGAGCCTGCACTAGATTATGTGGTCTGCAAAATACCAAGATGGGACCTAAGTAAATTCCGAGGCGTAGACAAGGAACTCGGCTCATCGATGAAGAGCGTTGGTGAGGTAATGGCCATCGGACGCAATTTTGAGGAGGCCTTGCAGAAAGGACTTCGCATGATCGGACAGGGAATGCATGGATTTGTAGAGAACAAGGAGTTGGAAATCCCCAACATCGACGAGGCTCTCTGCGAGCCAACCGACAAGCGCGTTTTCGTTATATCGAAGGCCATGCACAAGGGTTACACGATAGACCAAATACACGACTTAACCAAGATCGACAAGTGGTTCCTCTATAAGCTTAAGCACATCATCGACATCGATGAGAAACTTAAGGCAAAGAATATCAATACGCTAGACCGCGAATTGATGCGCGAGGCCAAGGTCTATGGCTTCACCGATTTCCAAATTGCCCGTGCCATCGGACTCGAAACCGAAATGGGTAACATGCATCAGGCCATGCTCGTGGTGCGCCGACAGCGTAAGTCATTTAGTATCCTTCCTGTCGTCAAACAGATCGACACACTCGCAGCCGAGTATCCCGCACAGACCAATTATCTCTATGTCACCTACGCTGGCGTTAAGAGCGATATTTGCTTCAGCACCGACAGACAGTCGGTCATTGTGCTTGGTTCGGGGGCTTATCGTATCGGATCGTCGGTGGAGTTCGACTGGTGCGGTGTACAGGCGCTCAATACTATCCGCAAACAGGGGTACCGAAGCATCATGATTAACTACAATCCCGAGACCGTGTCGACCGACTATGACATGTGCGATCGCCTCTATTTCGATGAATTGACATTCGAGCGTGTCATGGACATCATTGAACTGGAAAATCCTCATGGCGTCATTGTGTCAACGGGCGGACAGATACCTAACAACTTGGCCATGCATCTTGACGCTGAGAACGTGCCCATCCTTGGAACGTCAGCCAAAGATATCGACAATGCTGAGGACCGCGCCAAGTTCTCAAGTATGCTGACTCGAAACGGCATAAACCAACCGGAGTGGAGTGCACTGACAAGCATGCAGGACATCGACAAGTTTGTGGACCGTGTGGGATTCCCTGTACTGGTTCGTCCCAGCTATGTGCTTTCGGGTGCAGCAATGAATATTTGCTCCAACAAGGAGGAACTAGAGCGTTTCCTCCAATTGGCAGCCAATGTCAGCGAAGATCATCCCGTGGTGGTGTCGAAATTTGTGGAGAACGCAAAAGAAATCGAATTCGATGCCGTGGCACGAAATGGAGAGGTGTTGGCTTATGCCATCTCAGAGCATATAGAGTTTGCTGGTGTCCACTCGGGCGATGCCACCATCCAGTTCCCCCCGCAGAAATTGTATGTGGAGACGGTGAGACGCATTAAGCGTGTTGCTCGTAAGATTGCCGAGGAGCTACACATTTCTGGTCCATTCAACTGCCAGTTTATGGCTCGCGACAACGATATATTGGTCATTGAGTGTAACCTCCGGGCTAGCCGCTCGTTCCCGTTCGTCAGCAAAGTACTGAAGCTCAACCTCATCGACTTGGCCACAAAGGTCATGCTGGGCGTACCTGTGGAGAAACCCAAAAAGAACCTTTTCGATCTCGACTACGTGGGCATTAAGGCTTCACAGTTCAGCTTCAATCGCTTGCAGAAAGCCGACCCCGTCTTGGGCGTTGACATGAGCTCTACAGGTGAGGTAGGCTGCTTGGGAGACGACACCAATCAAGCATTGCTGAAAAGCATGCTCTCTGTTGGCCATCGCATCCCAAAGCACACGGTGCTCCTGTCAACAGGAAGCGCAAAACAAAAAGCAGAGATGCTTGACGCAGCCAGAGAGCTGCTTCAGAATGGATATGAGCTCTATGCCACCGGAGGAACGAGCAAATATCTCTCCGAGAACAACGTCACTAATACCATGGTCTATTGGCCGTCGGACGAGGGTAAAGAACCTCAGGCTATGACCCTACTCCACGAAAAGAAGATTGACATGGTTGTCAACATTCCGAAGGATTTGACACCTCACGAATTGACTAATGGCTACAAGATTCGCCGTGCGGCCGTCGACCTGAACGTACCGTTGATTACCAACAGCAGACTGGCCTCTGCATTCATTCATGCTTTCTGTACCTTAGACTTGCAGGATGTCGACATAAAATCTTGGGAAGAATATTAATAAGACAGACTAACAGTTTGTCTATACACAAAGAAAAGCCACTCTTCTACTGCCTGTATATGGTAGTGGAAAAGTGGCTCTTTTATGTAACCATCCGAAATAAGCCGACTTGTAGCAATCATTTTTAATCCCGAACTTTGCACCAAAAATTGCAATGTTCAATATTAACGAGGATAATAGGATGGTTATGTCGCAAACCCCGACGGATATGCGAATCGGCGTGAATGGTATGTGCGGCCA
>CAVDNW010000050.1:0-16035 GCA_963610435.1 Oscillospiraceae bacterium | reverse complement strand
ATGGCAAACGATATAATTGCGCCGGAAAATCTTGTCTACAAGAAACCGGAACTGATGAATGATACCCCGATGCACTACTGCCCGGGCTGTTCTCATGGAGTGGTCCACAAACTTGTTGCAGAGGTTATCGAGGAAATGGGCATGGCTGAGAAGACTGTGGGTGTGTGCCCCGTGGGATGTGCCGTCTTTGCCTACCGCTATCTCGACATTGACTGGCAGGAGGCTGCACACGGACGCGCACCCGCCGTGGCTACGGCCATCAAACGCCTGTGGCCCGACCGTCTCGTCTTCACCTACCAGGGTGACGGCGACTTGGCCTGCATTGGTACGTGTGAGACCATCCATGCACTCAATCGTGGAGAGAACATTCCCATCATCTTCATCAACAATGCCATCTATGGCATGACTGGCGGGCAGATGGCCCCCACGACACTTATCGGACAAAAGACATCGACCTGTCCCTACGGCCGTGACCCGAAGATACACGGTTATCCGCTCAATATCACCGAGGTGGCTGCCCATCTCGACGGCACCTGCTACGTGACGCGCCAAAGTGTGGAGACCGTTGCCGCCATCCGAAAGGCCAAGGCTGCCATCAAGAAGGCGTTCACGGCTTCTATGGAGGGCAAGGGCGCAAGCCTCGTCGAAATCGTGTCTACCTGCAACAGCGGTTGGAAGCTTTCGCCCGTGAAAGCCAACCAGTGGATGGAGGAACACATGTTTGAGAAGTATGTCAAGGGTGATTTAAAGAATACATTGGACGAATGAAAACGGAAATCATTATTTCAGGCTTTGGAGGACAAGGCGTCCTCTCGATGGGCAAGATATTGGCTTACTCTGGCCTGATGGAAAACAAGGAAGTGACATGGATGCCAGCCTATGGGCCTGAGCAACGTGGCGGAACGGCCAATGTGACGGTTATTGTCAGCGACAACCGCATCTCGTCGCCTATCCTAAGTAAGTATGACGTGGCCATCGTCCTCAACCAGCCTTCGATGGACAAGTTTGCGGACAAGGTGAAGCCGGGTGGTATCCTCATTTATGATGGCTACGGCATCATGAATCCCACGGATAGGACAGATATCCATATCTACCGCATCAATGCCATGGACAAGGCAGCGGAGATGAAGAATGCCAAGGTATTCAACATGATTGTGCTGGGCGGATTGCTCAAGGTGTGCCCCGTGGTGAGCACTGACGGACTCAACAAGGCTTTGTTCAAGAGTTTGCCAGAGCGCCATCATAACCTTATACCGCTCAACATGCAGGCGGTGGATGAAGGAATGAAAATCATCGAACAAATATTATAATACTTGATTTTTTTATAACTCTCTAGTTTAGAAGGCGGGCGGCAGTGATTGCTACCTGCCTTTTTGTTTTCTTCTTGTCGGCTGAACGACACTTTTCTCGCTTCAAGGTATACAGTTGTCGCAAAATATGTTAACTTTGCAAGAGATACCAACCTAAAACAGCAGACATGAAGAAAACATGGATGATATTGGCGGCGTGGGCGGCAGTTCAAGCCCATGCCCAGCAGCAACCTTTGCCTGCTTGCCAGATTATGGGAAAGGATACGACATGCCAAGTGTTTGTCTATTCGCCTGGCGAGAGAGACGGGCTTCACCTGGCCTATCTCACAGATGACGAGAAATGGCAGGACGTGGGGCAACTCTGCTCTTCCGACTATTCGCAGTGGGGAAGCCAGAAACGCATGTACAACCCTTATGTGCTTCACGCCACCGACGGCTCTTGGCGCCTCTTGTTTGGCGTCAACGACAATTCGCCCTGTTTTGCGGCCGCTTACAGTGAGGACCTTGTCACATGGCGTCCGCAAGACTATCCGCAGACACTCATGAGAGGTGTCATGAACCCTGTGATGTTCCAGATGGACGATGGGACGATTGACATTTATTACAAGGCGAAAGATGGCACGAAGCACTATGTGCAGGCATCGGAGGATTTCCGCAAGTTCACGGAGACGCCAGACCTCAGCACCATCGATGATGCGGCATGGGTGAGAGACACGGCGACCGTGAACGGTAAGTTGTTCCAAGGCAATTTGTTTGATGTGCCCAAAGTGCATCTCGACTACATCTTCCAGTATTTCGCGGCCGTACGCCATGATGCGCAGCTGAGCGGAGAGACTATGCGCGATGACGACAAGCGTTTTGCTGCAATTGGTAATCATGTGGATGTATCCCTACAGGTAAATCCCAGTCAGACCAAGACCATCAGCGACAAGCTTATCGGTGTGTTTTTTGAGGACATCAGCCGTGCGGCCGACGGAGGACTCTATGCCGAACTGATACAGAATCGCGACTTCGAGTATACGCCTGCCGACCGCAGGGAGTGGAATGCCACGACCGCTTGGCAGTCCAACAAGCCCATTGTCGTGAAGACCGATGTGCCCTTGAGCAAGAATAATCCGCACTACGTGGTGCTGGCATCCAAGGACACCTTATATAATATAGGGTGGGATGGCATTACGGCTGGCCCCGACGAACAGTTCGATTTCTCGGTCTACCTACGCAATGAGAGCGGTGGCAAGAACCAAGTCGTCGTGCAACTGCTGGGCAAGAACGGTGAGGTGTATGCCAAGGAGAAAATCAAGACCGAGGGACAGGGGTGGAACCGCTATGCTGTCCCGTTGCTTGTTGACAAGAAGGCAGTGAAGGGCCAGGTGCGCTTGGCACTGTCTCCTGTCAAGGATGGTGATGTGGATGTTGATATGGTCAGCCTCTTCCCTCACGAGACCTACAAGGGACATGGCCTCCGCAAGGACCTGGCAGAGGCCGTTGCAGCGTTGCATCCTAGGTTTGTGAGGTTTCCGGGTGGTTGCATGAGTCATGGACAGGGCATCGACAACATCTATCACTGGAACGAAACGGTAGGACCCTTGCAAGACAGAAAGCCTGACTTTAATATTTGGGGCTATCACCAGACGCGCGGATTGGGCTTCTATGAGTTTTTCCAATTCTGCGAAGACCTCGGCGCAGAGCCGCTCCCCGTGTTGGCGGCTGGTGTTCCTTGCCAGAACTCTGCCCCCGACAAGGAGGGGATGGGTGGACAGCAGGGGGGCATCCCAATGAAGGATATGCCTGCCTATTGCCAGGAAATTCTCAACATGATTGAGTGGGCAAATGGCGACCCCGCCACGTCCAAGTGGGCCAAGATGCGCGCCGATGCAGGCCATCCTGCTCCTTTTGGACTGAAATATGTGGGCGTGGGTAACGAGGATCTCATCTCCACAACGTTCGAGGAGCGCTACGAGATGATTTGCA
Source organism: Oscillospiraceae bacterium (assembly GCA_963610435.1). Classification (GTDB taxonomy): domain Bacteria; phylum Bacteroidota; class Bacteroidia; order Bacteroidales; family Bacteroidaceae; genus Prevotella. The sequence continues at coordinate 12,754 of CAVDNW010000050.1, read as the reverse complement.
AGGCCATCAAGGAGAAATATCCCGATATCGAGGTGATAGGAACTGTGGGACCCTTCCATGACCCATCGGCCGACTACGTAGAAGGCTGGAAATTTGCCAAGGCACATAAGGACATTCTTGACCTTGTTGATGAGCATTATTATGAGTCCCCGGGATGGTTCATGCACCACCAGGATTATTACGACAACTACGATCGCACGGCACCCAAGGTGTATCTCGGCGAGTATGCTTCGCGCACACGCACTATGGAGAGCGCCCTGGCGGAGGCTCTTTACCTATGTTCCATTGAGCGCAACGGCGATGTGGTGTCCATGACAAGCTATGCACCGCTACTGTGTAAGGACGGCTATGCTAACTGGAACCCCGATATGATCTATTTCAACAACGACACCATCACCAGTCTGACACCCAGCTACCACACCCAGCGCTTGTGGGGAACGCATAGCGGGGATGTGTATGTCGCATCCAAGATGGATGTCCGTCCTGAGCTGCAATATCGTGTGGCGGCTAGCGTCGTGAAAGACTCCAAGACCGTCAAGACTACGGTCAAGCTGGTCAATGCCTTGCCTGCCAATGTCACGGTTTCCTTGCGGGGGCTCGACATTCCGGCTGGAGCAAGAATGGAAGGCTTTACCGGAAAACCTTCCGACAAGAAAGTTGAAGAGGTGAGTGGAACAGAACAGGGCCAACGCATCGATTTGAACCCATATATGGTGAAAATCATAACATTCTGATGTTTCGGTAGGGGAGGGAAGGGCTTTCGTGTCTTTCCCTCCCCTTTTTCGTTGTCAAACTGATACTTTTACTGCCGCATAGTAGCTTCCTTGGAAAGTCCTGGATGCTACAATCCTTGCGTGGTTTCTCTTGTCTCCATGTCCTTTTGCACAGTATGAAATGCCATATAATTTTCCGTATAAAAGAGTGTATAACAATATGATACGCTTGTTTATATATGCTCCGTATGGCCGTGCAGCATGGTTTTTATGCGGAAAAACAATAATTTGAAGCACAAAATAATTTTTTGTAGCTAAATAATTTGGATGTTTAAAAAAAAAATAGTTCCTTTGCACTCTGAAAGAAAGAGTAAAAACAAATTGTAATTATAAATAATTAATTTTTAGAGAGTATGAAAAAGTTATTTACTTTGTTTGCTGCAGCTTTGGTTGCCGTTTCTGCGTCTGCACAGACGACAGTTGAGGGCAGCAAGGCTTTTGACAACGTTTATGTTGGCATTAATGGTGGCGTCGCCACAAAGATGACCGGCCATAGCTGGATGAAGGGCCTCAACCCCAACGCTGGCGTGCGCATCGGTAAGAACATCACTCCTGTCTTCGGTCTGGCTATTGAGAGCAACGCTTATTTCTCAAACAAGCCTTGGGAGTCTATGCGTCTGGCTGTCCGCGCTCTGAACACCTCTCTGCTCGGAACCTTGAACCTGAGCAACATGTTCGCCGGTTACAAGGGTGAGCCCCGTTTGTTCGAGGTCGGTGCTGTCTATGGCATTGGCTGGGGACATGTGTTCATGCACAAAGAGAACGGTCGCGCTATTAACCGCATGACTTCTAAGGCTGGTCTGGACTTCCAGTTCAATCTTGGCAGCAAGAAGCAGTGGCAGATTTATGTTGAGCCTTCAGTGACTTGGGTGTTCAACGGCATGTTCGGCTTTAACGATGAGAGCGTCTACAACGATTATGGCTACAAGGCCTCTTCAAGCGCTAACCAGGGTGCTTACAACATCAACAATAGTTTCTTCCAGCTGAACGCTGGTGTGATTTACAAGTTCAAGAACCACAACGGCAGCCACAACTTCACAATTGCCCAGCTCCGTGACCAGGGTGAAATTGATGCTCTGAACCAGACCATCAACGATCTGCGCAACGAGCTCGCCAAGAAGCCTAAGGAGATTGTCAAGGAGGTTGTTAAGGAAGCTCCCGCTCCTAAGGACGTTTGCGTTGAGAACCTCGTGTTCGTGACCTTCGCTCAGGGTAAGAGCGCTCTGACCAAGGACGCTAAGGCCGCTCTCGACGGCGTTAAGGAAGGCAGCCATGTTCAGATTGTCGGTACAGCTTCTCCTGAGGGCAGCAAGGCTATCAACGACAAGATTTCTCAGGCTCGTGCCGATGAGGTTGCCAAGTACCTGAAGAGCAAGGGTGTCGTTGTTGACGAGGCTACTGGTAAGGGTGTTCAGGGCAACACTTCTAACCGTCTGGCTGTTGTCTACGTCAAGTAAGCATCAATTGCATTGCCCGATTTAATAGGGCATCCTAAAATATGAAATCCGCTGGTTTTCTGTGAGAAGACCAGCGGATTTTTTAATTCTTCTCACATGCATCTCAGTGATAATGCCGCAATAGCCTTAGTTATCTCTTGGTTCTTATGCAGCTTAACGCTTATCTTTATCATGGATGGTACCCATGTGAAGCGTAAGGAAGGATGTGGCTTTCTATTATTGCACATCTCGTTCCCAATTGTGTCATAGTGTTATCGTTTGTCCGTATTATTGATGTTTTTCTTTCAATTTGTTCGTAAAATGCGAAGAATGTGCGCCGATATATTGCATGGTTTCCCAAAAGTCAGTATCTTTGCATGGAATTAAGAGATCAAGTAGTTATGAAACATCCATTGAGAAGTGCAGTCTGTACGGAAGGCAGACGTATGGCAGGTGCCCGTGCGCTTTGGGTCGCCACAGGCATGAAACACGAGCAGTTTGGCAAGCCCATTATTGCTGTAGTCAACTCGTTCACGCAATTTGTGCCCGGTCACACGCACCTGCACGAGATTGGGCAGATTGTAAAACAGGAGATAGAGAAGATGGGTTGCTATGCAGCCGAATTCAACACAATCGCCATTGACGACGGCATTGCCATGGGACATGACGGCATGCTGTATTCGTTGCCTTCGCGTGATATTATTGCCGACTCAGTGGAATACATGGTCAACGCCCATAAGGCCGATGCCATGATTTGCATATCCAATTGTGACAAGGTTACGCCTGGTATGCTGATGGCTGCCATGCGTCTCAATATCCCCGCTGTGTTCTGCTCAGGCGGCCCCATGGAGGCAGGCCTTTGGCGTGGGCAAAACGCTGACCTCGTTACCACCATGATTGCAGGTGCTGACAATGAGGTAAGCGATGATGACCTGCAACAGTTGGAGCAGTGCGCTTGCCCGGGCTGCGGCAGTTGCTCAGGTATGTTCACAGCCAATTCCATGAACTCGCTGACCGAAGCCATCGGACTCTCGCTTCCTGGCAACGGAACGATTCTTGCAACTCATGCCAATCGCATTGAGCTTTTTAAGCAGGCTGCCCGCCAAATCGTGAAGAATGCTTTGGCTTATTACGAGGATGGCGACGAAAGCGTGCTCCCGCGCAACATCGCCACACGCGATGCCTTCCTCAATGCCATGACACTTGATATCGCCATGGGCGGTTCCACCAACACGGTGCTTCATCTGTTGGCTGTCGCCCAGGAGGGACAGGTCGATTTTAGGATGAACGACATCGACCAGTTGAGTCGAAAGGCTCCTTGCCTTTGCAAGTTGGCCCCCAACACACAGAAATATTCCGTACAGGAGTGCAATCGTGCAGGTGGCATTCTTGGCATCCTGAATGAGCTGAACAAGGGCGGCTTGATCCGTGGCAATGTGAAACGCGTGGACGGCTTGACGCTTGATGAGGCGATGGCCAAGTACGACATTACGCGTGATGTCGTTGACGCTGAGGCCGACCGCATCTACCATAGTGCTCCTGGCCGTAAATTCTCCACGAAGATGGGTAGCCAGAACGAGCAGTGGCCTAGTCTGGATGCCGACCGTGCAGGTGGTTGCATCCGCGACCTCGAACACGCTTACACCAAAGATGGCGGTCTCGCTGTGCTCTTTGGCAACATTGCCCAAGATGGCTGTGTAGTCAAGACGGCGGGCGTTGCTTCAGAGCTTTGGCATTTTGAAGGTCCCGCCGTTGTGTTCGACTCTCAAGAAGACGCTTGCGAAGGCATCTTGGGTGGAAAGGTCAAGTCGGGCGACTGCGTGGTCATCACCCATGAAGGACCTAAGGGAGGTCCCGGTATGCAGGAGATGCTTTATCCCACATCCTATATCAAGAGCCGCCACTTGGGCAAAGAATGTGCACTGATTACTGACGGGCGTTTCTCTGGTGGCACCAGTGGTCTGAGTGTCGGGCACATCTCGCCTGAAGCTGCTTCGGGTGGCAACATCGGCAAGATCAAGGATGGCGACATCATCGAGATAGATATCCCCAACCGTTCCATTAACGTAAAGCTCAGCGATGAGGAGCTTGCCGCCCGTCCGCAGCAGCCTCTGCGCCGCCAACGCGAGGTGAGCAAGGCTTTGAGAGCTTATGCTCAAAGTGTCAGCTCGGCAGACAAAGGCGGTGTGAGAATCATTGACTAAGAAACTCATGACAAAAGAACACATGAAAGAAGTGCCCTGGGCAGGAATACGCATTGGCGAGGAATGCACAGGGGCAGAGATACTGATGCGTGCCCTCTATCAAGAGAACGTGCACACTATATTTGGTTATCCTGGAGGTGCCATCATGCCTGTCTATGATGCGCTCTACACCTACACCCGCAAGCGTGACCCTTGGTTTCACCACATTCTGGTGCGTCACGAGCAGGCTGCTGCCCATGCCGCTGAAGGATTTTCCCGTGTGAGTGGTGAAGTCGGCGTGGCCATTGTCACTTCAGGACCAGGTGCCACCAATACACTCACGGGTGTGGCAGATGCCATGATGGACTCTACCCCCATTGTGGTCATTGCCGGACAGGTGGGCGTGGCTTCGTTGGGAACCGATGCTTTCCAGGAGGTGGACCTCGTGGGAATGGCGCAACCCATCACGAAATGGAGTTATCAGATACAGCGGGCGGAAGATGTGGCCTGGGCCGTCAATCGCGCCTTCTATATCGCACGCAGCGGTCGTCCGGGTCCCGTGGTACTTGATTTTCCGCGCAATGCGCAGACAGGAAAAGCCAAGTGGATGCCCGGTAAGGCCGACAAGGTGAGGTCTTACATCCCTTACCCCAAGGTGAGCCAGGAGGCAGTGCGTGAGGCTGCCGACATTATCAACAACGCCAAGAAACCCTTTGCCCTTGTCGGACAAGGTGTGGAGCTGGGTGATGCGCATGAGGAACTCAAGGCTTTTCTTGAGAAAGCCGATATCCCTGCTGGCCGCACATTGATGGGACTTTCCGCTTTGCCCTCCGACTATCCGCTCAATATGGGAATGTTGGGCATGCACGGCAATTATGCACCCAATGTCAAGCAACAGGAGTGCGACGTGCTGATAGCTATCGGCATGCGTTTCTCCGACCGTGTCACTGGACGTGTGACCAGTTATGCTCGCCAGGCCAAGATTATTCACTTGGATATAGACGCAACGGAGATTGACAAGAACTTGAAGACGGATGTGGCTGTTATCGGAAACTGTAAGGAGAGCCTGCCCGCTATCACCCAATTGCTTCACGAGGCCTCTCATCAGGAATGGCGTGACTCGTTCAAGTCCTTGCAGCAGGAAGAGCAGCAGGAAGTCATCACACCCTCTACACATCCCACCGAGGGACCGCTTCTCATGGGTGAGGTGGTCAACGCCGTGGCCGAGGCCACCGAGGGCAACGCTGTCCTCGTGAATGACGTAGGCCTCAACCAAATGTTCTCAAGCCGTTATTTCAAGTATAAGCACCATCGGAGCATCGTCACCAGCGGTGGACTGGGCACTATGGGTTTCGGTCTGCCTGCAGCCGTGGGTGCCACTTTCGGTGCCCCCGACCGCACCATTTGTCTCTTTACAGGCGACGGAGGCTTCCAGATGTCTATCCAGGAGTTGGGTACGATTATGGAGCAGCAGGCACCCGTCAAGATGATTTTGCTCAACAACAACTACCTGGGCAATGTGCGCCAATGGCAAGACTTGATGTACGACCATCGCCATTCGTTCACGCGGATGCTCAATCCGTGTTACGAGACCATCGCCCGGGGCTATGGCATTGCGTATGGTGTAGTGGTGGACCGTGCCGACTTACAGGCGAAGATAGAAGAGATGCTCAGCACAGACGGCCCCTATCTGCTGGAGTGTGCGGTGAAGGAAGAGGAGAACGTCACGCCCATGATCACACCGGGCAGTGCCATCGACGAGATGCAATTGCATTTGGACATTTAAAATGAGAGTAACGATGAGTATGGAGAATAAAGATCAAGAAGCGCCCAAGCAGTTTTACACCTTGCTGGTCTACAGTGAGAATGTGGTGGGCGTTCTCAATCAGGTGACGGCCGTTTTTGCCCGTCGCCAGGTCAATATCGAGAGTCTCAACGTGTCGGCGTCAAGCATTGAAGGCATTCACAAGTACACGATCACTTGCTGGAGCACTCCAGACCAGATAGTGAAAATCACTAAGCAGGTGGAGAAGAAAATCGATGTCATAAAGGCCAACTACTACACCGATGATGAGTTGTTCATCCATGAGGTTGCCCTTTTCAAGATTTCCACACCGGTATTGCTCGACAATTCCGAGATTTCGCGTATCATCCGCAAGCACGATGCACGCATGATGGAGGTGAACCCCACTTACTCCACGGTCTTGCTTGCTGGTTTGACCGAGGACATCACTGACCTCTATGAGCAGCTCAACAGCTACAATTGTCTTTTGCAGTACACCCGGTCGGGACATATTGCCGTCACCCGCAGTTATGACGAGCTTGTCACCGACTACCTTGATGAACAGAAAGGACTATGAGCATGAACCTGTTGCCCAAAGTCGGGCGCTATGAGTTTATGGCCGAGCCGTTTCATTGTGATTTCAGCAATAGTCTCTTCATGGGGCATTTGGGCAATGCGATGCTCAATGCAGCCGATTTCCATAGCAACGAACGCGACTATGGCATGAACTACCTCAACTCCATTCACCGTACCTGGGTGCTTTCGCGGTTGGTCATTGAGATGGAGAAGATGCCTTTGGCCTACGACAAGTTTGCCATTGAGACTTGGGTGGAGGGAGCCATGCGCTATTTTACGAGCCGCAACTTTGCGGTGAAGAGCCTTGACGATAAGACGGTCTATGGCTACGGGCGCAGCGTATGGGCCATGATTGATACCCGTACGCGCCAGCCAGCCGACATCTTTGACGTGCAGGATGGTCTCATCAACGAATACATAGAGGATGGGAAATCGTGCCCTATTGCCAAGCCGGGACGTGTGAAGATGGATAAGGAGGCGACGCTTGTGCGCATCATTGACACCTATTATAATGATGTGGACGTCAATGGTCATATCAATTCCGTGAAATACATCGAACACATTCTTGACCTTTTCGACCTCGACTGGTATCGCCACCATCGTCTCCGACGCATTGAGGTGGCCTATGTGGCTGAGGCTCACCAGGGTGACCGCCTGGGCTTATGGATGGAGCAGAAGGATGAGGATGAATGGTGCGTGAGAATTACGCGCGAAGATGATATAAAGCAAGAAATCGTAAGATGTTTGCTAAAATTCATAAAAGATTAAAAGAAAGCTTGCATATATTATTTAAAATTGCTACCTTTGTGTGCGAAAACAATGCATGATGATGCAAAGAGAACAGAGACTTATAACGTTTTAAATATAAATAGCTTATGGCAAAAATGAATTTTGGTGGCGTTGTCGAAGATGTTGTCACCAAGGAAGAGTTTCCTTTGGAGAAGGCTCGTGAGATTTTGAAGGATGAGACGATAGCTGTAATTGGATACGGCATTCAAGGTCCTGGTCAGGCAGGCAACCTCCGCGATAATGGTTTCAACGTGATTGTTGGCCAGCGCCAGGGCAAGACTTACGACAAGGCAGTGGCCGATGGATGGGTACCGGGCAAGACGCTGTTCCCCATCGAGGAGGCAGTCCAGAAGGGAACCATTATCTGCATGCTTCTCTCCGATGCCGGACAGATTGCCGCTTGGCCAAAGATTCAGCAATATCTGACAAAGGGCAAGACCCTCTACTATAGCCATGGATTTGCCATCAACTGGCAGGATCGCACAGGTGTGGTTCCTCCCAAGGACATTGATGTCATCATGGTGGCTCCTAAGGGATCAGGCACATCATTGCGCACTATGTTCCTTGAGGGCCGTGGCCTCAACTGCTCTTACGCAGTCTATCAGGATGCTACGGGCAAGGCCAATGAGAAGTGTATAGCTTTCGGCATCGGCATTGGTGCGGGCTACCTGTTCCCGACCACCTTCCACAAGGAGGCTACTTCCGACTTGACGGGCGAGCGTGGCTCGCTGATGGGTGCCATTGAGGGATTGCTCGAGGCTCAGTACGAGGTGCTCCGCTCTCACGGCCATTCTCCTTCAGAAGCTTTCAATGAGACTGTCGAGGAGCTCACGCAGAGCCTTGGCCCGTTGTTTGGCGAGAAGGGTATGGACTGGATGTATGCCAACTGCTCTACGACGGCACAGCGCGGCGCCCTTGATTGGCGTCCTCGCTTCAAGGCTGCCATCAAGCCTGTGATGGAGTGGCTTTACCTGAGCGTAGAGAACGGCACAGAGGCTCAGATATCTATAGACAAGAACTCTCAGCCCGACTATCGCGAGAAGCTCAACGCTGAGCTGAAGGCCATGCACGACATGGAGATGTGGCGTGCTGCCGAGACCGTTCGCCAGTTGCGTCCTGAAAACAACTAAACCAAAATATTGGTAAAAAGGTTAATCCCTGGCTCTCATGATGAGGGTCAGGGATTTTGCGTAATAAAAGAAGTGAATCCAACGATTCAGATGTATAGTTCAGAGAAATCCATGTGAATGAGCTCCTCGTTGAGGAGATATTCGAGAGCCTCGCTGACGGCGGAGTGGGGCAGAGCGATGTCTGCCAATTCGCGGATGTGGTGGTGCTCGTGGTCGGCGAGAATGTCGAGGATGGCTTTCTGGGCTGCCTGGCAGTCGGTGTCCGGGTCGAGGTCTGGCTTTTGTTCGATGCAGACGTCGCAGACGCCGCAGTCAGAGGAGTTTGTCTCATCGAAGTAGCGGAGCAGCTGACGGCTCCGGCATACGTAGTCGTTGGTGGCATAAGCCAGTATGGCGTTCACCCGTTGGGTGTACTGCTCCTTGCGCGTCTCGTAGACGTTGGTTGGTATCACCAGATCTTCGCCGTCCACGCGGTTCTGGGTATAGGTAATGAAAGGAGTCTTGCGCTGAGGGATGAAGTGTAGGATATGCCTGTGGCTAAGGCTTTTCAGAATGAGGTACACCTGTTGCTGGCCTAATCCGGCCGCCTGTGCAATCAGAGCTTCCTCGATGTACCGGTAGTCGGAGAAGAGCCCTCCGTAGCACCTCAGCATGGCCGAGATGACTGCATCTTCATCGGGAGTGTTGTCATAGAGGCGGTAAAGTTCGTCGCGGCCTACTAGAAACTTCACCCGAGCTTGAGCGTCCGGGTCAGTTTCATAGTTGATGTAGCCGGCGTTTTGCAGGATGTGAAGGGCCGATGCGACGTGGAGCGGATAGTAGCCGTATGTGATGCTGAACTTGTCGATGTCGAAGGTGAAAGTGTGTCCGCCACCGCTTCCCACGCCTAGTTCGAAGAAATAGGCCAGATGATCATAGACATCGCGCACGAATTCTTTGGGCGGGAAGGTAGTACTGATTCTTCTGAGGAGCTTGGCTTGATCTCCACTATTCCATAGGAGGACTGCATAGGCTTTTTTCCCGTCGCGTCCCGCGCGCCCGGCCTCTTGGAAATAGGCTTCGATGGAGTCGGGACAATCTATGTGTATCACGAGTCTGACGTCAGGCTTGTCAATGCCCATTCCGAAGGCGTTGGTGGCAGCCATGACCCGTTTTTGGTCAGCTTGCCACAGTTTTTGTCGCTCGTCCTTGGTCGAGGGGTCCAGTCCGGCATGGTAGAACGTAGCCGACACGCCGTGCTCTTCGAGCCATGTGGCTACATTCTTGCAGCGTGCCCGGCTCCTGGTGTATACGATGGCGCAGCCCTCCACCGACTGCAGGATATGGCGCATCTCCTCAAACTTGTCCATAGTTTCGCGGACGACGTAGGCCAGATTGTCGCGCTTGAAGCTCATGCGGAACACCTGTCCGTCGCGAAACTGCAACTGGTGCATGATGTCGTCCATGACCCGATTGGTGGCGGTGGCAGTCAGGGCCAGCACGGGTACATCGGGCTTGAGGCTTCGTAGCTCGGCGATTTTCAGGTAGGACGGCCGGAAGTCGTATCCCCATTGGCTGATGCAGTGTGCCTCGTCGACGGTGATAAAGCTCACCTTCATGTGGCGCAACTTGGTCTGGAAGATTTCCGAAGACAACCGTTCGGGAGAGACATAGAGCAATTTGACGGCTCCGAAGACGGCATTCTCGAGCACCTTGATGATTTCGGAGCGTGCCATTCCCGAGTAGACTGCAGCCGCCTGGATGCCTTTCTCCTTGAGGTGGCTCACTTGGTCTTTCATAAGGGCGATGAGGGGTGTCACGACGATGCACACCCCTTCCTGGGCGAGTGCCGGTACCTGAAAGGTGACCGACTTGCCCCCGCCTGTAGGCATTAGCCCCAGCGTGTCCTTACCTGAGCCGATGCTTTCGATGATCTTGCGCTGAATGCCCCTGAAATCGCTGTATCCCCAGTATTCCCGGAGTATCCGGATATATTTGTCGCCGTCTTCCAATGCGTTATTCTTCCCCTTCGGTAGGACGTATGTCTTCTATTTGCAGTTGCACCTGGTTGCGCTTGAAGATGTTCCCCTCGATGGTGTATGCGATGTCGAATGATCTTCTCGACTTGATGTATCGTGCGGATGCACTTTGGCCGAAGGCGATGCCGTTGACCACGGTGCCTGATTTTGAATCGACGAGTTCCAGCTTGATGTGTTCCTGCTGTCGTCCCACCACCTTGCTGGTGCCGTAGTCGTAGACCCCCGTGGTGCAGAACACTGGTTTTGCGTTGCCCGGCCCGAAGGGCGAGAAGCGCTTGAGGTCGTTGTGCAGTCGCTTGGATATGTCCTTGAAGTCGATTACCGCATCGATGTTGAGTATGGGTTCTGTCTGTTCGGGTTGTATGTGTTCCTCCACATAGTGCTGGAACCGCTGTCTGAACTCGCGAATGTCATCCCATTTCAGGGTAAGTCCTGCTGCATAGGAGTGTCCTCCGAAGTTGAGAAGCAGGTCGCGGCAGCTCTTGATGGCTGCATAAACGTCGAAGCCCATCACCGAGCGTGCCGACCCTGTGGCCAGGTCGCCGTCGCGTGTGAGCACCACGGTAGGGCGGAAGTATATTTCCGTCAGTCGAGATGCCACGATGCCGATGACGCCTTTCTTCCAGTTCTCGTCATAGAGCACGATGCTTGAATGGTGCTTTTGGCTTTCGAGTTTCGACACGATTTGGTTAGCCTCCTCGGTCATCTGCTTGTCGATGTCCTTGCGTTGCTCGTTGTATTCGTTGATATGTCGAGCCTCGCGCAGGGCCAGCGAGAAATCTTTTTCCACCAGCAGGTCCACGCTCTCCTTGCCGTTCTCCATGCGTCCCGATGCGTTGATGCGCGGGCCTATCTTGAAGATGATGTCGCTCATTGATATTTCACGTCCGCTGAGTCCGCAGATGTCGATGATGGCCTTGAGCCCTACGCTGGGGTTCTGGTTGAGCTGTTTCAGTCCGTGAAAAGCCAGGATGCGGTTCTCGTCGGTCACGGGCACGATATCGGCTGCGATGCTCACGGCGCAGAAATCGAGCAGGGGGATGAGTCGTGAGAATGCGATGCCGTTGTTCTTGGCGAACGCCTGCATGAATTTGAAGCCTACTCCGCAGCCGCACAGTTGTTTGAACGGGTAACTGTCGTCAGCCCGTTTGGGGTTGAGTATGGCCACTGCCGGCGGCATCACCTCGTCGGGGACGTGATGGTCGCAGATGATGAAGTCAATGCCCAGGCTCTTGGCGTATTCGATTTCCTTGACGGCCTTGATGCCGCAGTCGAGGATGATGATGAGCTTCACGCCAGTGTGCTTCGCATAGTCCACCCCCTTTCGGCTTACTCCGTATCCCTCGTCGTAGCGGTCGGGTATGTAGTAGTCGATGTTCGAGTAGAACTGCTGTAGAAACTTGTACACCAGTGCCACTGCTGTGCAGCCGTCCACATCGTAGTCGCCGTAGACCAGGATGCGTTCCTTGCGTCCCATGGCATCGTTGAGCCGGTCTACAGCCACGTCCATGTCCTTCATGAGGAAGGGGTTGATGAGGTCGGCGAGCTGGGGTCTGAAGAAGCGTTTGGCCGCACTCTCCGTGGTGATGCCACGCTTGATGAGGAGCTGGGCCAGTATGGGGCTCATGCTTAGTTTTTCGCTCAGTTCCTTGGCTTGCTGCGATTGTTGTGGTGTAGGTGCGTCATACTTCCATTTGAAATGCATCTTTAGTTGTATTTGTTTCTTCCGCAAAGATACGAAAAGATGGAGAAATATGGGCCGTCATTCCACAATTAATTTGTGTCAAGGCTCTAAATCGTGGCGCTATTTTGCAATGATTTTTTGTCGGGAAGGTAGAATTTCAGCAGAAAAATATCCCCCTGCTTGGAATTATTGGTGTCCGGTAAAAACAAGGCAACTTGCGAGTCCCGTAGGGACGACAGATTATAGCGTAGGGGGTTCTTGCTAGGGCAAGCGACAAAGTCGAGCGCACCCCTACGTTTTGATAGGGTTATCTACATCCTACCCCTACGGGGCTTAGCGTGCAGAACCCTACTAAATTGCGAACTGTTTGATGTCAATTTTG
>CAVDNW010000049.1:0-16105 GCA_963610435.1 Oscillospiraceae bacterium | reverse complement strand
AGAGCGCGACCTTGCCAAGGTCGAGGTCGCGGGTTCGAGCCCCGTTTGCCGCTCATCTTTTTTTTTGAAACACACACACTTTTCGATGAATTTATATTTAAGATATTTTGATCGGGAAACACTGGTCTCCAAAGTTGATGAGGCTCTTGATTTCTTGAGATCTATAGATGAAATCCATGTTACCCCTGATATGGAAGCTGATTTGCGAGAGTATGCGCAGAGTGATGTCTTTTTCCCAAAGCGATATAAAGTGCGTTCGCACGTCTATTTCATCATCATCAAGACCGCTGCCGAGACTATGCTCGATTTCAAGCAGAAAAAGGCTTTGCGCTCTGGTGGTAACCCAGGAGCAGCAGAGGGACGAGGCACTGCCGACCTGGCTGTCAGCCGGCTGGAGGAAGAGAAGGCGGGCTGGTATGAGGGTGAGCTCAATTTCAAGCGTGTAGTGATGATTCCGGCCACAGGAAAGCATGAGTATCGCGACACTTTGTTTGTGGCGCGCTGCAAGGCCAACTCGGCCCACGACTGCTACAACCGCATTGTGGAGCATCTGCGTGACCGCGTAGACTATCGTAGTCAGTTCCCTTCAGCTAAGGGCAAGAACTTCAAGTTTAAGTATCTCGGTCAGTGGAAGTGATGCTCCGTTGACAAGTTGTTCGATAAGGTGTTACGATCATGAACAAGGTCATGTTGATAGGCAATGTGGGTAAAGACCCGGATGTTCGCTATTATGATGCAGACCAGGCGGTGGCCAAGGTGACACTTGCCACGTCGGAACGGGGATACACACTGAAAAACGGCACACGCGTTCCCGACCGCACCGACTGGCACAACTTGATATTCTATAGGCAGTTGGCCAAAGTAGTGGAGCAATACGTCCGCAAGGGCGACAAGTTGTATGTTGAGGGGCGTTTGCGCTATACTACGTTTGACGACCAGATGGGCAAGCGCCACTATGTTACGGAAATACTGGTGGAGAACATGGAGATGTTGTCACCGAAGCAGCGTGCAGAAAGCACGGAAAAGACAGATGACCATGCTTCCGCCAAGCAAGCCGCCGTCACGCCCAACGCCGACACGCTACCATTCTGATTAATAGAAGATATTTTGGAAACACTTCTTTTATTTCAATTAACGGATTGGCTGGAGTTGAGGCCCTTGACCCCAGGCATCGTCATAGCAGCTGTGTTGGCTGCTATGTTGCTTTTGTTGTCGGGCTTCGCAAGCGGTTCCGAGATAGCCTTTTTCAGTCTCTCGCCTCAAGACCTCGATGAGCTGGATCCGGAGAAGAGCAGTAAGGACCGCGATATACAAAATCTACGTGACGACTCGGAACGCACCTTGGCGACGGTTCTCATTCTCAACAACTTTGTGAATGTCACCATCATTATGCTCTGCAACTATATCTTTGGTTCGCTGATTGATTTTAAGGTGCGGTGGCTTGAGTTTCTGTGTATCACGGTGTTGCTCACCTTCCTGTTGTTGCTTTATGGTGAAATCATGCCCAAGGTCTACAGTCGCCAAAACCCGTTGGCTTTTTGCCGAAGGGCTGTTGGCGGTATCATGCTGGTTCGCAAACTCTTTTGGCCCATCGAGAACGTACTGATTACCAGTGGTGTCATTGCCGAGAAGGCGGTGCCGAAGGAGAAACGCCAGCTTTCGGTTGACGACTTGGAGCAGGCGCTCGAACTGACAGACAAGGACGATATCAAAGACGAGCAGAGCATGCTTCAGGGCATCATCCGCTTTGGCGACGAGACGGCCAAGGAAGTGATGACCAGCAGACAGGACATTGTGTCGATTGATATCCGCAGCAGTTTTCAGGATGTCTTGACCAGCATTGCTGAGAACAACTATAGCCGTATCCCCATCTGCCAGGACAACGATGACAATATACGGGGCATCTTGTACATCAAGGACCTGTTGCCCCATCTGTCCAAGCCGGCAAACTTCAGGTGGCAGAGTCTCATCCGCCCCTCCTATTTTGTGCCTGAGACCAAGAAGATTGACGCTTTGCTCCGCGAGTTTCAGGACAACAAGATCCATATTGCCATTGTGGTCGACGAGTTTGGCGGTACCAGTGGCCTAGTCACTCTGGAGGATATACTCGAGGAAATTGTAGGTGAAATCAATGATGAGTACGACGAGGAGGAAAAGGTCTATTCGAAGTTGAACTATAACACTTATCTCTTTGAGGGAAAGACATTGTTGAGCGATTTCTGCAAGATTCTCCAGATTGATGACGATGAGTTTGATGACGTGGAGGGTGACGCTGACACCTTGGCAGGTCTGTTGCTCGAATTGAAAGGCGATTTTCTCAGCATTCATGAGAAATGCGAATACAAACGTTACTCCTTTGAGGTGATGGCGGTCGAAGGCCGTCGCATCAGTCGTGTGAAGGTGACGGTGAACCATAAGCCCCAAGATGCCCCTGCTAAGGATTGAAGAACCGGCGCCTGGAGTGCGTCTGGGCCTTTGGCGTATCACTGAGCAGGCGGGTGAGTTGCCGATACCTCGTGTGGCCGACCTCTCGTGCTATCATGGCAGCAGGCTTTTGGAGAAGCTTGCGACCTACGCACTGCTCTATCGGATGACAGGCCGCAATGATTGGGTCATCGGCCATCAGCCTTCTGGAAAACCCTTTCTGGACCACTTGCATATCAGCGTGAGCCACACCAAGGGGTGGGCGGCACTGATGCTGTCTGCCGATAGGGAGGTGGCAGTTGACATCGAGTATGTGTCGCCGCGTGTGGGCCGTATCGTTAGTCGCTTCATGCGAGAGGACGAGGTAAGCCATAGCTTGCGCTCCCAGCTCATTTGCTGGAGCGCAAAGGAAACGACGTTTAAGTTTTTTGCAGACGACCATTTGGCTTTCTTCGATATGCGCATGACTTCTCTTAGCCTTTCGGATCATGGTGTGCTCGGCATGGAGAACCTGCTGCGGCAACAGTTGTTGCCTGTCTATTATGATTTGACGCCCGATTATGTGCTGACCTGGGCTATTGGGAGGGACACTCAATGATGAAGGATGGGAGGAATGTGGTGATCGCAAGTATTCTTCTCTGCCTTTTGTCTTGGATGTCGTCATGCTGGGCACAGAAGGTCGGGAAGGAAGACTACTTTTATGTGCTCAATACGCACCAAGGACTTTCGGACAACTGCATTTTGCAGATGATACGATTTTTGGAACAATTCCTTGTATGAGGGCGGTCAGACCATCCAGCGTCTATGTCCGATTGACATCATGCCTGTGTTTGTGAAGGCTGGCCCCATTTTGCCTTTCGGCCCCGAGGTGCAGTATAGCGCGGAGAAGCCCTGGGATGACTTGGAAATTCGTGTTTATTCTGGAGCGAATAGCGAGTTTGCCTTCTATGAGGATGAGGGGGATAATTACAATTACGAAAAGGGCCAGTTCTCTCTTATTGGGTTCTCTTGGGACGACGCTACCCATACCTTGACCATCGCCCCTCGTAAGGGAAGTTATAAGGGAATGCTCCAGAATCGCAAGTTCCGTGTTGTCTTGGTGGAGGCAGACAAAGGTGCCGGAAACCTTCCGATGAATGCTGCCAAGACAGTGGAATACAGCGGAAAGGCTGTGAAGGTGATCTTGTAGGCGGGATTCGCGGAGAGTCAAGAAGGGTCTATATTTCAACAGCTAAGGTGAGTTCTCATGAACGTTGTGGTCTCAGATAGAGGCGCAGACATCGTGGGGAACTCACCTTAGTTGTCGCTTGACATGAATGGGGGTCAAGGTTCCATTTGGATCTTGATGGGATGCGAAAGGTGCATTTTCCAATCTTTCATGAAGGCGAACCAGTCCTTGGCACTGTGGTATCCGAAGTTCTCGTTGGCACTTGTGTAGGCCAAGTAGTAATGTAGCTGTGTGCCATCGGGTTTGATTGTAAACAGATAGTTGTCCTTGTTGGCAGGCCATTCCTTATCTCTGTATTTCTTGGGGATGTAGATGCCCAGTCCCACCGTTTCGCGTTTCCAGTTGATGGTGTCGGTCGCGGGCCAGTCGGTTCCCCAGCATCCACGTAGCCCGTCCTTGTCCGAATACTCCTCTGAGTTCTTTACGTTGATGATTCCCGTGGAGAAAAGTGAAGACGAGAGGTCGCGGTTGAAAGTCACGTCCACCTCCAGGTCCCTGTGACCGGCATAGAGCGTGTAACGTTGGGTCATGTCGATGGCGATGCCGTCGGTCCCATAGGACCATCCCTTGTCGGTCATCTCCACAATGGTGCGCACGGGGCCCATGCAGACGATGCGTTGTGAGCGTTGCCTCACAGGGCTGATCATGGTCGGCTTGTCTCCGTCCCATCCGCGCAGGGCGCCCAGACCAAAGGTGTTGCCCACCCATAGCACATCGTCGCCGTAGCCTTGTGCTTTTTGTGCAGCGGAGGTGTAAAACTGTGTGTCGTGAAGCTCCAGGCCCTTGTGAAACTTGCCGTAAAGGTCGATGGTCTGGCGCTCGTCCATGTATATCCGCATGGCTACCAACTCGTTCTCGAATGCGATGCCATGGTGGTGAAGCACCAGGAAGGGCTCCTTGGTGTTGGAGTCAATGGAGATGGAGGATAGATAAATGTCATGCTTGTTCTTCTCTTTCACCTTGGGGTTGCGCAGCACCAGTTCGGCATAAGTGCGTGTGGGGTAGGGGGACTCTCGCTCTTCGGGAGACAGGCGTACGACCACTTGCTGTTTCTTGCCCTTGCCGATGTCGGTCAAGAAAGCCAGCTCGTCGGGCAGACCGTCACCGTCGAGGTCGTCGATTTGGCATGGAACCTCCATGCCGTTAATGAACACCATGGCACTCTTGGCTGACTTGTGCGACTGAAGATTCAGGGTGACGGGTGCTTGTTCCCGTGCCACATTGCTGGTGAGAGACAAACGTATTTCTTCTTGCCCCTGTGCATAGAGGCAGGTGAAAAGGGCAAAGAACAGGGTGGCGGCATGTTTCATGGTTTGGCACTTTAGCTTATGTAGGACAAATTTACCAATTATTCGTATATGGTATGAGGACGGATAACTTTTCTTATGATTATTTTTAGAAAAATAAACGTATTATGCGGATTTGCGCCTATAATTTTAATTTTTTTAGCTTTACTTTTGTCGTTTTAAAATGTTTTTTAGTAATTTTGCCGCTAAATAAAATAGGATAGCGTGCAAAAAATCACCTACATACTGTTGATGTTGCTCTTCTTGTGTACCGCTTGCGATTTCAAGTTGCGGCCCAACAGCGACCAACGTGATGCCAGTCATATTAGCGTGGAGCGATATGACCGGTTGCAGAGCCGTTATCTGATTACGGGCGATTTTTCTGCCTTGCAGCAAATGAACACGGAATATCCTATCGAGACGCGAACCTTGGTGGAGAAAATGCTGCAGATAGGCGATGTGAGTGACCACAACATCAATGAGAAGTTTTTGCGATTTTATCAAGACTCCACCTTGCAGGCACTCATTAGTGATGCCGAGTCGGAGTATGCCAACATGGATGACCTCAACGAGGGCTTTCGCAAGGTGTTCGGGCAGTTGCGCGAGTGGTTGCCTAATATGCCTATTCCTCGCATATATGCGCAAATAGGTGCTTTGGATCAAAGTATTGTGGTCGGCGACAAGGAAATAGGCATCTCCCTTGACAAGTATATGGGATCCAAGTATCCGCTATATCAGCGCTACGGCTACTCAGTGGAACAATTAAACACCATGGGACGAAACAGTATTGTCCCGGATGCCGTCATCTTCTATCTCCTGAGCCTTTACCCCATGTCCAGCTATGACAGTCGCACTCAGATAGAGAAAGACCTCCATATGGGCAAAGTGATGTGGGTGGTCAACAAGGCTTTAGGTGAGAAGTGTTTTGATACAGATTTTGTGAAGATTGTCGACCGCTACATGCGTCGCAATCCCAAGGTTACAGTGGCTTCGCTCCTGGCCACCGATGACTATAGTAAGATTTATTGATTGTCCCGCGTGAGGCCCAGTTCACGAATGCGTTTGTTGAGCAAGTCTGTGAACTCATGGTTCTTCAGTCCCCACTTAGGCGCAAGCACCATGTCGGGTGGGCTTTGGCTCACGAACCGCTCAAGGATGATGTCGTTTCGCAATTGCAAAACATAGCGTATCACCAGGTCTACATACTCTTCAGCCGAAAGCACACGGAAGGGATGGCTTTCATATTCGATGGCAAGAGGGGTTCCCTTGATAACTTGCAACTGATGAAGTTTGAGTATATCGAGCGGTAAGTCGGATATGGTTTTTGCTTGTTCCAGTATCTCCTGCTCGTCCTCTCCAGACAATCCGAGGATGATGTGCCCGCAAGTGATAATGCCCTTTTGATGCGCCTTGATGATGGCCTGGCGTGAGCAAGCGAAGGTGTGTCCTCGGTTGATACGCTGTAGCGTGTCATCGTTGGCTGACTCGATGCCGTATTCTACAATCAGAAATGTACGACGGTTTAATGTATCCAGGTAATCGAGCACCTCGTCGCTCACGCAGTCGGGACGAGTCCCGATGACCAGTCCCACGACATCGTCCACAGCCAATGCCTCCTCATATTTTGCTTTCAGTTCAGCCAGCGGTCCGTAGGTATTGGAGTATGCCTGGAAGTATGCAAGATATTTCATCTCCGGATATTTCTTGGCAAAGAAAGCCTTGCCCTCTTCCAGTTGCCTCGTGATGGATTTCCGATTGTCACAATAGGACGGATTGAATGTCTTGTTGTTGCAAAACGCACATCCGCCTACCGAGAGGCGCCCATCCCGATTGGGACAACTGAACCCCGCGTCGACGGAAATCTTCTGTACGCGATAGGGAAACTGATCGCGTAGCCAGTGGCTGAAATCTTTGTAGAACATCTATGGCTGCCGAATGGTCAGATGAATTATATTCGCAAAAAGTGTGAAAACATCATGCAAATTTATCAAAATATGGTTAACTTTGCAACAAAACGACAACAAAATCAATAGGAAAATGAAAAAAATCATGATGATGTGTTTGATGGCTCTGCTTGCAGTGACGGGTACACGAGCCTCTGACAAAATGGACTTGAAGCGCCTGGCACAGGGCGAATTTTCCGCCAGCCGTATCAGCGGCATTGATCCTCTGGCAGGAACCGACCAGTATGCGCAGATTTCGCAAGACGGTAAGCAGATTGTGCAGTACTCCTTTAAGACAGGAAAGAAAACAGGCGTGCTCTTTGATGTCGACAACACACAAGGCGAGAAGATCAGTTCCTTTGACGGCTACATGATGGCGCCCGACGGAAAGCGAATGCTTGTCCGTACCCACACGCAGATGATTTACCGTCGTTCCTACAAGGCCGAGTTTTATATCTATACGGTGGGCACGCGCAAGTTGGAACACCTCTCTACAGGTGGACCACAGGAGATGCCCGTGTGGTCGCCCGATGGCACGCAAGTGGCTTTCATGCGTGACAACAACATTTTCCTTGTGAAGCTGCTCTATGACAATAGCGAGAGTCAGATAACCAAGGACGGCAAGTTCAATGAGATTATCAATGGAGTGCCCGATTGGGTCAATGAGGAGGAATTCTCGTTCAACAGCGCACTGACCTTCAATGCCGATGGAACGATGCTCTGCTGGCTCAAGTACGATGAGTCGAAGGTCAAGGAATACTCTTTGCAGTTGTTCAAGGGCATGTCACCTGAGCGCAAGGAGTATGAGGTCTATCCCGGGAGCTATAGCTATAAATACCCGAAGGCAGGAGAAGACAACTCGAAGGTGTCGGCCTGGAGCTATGATATCAAGAGTCACAAGACCCAGCAGCTGCAGGTCCCGCTTGACGCTGACGGCTACATGCCCCGCATCTTGCCTACCGACAACGCCGACAAGATTCTCGTCTACACCATGAACCGTCACCAGGATGTGCTCAACCTCTATACGGTCAATCCCCGCAGTACCCTCTCCCAGCTTCTGATCAAGGAGAGCGTGTCCAAGTATGTCAAAGAAGAGGCGATGGAGGCAATCCGAGTAGGCAAGGACTATATTCTGATGCCCTCCGACCGCGACGGCTACATGCACCTCTACCTTTATGACCAGAACGGCAAGTTGCTCCGTAAGATAGGAGATGGCAACTATGATATCACCGGTGTCTACGGCTATGACGAGAAGACTGGTGACGTGTACTATCAGGCTGCTTCGCTCAATCCGCACGACCGTCAGGTCTGCGTGACCCATAAGAACGGCAAGACCGTGAGACTGACCAACCAGGAGGGATGGAACGACGCCATCTTCTCAGGCGACTACAAGTATTTCGTCAACACTTGGAGCGACATTAATACTCCCTACGTTTACACCACCCGCAACAACCTGGGCAAGGTCATCGCCACTCATCTTGACAACAAAGAATTGAAGGACAAGACCGTCCAGTATGGCTGGACGGACAAGGAAATGTTCTCCTTCACTAGCTCCGAGGGCGTGAAGCTTGACGGATGGATGGTTAAGCCATCCGACTTTGAACCCAACAAGAAGTATCCCGTTATCATGTTCCAGTATAGCGGTCCTGGCAACCAGCAGGTGGTCAACTCGTGGAACGCAGGTTCCATGGGGCAGGGATGTGCCTATGACCAGTATCTTGCACAGCAGGGCTTCATTGTGGTATGCGTTGATGGCCGCGGGACAGGTGGCCGCGGGGCTGAGTTTGAGAAATGCACCTATCAGCATTTGGGAAATCTTGAGGCCAAGGATCAGGTGGAGACTGCCCTCTATCTCGGTTCGCTGCCCTATGTGGACAAGGACAACATTGGCATCTGGGGCTGGTCTTACGGTGGCTACTGCACACTGATGAGTATGAGCGAGGGGCGTCCGGTCTTCAAGGCCGGCGTGGCTGTTGCTCCCCCGACGAGCTACCGCTTCTACGACACCGTCTACACTGAGCGCTACATGCGCACGCCGAAAGAAAATCCCAGCGGCTATGCCGACTGTGCCATCTCGCGTGCCGACAAGCTCAGTGGTTCGCTGCTCATCTGCCATGGTGCAGCCGATGACAATGTGCATCCGCAGAACACGTTCGAATATTCGGAGGCGCTGGTGCAGGCCGACAAGGATTTCAAAGAGGTCTTCTATACCAACCGCAACCATAGCATCTTTGGTGGCAACACGCGCAACCACCTGTTGCGCCAGATTACCAACTGGTTTGTGGAGCACCTAAAGAAATAAAGATTACCGATTGACAAGAAGCCGCGAAAGGAGTTCGTCCTTCCGCGGCTTTGTCATTTTATATAGTCTTTGGCTACTGATGGCGGATAGCCACCTTCAGGAGAAAGCTTGTATCAAGCCTCTTGTGCGGATGTCCAAAATGAAGAATTGTTTATCAAAAAAGGAATAAAATGCCAATTTCATGTCGATTTTTATTTTCTTTGCAACAGTAAATGTGCATGAACCATGAAGAATACGGCAATACTCACCATTACGGGTAGCGATAGTACCGGCGAGTCGGGCGTACAGGCCGACATCACAACGATTTCGACACTTGGGGCCAAGGCCGTGTCGGTCATCACGTCGGTGACCATACAGAATACGCTGGGTATCCAGCATTTTTATGACTTGCCGACGCCTATCGTAAGCGGTCAGCTAGATGCTATAGTCAACGATGTCATGCCCGAGACCGTCAAGATTGGTATGGTGCGTAGTGCAGAGGTGGTGAGTGCTGTGGTGAGTGCCTTGAAACGCTACAAACCAAAGGCGGTGGTCTATGCCCCGGTGTTGTTCTCCAGTCATGGAGACCGCTTGATGGGTACGGAGACCATTGATGCTATCCGCCAGAAATTGTTCCCCTTGTGCAGCATGATTGTCATGCGGAGGCGTGAGAGCAACCTGTTGTTGTGCGACTACATTGGCGACAACGTACGCTTCCTCGACGATGCGGTCGGCCATGGAAGCGTCAACATGTTCACGTCGGCTTTGGCGGTCTATCTCAATCAGGGCGACTGCATGGACGATGCTATCGCAAAAGCACACTCGTTTGCCAACAGTCTTACGTCGAGCCGTGTACGGTTGACGGGACGCAGTGGCGAGCTCTATGCCGACTTCATCAACATGGTGAAGAAGGAATCTTCGACCAAGACAGACATTGCTCATTATGCCGATACGCTCAATGTCAGCGGCCGCTACTTGGCGCAGGTGTGTCGTCTCGTTGCGGGCAAGTCGCCCAAGAGCATCGTTGATGCCTATCTCGTCGAAGATATCAAAGCACATCTGATTGCTACGCACGACACTATCCAGCAAACCGCAGTGGCTTTCGGTTTCGCCAATCAGGCTCATATGTCCAAGTTTTTTAAGAAGCTCACAGGCATGACACCGACAGAATACAGAAACAATGCGCAAGAGCTTGATCCCTGTGAGTAGGAATAAGCTACAAACACATAAACAAATAGTAGAGAAATGGAAAACAGACAAGAACTGAACCGCAACCTGGCACAAATGCTGAAGGGCGGTGTGATTATGGATGTGACAACACCTGAACAGGCCAAGATTGCCGAACAGGCCGGTGCTTGCGCAGTCATGGCACTCGAGCGTATTCCCGCTGATATCCGTGCGGCTGGCGGTGTGGCCCGCATGAGCGACCCGAAGATGATCAAGGGCATTCAAGCCGCTGTCTCCATCCCTGTCATGGCGAAGTGTCGCATTGGCCACATCGCCGAAGCCCAGATTCTGGAAGCCATCGAGATTGATTATATCGATGAGAGCGAGGTGCTCTCTCCGGCTGATAATGTTTATCACATTGACAAGACTTGCTTTAAGGTGCCGTTCGTCTGTGGTGCCAAGAATCTGGGCGAAGCCCTGCGTCGCATCGCTGAGGGTGCGTCTATGATTCGCACGAAGGGCGAGCCGGGTACGGGTGACGTTGTGCAGGCCGTGCAGCACATGCGCATGATGCAGGGCGAGATCCGTCGTCTGGTGAGCATGTCCGGGGACGAGTTGTATGAGGCTGCCAAGCAGCTACAGGCGCCTTATGACCTTGTGAGATATGTGCATGATAACGGCAAGTTGCCGGTGGTGAACTTTGCTGCCGGTGGGGTAGCCACTCCTGCTGATGCTGCGTTGATGATGCAGTTGGGGGCCGAGGGTGTGTTTGTCGGTTCGGGTATATTCAAGAGCGGCAATCCGGCCAAGCGTGCAGCTGCCATTGTCCAGGCCGTAACCAACTACAACGACCCGAAGAAGATTGCCGAACTGAGTGAGGATCTCGGACCAGCTATGGTGGGTATCAATGAGGATGAGATCAAAACCTTGATGGCAGAGAGAGGGAAATAAGCGTATGAGAATAGCAGTGCTTGCCCTTCAGGGGGCTTTTGTGGAGCATGAGGCGATGCTACGCCAGTTGGGTGTCGATTGCTTCGAAATTCGTCAGTTGTCGGATTGGTATCAGCCAAAGGATGGACTGATTATACCTGGTGGTGAGTCGACCACCCAGTCGAAGCTTCTGTGCGATCTCCAGCTGCTAGAACCCGTCCGTGATGCCATCATCGGTGGTTTGCCTGTGTTTGGCACCTGTGCTGGTCTGATTTTGCTGGCCAAGTCTGTAGAAGGCGAAAACCGGGAGCGGTTGGCCACCATGGATATCTGTGTCAGGCGCAATGCTTATGGCCGCCAGCTAGGCAGTTTTGCAACTGTGTCTCCGTTTGGTTCGGTGGGCGATATCCCCATGACCTTTATCCGAGCACCTTACATTGAAAAGGTGAATGGCGATGCACGGGTATTGGCCGAGGTTGACGGCCATATCGTTGCAGCCCTACAGGGCAACCAACTGGTCACAGCATTCCACCCGGAACTCAATACAGACCTTCGGGTTCACCAATATTTTTTGTCGATGATCAAGGGCGAATGACTATCGGCGATTCTATCCAAGAGACATCTCTCACAACGTCCCCTTTGTGCTGGGGAGTTCAAAGTGATAGATGTCTCTTTTTACTGCCATTTTCAAGCTACGTGCCAACGCTTTGAAAATGCCTTCTATCTTGTGGTGCTCATTTTGTCCTTCGGCCTTGATGTTGAGATTTATGAGCGCAGCGTCGCTCAGACTCTTGAAGAAGTGGAAAAACATCTCTGTGGGCATCTCGCCGATTTTTTCGCGTTTGAATGTAGCGTCCCACACCAGCCAAGGTCTACCGCCGAAGTCGAGGGCCACTTGGCAGAGACAGTCGTCCATCGGCAGACAGTAGCCGTAGCGCTCTATTCCCCGCTTGTCGCCCAAGGCCTTGCGCAGACACTCGCCCAGAGCTATGCCCGTGTCCTCGATAGTGTGGTGCTCGTCAACCCAAAGGTCGCCCTTGGTGTGGACCATGAGGTCCATCATACCATGCTTGCCGATTTGCTCCAGCATGTGGTCGAAGAAGCCGATGCCCGTTGAGATGTCGGTCTTGCCCGATCCGTCGAGGTTGATTTCCACTTGGATTTGCGTCTCTTTGGTGTTGCGCTTCACTTTTGCTGTGCGCTCGCCGGCAAATAGAATCTCAGCTATCTTGTCCCAGGTCATGCCATCCTGTCCCAGGATGAGCGCTTTGCAACCCAAGTTGCGGGCCAGTTCAGCATCGCTGTTGCGGTCGCCGATGACCCAAGAATGTGCGATGTCGTAGTCGCTGCTTTCCAAGTATTTTGTCAGCATGCCCGTCCCCGGTTTTCTCATGGGTGAGTGGTCCTCGGGGAAGTGTCGGTCTATCAGTTGGTTGGCGAAAGTGATTCCTTCACTCTCCAGCGACTGGAGGATGAAGTTGTGGACAGGCCAGAACGTGTCTTCAGGGAATGATGCAGTGCCCAGCCCGTCTTGGTTGCTGACCATGACAAGTTCAAAATCGAGATGCTTGGCAATAAAGCCCAAGTTGCGGAACACTCCTTGGGTGAATTTCAGTTTGTCGAATGAGTCGACTTGTTCGTCGTGCGGCTCCTCTACGAGTGTGCCATCGCGGTCGATGAAGAGTAGTCGTTGTGCCATGCTTTTATATTGTAACTTGTGTTGTTTCTTTATTTTTAGTTTCTATGCTGCCGTAGGCATAGTAGTAGACCATTACGACCCAAATGACGATGTGGCACCACACGAATGTGCAAAGAGTGTTGATGACATAAAATGTTGGAAAGAACTGGGTGGGAAGTCCCGAGATGTCTCCGATGGCTTCACCGCTCTTGCTGACTGCCAGCGCAATCATCATGATGTAGGAGGGGCTTTGCACGATGAAACCTCCAATCCAGGTGATGATGCATGTGAGGAGTGTGCAGACGAAGAGAAATCCCCAGTGTCGCCAGCCCTTCCGGTATGGCTTTCCGAGTATGCTTCCCACTTTCAGGTTTGGTTCCATTATATATTTCATGCAGGAATAGGCGGTTGGTAAGGTGATGATGCACCATGCGATGAAAAGGATAAGTGTTGTGAGGATGGAGCTTACCATAGGGAGGGGAAGCCCGCCGCAATGTTTGTCCAAGGATAGTATTGCAGCAAGTCCTGCCAGCAGAATAGTGGCAATAAGCAGCACGGTAAACATGCCAATATATAGTAAGGTTGCGCGCAGTATGCGCATGCCGTTCTCTCTTCTTTTCCGTCCGTTTAGCAAACTTATGATGGTCGCATAGAACCAGACAGACGTAACCATGCAAGCTATTGCCGCAGTGATGGTGGTTGCGGTGTAGGTGATGGTCTCGTGTGCGCTGTGGATGCCTGTTTGTAGGTTTATGCTATTGTTTGTCAGGACAATCTGGTATAGGCTTATCAATGCCGACAGCAGTAATGTCGACTTCCATGTTTTCTTGATGATGGTCTTTATGTTAGACGTGAACAAGTCGTAGGCTGCGCGGAAGCAAGCCTGGACACTTCTGACCTTATATAAATCCGTTTCCATGATATGTAGATGATTTAAGATTCGTTAGATGTGCGGCGTCTGAATTCGGCGCAAGTGATGGCCGTGGCAATGGCTACGTTGAGGCTGTCGGCGGTCATTCGTCCTTCGGGGTAGTTGGGGATGAGCAGCTTGTGGGTAATCAGGGGTCTGATAGCGGGCGAGATGCCGTTACCCTCATTTCCCATGACGATGACTCCGTATGCCGAGAGCTTCTGCCCGTAGATGGATGAGCCTTCCAGTAGGGTGCCGTAAATGGGGCAGTCCTCTGGCAAAGAAGCAATCCATTGTGGCAGGTCGACGGAGTGTAGTCGGACACGGGCAATGCTGCCCATAGTGGCCTGCACCACCTTGGGGTTCCATGCGTCGGCTGTCTCCTGCGAGCAGAATATGTCGGTGATGCCAAACCAGTCGGCTATGCGTATGATGGTGCCCAGGTTGCCGGGGTCCTGTATGCCGTCGAGTGCCAGCACAAGGCCTTGAGGCAGACATGCTTCGGATTGTGTGGAACCGGCGGGTGTGTGGAAGACGCCCAGTACCTGTTGTGGGTGTTGTAAGAAGGAAACCTTGCGCAATTCATCGTCGGTCACCGTGATGATCTCCGTTGCCTTGGCTGCCGCCTCCATGTTGGTGGCGTTGTCAATCCATGCCCGTGTAGCCACGATGAGCAAGGGAGACATCGTTTCCAGCAAGTCGCCCACCACCTTGGGTCCTTCGGCTACGAAGAGGCCTTGTTCCAGGCGGTGCTTCTTGTGACCCAAAGACGCTATGAACTTAATTTTATTTTTGCTTATCACACTGCAAATATAGCTTTTTCCAGAAGAATTTATTTATTTTTTGCAAAGATTTTTTCTTTCTTCAATATATTTATTAATTTTGCAACACTTTTAAACATTTGTCAGTAAAACTAAAAACATGAAGAAACAATTAGTAGCATTGCTGATGCTTGCATCCGCCATGACCACAAATGCCCAGGTCAAGTTGCCATCATGGCTCTCTCAAGTGCGTCTTTCTGGCTACGCCCTCACACAATACCAATACTCCGGTCAGGAGAATGCAAAGGCCAATTCGTTCAATCTGCGCTTGGTGCGTGCTATGCTTGACGGTCGCATTGCCAACGATTTCTATTGGAGAATACAGGTGCAGCTCAACGGAAACACGACCACCAACACCCTTTCGCCCCGCTTGGTTGACCTATATGCAGAGTGGCAAAAGTACGAATTCTTCAAAGTGAAGGTCGGACAATTCAAGTGTCCGTTCACTTTTGAGAATCCTATGAACCCCATTGACCAGGGTTTTATGTCGTATAGCCAGCCCATCAACAAGTTGGCAGGTTTCGCAGACCGTGATGGCAAGCATGCCTCCAATGGCCGGGACATCGGTGTCCAGCTGCAAGGAGATTTTCTGAAGATTAGCGGCCGCAATTGGTTGCACTATCAGGTGGGTTTGTTCAACGGACAGGGTATCAACACCAAAGATGTCGACCAGCAGAAAGACGTCATCGGAGGCGTGTGGGTGATGCCTGTCAAGGGAATGCGTCTTGGATTCTTTGGTAGTGAGGGCTCTTACAGCCGCAAAGGAACGTGGACAGATGATCGGGGGGCGGAGCAGACGGGCATACGCAGGTTGCCCCAACACCGCTATGCCATCTCGGGTGAATACAAAGTCAATGACTGGACATTCCGGTCAGAGTATGTGCACGCCACGGGAAAGGCATTTGCCAAGACCTATGAGAAGTCGGAAGACTTGAGCAACTGCGCGGTCAACGAGACGCTCGGAAACAAGGCCGACGGCGTGTATGTCTTGGCTATCGCACCGATTGTCAAGGAGAAGATGCATGTCAAGGCCCGCTACGATCTCTATCGTCCTACGGCCGACTGGAGCCGTGCCAAGACCTACTATGAGGTTGGTGCCGACTATCTTTTCAACAAGAACATACAGGTCAACGCCGAGTTTGCCCGCGTCAATGACCGCTCTTTGGCAAAGCACAACTATAATATGGTAGATGTGGAATTGGATTTCCGCTTTTGATAGTCTTTGTCATCTAACAGTGCCAAAGCTCGAAAGCAAAACTTAAACACTATGGAAGATAATAGCAAGCACCATCACCACCACCATCGTCACGATACCCGTCACACGGACGATTCGGAAATCTATAAGCGTAGAACATTGAGTGCCAGCAAAAGGCGCAAAATTTGGCTCTTCCGTTAAATGCATGGATGTAAACCAAACTTAAGAGTCAAGACGTTATA
>CAVDNW010000048.1:0-16630 GCA_963610435.1 Oscillospiraceae bacterium | reverse complement strand
CGAAGTTCTTGAACAAGATGTTCGCGGTGTTTTTACTACGGGTGAAGCCCGCCTCACAGAGGGCAAAGCCCGGTTGCATGAAAAAGACCAACATGGCTGCAAGCAGCATCCATACGGTATCTACTGATAGTGATAAATCCTGTACACTCATAATTTTTACCTTAAATGTTCAACTTTGGTGGATACTACTTCTCGAGTTCGGCGTTGTAAAGTGCAATGTCGCCGCGCTCGCCGGTGCGGATGCGTACTGTGTCTTCCACGGGAATGACGAAGATGCGGCCGTCGCCAATCTCGCCGGTGCTGGCGGCACTCTGGATGGCGGTGATGGTCTTCTCGACGTTCTTGTCGCGTACCACTACGTTGATCAGCATGCGCTCAATGCTGCTTGTGTCGTACATCACACCACGGTAGATTCGAGCCTGTCGCATCTTGCCCTCGCCTCTCACCTCATAGTAAGAGAACCACTCGATGTCGGCGGCTAAAAGGGCCTCCTTCACATCCTCAAACTTGGTCTTGCGGATGATGGCTTCAATCTTTTTCATGTTCAATCTCTCCTTATTAATTGTGAATACTATGTTGTTCTCTCTATCTGTGCCGGCTGTCTGCCAGCTGAAACCATATTCAACATTTCGTCTCTTTGTTCTTGTAAAGACTTACATAATGTCTTGTTTCGACTGCAAAATTACAACAAAAAGAAAGCGGAAACAATATTTAGCTTTCCTTTTGATATATTAAATCGTTCAAAGTTTCGGGTTGTTTGCGTTAACAGTCCTTATACTATCAAATTGTAACATGTGTATCATTTGAACTTAACAGATTGTAATTCCTCTGCAAATTGTAGATTGCAAGAAGTTCTAAACAGGGGTATTTGTCGTGACAATAATATATATTTGTGTCATATTACGGTGCAAAACGTCATCAAAAGGCTGTTTTTCCTGACGAAACAAAATGCGGAGCGGGCTGACGGATGGTCCTGCCGGGCGTCTGTTCTCATTTTTTGCGGGAAAAAATACCGCCCGAACCGGCACCATTCAAATCTTATTTCATATCTTTGCAAAAAATGAAGAAAGCCATTTCTGTCAATCAACCGTAATCCATCATGCGCAAATTCATTCTCTGTCTCGCATTTTTTGCCGGTGTCCTTGGTTCACAGGCCCAGCGCCCCTTGCACGTGCGTTTCAGCCAGCCCGCACCCGAACCGGGCGAGTACCGCCCCGACAAGGCGGCCGACCCTCAGTGGGAACGCCGGTCCCTGCCCATCGGCAACGGTAGCGTCGGTGCGTCGGTCTTCGGCAGTGTCGGCACCGAGCGTCTCTCGCTCAACGAGATATCGCTCTGGAACGGCGGACCGGGCACGAAGAAGGGTGCCGCCCACTACTGGCACGTCAACAAGCAGTCGACCGGTGCCCTGCAGCAGATACGCGATGCCTTTGCCCGTGGCGACTCCGCCCAGGCAGCCCGGCTCACCGCCGACAACATGAACGGTGTGGCATCGTATGAGCGTGGCGACGAGGCAGAGTGGCGCTTCGGCAACTACACCACGCTGGGCGAGCTGCGGGTGTCTACGGGGCTCACAGGGTGCGACGAAGGCTCTTACAGCCGCACGCTGTCGCTCGACTCGGCCTTGGCGAAGGTCTCGTTCACCTCGGGCGGCGTGCACTATGTGCGCGAGACGTTCTGCTCCCATCCTGACAATGCGCTTGTCATGCGCTTCACGGCCGACAGGAAAGGCATGCAGAACATCACCCTGCGATACTTTCCCACTTGGGAAGGCTTCGGCCCCACGGTGAATGTCGGAGACGACGAGCTGCTCTACAAAGGCGAACTTTTCAACAATGGCATGAAGCTCGCGGTGCGTGTGGCCATGCGGCACAAGGGTGGACGCGTGGTGCACGACGACGAACCCTGCCTGCGTGTGGAGGGTGCCGATGAGGTGGAGTTTATCCTCACGGCCGACACCGATTATAAAATGAACTTCGATCCCGACTTCTCCGACCCGAAGACCTATACGGGCGTTGAGCCGACCCAAACCACCGCCAGTTGGCTGAAGGCCGCCGAGGGCATGAAATACAAGCAGCTGCTGGCACGCCATCTGGCCGACTACCGCCCCATCTTCTCGCGGGTCAGTCTGACGCTGGGCGCCGACACCCCTGCAGCGGCTGCACCCTCAGTGGACAGCAAGACCACCGCGCAACGGCTGGCCGACTATCGCAAGGGCATGGCCGACCCCTATCTCGAGGCACTCTACTTCCAGTTCGGCCGTTACCTGCTCATCGCCTCGTCGCGTGCAGGCAACCTGCCGGCCAATCTGCAGGGCCTGTGGCTGGCCAACATAGATGCCCCCTGGCATGCCGACTACCATAACAACATCAACATACAGATGAACTACTGGCCCGTGATGCAGGACGGACTGCAGGAGTGTGCACAGCCCTTTGTCGACTATGTGCGCTCGCTCATGAAGTCTGGTGCCGTCACCGCACGCTCCTATTACGGAGCGCGGGGCTGGACGGCCTCCATCTCGGCCAACCCCTTCGGCTTCACCGCTCCGCTGCGCGACCGCGACATGTCGTGGAACCTCTCGCCCGTGGCCGGTCCGTGGCTGGCTGCACAGGTCTATGACCTCTACGCCTTCAACCGCGATACGACGTGGCTCCGCCGCGAGGCTTACCCCATCATCAGGGGCGCGGCCCTGTTCTGCCAGGACTTCCTCTGGCATAAGGCCGACGGATCCTACACCGTGGCGCCCGGCACGTCGCCCGAACACGGCATCGTCGACGACGGTGCGACGTTCTGCCAGGCCGTGGTGCGCGAGCTGCTCACCGATGCCGTGGAGGCGGCCGCCACACTGGGCGTCGACGCCGATGAGGCACGCCAGTGGCAGCACATCCTCGACCACATGCCCCCTTACCGCATAGGCCGCTACGGACAACTCATGGAATGGAGCCGCGACATCGACGACCCCGCCGACGAGCACCGCCATGTCAACCATCTCTTCGGACTGCACCCGGGACACACGGTCAGTTGGACGCACACGCCCGAGCTGGCCGAGGCGGCAAGGGTGGTGCTGGAGCATCGCGGCGACGGTGCCACGGGATGGAGCATGGGGTGGAAGCTCAACCTATGGGCACGCCTGCTCGACGGCAACCATGCCTACACGCTCTATGGCAACCTGCTCAAGAACGGCACGGCCGACAACCTCTGGGACCTGCACCCGCCATTCCAGATCGACGGCAATTTCGGCGGCACGGCGGGTGTCACCGAGATGCTGCTGCAGAGCCAGGACGGCGACATACACCTCCTCCCGGCCTTGCCCGACGCATGGTCCGACGGCCAGGTGAAGGGACTGCGTGCCCGCGGCAACTTCGATGTCGACATCAAGTGGCGCGGCGGCAAACTCGCCGAGGCACGCGTCCGCTCCAACAGGGGCGAGCCCTGCATCCTGCGCTACCAGCGTCAGACACTTCGCGTCGCACTGAAGAAAGGCGGGACGGCTGTCGTCGGCCTGCACGGCGGCAAGCTGACAGTCAAGTAAGAATCACACATTAATACCTTATATATGATAAAGAAAGCCATTGTCGCGGTGTGCTGCCTGTTGGCATCGATCGCGCCCCATCACGTCTCAGCGGCCAACGACAAGCCGTTTGTCATTCCCGAACTCAAGGTCTGGAAAGGTGGTGAGGGTCTCCTGACCTTCGCCACAGCCGATGACCAGGTGGCCTCGCTGAAGCCCTGCCTCGTCGTCAAGAAGGATGCCAACAGCGCCAAGGTGCTCGAGGTGGCCCGGCTCCTGGCCAGCGACCTCAAGAAATCGCTGGGCATCGAGGCACAACTGCCGCAGCGCAACAAGGCGCAGGCTGGCGACATCTACCTCGAAATCAAGAAAGACAAGGCGCTGGGCGATGAGGGCTACACGCTCTCTGTGACCGACCGCGTCACCATCACGGCGCCCACGGCCAAGGGACTCTACTGGGGCACGCGAACGCTGTTGCAGATGCTCGACCGCTCGAAGGGCAAGAGCCTGCCCAAGGGCACCGTGCGCGACTGGCCCGACTACAGCTATCGTGGTGCTTTCCTCGATGCTGGCCGCAAGTTCCTGCCCATGTCCATGCTGCGCGACTATGTGCGCATACTCTCCTATTACAAGATGAACGCCCTGCAGATCCACCTCAACGACAACGGCTTCAAGCAGTTCTTCGACGGATCGTGGGACAAGACCTATGCCGCCTTCCGCATGGAGAGTGACACCTATCCGGGACTCGCTGCACGCGACGGCTACTACACCAAGCGCGAGTTCATCCAGCTGCAGGAGCTTGCCGACAGTCTGGGCGTCGACATCATCCCCGAGATTGACATGCCGGCACACGTGCTGGCCTTCACGCACTACAAGCCTGAGATCGGCAGTAAGAAGTATGGCATGGACCACCTCGACCTCTTCAACCCCGAGACCTATACGTTCCTCGACGGTCTTTTCAAGGAGTATCTCGACGGCCCCAACCCCGTCTTCCGCGGCAAGTATGTGCACATCGGCACTGACGAGTATTCCAACGCCGACCCGGAAGTGGTGGAGAAGTTCCGCTCGCTGACCGACCGTTACATCCGCACCGTTGAGGGCTATGGCAAGAAGGCCAAGATATGGGGTTCGCTGACCCATGCCAAGGGCACGACACCCGTCAAGGTGAAGGACGTGCTGATGGACCTCTGGAGCAACGGCTACGCCGATCCCGACTCGATGGTGAAGCTGGGCTATGATGTGGTGTCGATCCCCGACGGCTATGTCTACATCGTGCCGAAGGCCGGCTACTACTACGACTACCTCAACAGCCAGTGGCTCTATGAGCACTGGACGCCTGCCAATGTCAACGGCAAGCAGTTTCCCGAGCGTCTTCCGCAGATCAAGGGCGGCTCGTTTGCCGTATGGAACGACATCGTGGGCAACGGCATCACCGACCAGGACATACACTACCGTTGCATGCCGGCCATCCGAACCATGGCCACGAAGATGTGGACGGCATCGGCCACCAAGTTGCCCTGGAACGACTTTGAGCGCCTGGCGCAGGACGTGCGCGAGGCACCGGGCATCAACTATGCAGGTTATCATCCCGAGGGCAGGCTGCAGGTGGCCGAGGTGAAGCCCGGCGACAAGCTGGCTATCGACAACATCGGCTGGAACTATGAGGTGAGCTTCGACATCGACGCACAGCCCGAGGCAAAGGGTACGGTGCTCTTCACCGACGGTGCCACCACGTTCTATCTGGCCGACCCCGTGTCGGGCATGATGGGATACAGCCGCGACGGATACCTGCACCACTTCAACTACCAGTTCTATCCCGGCGAGAAGGCACATGTGGCCATTCGTGGCGACAAGGAGCAGACGACACTGCTCGTCAACGGAAAGGCTGTCGAGACACTGGGCGTCAAGCAGCTGAGCTTCGGCCAGCGCGGCACTATGTACTACATCCGCACACTGGTCTTCCCGCTCAAGCAGGCCGGCCAGTTCCGCAGCCGTGTCACCAACCTCACGGCCCAGGCCGTGAAGTGATTGTCGCAGGGCTGGCCGGTATGTATGTGGGCCCATGTGGGATATGGACGGGCGTACCGGCACGCAAGGTAAAGACGGCCCAGCCTGGACAGGCTGGGCCGTATGCCGAACATTACATGTATATCAAGGAATGGTACAGACAACGATGAAGAAGAAAATACTTTTTGTATGTCACGGCAACATTTGCCGTAGCCCGATGGCTGAGTTCGTGATGAAGAAACTCGTGAAGGACGCCGGACGCGAGGCTGACTTTGAGATTGACAGTGTGGCCACCTCGACCGAGGAGATTGGCAACGACATGTATCCGCCGGCCAAGCGGTGTCTGCGGGCGCACGGTGTGCCCTTCGGGCGGCGGCAGGCCCGCCAGATCACGCAGGCCGACTGCGACTACTATGACCGCATCTTCGTGATGGACCGCAACAACCTGCGCTGGCTGCAGATGCTCGGCCTTCGGGTCGCGGACCACAAGGTGAGCCTCCTGATGTCGCTCGTCGGTGAGCCGCGTGACGTGGCTGACCCGTGGTATACCGACAATTTTGAGAAGACCTATGAAGACATCAGCCGGGCGTTGCCGCGATTGCTGGATTGACTTTTTGTCTTGTCCAGAAGCGCGTGGCTGAACGGTTTGTCGGGGTGGTCGCAAAAAAAACTACGAAAGGCTTGCTTTCTTGGAAATATTATATACTTTTGCAAAAAAAAACTTAAAGACGATTCGTTCGTCGCATCAAGATGATTTAGCTTATGAAGCATGTTGTAAAGAGAGTAGGACTATTGTTGGTTTTTTGCATGGTGAACGCATTGGCTTGTCATGCCGACTGGTTCAAGGGCAAGGTGGTCAATGCCGAGACCGGCGAACCGCTCATCGAAGCCAGTATCCAGACTGAGGTACATCCGCAACCCGGATGGTCAATAAACAGCGCGACTACTGCCGACAGCACGGGCGCTTTCATCATTCGCAGCACGGGGGAAGGACGCGTCCTCTTCACTTTCAGCATGATCGGCTACAAGAGTCTGCGCAAGGTGGACTACTCCTTTGGCCAGGAAGTCAAAGACACCATCGACCTGGGCATCATCAAGCTGCAGCCCACGGCACTGATGCTGCAGGAGGTGCAGGTGACGGCCAAGATACCGCGCGTCACCATGAAGGGCGACACCGTCGTGTTCAATCCCGAGGCGTTCAAGCTGAAGGAGGGGGCACGCCTCGATGAGCTCATCAGGAAACTGCCGGGCGTGGAGAACCGCGACGGCAAGCTCTACTGGAACAACAAGCCCATCCGTCTGATGATGAACGGAAAGGATCTCTTCGGGGGCGACCAGATAGTGAAGGAGTTGCCGGCCGAGGTGGCCGACAAGATCAAGCTCTACGACCGCAAGTCGGAACTGGCACGCCACACGGGAAAGGACGACGGAGAGGAGGACCAGGTGCTCGACGTGCAGGTGAAGCCCGGTTTTCTCGACAAGTGGTATGGCACTGCGGAAGCCTACTATCAGACTACCAAACGCTACATGTTCGACCTGACGGCCCACAAGCTCAGCGACCATGACCCGCAGATGGTCTTCGCAGAGGCCAACAACCGCAACCAATTGATCGACAAGACGATGAACATGACCATGCAGGGCAACATCGACGGCGACGGAAAGGGGCAATACGGCTCCTACAACTATCAGCACAACTGGAGGACCAAGGGCGCCGAGAAACTGTCGAGCAACAGAGTGGACGTGGGAGCAAGCATGGGTCACAGAGACGGATGGAGTACCGACTGGAGCTCCACGGAGACCTTCTTCCCCAATCAGGACCGCACGATGTCGCTTTCCAAGGCTTACCACAACAACCATAAGCTCAGTCCAAGGCTGACGAGCAACCTCTTTGTCTACGCCGACTCGCTCAACTCCTTCAGGGTGAGCGTGAACGCAGACTATGAAAAGACGCGCGGCCTTAACAAGGATGAGGGGGCGTCATACAGCTACCAGCCTGATGCGTTCCAGTATTACTCGTTGGCCGCGGCCATGGGTGCCAAGCCCGGAGATGCGCTCTATGATCACCTCGTGACACGCAACAGCAACTACCAGACACGTGACGGTCAGACACGCAACCTCTCGCTCAAATATTCGTGGACGCGCTATTTGGGAAAGAAAGCGTCGTTCTCCCTCGGCGGTGTCACAAAGGTGGGCGGTGAGGACAACGACACTTATAACAACCGCACGCTGGAATACCTGCGCGAAGGACGAATGGAGAACCAGCTGCAGCACTTCGATTTCACGCAGCATACGGTGAATAGCACGCTGAATGTAGCGTTCGGCTACTGGCTGGCCAAGAACCTTTACTTCAACGTGAGCGACAACGTGGGCTATGGCCGCAACCGCTCGCGCCGCAATGTCTTCGCCGATACCGGGGAAGCGGCAGCATCGGGCAGCGTAGCCACCACGCCCGATACCGACAACCACATGGACGCCACAGTCAGGACGTGGACCAACGAGCTGACGCTGAAGTCGACCTATACGCCCGTCAAGCAACTGATGATCATGCCTAAGTTCAACTGGACGATGCAGCACGAGGATGCCGACTATCAGTATGGCGCACTCGACACCACGGCCGTGCGCAACAGCCACATGCTGACGCCATCGCTCTCCATGAGGTGGAAGATCAGCCGCTCGCGCAACATGGAACTGCGGTTTGATTACTCCACCGTGGTGCCCGAACTGGTCAACACGTTCGACTATCGAAACACCATTGACCCGCTCAACATCGCCACGGGAAACGCCCGCCTCAGCAACACACACAGCCACACCACCACCTTCGGCTACCACCGCATGTGGCTCCGCAAGCAGATCATGCTGGGACTAACCGCCTCCTACACCAAGAACATCAATCCGCTGGGCACGCTCTTCAGCTACAACACCCTTACCGGCGTCTACACGTCGAAGCCTGTCAACGTGAAAGGTGGCGACCAATGGCAGGCCAAGATTGACTATGACCAGGGACTGGGCGTCGATTTCCGCCTGACGAACAAGCTCAGCCTCACTTCGTCGCAGGCTTACGGCTACCTCACACTTCTCGACAACGGCGGGCTGCCGGCGCTAAACCACCAGAAGAACTTCGGACTCAGCAACGATCTGGAACTCTCATACGAGGTGGAGAAGGTGCAGCTCACGATCTACAACGAGCTCAATTGGAACCGCTACCGCTACGATGCATCGGCCTACAACAGCCATCCGCTTTCCAACCGTGCCGGCTTCCGCACCACTGTCACGCTTGGTTCTTTCGAGTTCTGGGTTAGCATGTATGACATGTTCCGCTCGGGCTACCAGACTTCGGCCATGAACGGCCACCGCATCTTGGCCAATGCCTCCGTAGAGTATTTCTTCTGCAAGAAAAAATGCAGTGTGATGCTCTATGCCCAAGATATCTTCAACAAGAACGTCCCATACGACAGCGAGTACAATTCTTATCAGCGCATGGAGTCGTCGAGCGACTATATGCACCACTATGTCTACCTGAAGTTCAAGTATCGGTTTGACGCTAAGGCGGACAAGAAGAAATGACTTGACTCAAGTTTCGGATTTAGAAATTTCTGCTCATAAAAAGATCCCAGAAGGGTAGGGTGTACCGACATCCAAAATCACTAACTTGTGGCTGAAATGAAGGTTTTCGAAAAAAATATCCAAAAACATTTGGCGGAACCAATAAATATAACTACCTTTGCACTCGCAAACAAGCAAGGATGTTAAGTTCAATGCTTTTTGCACGGCTTCACGAATACCGTTTGTAGCTTATTGACAGCTGCACTTAGGAGAGATGGTAGAGTGGTCGATTACACCGGTCTTGAAAACCGGCGTACCGAGAGGTACCGGGGGTTCGAATCCCTCTCTCTCCGCCAGAGTCAGCGTAACGAGTTGTAAAACAACAAGTTACGCTGATTTTCGTTTTATACATCGGACGAATTACGGACGATTTTAGACAACATGTCGGACGAACATCTTTAGGAGCGCTGAAAAACGTGCAATAAAAGATGTTAAAAAAATGTGCGCAAATTTTCTATCAGGCAATGTTTCAGAACTTGTAGGCTACACCTATCCCAAGTTACACAAAGGCAAGGATTGGAATGCTGACTTCTATGCAAGAGACCAAGCTCGACATAGCGACATTACCACGACCAACAAGTACATCCAAAAGCACGGGTATGTTGTCAAGCTCAATCGATCTACTCCTTCCGTCCTTGTCCGACCGCCAACAAGAAATCCTTGACGAATTGGGATATACCGAACTCACGACAAATACCGATAGCATCATCAACTGCGCCACGCTCTTGGTTCTGGGCTACATCCGTGAAGCCACTACCTATGCCCAATCTTGCGGAGGTGGCTGCTCACCTGGCACTGGTTGGGGGCGAGACAAGGACGAAGACGATGAACATTGGTGGCGACGCTGCATCGCACAATCCGCCGCCATGATGCGACCTTCATCCCACAAGCGGAAGCGTGGGCGGTAAATATCGGTAAGACGGGTAATATGGGTAATTCCATTCTTATAGGTCTGCAGACTTGATTTGACAATTAGGCAATAAAGAGAAAAGGTTTGGATGGACTAAAAATATCCTTCCAAATCTCTCTCTTTGTATGGTTTGCGCAAATCTGCGTATCCAAAGATAATCGCGGTTGAATCGAACAAAATTATTTGACAACCAACATATCCGGATATTTAATAGAAAGCTTATCCAACAAAGCAATAGCTTCTTCTACATAGTCCGAACCGTTATTGTGGTAGCATAGACAGTTGACTGTATTGGTTTGCTGATTTATATCGTTGTCACCTTCACCTGATGGTGTACCAACAATAGTATGTGCAATACCTAAATCTTGCAAAACATCCGAAGAAATGCCGTACAGATGCCAACCGTCGATTTCTATATCCAGTCTCACATCATTGGAGATACGTGAAAGTATGATAGGACTCCCTCCATGATTGTCGAGATACATGTGATACTTTTCCTGTGAGAACAATTCCACCAATCGGTTCAACATCTTCCAAGCCACGTTTGTAGCAGAGAAATATCCACTTTGTAGAATGCATACATCCAAGGAAGAGGCATTTGGGTCAAAAGAGTTTTGTTCTTCAGCTCTTTGAAAATAGAGATAACCATAATCTGTAGAACGGTAGGCTACAGTAATTTCACCAGCGTATTTCACGGCATAATAGCGCCAGTTTTCAGGGCACACGGATTGTGTACAACCTACCATTGCACTTACAGGAACTGACGTATCTATCAAATCAAAGGCTTCCATGATACGATTACGGCTTCCGAATTTATGATAGCCGGTAAAATTTTGCCAGGAACCGTTGATAACGCCATAGTACCGATATCCCTCATGGTTCAAGCGGCACATGGAATAATCGCCTATAGAGAGAAGGGCTGACCGTTTCTGTTCTTCTCTCAGCTTTTCATTTGCCGATGACACAAAGAAATGTTTGGCTTTGTCCAAACGATTTTTCAGACTCTGTACAAACAAACTGTTATTAAGATCCAATTTGCCATCGTCATTCAATCCTATGGTGAAAGCCTGCAGTGTTCCATTGATTTCTGAGACATCCTCGTATTGATACAAGCTCTGCCATACATCTCTTGAACTTTCCTTTTGCTGTTCCTCGTTCCATGAAAGAGAATTGAAGCCTTTCGCTTTACTAAACTTCAATAGTTGCCCGTGCATCAGACGCGAAGTGTCGTTCAACAAATCCGTCAATCTTTCTTCACGGGTCTGGTCAGCACTGTTGGCGATAAGATTCCGCAGATGGCGTTCGCGTATAATAAATTCCTCCTTGTCAAGGTTAAGGTATAGACCGAGGAAATACGAATACAAACGGATGTAGTCACCTGCATGCATATCTCCCTTTATTGCCGAAGACAAACTTTCATTAAAATCGGCTTTAAGCTCATCTGGGATATTCTGGTGGCAAGCGGACAAAGTATCCAAAACCATCTCCATCGACCTTACTCTGATGGCACTAGACAGATGGTGCGACAAGCACTCGTCACTAATATCCTTATATTTCGGTTTGTCATACCCAGAGATATAATCAAAGCAAACAAATATGGCGCGTAGCATATTCATATAAGAAGGATCCACTGCTTTCAGGTCCTGCGTGTAATCAAGAGCTTCCCATACAAATTGCATCCATGTGGTATCAAACTTGATGGCGATTTTATTCGCCTTATCAATGTTAATCTTTCGTATCAGTTTATGTATCTTCGCCTTGACAATCTCAAAAGAAGTCAGGGGCTTTCCCCGAGAGTTCATTTTGTTGTAAAGGTCATCAGACAAGTCAAACCGTCCGAAATCAAGAATGTAGAAATTGATGGGGCAATCATATGAAGTTAGTTTGTCCCACAAATCGGTCTGATGCCCAAATGTCGCATGAATTCTGTCCAGGACGACCAACATGGACATGATAGAGGGATCGGCGTAAAAAGACCCTCTAAACTCATCCAAGTTTTCCAGATATTCGCTTATGACCTTTACTCCTGTTCCATTCATACTAATTTCATTCGCCAATTCCTTATGTTTTGCGAAAAGAATCTGTTTGCAAAAGGCCACGGTGCAGTTTCTCGTTGCATAGCTGAAACGAGCCAAGGTTGCAAAATCCTCCTCTGTTGCGTCAGGAGAGATAAGTGCAGCGTAATAATGAAGCAAGAAAAGCGTTGTAAGGCGTTGCTGACCGTCAAGTGGCATGAATTCCTTCGCAATGGA
The DNA here is from genome assembly GCA_963610435.1 of Oscillospiraceae bacterium. Classification (GTDB taxonomy): domain Bacteria; phylum Bacteroidota; class Bacteroidia; order Bacteroidales; family Bacteroidaceae; genus Prevotella. Next base: position 4,347 of record CAVDNW010000048.1, on the reverse strand, counting down.
ATCACTTCCATAGACAAAATCCAGCGTTTCCTCTTTCCTGTCATTCGGGGCTTGCGTTACACTATCCAAGGCCGTCTTGAATGTAGACAACATATTGGAAAGAACCGTTTCCGTCTTTTCTGTTCCTGCCCCATAGATGTAGTCACGTTGCAGGGTTGGTATGCTGATGGGCTGTTTGCTAACCAGTTCCCAAAAGGTAGTTTTATATCCTATTTGATTATCCATGATTGTCAAGTTTGAATTACAATGCCGAGGCAACTATATATGGAGCCAGTTTTTTCTGAATATCCTCATAATACAGAATTCTGTCCCGTTGTCCCCAAGAATGTATCTGAAGTTCCTCTTGGTCGTACATTTTCAAAAATACCTTCTGGGTGCAGATTGGATAATACTTATTTGAGGATATTTCATTGCATATCAACTGACGCTTTACTTCGAATGGCGATTTGCCTACCATTGCATTTTGCCCTAAATCCAACAATGTCATATTTGACAATTGATGTACGGCAACCGCTTTGTCGGCTTTAGCATCCAGCAAATCATAAAATCTAGCAACATCGTCAAACAGGGCTTTGATCTTGTCGTACCCATATGTTTTTGATCGGCATATAGGCTCGTCACGATCCAATGCCTCGAGGATGTTCTTTTGCTCTTGTGTAAGCTCGGGACTGCCTAAAGACATTTTTTTCAGAGCATCTTTGTTGCAAACAATCCATTCGTACCACGAATCCTTTTTCTTTTCTGGAAGACAATCCGAGTTCTGTGCATGGATATGCTCCAAAGTCCATGTCTTGTTGGTTCTTGTTTCCTTTCCGTTGGCCGTTTTGTAGTTATATCTAAACCTGTCGAATGAGAAGAAGTTACCTTCCTTTTGCAGTCTTGTGGTTTCCACATTATAAAGAAGCAAAAGTTTTTTGATGTACTTGTAATGCGTACTTACGTCATATCGCAACTGTTCCAAACTTACGATAGGCTGATTGGTTCCTTTGTCTTTAGGAAGCGTCATGGCATCCTTGATAAGGTTTACCATGTGCTGCTCCTTCAGAACGCTTCGCTTGATTTTTGAGTTCAGAAGACTGCAAATCACATCGTCTTCCGTCCCAGGCGATGCAATGGCATTAAGAAAGCCAATTCTGTGATACAAGTCCCTGTCATGATACCAGTATTGCAGTTTGTCAAAAACAGCAAGCACACGCTCCCATGTTTTCCAAGCATCATTATCCTTGTCAATCAGTTTCTTGAAATAAAGATAAGTATACAGTTCATCGCCCTTGTGCAATTCCAAAAATTCGCACTTGGCAGCTCTGTCGGAAGCATATTTTCCACTAATCAAATCAAAAAGGAGACCAATGGAATTTCGCCCGGTATCAGACCGTTTGGTTAGGAAAGACTGAAAATCCTTGTCTTTCATCTGTTGCTCCAGTTCATCCCATTTCTCGTTGATGCTTGTCTGCTTGTTTGTAAAACGTTCCTTTTGAATTTCTTCCCTAAGAGAATCAGAGAAACCATCCAGTAATCCTAAATCAAATTTGGTGGTCTTACTGAGGAACAATGAGCGTATAAGCTCAGAACATGACAGTTCCACTTTCAGCGAATTCATTCTGTTGAATATATCGTGCGGCTCCTTTTCTTCATTTGTTTCATACCATACGACCTGTACGGACTTTGTTCCGCTATCAGCAGTCTGGTAGAAATATTGGGAGAAGACACCTACTCTTGACAAATCTTCCATAAACCATTCGAGAACGGTCTTGGCAGCATGGTAGATATATACAGAATCTATCATGTGACTCCATTTGCTGGGAATTTCATCAATGGTGGCCGGGGATGATGCTGTAGGAGGAAGAATTTTGATTGACTCAAAAATATCTACCATATCAGGACGTGTTGCATACATGATGGTGTACTTATGTGATACGGTGGTAAACATGTTACTGTTCAACTGGTCGTATATCTGCATGATAATGCGAATAGTTGTCAAGCGTTGTTGTCCGTCTATCACTTCATACCACAATTCGTCGTTCATCTGTTTTTTCTTCACCACAATCGGTTGAAGACAATAGAACTGCCCTTTAGTGTCACCGATAAAGAAAGCATACAAGTCCTGCAAAAGATCCAGCACCTGCGTCTTCTCCCATCGGTACCCCCGTTGGTATTCAGGTATGTAGTATTTCTTGTTGAGCAAGTCGGGGATTGCCCGTCTTATCATATAATTGTCTGTCATAAGTTTGTTACTTTTATTAAGTATGTTAACATTGGACTATGATATTTCTTATGGGATGCCCCTGTCTAACAAGCATCAAACGATCTGTTACGAACTGAACAGAAGAAGTTGTAGTCAATGCTGTCAGTGTAATGATTGCGCATAATATCATTCTTTCATTCGAAAATATTTAAGTTATAATGTACTGATTTACAGCACATCTTGTTAATGATTAAAGTTAAGACACAACAAAAGATTAGCATGCGGCTTGTTGAACCTAAATTTCTTTGCATAACAATTATAGTTTTGATGATTCATTTTCTAAGCAAGGACAGCTTGAACCATCTGCAATACGATTATACATCAATGATGGTTCAGCGGCTATTACACATTCTTCTTCGTGTAGCTTATAGTGCTTGATGCTATGGTCTTGAAGATAGATGTAATTCAGGGTGTATTCGAGCGACTGCAGCATCTGTTCTCTTACTTTGGGTTTCAGTTGACATTCCCATACGGTGATGCAGTGCCAGCCCATGCTTGCCAGTTTATGTTGTTCTTCCTTGTCACGGGTTTGATTGCGTTCAATCTTCGCTTGCCAGAAGTCGGTGCGGCTCTTGGGCATCACGAAATACTTGCAACCCTCGTGACCATGCCAGAAGCAGCCGTTGACAAAGATGACAGTCCGGTATTTACGCATCACGATGTCAGGATGCCCCGGCAACCGTGGATGGTTCAATCTGTATCGGAATCCATGGGCAAACAGATAACGCCGCACCAAGAGTTCCGGCTTGGTGTCCTTGCTGCGAATGGATGCCATGCAGCGATGGCGCTGTTCTTTTGTCAGTTTGTCCATAGGTTTCCGTGATGATTATACGCTGTCCTGTGTTGCAGTTTTCCAACTACACTATTGACGTGGCAATCACTCGCCATGAGCCATTTTCAAGTCGGGCGATATAGCCATTGTCCGTCATACGCTTCACCAACTTCTGTACGGCAGAGGTGTTGATACCCAAATTCGTTGTCAGTTGGGCATAGGTAATGTCTGGATTGTCGCGCATCAGTCGCAATATGCGAGGCACGTTTTTGCTTCGGGCGGATATGATGTCGCCGTCATACCACCACAGGTCTTCTTCCTTGCGGCTCACAAAATCGATGTCAGCTTGAATCTCTCGTTGGACAAGACTCTCGAAATACTTCGAGAAATGTCCAATCTGCTTGATTGTTGCATGGGCACCAGCCGATGGGATTGCTCCGACCACAAGGTCTGTCTTGTGCAAGGCTTCCAGATATTCCTGCTTCTTGCGGCTGCGCACAACAATCATCGGCCAACCATGACGTGAAAGTATGTAGTTCACCATCAGTCGTGCGATGCGTCCGTTGCCGTCCTCGAACGGGTGAATGCGGATGTAGCGATAGTGGAATAGGGCAGCCAACTCTACAGGGGTAAGTTCGCCTTTCTGCTCTTCCTCGTTATACCAATCCACAAGGTCGGTCATCAGAGCCGGAGTCTCTTCAGGAGAGGCATACTCGAAGCGGTCGCCATAACGTGTAATGACACTGTTGGGGCGAGTCTTGTATTGTCCTGCATGAATCACATAGCTTGTCTGCACGCCGTTTGGCAAAGTGCGGTATTGGGTATAGTCTTTACGCAGCAACGTATGATGAAGTGTGCGAATGAAGTTTTGCGTCAGCGGCTCCTGCTTGTTGCCAGCTTCCTCCTGCATCATCTTAACAGACACCTCACTTGCCTTCATATCGTTGAAGTCCTTCAAATGTCCCTCGCCGCTCACTTTCCCGAAGAGCAACAACAGTTCTGTCTGTCCATACGTGAGCGTATTCCCTTCCAGATGGTTGCTATTGTAGTTATACTCCACGGTGAAGCGCATGCTCAGCATACGCTGTTCGTTCTCCGTCAGCGGCTGCAGCGACAGCCATTTGCTATATGTTTCATCCAATGTCATAGTCGTTCAATTTTTATCTGCTACCACCTTTTAGAGTGGTAAGTTACCACCTTTGTTGGTGGTATGTGATTTAACCATGTATCTTATTGTTTGCCTCAATTTCTATATTATGCCACCAACGCCAATAAGGGTAATGCGGCGATGATATTACCTCACAAATATATTCTCTGCATGATATTGCAA
>CAVDNW010000047.1:0-17257 GCA_963610435.1 Oscillospiraceae bacterium | reverse complement strand
TCATTGACTTCATTTTTACACCTCAAAATGTGTCAAGTTTTTCCAGTTCAAGTCACCCATAGCATATCATCAACCCATCAACAGTAAAAGACATGGCCTATCAAGAGACACTCGATGACACTGACGTAAAAATCCTGCGACTGCTGCAACACAATTCTCGCATGACCGTGAAGGAGCTTGCCGCACGCGTGAACCTGTCGCCCTCGCCCACCTTCGAGCGCCAGAAACGACTGGAGCGCGAAGGCTATATAACAAGGTATTCGGCCGTGGTGGACCACCACAAGATGGGGCACAATGTCATTGTGCTCTGCAACATACGCCTGAAACAGCACACCCACGAACTCATCCAGCAGTTCATGGACACCGTGCAGACCATCGATCAGATCACAGAATGTTACAACACCACGGGCGACTACGACTTCCAGATCAAGGTCTATGCTCACGACATGAAGGACTACCAAGACTTCATGCTCAACACCCTCGGCAACATCGACTGCATCGGAAGCCTGCACAGCATCATCGTCATCGGCGAGATCAAGGACTCCCACTGCATCCCCGTCAACCGTTGTCTGCAGAAGCGGTAAGGTCAGGCGACGTCCCTCGCCCTGGGCTGTGATTGTGATACCCTTACAGGTAGGGTGTTCAAAATCGGATTAAAAAAAGCTCGCAATTAGTAGGGTTTTGAATGATGGTACACCCAGCCCCGTAGGGGCGACATACGACAGGATAGGGGTTTACCCCTATCTTATATTGCACATTTCAAGCATTGCCCCTGTAAGGGGCGCATATTTCAACCTCATGCTATGAATTATGCGCCCCTTACAGGGGCAAAGGAAAAATACAATCGTGAAACGTAGGGGTGAGCCCCTACGCTATAGAATGTCGCCCCTACGGGGCTGTTTGTACAAAGTAGTATTTTGAGCGTGACAGAAGTGCGATATTGAAAGGCTAAATCTATTGATATCAATGTGATATCCGGCTATGTTTTTGATGTCGATTTTGAACACCCTACCTTGCTGATTGGATATCCAAAAGAAGAAACCTAAAAAGTCCTAACCGCATCATCATCAGCGGTTAGGACTTTCTGTGTGCGCCCGACAGGACTCGAACCTGCACGTCGCAAAACACCAGATCCTAAGTCTGGCGCGTCTACCAATTTCGCCACGGGCGCAGTGTGACGGAATGCAAAGTTACACAATTATTCTGATATTCACCCATTCTCTCCCTCATTTTTCTTCAAAAAAGGTGCGTATCGCCATTTTCACAGGGTCAACCCAGTAAAAGACACAATATCACACCTCAAATTTGCCGGGCTACAAAATATCCGTTATGACCTGTACAAGGTTACAAAATCCTGTATCTTTAATACCTGAATTTTAGGAAAGTCTATTTGCTCAAGTATCTTAAAATGGGCATCATTACTTACGATGCAACTGGCACCTGCCGTAAAAGCACAATCTACGAATTTGTTGTCGTCCTCATCAGCCTCTATCAGGCGCATTTTATAGTAAGGTGTGACAAACTCCACATTCTTTTGGCAGAGAATAACAGAAACGACATTGCTTGCTATCTGCAAATTGGTCTTCTGTGACAATATTTCCAAATACTCCTCAATGATATCATTGGTGACACAAAACGTCAGTCTGCCTTTCAGAAAGTCATCCCATATTCTGCGATAAGGGCTGATTCTCGGCAGGCACATCAGCAAGCAGTTTGTATCAAGAACTATCTTTCTCATTTGTATGGAGTACGCATATGTTCATTGCCCCACGCCTCGATAGTGTCTAGTGTTATAGCACCGCTATCACACAATGCATCCATCTCCGAATCCAGCTTTTTTGCGAAATGTTGAGCAATAATATTTTCTATGTCATCAAGTTCCTTCTGCGTCTTCACATAAGACATCAAATGCAGGATTCGCATTTGTGCAGGGTTGAATACTGTAGTCTGGTTCATAATCGTCACTTATTAGTTTATTGCCGAGTGTAACTTATCTTATACAAAGATAATGCATTTTCTTGACGTTTCCAACATCCGATCCATTCTTTTATAAATCTTTATTTCTTTCCGAACACTGATATAACGCACAAATGCTTTATTTGCATTGATTAGTGTCCAGTAAAAACAGCTCTACTGGCGAGTCCCGTAGGGTAGGGTGTTCAAAATCGACATCAAAAACATGGCCAGATTTTGCATAGATACAAACTTGTAATTATCGGATATCCAGAAAGATGCAAGTATTGTTGCGCCCTTACAGGGCTTGGCGTGCAAACCCACTAAATTGCGAACTATTTTTAATCTGATTTTGAACACCCTACCCGTAGGGGCGACACATTATAGCGTAGGGGTTCTTGCCTTAGCAAGAACCCCTATCCTGTATTATGCGCCCCTTACAGGGGCTACGTTTACTTGAGCTTCGGCTTGAGCTCGTCGGGTGAGTCGTGGGTGTACATGTTGACGGGTGGTGCCGTCTTGGTGAAGAAGTCGGTGATGACCTGTGCGTCGAGCGTCAGCGACGGACGGAAGTCGTCCGACTGCATGTAGCTGATGATGGCCTTGCGCATCTGCCGCGCCACGGGCCGACGGTCGAGATTGGAGGTTATGTCCATGGTGGTCATGAGCAGACGACCGCCCAAGACATTGGCCTCGACGACCATGCCCAGCTTGCGGCTGACGTGCCAGGTGTCGATGGGCTGCACAGGCGACTGGTAAGAGGCGGGCAGCTCCGAGAGGTTCATGACCTGCGCCCGGTTGAGCAGCTCCCACCAGTTGAGGTTCGACCAGTCGTCGGTGGGGAAGTCGCGGAACAGCGGGTGCTGCGTGTCGATATAGGCACCCGTGGTATGGGGCGGCCTCATCTTGAACCAACTGGTGTTCCAGAAGACCGGCAGATACTGCTGCTTGACATCGTTGCCATAGCGCACGCGCCCGGCGGCGGTGACGAGCACCTTGCCCCCCTTCTTGAGTATGCCGATGGCCTTGGCATCCAGCGTGTCAGTCATGTAGATGTCCTTGGGGGCCGCCTCGGCCGCCTCGGCCGGATAGACCCAGTAGTCGTAGGTGTTGCTATAGCTGCGCTGGCCATCGGCCAGGGTAAGCGTGAGCGTGTACTTGCCCGGCTTCGTGGTGTCGGTGAAGAGCGGCACGCGGGCCACCTTCAGACTCTTGCCTGCCGGCACGTCGGCCGTAAGCACCGTGCCACCGGCCACTGCGGGCGAAATGGCATAGGAGAGACGCGCCTGGCTGAGGGTGCGCCCGCCTGTGGCGTTGTAGACATCGACCGCCACCTCAGCCTTCTCGCCAGTGGTGAAGACAAACTTGGGGAACTCCGCCATGACCACCACCTCGTTGCAGAACTGACGCCACTGCGTGCTGTCGACATAGCCTTTCTCGCGGAAGAAGACGTTGAGCGGTCCGACAAGAGCCGTACCCTGTCCGCTGTAGTCGTTGAGGGCGAGGAGCATGAAGCCGGCATAATCCTTCGTGCGCAGGTTGCGTTCTATCTCATACTTGTAACAGAGGGTCTGCAGCTTGCCGCTAGAGTGCAGAAACTTGGTGGCCATCTGTTGCATGCCGTGGTCGCGCAGCAGGTCGGCAAAGATATCGAAGTTGTAGGCCTTGTAGACACCCGTGTACTGCGGGCGCTCGCTGAGGTCGGGGAAGGCGCACCACTGTCCCTGCTCGTGGGCGATGATAGGCGAGTTGTTGGGGTCCTTGCCCTTGTAGTTGCGCGGATAGAGCAGCTGGTCATAGTAATCGTCGGTGCTCTGCGGTGCATGGCGGTCCCAGTCGAGTCCGCGTGCGCCAGCCTTGGCGTGATACTGCGATCCGCCGTCCCAGGCCCATCCGCCGCCCACGTTGAAGCTGGCGTAGATGCGTCGCGCATCGGCCTTCTTCCAGTAGTCCACCCAGCGGTCGCCCCACGTCACCCAGTCGCCCGCCGGCTCGTTGCCTGCCGACATCATGACAAACGACGGGTGGTTGCCATAGGCGGCGGTCATGCGCTTCGTCTCGTCCATGAGATAGGTGTCGATATACATGCCGCGGTTCATCTTCACGCCGTGGTTGGGCCAGCTGGGTCCCTCGGGCTGGAGATAGAAGCCCACCTCGTCGGCGGCGGCAAACGCTGCCTCGGGCGGACAGTAGCTATGGAAGCGCATGGCGTTGAGTCCATACTGCTTGCACTTGCTGAAGAGCGCCTTCCAGCTGTCGACATCAGTCGGCGGGAAGCCCGTGAGCGGGAAGTCGCAGTTGCCCACGGTGCCGCGTATCCAGATGGGCTGGTCGTTGAGGTAGACCTGCATGCCCTTGACGGTGATCTCGCGCATGCCGAAGGTGGTGCGCACGGTGTCGTCGCGTGTGCAGACGGCCAGTCGGTAGAGGTTGGGGGTGAACTCAGACCACAGCCGGGCGCCCGTCATGGGCACCACATAGGTGGAGTCGTCCTGCCGCGAGACGGCCACAGGCTTGCCGTCGAGCTCAAAGTGCAGCTTGCCCTTGGCCTGGGGCACCACCACGCGCGCCACCTGCTGGTGAATGTCGGGGAAGACCGTCACGCGGCCCACGGGCTGCCGCCCTGTGCAGCGCAGCTCCATGCGTCCCACGATGCCGTTCCAGTTGCCTTGCGTCTGGTCGGTCACGCTGTGCGAGTCCTGTCCCACGCAGACATTCTCGATGCCGTTGTAGACCGTGATGGTGAGCTCGTTGTCGCCTCCATACTGCAGACAGTCGGTCACATCATAGACATGTGGGGTGTTGAGACTCATCTGGTGGCCCACCGGCCGGCCGTTCACCGTAACGGTGGTCTCGATATGCGGGCGCTCCAGGAAGAGCTCCACGCGCCGTCCCTTCCATGCCTTGGGCACCGCCACCCTACGGCTGTAGGCCACTGTGCCCACATAGTGGCGGTTGGGCGTGAGGAAGAAGGGGAACTTCATGTGTCCCTCCTGGCGATACTTTTCCATGTAGGGATTGAAATAATAAGACGAGTCGTAGAGCGATCCCGTCCATTGGGTGCTGACCGACGGCAGGTCGCCAAGGTCGTTGGTGAGCATCGAGCCGGGCAGCGTCACCGCATGGGTGGCACCGTCAAAGGAGGCTTTCCATGCGCCACTGAGGCTGACCACATTACCCGCGAGGGCTTGTGCACCCACGCATATCATACTGAGGAGAAGGGCTTGTCTCATAGGTCTGATGTTTTAGCAGTGTCCGTTTGTTGATGATTGTTTGTGCAAAGTTACTAAGTTTTTTGGTTTGCAACCTATGCTTTTTGACAATTCTGCCCGACACATTGGCAATCTTTCCATTGGCGTGAATCAGTACAACATGCCAAACATCCATAGGGGGATGATGTTGCCATATCCTGTCTCAATGTCATCTTTCACGACATACCCGTTTTCGATGTCTTGCAGTTGACTTTGTTTTTTCTTTTTGCCTCCCACCTCAAAGGTGTATTTTCCATCAATGAGGAAGTCAGAGATGGGCGAGGCCGTGACGTGCACCAAGGAACGGGTTTGGTTGAAGAAGAACGTTTCCCTGACGGTTCCAATCTCCACATTTGGGTAACCGAGAGAATAAATGAGTGTGGGGTTGTCAAGATAGACCTTGTCGACCTTTCCCTGTCCTTGTATGCCATTTGTTGAGGTACGCAGCTGGCCGATGAGCCCGGCCTTTTCCAGGTAAGCGCAGAGGTCAGCGACGTTGTTCCTCGATATTTCCAGTTGTCCCCCGATTTGAGACATGTTGGGCTTGAAAGGTGCGCTTTGGGCAACGATGGCCAGCAGACGCTTTAGCTTTCTTGCGGTCGAGACGGAAAGGTCGGCATATTGGGGAATATCCATTTCGATGGTTGCATTGACCACTTGTTGTATGTATGGCGTGATGTTCCCATTTGCAAAAGGATAATATCCTCTTTGCAGATAGTCCGCAAAATGCTTCAAGGGCAGAAAACCCGCAGGGATTTCCACCTCTTGCCGAAGAATTTGCTCAAGGGCACACCGTGGGAAGTGGATACCATGAAACAGCTCCAAATATTCCCGATAGGACAGACCCTGCATCTCATACATCAAGGCGCGGCGGCTAAGGTCGAAAGCTCCCTTGACAATGTCAAGCACTGACGAACCTGTAAACACGACATGCAATTCAGCATGATAGTCATAAATCAGCTTCAGCTCCCTTGACCAGTCTTTGTATTTGTGGATTTCATCAACGAACAAGTACTTGCCGCCTATCTTGGCAAAGGCATCAGCGAGTTCCACCAGACTATGGCTGGCAAAATAGAAATCTTCCGCTTGCACATAGAGGGCTTCCTTTTGCGGCAACTGTTCTTTGATGTGTTGGAGCACCAGTGTTGTCTTGCCTACGCCCCTTGGCCCCACGAGACCTATCATGCGAACGTCCCAATCGATACGATCGTACAGATAGCGATGGAATGACGTACTGGTTTCTCTCAGTAGTTTATGAAATGTGGATTGCAGTTGTTCCATATTTGTTGTCTTTTTGTTTCATCGCAAAGTTACACATATTTTCCGAAACTGCACTGAACTCAGTGCACTTTTTACAAGAAACTGCACTGAACTCAGTGCACTTTTTACAAGAAATTGCACTGAACTCAGTGCACTTTTTATAAGAAATTGCACTGAACCCAGTGCAATTTTTACAGGAAACCGCACCACATTCAGTGCAATCGTGCAAAATACTTCCCCCCTTGCAAGCGATGCGCGTGATGACAAAGGGCTAAAAAAACAGGCGGACAAGCCGCTTGTCTGCCCAAAAAGTGATACCTTTGCCAAAAGAAACCTATTACATATATGAATATCAAATACACATTGACTGCCTGTGCGCTGCTAGTCGGCCTGCAGGCACAAGCCAACCCCATCAGCCGACGGGAGGCACGCCAGGTGGCGCAACAGTTTGTCGGCATCAGCGACGCCACGTCCGACGACGTGGCCAACGCGCCTTACTACGTCTTCTCACGAGGGGCCGGCAAGGGCTATGTCATCGCCAGCGGCGACGACGAGACGGCCCCCATCCTGGGCTACACTGATCAGGGCGACTATGACCCGGACAACCTGCCCGACGGTCTGAAACACATGCTCGCATCATGGACCCAGAAGATCGAAGCCCTGCAGCAGACCCAGAAGACACGCACGCACAAAGCCCCCAAACGCTCGGTGGCCCAACGCTTGCAGGTACCCGCCTACAAAAGCCAGTGGACCGACGTGCAACCCCTGGTGAAAACCCACTGGAGCCAGGGCTACCCCTACAACATGCTGGCACCGAGACGCTCCGACAACAACCAGCAGGCTCTGTCGGGATGTGAGGCTACGGCAGCCTCGCAGATTGTCTATTATTTCCGCCGCGACAACCCCGACACCCTGATCTACGCCACACCGACCTACAACGAGAGCTGGTTCCACGCTCCTGTCACGATGTCGCTGCCCGCCGGAACACCCGTGCGCTACGACCTGATGAAGCTCAGCGGCACCGGCACGCTCCAGCAAGACTCGGCTGTGGCGGTGCTGATGTATGCGGTCGGCACCTGCGCCCATCTGGGCTACGGCTACCAGGACGGCACGGCCACGGCCGGCAACACCGACAATATGGGCGGATCGATATCAGGACAGTTCCATCTGGCCAACGACTACCTGGGCAAGTGGAACTACAGCCAGGAGTCGTGGGAGAACATGGTCTACTCCAACGTGCGCGGCGGACGTCCCCTACTCTATTCGGGTGCCAGCAGCACACAAGGCGGCCATGCCGTGGTGCTCGACGGCTACCAGGCCTCGACGGGCCTCTTCCACTTCAACTTCGGATGGGGCGGACAAGGTGACGGCTACTACACCGTGGACGACTCTACGGGCATGAACGGCTTCAACAGCGGACAGGCTGCACTGGCCAACATCACCCCCAAGCGACAGAACCTGAAGGGCAGCCTCGACTGCAGCAAGATGTACTACCGCACGGAAGGACAGGTCACCGCCACCATCACCAACCTCGGCACACTCAGCTACCGGGGCATCTACATCTATTGCAACTTCACCAACACCCTGCCCACTCGCTCCACCGACAGCGAGGCGACCACCTACATCGCTTCGGGCGACAGCGCCTCGTTCACCTTCACCTATCGCCCCACACAGAACAAACGCCTCTACATCTGGCTGACCGATGCCAACCAGAACATCCTCGACACGATGTCGGTGGAGGTCAGCCAGAGCGTGGCCGACCTGCATCTGAACGACATCAGCGTGGAGGCAGGCACGGAGCGTGTCGACCATGACGGCATCAGCTACCAGCAGGTCAACGACAACAAGGCCAACATAGCCGTCAGCCTCACCAACGGAGCCAACGGCAGCTACTGCCAGCCCGTGTTCACCTGCCAGCTCGACACGCTCAACGGCACCACGGGCGAGTGGGAGAAGTGTGCCACCCGGGCCATGAACAAAATGACCTTCGAAGTGGGCGAGACACGCGACACCACCTTCACCTTCACGGGTCTGCAGGAAAACCGCTACTACCGCGCCTCGATGCAGAAGCGTGTCAACGCCGGACTGCGCACCGACATGATCTTCGACACACCCGACAGCATCGTCTACTTCATCGTGAAGAACCCCACCCTGGCGGTAGCGGTCCATGGCCGTACGGCCACCGTGACGGGCGACTGGAGTGCAGCGCGCTTCACGGAACTGGCCAACGACCCGACGGTCACCGCCTACGACATGACTGCCGTGAGCCAGCTGGCCACCCAGCCGAAGGCGGCCAACGCCAACGCCCTCTTCTTCGTTGCGACTCCCATCACAGGTGCCAAGAACATTGTGACCGACGGTGTGTGCGACAGTCTGGAAATCCACACCAGCTATGAGTTTGCCACCCCGACCGCCTTCACTGCCAACAAGGCTGTGCTCGTGCTCGACAGCGCCCGTGCCGGACAGTGGGGCGACGTACTGATGCCGTTCCGCGCATCACTGCCCTACGGCATGCAGGGACGTGTCATCACCGAGGTGACCCGCACACGCCTCACCGTCGGCAATGTGCGCGAGGTGGATGCCATGACCCCGATGCTCTATCTCACCGACCGCGATGCGCTCCGCACCATCGAAGCCACGGGCGTGACCATCTCGACCGACACCACCGGTGCCAGCGTCGACGGTCTGTGGCGGGGCTCCACGCTCCAAACCACGCTCAGCCGCGATGCCGCCCTGCTGACGCCGACGACCAGCGTGCCTGCCTACATGCAGTATGACAATGGCACCGTCCTGGCTCCCTTTGCCACCGAGCTCGACACCCTCTACCGCTCAGGCTACCGCATCTCCAACGCAGCCGATGTCAGCGTGGACCGCAACTACATGCTTCTGGCCGACACCATCAACCTGGCCTATCAGGTCATCGCCGAGTATGGCGAGGGCGCACGCGCTTTCCTGTCCGACAGCCTGAAGAAGAGCGAGGACATCTTCACCTATTATGTCTATAGCGGTTCGCAGTATCCCGAGTGCCGACAGGCTTACATCAACCTCGGCGAGGCCATCCGCGCCTTCCTTGCCGACCCCGTGACCAACGGCATCCGTGAGGTGGAGGTGAGCGACGACTCGCAAGCCGATGACGCCGATGCGCCCGTGGTCTACTACAGCCTCGACGGACGCCGCCTGACCCAGCCGCAGCGTGGCATCGTCATCGTGAAGAAGGGACACAAGACGTGGAAGATGGTCGTCAAGTGACCTTGACGGACTAACGACAAAAAAGACAAGGCACGGGTCATGTGAGCAGCCTCACCTGACCCGTGCCTTTTCTTTTTGATAATATTGGTGTCCGGTAAAAAAACACCAATAATCCGAAACATGCGTGAAGAGGTGTCACAGTCTGCCCTTCTCGGCGTTGCCTGCTCCCGTGCCTTTGTATTTGCTCTTGACGGCATTGAAGTTGTAGGACACGCTGACGCCTATGCAACGACTGTAGCCATAGCAGTCCTTGGTCATGGTGACATGGTCGCCATACAGGGTCCACTTCTCCTTGTCGGTGCGCAACAGGTCGTCGGCAAACAGGCCAACCTCCAGTCTCTCATGGAACAACGTCTGCTTGATCTTGAGGTCTACCCGACAATAGGGCTGGGTGTACTGCAGGTCGCTATGATTGGCCGCGTAATACCTCAGGTTGAGAAAAACGCGCAGTGCAGGCGTGATGACGAAGCGGTTGTTGAGACGGAAGGCAAAGCTCGGCCGGTTGGACGGCAGACTGATGCCGTAGCCGTCCAGACAGAGATACGACCAGGTGAGGTCGACCTCCACCATCGGGTTATACCACCCGAAGCGTGGCGAGGCCACCACCGAGGCATAGTAGTCCTGCTGGCGCTTGAAGTTGACATTGCGCAGGAAGGCGATGTCCTGTCCTTGGTAGATGGAGGCCACCCAGACGATGGGGTTGTCGCGGTAGTTGTAACCCGCATTGAGCGACAGCCAGCTATAAACCACACTGAGGTCGAGGTTGCTGATGGTGCACGACTGCAGATAGGGGTTTCCACCCTCATAGCAGTAGCGGTTATCGTACTGCACCTCACTCCGCAGGCTGTTGTAGCCGGGACGCGAGGTCTTGCGCGTGAAGGCCAGGCTCAAAGCCCATCGGTCCTTGTTCCACGCCACCGAGGCCATGGGGAACCAGTCGGCATAGCGGCGACTGGGTTCCTCCTCCCATTGGCCAAACGAATAATAGTCGGTCTTCACATGCTCATATCTCACGCCCGCTCGAAAGGTGAACGCTCCATAAGGAAGGGCATACTCCATGAAGCCTGCCACGTTTTGTTCGCGTATCTTGGTGTCGGCAGCCTCCACATACTGTTCCTCATTGCCGTATGTCCCCTTTATCTGTGAAAAGGTAAGCTCCGATCCGCCACTGATCGTACCCCTCCACAAGGGGTAGGACAAGACGAGCTTGCCGGCCTGCATCTGGCTGCGCTGCCGGTTGCGGGTATGCACATCGCGTGCCCAAAGCCCGGTACCGTTCTCCACGATTGTCATGTCGCGGCCGCTTTTCTTCCAAAGACAAGTGGCATTGAAGTCGATGCCCAGTTTGCCCAGTTTGCCGATGTAGTAGGCATTGAGGTCGTGAACAGGATCGTTCGTGTCGTTTATGCTGCAATCCTCGTCGATATGAGCCTTCGTCTGTCCGTCCTCACTGATGTCCTGACCGCCACCGGCCAGCATCTTCCCTTTGCCGGTCCCCTTGTATTGCAGATCGTAGGAGATGCCCACCTCGTTGTCGTCATCAAAAGAATAGTTGACCTTCGCCTCTGCACCAGCGCCTTTTGAGCGATAGGTAATTGGTGTATATTGACTGATGAAGACGTGCTTCGTGCCGTCGATGTCGTTGCTCAGCCGGTTGTCCTCGCCACCCGGGTTGGTGGAGCCCCACACCTCGCCCGACACCTCGAGCCCCCGGGTGCGATAGGTCGACGACCACAGTTGGGATGTTCCCCACCACTTGTTATAGGAGGCTGTGGCAAAGCCCTCGCCGCTCCATCCGTCGCCTTGCCTGTTGATGGTTTTGATGCGGATGACAGACTGCACCGTGGCATCGTATTGGCTGCCGGGTGCGGTGATGACCTCGACATTCTTGATGTTGTCCGACTTGATGCGCTTGAGCTCCTGGAGATCCGTCACCTTTCGGTTGTTGACATAAATGAGCGGCTGACCCTTGGCAAACACGCTGACCGTTCCGTCGGCACCGACGTTGACTCGCGGCAATTCGCCAAGCACATCGGTGGCCGTGCCCACATGGCTCAGCTCAGAGTTCTGTATGTCGACGACCATGCCCTCCCGTCCCATCTTGATGTTGTGGCGCATGGCCTTCACCTGCACGCCATTCAGACTGACGGCATTCTCACGGAGTGTGATGACACCGGTCTTGCCGGTGGCGCAGGTGCGGTAAGCCGTCTGGTAGCCCACACAGCTCACCCTCACAATGGCCCGCTTGGCCTCACAGGGTATGACGAACATGCCATCCTCGTTGGTCACGCCGCCCGTGATCAGGCTGGAGTCCGTGGCACTGAGCAAGGCCACGTTGGCATAGTCGACGGGGCACCGGTGCCCGTCCACCACTTGCCCCATCATCTTCGTGGGGGTCTTCTGCGTACACTCCACGACGAGGACGTTGTCCAGCTGCGTCATCTTGATGGGATAGAAGCCAATAATCTGGCGTATGGCGTCGAGCACGCTGACGTTACGGATGCGCTTGGTAACCCGGAAGTCCTCCAACTCATCGTATACGAAGTTGATGACATACTGATGTTGCGCTGTATTCAGATCTTTCAGCACCGCAGCGAAAGACACATTGTCGTATTGGCGGGTGATGCGCTGGGCGGAGACGGTCAGGCAGCACAGACAAGCCATGCAAACTAAAAATTTCCTCATAGCCTTATTTCACCTTTAGCGTTCCGTGGTCTTCCATAATCTGTATGCGCTCAAAGGCATTGAGAATGTCGAGGTTCTGGCTCAGGGTCTTCGTCTTGTCCCAGTTGAAGAACACGCGGATGTGGCGTGCCTCGTCATTCTCGAAGACCACCTTCGCATGATAGAAGGCGGCTAGCTGCGTCACGACCGTGCCCAGTTCGGCATTGTCGAACACCACAGGCTTGAGGCTGTCGGCCTGCGCCACCACCGTCGTTTGCGTGGTGTCGGTCTTGGCCGTGTCGGCCAGGGCCACCGACTGCTCCGTGGGCGCCTGGCGGTTGTCATCGGCAGCCGAGGGGCGGCGCAAGCCTATGTGGATGGCGGCCAGCGCGATGGCCGAAAGACCGATGACCGCAATGATTGAGGCCGCTATCTTGCGGAGCATGGCGATAGGCCGCGGGCGATGGGCGGAGGGAAGGCGATGGGCGGAGGCGAAGGCCTTCCAGGCCCCGTCGACGTCCACCTTGCCGGGATGGGCCTTCTGCTCGGCCATCCGCACCAGAGCCATGCTACGGAAAAAGTCACTGATGTCGGGGTCGGCCAGCAAGGCCTTCACCTGTTCTTCGGTATAGCGCTCAGGATGTTCCATCATGTCGATGAGCATCCATTGCTTTTCTTCTTGGATTGGGTTTGTCATTGTTTTGCTTTTGGCGTGTTCTATAAATTCCACGCATGGTTAAATTTTTATTTTAGACGGATTGCTCTTTGCGTATTTTTGTTTTTATAAAAATTCAAAAATCCATCAAGGGCAATTTATAGAATCCGCCTTTTTGAAAGATGGGTAGCTTGCCCTACCCTTGGTCCGCTTGTCTCCTGATCCAGTCGAGTGCCTGTGAGATGTGGTTGAACACCGTCACCTTGCTCACCCCCACTTCGTCTGCCACCTCCTGGTAGGACCGTTCTTGGAGATAGCGCAATCGGAAGATGCGCTTGCGGATGGGCGGATCCAGATGGTCGATGAGAAACGACAGGCGGTCCAGCCGCTCGTCGGTGTCGTCGGAGAGGATGGTCTCAGCGTCGTTGAGCAGCAGCCTCGTCACGCGTTCCTTCACCCCCTTGTGGGCTATCAGGTTAAGACAGTGGTTACGGACACTCCGCATGAGGTATCGCTCTTCGCTCGCAGGCAGCAGAACCACATCGTCTGTGAGGATTTGTGCGAACACGTCGCTCACCACGTCCTGGCTCTCGTCGGCATCGGAGAGGATGCATTTGGCCAAATGATACATCTTCTCATAGTGCCGGCGAAACAGTTGTTCGATGTTCTTTTGCTGCTTCATACACTACCTATACATTTGAGGCAAGCTAAAAACTAAGCAAAACAATGACTTTTTTTATTTAGTGACGATAAAAAAACAAATGGATGTCCTCAAAAGTCTTCGTCGAGACATTCGGCATCGGCCATGTCGTCGATGCACTGGCGGATGAGGCGCAGGTCGAAGCCGCGGCCCATGGCATACTTGATGAGCTTCATGCTGCGCTCATAGTCGGAACGCGCCTTGACCGTGGGCCACTTGGCGTGGAGCAGGGGACGGAGCACCGCGAGGTAAGCGTCGTCGGACACGCCGTCGAGGGCGCGGGTCATGGCCTCACGGCTGACGTGCTTGGCGAAGAGGGCCTGCTCTATCTTGCGGCGCCCCCACCCGTCAAACCTCACCTTGTCCTCAACGAACGCCTGGCAATAGCGGTCCTCGTCGATGAAGTGGCGGGCCGTGAGGTAGTCGAGGATGCGCTGTTGGGCATCGTCGGGAAGTCCCCAACGACGCATCTTGTCGGTCATCTCGCCAGCGCAATGCTCGGCCTTGGAGCAGAGGGTGGCCAGGGTGGCCAAGGCTTTCTCCTCGCTGACAGTCTTCTTTTGTTCCATGTTATGGGTGTCCGATAAAAAACTCATCTAATGTCGTAATATGTTGAATGTTTCTTCGTTACAAAGATTTTTGATATACGGGGCTTACTTTTGACCATTGCATGATTAGCTATTCGTAGCCCCTGTAAGGGGCGCATACTATAGCGTAGGGGCTCGCCCCTACGTTTTAGGATTGTATTTTTCCTTTGCCCCTGTAGGGGGCGCATAATTCATTGTACCAGATTGAAATATGCGCCCCTTACAGGGGCTGCGTTGTTGATATCCCTATCCAAACGTAGGGGCTCGTCCCTACACTATAATCTGTCGTCCCTACGGGACTCGCCAGTTGCGCTGTTTTTACCAGACACTAATAGTTCCATGTCTTCGTGAAAGGTTGGGCGGTTGGTGTTCATGAGTTGCCGGGGTACAGGGCCTTGGCAAAGCGCCTGCGGCCAAAGGTATCGTCGAGGACGGCCACATGGACAAAGCCCTCTTCCTTCAGCATGCGCTCGAGCGGTGCGGCAAACAGGGGATTGATTTCAAACCACAGTTGGCCTTGGGGGCGCAGGGTGCAGCGGGCATACCGTGCGATGGCGCGATAGAAGCAGAGCGGATCGTCGTCGGGCACGAAGAGTGCCATCTGCGGCTCGTAGCGGAGCACATTGGGACGCATGCCGACCCGCTCCTTCTCGGCGATGTAAGGAGGATTGGAGACGATGATGTCCCACCGTGCATCGTCGCCGTGGGCTGCGGCCTCACGGGCTGCGAGCAGCGCGTCGCGGCGCACGAAATTGACATCGGCCTGCAACCGGCGGGCGTTGCCGCGCGCCACGAGCAACGCGTCGGGCGACAGGTCCCAGGCGGTCACCCTCACGGGCGACAGGTCGAGTGCCAGGGTGCAGGCGAGGCATCCGCTGCCCGTACCCACGTCGAGCACGTCGAGAGGACGGGGAGGCTGCAGGGCACAGTAGGGACGGCTGTTGGCCGCCACGATGCTCCGGCACAACTCCTCTGTCTCGGGGCGGGGGATGAGCACGCCGGACTCTACATGAAACGTGCGGCCGCAAAACGGAGCCTCGCCCACGACATACTGCACGGGCTCGCCCTGTTCCAGCCGGAGCATCAAGCCTTCCAGCCGGTCGGCATCGGCGGCAGACAATTCGCCGACCTTGCCGCAGACGATGTCGGTCAGCGACAGGCCGAAGAGGGCATCGAGCACCCAGCGGACGATGCTTTGCGCCTCGTCGGGGCCATAGAGCGGCAACAACCGGTGCCAAAGAAATGAATATGTTGTCATGACATTGCAAAGGTAAGGCAAACCGCCGACAACACAAAGCATAAGGCGGGCTTTTTTGGTTAACGGTCGGGATCGACAAACGCCAGACTGGCGAAACTGATGCCGGACGGACGGGCCTGCTCCATCACTTGGGCGCAGGCGCAGGAGGTGGCTCCCGTGGTGACCACATCGTCGACAAGCAGGACATGCTTGCCCGCCAGGCGGTCGGCACAGCGTAGCTCGAAGGCATCCTTCACATTGTCGTAGCGGCGCCAGCGGTCGCGACGCGTCTGGCTCTCCTCAAACCGGGTGCGCACCAATATTGTCTCGTCCACGGCAATGCCGCTGACGGCCGACAGACCGCGTGCCAGCATGAGACTCTGGTTGTAGCCCCGCGCACGGATGCGGCGTGGGGCCAACGGCACGGGGATGATGAGGTCGATATCCTCCAGGAATCCGACCGCCATCATCTCACGGCCGAAGAGCTGCCCCAAACTGGCTCCCACCTCAGGACGGGAGAAATACTTGAGCTGATAGAGGGGACGGGCCGACTCGGCATGCGAGTAGTGATAGATGAAAGCCGCCGCACGGCCTACACAGCGCACACGGCCCCAATAGACTTGGGCCATGGGGTTGTCGTAGGGATGGAGCAGGTGGTCGGTACGCGGCAGGGCGAGGTTGCACGAGGCGCAGACACACTGTTCCTCAACGGCGAGGGGGCGCCGGCAGATGCTGCAGCGACGATGCGCCACCATATCGAAAAGACGTTGCAGAAGACTTACTTTCATGGCTGTGTCGGGTATGTTGGTTGTTGAGGTGCCGACGTCTCCAGGTCATCGCAAAGGACCTGTCACTCAGTGTGTATGGATGCAAAGATACGGATAATATGGCATAGCTGCATAATTGTCGTCAAATAATTTGTAGCGTCAGAAAAAATTAATTAACTTTACCCAGTCAGGACAGAGACGCGATGGTTCCATGCCGCACGCTTATCTGGAAACTCCCAAGGGGCATCGGGCTCCTCTGGAGTTTGCCAAGGCAAGCGTATGCTCTGGATAATCCGCATGCTCTCTTAGCTGGCAAAACGAAATCAAACCTTGTCTAAAAAAGGGGAGTAATATACTTGCGGAATTCAGGCAAAATTTAATGAACATAGCAAAATGGCTGAAAAGGACAACACACCAGAGATGCGCCCTACGTTCGAAGAGATTCGCAGGACAGACGAGAATGGGCATGAGTATTGGAGTTCCCGAGACTTGTGCTCTGCCATGGGTTATTCTGCAAATTGGAAATTCCAAAGAGTAATCGATAAGGCTATTGAAGTAGCCAATACCAAAGGGATGAACATCAACGACCATTTCAACCAAACGGTTGATATGGTTAAGCTTGGCAGTGGAGCATTCAGGAAGGTGGAGATGTTCCGCCTGTCACGCATGGCGTGCATGATTATTGCAGAGAATGCCGATGGAAAGAAAGCGTTGGTGCAGCAGGCAAGGGAATATTTCTCTCAGTCGGTCTCGACCACGGAACTTATACAGAACTCGTTGGAATCCAACATCTTGCTTTACAAAACGGCACAAGGAGAAACTCGCATTGAGGTTATCTTCAATAACGAAACGTTTTGGATGTCGCAGAAACGCATGGCAGATTTGTTTGGCGTGGATGTACGAACCATTAACTATCACTTGGGGCAAATCTATG
>CAVDNW010000046.1:0-17630 GCA_963610435.1 Oscillospiraceae bacterium | reverse complement strand
ATAAGGCATCTATCGCAGTCCGACAAGCGTAAAATAGCGTTGCGATTGGCTTCAAACCCTCATTCTCACGCTCTATTTCGCCTGAAATCTTGAACAAACTTTTTGGCAAGAAATCACGACAAACGAAGCATGCGCCACACCGGAGAAAAGACTGCGCCAGCCCCCATTCTTGAGGACTGGCGCTAGGGTTGATGCGTCGGTTGGCGCTTATTTGCAGCAGCTCTTCTTCTCGTTGAGCTTCAGCAGACTCTTGTATTCCTTCTTGGTGATGCGCATGAACGAGCCGTGTTGCGGTCCCGTGACGCCCTCGATGTCGACGGGGTCGCGGAAGTTGCGCAGGTTCTCGTCGGCCTTGCAGATGCGATAGTGCTTGGGCGAGTCGCTATATTGGATGTAGGCCACGCGCCAAGTGCTGTCGCCGATGAGCTGGAAGGCGCTGGAGCCCTCACATTTCTTGTGTCCCTCGAAGCTCACATAGTCGTCTTCCACGGGCTCGCCCCAGCCATAGGTCAGGTGGTCCGACACGGCGGTGTAGATGCCCGGCTTGCCGCCTTCCTTCTTGATGAGCATGTGATACTTGCCGTCGGCCAGCAAGTTGATGTCGGCATCGATGGTGGCATAGCCCCAGTCGAAGAGCAGACGCGGCGTGGTCAGCCGCGTGAAGTCTTTCGAGGCGTGGCTATAGTACATGCGGTCATACTGTTCCTCGGCGCGGTTGAGCATCGAGTAATAGATCATGTATCCGCCACGCTCGCCGTTGTCCCACACGTAGTCGGGATCCCAGAAAATCTGCGGCGCCCACACGCGGTTGATCGTCGCCCAGTCCTTATAGGGGCTCTTGGCGGTCGCCCCATCGCAGAAGATGGACATGCCCTTGCGGAAATCGAACGTCACCGACTGCCAGTTGACGAGGTCCTTCGACCGCAACAAGTCGATGCCGTAGTTGTCCCATTTGTGGCTCTTGGCCACACACATGTCGGTGGTCACCATGACATACCCCTTCTTGTTCCAGGCTCGGGTGATGTAGGCATCGCGCGTGCCGCCCTCGATGCGCGCGTGCTCCTTTGGGTCGAAGATGGGTTTGCCGTCCAGGATGTCCTGGTAGTGGTAGCCGTCGCGGCTGACAGCATAGGCCGTCCACTCCCCACGGTCACTCATGTGACAGTAGAGATATCCGTAGTCGCCCTTCACCGGGTTCTGCGCATGGGCCGAAAAGGTTGTCGCGGCAAGCAGGACCGCAAGGAATGTTTTTTTCATACGAGTAGTTTTTGGTTTGCGCAAAGATACGCATTTATTTCCCGATTGTCAAAATCCCTCGCGTGAAAAATGGTGTTTTTTCGTATATACTATTAAATAGGTAATTAGTATCAATCAGAAACCGCTTATGAATAAGTTATTTACAACACTTGCACTGTTGTTTCTCGGTATGGCCCCGCTATGGGCTGCTGAGGGCGACAGCACCGTGGTGACCTTCGACTTCGCCACGACTGCCAGCACCGACGGCACCTACACGGGCAGCCTGAAGAACGGCGCACGCCTGACCACGTTTGCCGGGCATCCCGTGCTGGCACTGGGCGACCAGGGAGGCTACTTCGAGTTCGACCGGGCTTTTGGCCAGGCGCTGGGCAGCCTCAAGTCATTCACCATCTCCACCGACGTGTTTATCCCCGAGACGACGGACACCACCCGGAACGGCAACTTCGTATGGTGCTTCGCCAACTCGTCGGCCACGGGCTACCTGTTCTACAGCGCCAAGGGACAGCGCTACGCCATCTCCAAGACCAACTACACCGGCGAGGACGATGTGGCGGTGCGCGCCACTGCGATGCCCAAGCTCGGACGCTGGTACAACGTGGCCGTCATCATGCGCCCCAACGGCCGCCTCTTTATCAATATCAACGGCTCAAGCTCTGCCATGGACAAGGTGTCGATGACACCTGCCGACCTCAATGAACTGGTGCAGAACTACCTCGGACGGAGCTGCTACGACGGCGACGCCCCGCTGAAGGGCGCCATGTACAGCAATTTCAAGTTGTGGAACTACGACATCACATCGCCCGAGCTGAAGGACATCCGGACAGACGCCACACGGTCGGCCATGAACGCCTATATCGACTCGCTCGAGCAGGCCCGCAAGGACTCGCTCCAGAAGATTGAGGATGAGGCCACACTCGCCACCTTCACCATGGACGACCTCCACCATCTCATAGACAACGTCGACCTGCCGACCACCTTCCTGGACGCAACGGTGGAGTGGACCACCAGCGACGCTTCGGTCATCACGGCCGACGGCGTCATCACCCGTCCGCCCTTCGGCGCACAGGAGGCCACCGCCACACTGACGGCCCACCTCGCACTGCGCAACGCCCGTGTGGAGAAAACGTTTGAGGTGTCGGTCATGCCCAACCTGTCGGAGGAGGAGAGCCTGGCCTTTGACCTCGACAACCTGACGCTGAGCAACAAACGCAACAACCTCTACGACCAGCTGGTGCTGCCTACTGTGGGACGCCTGGGCTCGATCATCACATGGAAGTCGGGCGACAGCGAGTGGTTGTCGGACAACGGACGCGTGCTGAAGACATCGGAGACGGAGAAGCATCACGTGACGCTCACCGCCACCTTGCTGCGCGGACAGCTGCGCCAGACAAAGACCTTCGATGTCTACATCCACCAGCAGGAACCCTACAAGAACTATCTCTTCGTCTATTTCCCAAGCAACAACAACGAGAACCTCTACTATGCCATCTCCGAGGACGGCTACAACTACACGCCGCTCAACAACGGCCAGGCCTTCCTCACCGCCGACACCACCACCATCATGGGCGGTCTGCGCGACCCGCATATCCTCCGGGGCGAGGACGGATGCTACTATATGGTGGTCACCGACATGAAGTGCTCGCTCGGATGGAGCAGCAACCGCGGCCTCGTCCTGATGAAGTCGGAGGACCTCATCCACTGGACCCACCACACCGTGCACTTCCCCACGAAGTATGCCGGCACACCGTTTGCCAACGTGACACGCGTCTGGGCACCCGAGACCATCTGGGACCCGAAGGCCAAGAAATACATGGTCTACTTCTCCCTGCTCACCAACGACGGCACCATACGCTACGACAAAGACTACTATTGCTACGCCAACGCCGATTTCAGTGACCTCGAGGGCGAGCCGACCTATCTCTATGACCGCGGCTCGGCCACCATCGACATGGACATTGTCTACAACGAGACCGACTCGCTCTACCACGGTTTCTTCAAGAACGAGGGCACGGGCGGCATCTGCCAAGTCACGGCAAGCACGCTTACCGCACCCGAAGGCGCACCCCTCGGAAGCCAATGGTCGGCACCGTCGGCCACGCTCCAGCAGACCACCGAGGCCGTGGAGGGTGCCGGTGTGTTCAAGCTCATCAACAAGGACAGCTGGGTGCTGATGTACGACTGCTACACGGCAGGCCACTATCAGTTCTGCTCCAGCCCTGACCTCAACACCTTCACGTTCGTGCAGAACACTGCCACGACAGGTGCCTTCACGCCCCGCCACGGCACGGTCATTCCCATCACCGCCGAGGAGACAGAGGCGCTGCTCGCCGCCTTCCCGCCGGAAACAGCCGCCACGCTGGCACTGCAGGGCGCCAATGATGTGAACGTGAAGCAGGAGAACGTGTCCATCTCGGCCAATTCAGCCTTTATCCCCGTAGAGCAGGGCACCGACCTGAGCCACTACGACCCGCTATTGGAAGTGAGCTTGGGCGCAACCGTCACGCCGCAGGGCCCACAGGACTTTACCAAAGGCGCAGTAAGCTACACCGTGAGCGACGGCACGACATCGAAGATTTACGCCGTGACCGTGGAGGCCGACGGCAACCCCATCCTGCCCGGCTTCCATGCCGACCCCGAAGTGCTGGCATCCCGCAAGACCGGACGCTTCTATGTCTATCCCACCAGCGACGGTTACGCCAGTTGGGGAGGCTCCTATTTTGACGTGTTCTCCAGTCCCGACCTGGTGCATTTCACCAATGAGGGCACCATCCTCAACCTCAAGAGCGGAGGAGACGTGGCCTGGGCCACGGGCAATGCCTGGGCACCCTGCATCGAAGAGAAATGGATGGACGGCAAGTGGAAATACTTCTTCTACTTCAGCGGACAAAACAAGAGCCTGAAAACGAAGACCCTGGGCGTGGCTGTGGCCGACAATCCGACGGGACCGTTCAAGGCAGCCGCCAAGCCGCTCTTCACAACCACCAGTGGCGGACAGATGATCGACAGTGATGTCTTCACCGACCCTGTGTCGGGACAGACCTATTTCTACTATGGCAACGGGCAGATGCACTACCGTCTGCTGGCCGACGACATGATGTCGACCGTGGGCAACGAGTACACCATCACGCCCAGCGGAGGATCGCTCGCCGACTATGCTTACCGCGAGGGAACGTATGTGTTCTACCGCAACGGCATCTACTACTTCCTCTGGAGTGTCGACGACACAGGCTCGGCCAACTACCACGTGGCCTACGGCACCGCCAAGTCGCCCACGGGACCGATTGAGGTGGCATCCAGTCCGATTGTCATCATCCAGGATCCGTCGAAGGAAATCTACGGCACGGCACACAACTCCGTGGTCAACGTGCCGGGCACCGACGACTGGTACATTGTCTACCACCGCATCAACAAGCACTATCTGAACAACAGTCCGGGCGTTCACCGCGAGGTGTGCGTCGACAAGCTGACATTCGACGACATGGGACGCATCAACCGCGTGACACCGACGCGCGAGGGCATCACGCCCGTCGACAACAGCAAGCTCATCGAGGACGCCACAGCCATCAGCCTGCCTGAGAACGGCACGACTGGCGACACCGGCGCCAAAGTGGTCGGCGTGACCTACTACAGTGTGGACGGCACCTGTCTCGGCACGGCTGCACCGCAGGACCACGGCATCTATGTCCGCAAGGAGATGCGTGCCGACGGCACCACGAGAAGCCTGAAGATCGTGAGATAACCATGACGCCCATGGGTGCTGGGCACCCATGGGGCCCTATACGAAAAGGCGGGCTCCTGTTCCGTAACCCTCGGGGTTGGAACAGGAGCCCGTTGTGTTTGGTGATCCTGAAGACTTCAGTGTGGTATTGGCGCTTCTATGTAGCCTCCGTTGTCCTTGACGAAGCGGATGAGGCGGCTGAAGACGGGACTCAACCGGAGCGTGCCGACGTTGCCCGTGAGGATGAGCTGCTTGCGTGCCCGGGTGAGGGCCACGTTGAGCTTGCGGTCGATGACGTGGCCTTCCTCGGTGAACGAGTTGGCCGTGAGGAAATCGAGCTGGTAACGCTGTTGTATGGTGAACGAATAGATGATGACGTCGCGCTGCGACCCTTGGTAACGCTCCACGGTGTCGATGCTGATGTCGGCCAGTTCGGGCATGCCCAGCCGCTCAATTTCCTTGCGTATCATGGCTATCTGGTTGCGGTAGGGCACGATGACACCCACCGTCTTGGCGGCATCAAAACGGTCGCCGTAGAAGCAGCGTGTGCGCCTGAGCACGTCGGCCACGATGCGCGCCTCGTCGGTGTTCACCTTGTCGGAGATGTCGGGGCGGCGGCAGTCGGCCGAGGCGATGAATACCAGGCGGTGCTTCGTGAGTGTCTGTTCGAGCGGGTCGCCCGATGTGGGCGTGTAATCCAGGGAGTCCTCCCGCTGGTGGGCCAGGGGCACGGGGCGCAGATGCTCGGCGAAGTAGAACTCATGGTTGGGGAACTCGGCTATCTCAGGGTGCATGCGGCCCTGCCGCGAGAGCACGCCCGTGAAGTCGGTACGGCGGTGCATCTGCTCGATGCGGATGAGCCGTTCGAAGAGCGAGTTGCGGCAGTCAGTGAGGCCCATGGCGTTGAGCTGCGGATCGGTGACGGCCGACAGGCTGGCGTCTTGTTGCACCACGGCCGGCAGCTGCTTGTAGTCTCCGATGAGGATGAACTTGTCGGGATGGGTCAGCAGTCCCACGATGTTGGGCTCAAGTATCTGGCTGGCCTCGTCGACGATGGCCAGGTCGAAGTGCTTCAGGCTGAAGAGGTAGCTGCGGCCGAGCATGGTCGACGTGGTGCCGACGATGACCTGTGTGTCGAGTATCTTGCCCTTGATCTCTGCCAGCTTGCCATATTGCTCCAGAGCATGGTCGAGCAGATGGTCGCGGTAGCGCCGGTCGCAGGTGTACTCGTTGCCGATGCGCAGGAAGTCGATGCCGTTGTCTGAGAGCATGCCGCATATCTCGTCGACGGCCCGGTTGGTGTAGGCCATGAGCAGCACGTTCTTCCGCTGACAGGCCGCCGGGCAGGCTCCTGTGTTGTCGCCGGCAGGTGCGATGGTCTCCCTGACAAGATATTGCAGCGCCATGCTCGTCTTGCCTGTTCCCGGAGGTCCGATGAGCAGAAAATAGTCGTCGGCCTGCATGGCGCGCAGGATGATGTCGTCGTAAGAGGGATTGTAGGCACGGCTGAGGGTGACGGCCGTGTTGCACCGGGGCGCACGCTGCCCGAGCAGCAGCTGGCGTTTCGCGCTGTCGCCGCTGATGAGCTGTTGCAGGCTCCGCAGGGCTGCCGTGGCATTGCCCCCGGCTCCGGCATGCTCGATGCACCACAGCACCCGGTGTTCGCCCGATGTGTTGCGGTGTCCTGCCGCCTCGAAGATATCGGGGTTTTGCTGGCCGTCGCTCAGGTGCACCGTCACCTGGCCGGAGCGTATCTCGGTAAGTGCGCCGCGGAAGAGCAACGCCCGGCGGACGTCGGGCTGGGTGCCGTCAAGATAGGGATAGAGGTAGACGGAGTCGCCCAAGCGGAAGTTGGGCAGGAAGTCTTCGCCCTGGTCGGGCACGCTGAGGGTGATGGTGTCGTAACCATTGTAGGACGACGATTGTTCTTTGTCGGTAATGCGCAGGCCGGTGTAGATGTTGCCCGTCTCCTTTTTCTCCGTGACAGGCATGTTCCAGAGGTCGGCTGCCGCATTGCCGGTGCCTTCCACCACACCCAGCCGGCTGGCCAGCTGCTCGCGGTAGACAAAGTCGGCCATGTGGCAGAAATAGCTGTGGGTGACCGCGTCCATGTCGTGCAGGGGCACGGTGACAGCGCACAACTGCGGATAGAGCCAATTGTTCCAGAGGTTCTCGTTGACGGGCTGGGTGCGCAGTGCGAGCGGCTGCAGCCGCTCAATGAGCGCAGCGAAACCTCCCTGACGTGCCATGCTGACCTCCTGCGCCACAATCTGGTTGCGCAGGTTGACGGCCTCGTCGATGAGCTTGCGGTAGTAGGTGGCTCGGGGCAGACCCGCGGGCATGCCATATCGGGAGTAGAGCAGGCGTCCGTCGATGCTGTTGTAGGGCAGCGCGAAGTTGCGGCTCAGACACTCATAGTAGAGCAGCAGCTGCACATAGTGGGGCTCGGTGAGCATGGTCCCGTGCGCCATGGGGTTGCCGCGGTCGATGGCGTAGTTCTTGCCCGATTTCTGCTCGACCAGCAACCGCAGGTCGGTCGTCATGAGGTCGATGCGTCCCTGGAGGCCCATCTGCTCGCACACGAAACTCGGCTCAAGGATGGCCTTGCGCCGGTCGTAGGCCGACTGGAAGAGCATGTCGACCGCCTGGCGGATGTTTCTTGCCTGGAGCTGGGCCTCCTGATGGAAAGGCTCGCGTTTGTTGAGGTCCTCGCAGGTGCAGTATTCGAGTGCCTTCTCGCGGAAATTGGTCTTGAAGGTCTCGCGCCAGTCGTAGTCGTCGCCCCGGTTGATGATGTCGTCGAGCGCACTTCCTGCGAAGTTTCCGACGAGGATGGCCTGTGAGTTGGCCTGTGGCTTCAGGCGGTTGATGGTGTAGACAAGCGGCGAGTGGCCGTAGGGCGTGAAGCAGGCGGCCAGCGAACTGATGTCGATGAGGAAGTCGGGCTCCACGATGACCTGTCGCACCTGTCGCAGGTTGCTGTCGGGTTGTGCCGTCACGTCGATGAGGTTGACCTGTGAACCCTCGTGCAACAGACTGAAGAGGTCGGCGAACTTGGAGTCGCTGCAGTCCAGGCAGAGCGTCTTCTCGTCGGTGTCTTGTGCCACCTCCACGGTCATGACGCGCCCCTTGGTCTGCCGAACAATGCCCCTCACGCAGCGGTAATCGAGGTGGCGGTGCGTCGTCTGCGGTTTGCGCGTCATGGGTATCTTGCCGATGAGCTCCGCGGGCAAGTCGGTGTCGAACACCTTGGAGATGAAGACGGCCAGCGCACGGCAGTCCTGCAGCAGGGCATCGCGGCTGAGCGGCTCCGTGCTGTTGGAGTCGTGGCGCATCTTCTGGATGTCGAAACAGTCGGCTTGGCCAATGCGGTGCTGCTTGCAGAGCACGTCGACCTTTGTGAAGAGCGAACCGATGGCGTCGGGCGTGCCGGCCAGGCCAGCGGCGCAGGCCAGCACCAATGTCTCGTGCATCAGCTTGTTGCGGGTGGCGGGGGCTACCTCGGCGGCACAGGCTATGTAGGCCACGCGATGGAAAAGTTCGGCGGCGGTGATGTTGGAAGTCATGGAAGGACGGGAATTAAGATTGTTGGCGGTCGAGTTGTGCCTTCTCCCATTCGATGAGGCACCGCTTCAAGTCGCGCCCCCAGTGATACTCGCCGAGAGTGCCGTCGCTGTGGATCACCCGATGGCAGGGCACGAGCACGGCAATGGGGTTTTGCGCGATGGCGGTGGCTACGGCACGCACGGCCGTCGGCTCGCCGATGGCCTCAGCCACCTGCCGGTAGGAACGTGTCTGGCCGAAGGGTATCTGCCGCAAGGATTGCCACACGCGTATCTGGAAGGCTGTGCCCCGCAGGTCGAGCCGCAGGGGGTGGTCATAGTGCTCAAAGGCCACACGCTCCACGGTGTGGGCCATGGTGTCGTCTTGCGTGGTGGGTGTGTACTTGCCCCAGCGCTTGGCCAACTCGTGGATGGTCTCCAGGCGGTTGAAATCGAGAAACTGCAGGTCGCACACCCCTTCATAGGTGCGTGCCACAATGATGTCGCCGAAGGGACACTCGCTAAATCCGTATTCTATCAAGTCGCTCATGTGTGCAAAGATAGTGGTTTCGAATTAAAAAGAAGACGGCAAGGGTTAAAAAAAGCAATGTGTTTCTGTTCATCTTCTTGCCGCTTGCCGGTGTCATGCGGCTGCGAATACGACAACGAACGACACGGCATAGCCCGGCAACCGCCTTAGGGACAACTGCAGGTCACCGCCCTGCCTGACCATCAGTTGTCGGGAGAGCGACAGGCCGATGCCGCTGCCATGCGTCTTGGTGGTGAAGAAGGGAACGAACAACTCGCGTTCCACCCCGCTGCTGATGGGCTGACCATTGTTGCTGACCATCAGACCGTCGTTCCACCGCAGGTCCACATCCTTTGCCCCCGCCTCAATGGCGTTTTTCAGAAGGTTGACCATCACCTGCCTCAGCATGCCAGGATCGGCCGTCACCACACGTCCTGGCTGCAGGTGTATGTGCCAGTGGAGCTGGGGATAGAGCGGCTCGACGCTTGCCACAAAGTCGGGCAAGCTGACCTCTACAGGCTCAGGACTTTCCAAACAACTCAACTTGCGATAGTTGGCGACAAACGTCGACAAGCCAGCACTGGTGTCGTGGATGGCACGCAGCCCTTCCTCATAGGGCGATGCCTCACGGACGGCACAGTCAAGGTAGGCCTGGCTGATGCTGGCAATAGGCGTCATGGCATTCATAATCTCATGCGTAAGCACACGGGTGAGGCGCTGCCATGCATTGACCTCCCTGTCCGCACACAGCCGGCCTATGTCGTGACACATGTCATTGAGCGCCTGTTGCAGCGCCCTCTCACCCGGCAACAGACCTTGTACAGGCAGTGCGAACATGAAATCCTCATTGCGGACGGCCTCACGCATGAGGTGTGCGCGATCCTTCAGCACCTTCTGGTGGTGCAGAAAGAGAGCCGTAGCAATGGCCCCGACGGCCAATCCAATCCAGAACGTCATCCTTTCTTCATTTTAGCGTACAACGTCTGCCGCGTGATGCCCAGCAGCGAGGCGGCACGGCTCACATTGCCATGGCATCGGTTGACCACCTTGCGCACATGCTCGGTCTCCATTTCCTCGAGCGACGACACCTCACGGCTGGCGTCGACGGCATCCTTGAGCGTGTGCACCAGCTCGCCGTTGTCCCAGGGCTTGGTCACGAAGTCGGCCGCGCCGTCCTTCAGTCCTCTCACGGCGAGCTGTATGTCGGCATAGGCCGTCATCAGCACTACCGGCATGTCGGGCTGCCGCTTGTGCAAGGTCCGCAGCCAGAAGAGCCCGTCTTGCCCCGTATTGGCTCCGAGCGAAAAGTTCATGTCGAGCAGCACCACGTCGGGGCTCTCCTCCTCCAGCGCAGCAAGCAGCCTGTCGGGGCTCTGCAGGGTCACCACACGCGAGAACACCGTAGCCATGCAAATCTTCACAGCCGTGAGGATGGCCGGGTTGTCGTCCACCACGAGCAATGTTCCGTAATTGTCCATACGCTTGTCTTTATTATGCCTGTTATGACTGCAAAGTTAATCGGTTTCTGTCTAATTATCATACAAGGGTATGTGTGATTTTCATACAGTCGGCATTTTTCCTCGTTTCTGTCAGCATATTGTGTCCGCCGAACGCGTAACTTTGCACTGTCAGAAGACAACATCTGGCACGCTCGAAACGAACAAAACACACCGCAATCATGATAAAAATAGAAAACATCACCAAGACCTTTAGCACCGAAGAGGTGCAGACGCTGGCCCTCAATGGCGTGAGCCTCGAAGTGGAGGACGGCGAGTTTGTGGCCATCATGGGCCCCTCGGGCTGCGGCAAGTCGACCCTGCTCAGCATCCTGGGCCTGCTCGACAACCCGGACGAAGGACACTATTACCTCGACGGCGAGGAGGTGGGACACCTCAAGGAGCGCGAGCGCACAAAATACCGCAAGGGGCGCATCGGCTTCGTCTTCCAGAGCTTCAACCTCATCGACGAACTGACGGTGGAAGAGAACATCGACCTGCAACTGAAATACATCGGCGTGCCCAGCAAGGAGCGGGCCGAGCGGGTGCTCGACGTGCTGCGCAAGGTGAAGCTCAGCCACCGCGCCAAGCACTATCCGCAGCAGCTCTCCGGCGGACAGCAGCAGCGCACGGCCATTGCCCGCGCCGTGGTGGGGCATCCCAAGCTGCTGCTGGCCGACGAGCCCACCGGCAACCTCGACTCGAAGAACGGACAGGAGGTGATGGACCTCCTCCGCCAGCTCAACGCTGAGGGCACCACCATCGTCATGGTGACCCACTCGCTCCACGATGCCAAGGAGGCCAACCGCATCATCAACCTCTTCGACGGACAAGTCGTCGACAACCCTGAAGACGTTTTCTGACCATGAAATCACTCATTTACCTCTTTCGCCGCTACAAGCTCTCGACCGTGCTCAACGTGCTCGGCCTGGCCGTGGCCGTGGCGGCCTTCTACCTGTTTATGACACAGGTGAAGTTCAACAAGACCTACAACAGCAACATACCGGACGCCGACCGCACCTACCGACTGGAGATGAAGTTCAACCAGATCGACAATGGCAACTGGGGTGCCATGCAGCCGCGTCCCCTTGAGGAGGCGTTGCGCAAGGAGCCACACATCAAGCAGGTGCAGAGCGTGATGAGCTGGGATGCCTCCATGGATGTGCAGGTCGACGACCACTCGTTCATGGTGGCGCGCACCTCGATGAGCCAGCCCGGGCCACAGTTCTTCGGTGCCAAGCTGGTCTGTGGCAGCATGGACCAATGGGCCGACTGCCAGCACGCCGTCATCACCAAGAGCGAGGCCGAGCGTATCTTCGGTAATGCGGCCAACGCCCTGGGCAAGCAGCTCAAGGACAAGAATGGCGGCAACGGCGGCAATCCTCTGACGGTGTGTGCCGTGTGTGAGGACTTTCCCGACAACTGCACGCTGAAGAACGGCATCTTCGACTGCTACGGTCGGTCGAACATCGACAACATCTCAGAGTGGAGCTACACCCTCTATGTGCGCCTCGACAAGGCAGAGAGCCGCGAGGCTATGGAAAAGGCAATCACACACGATGTCGTCAACCTCCTCGCACCAGGTACAGCCGATGCCGACTTCATCAAGAAGACGGAACTCGCCATACGCCTCACACCCGTGGCCGACATCTACTTCACCCAAATCATGCCCGGGGACCGGGGCAACACCAACCTCGTCGAGGTGCTGCTGGCCGGTGCCTTCTTCGTGCTCATCGTGGCCCTGCTCAACATGACCAACTTCACCCTGGCAGAGACGCCCTTCCGCATGCGCGGCATCAACACCCGCAAGGTGATGGGTGCCAGCGTGGCCAGCCTCCGCTGGGGCATGGTGGCCGAAAACGTGGTGCTGGGTGCCTTCGCCGTGGCCGTGGCCCTGCTGCTGGTGCTAGCCTTCGAGGCATCGAGCTTCTGCATGAGTCTGGTGTCGGGCGACATACGGTTGGCCTCCCAGTGGCCGCTGGCCGTGGGAAGTGCCGCACTGGGCATAGCCGTAAGTGCCATGGCGGCCGTCTTCCCGGCGTTCTACGCCACGTCGTTTGCTCCCGCACTGGTGCTCAAGGGCTCCTTCGGCCTCACGCCCAAAGGCCGTAGACTACGCAACTCACTGCTCTTCGTGCAGTTTGTCATCGCCTTCGTGCTCGTCATCTATGTAGGGGTGATGAACAGCCAGTCGCACTACATCTACCACGCCGACTACGGCTTCGACAAAGACCAGGTGGTCTTCGCCAGCCTGTCGGCCAACGCCCGGGGGCAAAAGGAGGCCATCAGCGACGAACTGAAGCAACTGGCCTGTGTCAAGGACGTGGCCTTCGGAAGCTCGGAACTGGGCAACAACGACCAGCTCATGATGTGGGGGCGCGGTAAAGACAAGTACCAGATGAGCATCACCGTGGTGCCCGTAGACATCAACTACCTGCGCACCATGGGCCTCACCATCACCCGCGGACGCGACTTCAACATCCATGACACTCACGGTGCCTACCTCCTCAACGAAGCGGCCATGCGCAAGTATAATTGGCTGCAGGCGGGCAAGCCCATCGGCATCAAGGGCGGCTGGGACGACATGAACTACAACATCGTGGGCGTCTGCCGCAACTTCAAGCTCTACTCCATGCGACAGGACAACAACGCGATGCCCGTAGCCTTCCTCATCATGCCGCCCGAGATGCAGGAGGGATGGGGCGACCGCTGTGGCAAGGTGTTCGTGCGCATCGACAAGAAGTTCGACAAGTGGGAGGCGCGCCAACAGATAGCCGCCACCCTGGCCCGCATCGACAAACAAGGCACGTGCGACTTCCACTTCCTCGATGACACCCTGCAACAGACTTATGAAGAGGAATTCCGGTTTATCAACCAGATCAAGGGCTTCGCCATCGTCTGTATCTTCATCACGCTCATCGGCGTGTTCTGCCTCACGATGTTCGACACCGAATACCGTCGCAAGGAGATAGCCATCCGCAAGGTCATGGGCAGCAGCGTCGGCCAGGTGCTCGCACTCTTCGCCCGCAAACAGGCGGTGCCACTCATCGTATCCTTCGTCATTGCCGCGCCCATCGGCTATATGCTCAGCGCATCGTGGCTCCAGAGCTTTGCCGACCACACCAGCATCCTATGGTGGATCTTCCCGGTGGCCTTCGTGCTGGTGTCGGCAGTGGTAATGCTGACTGTCGTGGCGCAGAGCTGGCGAGTGGCCACGATGAACCCTGCCTACAGCTTGAAGACCGAATGACCGTGGCGACAGCCGATATCTTCATAAAACACGATATTATTTCAGTTTGATGCCAATTCGCTTGGCATTTTGAACGCATCTCTGTAATTTTGCAGTATATATTTCACTAATATATTCATTTATGAAAATCAGAAATGCAATCATCGCCATGATGTTGCTGGTGTGTGGCATAGCCCATGCCCAACTGACAAGCATGACAATCCCTGCCGACACTGCCTTCAGAGTCGGCAAACTGGCCAACGGACTGACCTACTACATCCGCTACAACAACTGGCCAGAGCACCGCGCCAACTTCTACATCGCCCAGAAAGTGGGCTCGCTGGAGGAAGAGGAAAGCCAGCGCGGACTCGCACACTTCCTCGAACACATGGCCTTCAACGGCAGCGAGAACTTCAAGGGCAATGACCTCATAGAGTGGTGCCGCTCGAAGGGCATCGAGTTTGGAGGCGACCTCAATGCCTACACCGCCATCGACCAGACGGTCTATAACATCAACAACGTGCCCACCACCAGCCAGTCCACTGTCGACTCCTGCCTGCTCATCCTGCGCGACTGGTCGTGCGGACTGCTGCTTGAGCAAGACGAAATCGACAAGGAGCGCGGTGTCATCCACGAGGAATGGCGCCTGCGCTCATCGGCATCGAGCCGCATGCTCGAGCGCAACCTGGAGAAACTCTATCCAGGCTCCAAGTACGGCCGACGCTTCCCCATCGGACTGATGGAGGTCGTCGACAACTTCAAGCGCAAGGAGCTGGTGGACTACTACCACAAGTGGTATCATCCCGACCATCAGGGACTCATCATCATCGGTGACGTGAATGTGGATAAGGTGGAGGCCGAGATCAAGCGGCTCTTCGACGGCATCAAGAACCCTGCCGACGAGGCGCAACTGGTAGACGAGCAAGTGCCGGACAACGACAAGCCCATCGTGATTATCGACAAGGATAAAGAGCAGCAGTATCCCGGCGTGGAAGTGATGTTCAAGCACGATGTGTTCCCCGACGCACTGAAGCAATCACCGGCCTTCATCGTGACCGAGTACTGCAAGCGCGCCCTGACACGCATGCTCAACGACCGTCTGAAAGAGGTGTCGCAGAAAGCCGACTGCCCCTTCGTGGACGCCGGCGTGACAGACCAGAGCTACATCTACTCGAAGACCAAGGATGCCTTTGACCTCAGCGTCACACCGAAGACCATGGAGCAGACTGCCGATGCGCTCAAGGCTGCCTTCGTGGAGGTGCTCCGTGCCAGACAGCACGGCTTCACCGCCACCGAATACGCACGTTTCCAGCAAGACTACATGAGTGCGCTCGACAAGGACTACTCCAACAAGGACAAGCGCCGCAACGGCACCTTCTATAGACAAGCTCTCAGCAATTTCCTCGACAACGAGGCCATGCCCAGCATCGAGACCACCTACATGCTCATGAAGCAGCTGGCACCCACCATCCCCGTGGAGGCCATCAATGAGCTGATGAGCGAGCTGGTGAACGAGAGCGACACAAACATGGTCATCGTGAGCTTCAACAACGAGAAGGAAGGCAACGTCTATCCCACCGAGGAGCAGCTGCTCAAGGCCATCAGCGATGCACGCGCCACCAAGGTCGAAGCCTATGTGGACAACGTGAAGAACGAACCGCTCATCACCAACCTGCCCAAGGCTGGAACCATCAAAAAAGAGGTGAAGAGCAAGAAGTTCGACTATAGCATCATCACCCTTTCCAACGGCATCACCGTGCTTCTGAAGAAGACCGACCTGAAGAAAGACCAGGTCATCATGAGCGGCTTCGGCGGCACGGGCGAGGCCGGATACGGACAGGCCGACGCTGCCAACCTCAAGGCCTTCGACGATGTGATCGGTGCCAGCGGACTGGGCAACTTCTCCAACAACGAGCTGCAGAAGGCGCTCGCCGGAAAGATCGCCAACGCCAACCTCACCATGGGACGCCGCATGAACATCAACGGCAATTCCACACCCAAGGACGTGGAAACCATGCTGCAGCTCACCTACCTCTACTTCACCAACATCAAGAAGGACCCCGACTCCTACAACAACCTTATCCAGCAGTTCAACGTCATGCTGAAGAACCGCGAACAGGCACCAGAGTCCGCCCTCAGCGACTCGCTCACCGCCAGCCTCTACGACCACAGCTGGCGCCAGGCTTCAATGAAACTTGCCGACGTGCCCAACATCAGCTATGACCGCATTCTGCAGATGGCCAAGGAGCGTACGGCCAATGCAGCCGGCTGGACCTTCGAAATCATAGGCAACTTCGACGAGGCCACCATTCGCCCCCTCATCTGCCAGTATCTCGGTGCACTGCCCGCCAAGGGCAAGGCTCCCAAAGCCGTGCGCGCCAGCGTGCCCACCACAAAGAACGTGGACTGCACCTTCGAGCGCAAGCAGGAGACACCCAAGGCCACAGCCTACAAGATCTGGTTCAACCGAGCCATGCCCTATACGCTCGAGAACTCCATCCGCGCCAGCATCGCCGGACAAGTGCTCTCCATGGTCTACCTCAAGCAGATCCGCGAGGAGGCCAGTGCTGCATACACCTGCGGAGCCAGCGCTCGCATGACCATCGCCGACGACGGCTTCCGCCTGACACAGCTCCTGGCCTACTGCCCCATGAAGCCTGAGAAGAAGGATGTGGCTATGGACATCATGGAACAGGCCGTGAAAGACCTCACCGTGAAATGCGACAAGGAGATGCTCGACAAGGTGAAGACTCTCATGCTCAAGCAGTTTGACGACAACGCCAAGACCAACAACTTCTGGGACAACATCGTCTATACCGACTATGCCCTCCACCTCGACGACTACACCGACTACAAGAGCCTGGTGGAGAAGCAGACACCGGAGACCATCGTCAGCTTCATGAAGACAATGCTCAAGGGAGCCAACAAGGTCAACGTAGTCATGTTGCCCGCAGAGTAAACCACACCCCATCGGGACAACGTGTCACACGGTGCCCTGACCCCACCCCATCCGGAAGATCAGCCCCCAGGGCTGGCCTTCCGGATTTTTTTGTGTAGCCATTCGCAATAAGCCTGTTCTTGTCAAAAAGGAAAATGAACGAAAAAGCGGATGTTTTTAGCAGAAAACGCTTTAGTTTTCAAAAACATTGTATACATTTGCAAGCGAGGAACAAAAAAATGTTTCCGAAAGTCCGACCTAAAACATGAAGCCTTATGAAAATGAAATTGGCAAATAATAGCACCTGCAAGTTTTGTAAATGCTGCTATTAGCACTTCGGAAGCACATGGCAATTTCCGGACTGAAACATGGGCAAATTATTTGGTCTATCATAGCTATTCTTGCAGCTTTCGGTGGTTGCGGAGTATGTTCCAAATATCGTGGCTATGTTGCAAGGAATTGCACGAATGACACTTTGCTGATGGAAGTAACAGAGTCTGACACTCTTGATGATTGGATGAATACTGAGTGGACTCCATACTTAGACCATATCTTCCCCGTAAATTACAGGGTGCTTAGAAAATACTGAGGCGATTCTATCAAAAGGCGAGTTCTATAGCAACCGTCCATTGTCAGTGTGTCACACTCATGTTCAGGATAGAGGTAGGTCTCCTATATACCCTTCCTGTTCGTATCCCTTGCGATAGTGGTGAATCATATCCACGAGATCATGAAGACGTGGGTCGGTTACTTCCAAATTCTTATAGACAGCATACTGCCGGTCATAAAGCGAGGAGTTGCCTTCCGACAAACGGGACGCTATGTCGGATGGCACAAGGAAGGAGGAGCGGCGGCCAAGGTGGGCGTAAAACTCGGAGAGGTAGATGTGGATGCCAGCCAAGTCGAAGTCGCCGAAATGCA
>CAVDNW010000045.1:0-18185 GCA_963610435.1 Oscillospiraceae bacterium | reverse complement strand
GACATATACGTTCAAACATAGGGTATGTGTCTAATCGTTTCTACTGAGGATATTCATTGAAAATCCGCAGTACTACTGAGGATATTCAATGAAAAACCGCAGCAAAGATACAATTGTTTTCTGAAACGCCAAAAGGATTATGCCGTTTTTTCAGATGATGCATGTATCGATGATGGCAAGGTGCGTGTGGGCGTGACTTTGCTTTACCATGCAAAAAAACAAGAAAACGCTTGGCTGTCTCGGATAAAATTGCAAATTTTGCAGAACAAACAAACCGATTATGATTAAAGAAGTATCTGAAAATATCAAGTTCGTTGGTTGCGACGATCCTGAGCTCCGCCTCTTTGAGGGCCAATACCACACTCCGGAGGGCATGTGCTACAACTCCTATGTAATCCTCGACGACCGTGTGGCCATCATGGACACCTGCGACGCCCGATGCGCCGACGAATGGGCCGGAAAGGTGAAGGAGACCCTCGGCGACCGTCAGCCCGACTATCTCGTGGCCCACCACATGGAACCCGACCACGCGGGGAGCATAGCCCGCCTGATGGCGACATACCCCGGCATGAAGGTGGTGTGCTCGGCCATGGCGCAGAAGATGCTCGGCCAGTTCAACGAAGACCTTGCGCTCGACGGCCGCACGATGACCGTGAAGGAGGGCGACACGCTGGCGCTGGGACACCACACGCTGCAGTTCATCGCCGCCCCCTCGGTCCACTGGCCCGAGGTGATGATGAGCTATGTGCCCGAGGAGCAGGTGCTCTTCTCCGCCGACGGCTTCGGTAAGTTTGGAGTCTATGATGCCGACCCCGACGACTGGGCCTGCGAGGCCCGCCGCTATTACTTCAACATCTGCGGAAAATATGGCGTGCAAGTGGCCAAGGTACTCAGCAAGGCGGCTGCGCTGCCCGGCGTGAAAGCCATCTGTCCGCTCCATGGTCCCGTGCTGACCGGTGAGGCCCTGCAGGAGGCCCTCCGCCTCTACAACATCTGGGCCCACTACGAGGTGGAGACTCCCGGCGTGTTCATCGCCTATGCCTCGGCCCATGGCGGCACGGCAGCCGCTGCCGAGAAGATGCGCGAGCTGCTGGTGGAGCGCGGTTGTCCGAAGGTGGCCGTTGCCGACCTCTGCCGCTCCGACATGGCCGAGGCCATCGAGGACGCCTTCCGCTACGGCACACTGCTCTGCTGCGCCGCCAGCTACGACGCCGGCGTGTTCCCGCCCATGCACACCTTCCTCCACAAGCTCTCCGTCAAGGCCTATCAGAAGCGCCGCATCGCCCTGCTCGAAAACGGTTCGTGGGCACCCTGCGCCGCCCGTGCCATGAAGGGGCTCATCGAGAAGATGAAGGACATCACGATTGTGGAGCCTACCGTGACCATCATGAGCCGCATGCACAAGAGCGACCTGCCCCGCATGGAGCAACTGGCCGACAGCATCATGGAGGCGTTCAAGGATTAAGGACCACCCAGCGCCAGATACGCATGAGCAAACTTGTCATACAGTTTTTCCATCTCCTGTCGCGACTGCCGTGGCGACTGTTCTTCCTGCTGAGCGACCTCGAATATCTCTTGATATACCATGTGGTGCGCTACAGGCGGCAGATAGTCAGGCACAACCTCACCTCGTCGTTTCCCGAGAAGTCGGCAGAGGAGATAAAGGCCATCGAGAAGGGCTTCTACCATTGGTTTTGCGACTATTTCTTCGAGACGCTCAAGATGTTCAGCATGAGCCACGAAGAGATGCTACGCCACATCGAGTTTTGCGGACTCGACGATGTCGAGGCGTGTTTCGACGAGGGCAAGGACTGTGCCGCCTTCCTCGGCCACTACTGCAACTGGGAGTATCTCTCGGCCACCAGTCTGGGGCTGAAGCGCCATGCCGACGCACCCGTGGGCCTCATCTACCATCCTCTCTACAACAAGACCTTCAACCAGCTCTTCATCGACATACGAAAGGGCAAGAAAGGCGTGTGCATACCCAAGCAGCAAATCCTGCGCTATCTCGTGACCTATCACCGCGAGCACCGCGTCAGCCTCTTCGGTTACATCGCCGACCAGGGGCCGAAATGGGAGAACATCCATCTGTGGCTGCCCTTCCTCGGCCACGAGACACCGGTCTTCACGGGGGCGGAGCGCATCATGCGCAAGATGCACGACGCGGTGTTCTATGTCGACCTGGAACGGCTGGCGCGCGGACACTACCGCGCCACCTTCCGCAAGATCAGCGACGACGCTGCCCGGGAAGAGCCCTTCGCCGTCACGCGACGCTATTTCGCCCTGCTGGAAATGTCGGTCCGCCGCGACCCGCAGTGCTATCTCTGGACCCACAACCGGTGGAAGCGCACGCGTGAGGAGTTTGAGCGCCGCTTCGAAATCAAGGACGGCAAGGTGGTCCCACGCAAAAACATCGAAAACGCATGAAGACAACCATCACTGTCAATCCGAAATACGAGCCGCTGCGGACGTTTCTGGAGCGCATCCCCACCGTGTTTGAACACGAAGGACGGGAAATCTACAACGACAGGAACGTCATCAAGGTGCTCGATGCCCCCGACGGCACGGCACTCAACGTGAAGCGCTACTGCGTGCCGAAAGGTCCCAACAGACTGGTCTACTCACTGGGCATCCGCAAGCCCAAGGGACTGCGCGCCTTCCGCTATCCGCAGCGCCTCCTGGCTACAGGTGTCGATACGCCCGAGCCTGTGGCCTACATCGAGGAGCGTCGCGGAGGACTTCTGGGCTATAGCTTTTTCATCAGCCTGCAGTGCAGCTACGAACACACGCTCAAGGATGTGGGCAATGCAGAGCCGGGCACCTATGAGGCCCTGGCCGAGGCCCTGGGCCGCTTCACGGCATCGATGCACGACAGGCAGGTCATGCACCGCGACTATTCGCCCGGCAACGTGCTCTACCATGTTGATAAAGACGGGCTTTACCACTTCTCGCTGGTCGACATCAACCGCATGCATTTCGGTCCCGTCGGCGAACGGCAGGGCTGTCTCAACTTCATCCGACTGTGGGGCCCCAAGCGGTTCTTCGAGTTGCTCGTGCGCGCCTATGCCGAGGCACGCGGCTTCGACGGTGACGCCTGTGCGGCCTTCGCCCTGGAGAGAAGGCGGCAGTTCTGGACGCGCTATGGCAAGAAGCACCGCGTGATGTTCAAACTGGAATTATAGAAGACTATCATCATGGAAAACCAACAACCCGCATACAAGCATTTCATCATCACCCTCTTCAACCTGAAAATCTGGAAAGAAGACAAGACGCACCGCGCCACGCAGACCGCCGACTGGCTGACGCAGCGCTTCGACCTCTTCGAGCGGTTCTGCCTGCCGTCGGTGGAGGGGCAGACCAACAAGAACTTCACTTGGCTGTGTCTCTTCGACAAGGATACGCCCGCCGGGATGCGCCGTCGTATCGATGGCTACCGGCAACGTGTGCCCCAACTGCGTCCCTGTTTCTTCAGCGCCGAAGAGGCCGTGGAGTTTCTCAGCCATGAGGAAGCGGTCAACTGCCGCTTCATCCGCCGAACCGTCAGAGACCTGCTCGATGCGGACGACAGGTTTGTCATCACCAGCAATCTCGACAACGACGATGCGCTGAGCTGCGACTACGTGGAGCGCGTGCAGCAGCTCTTCCTCACTGACCGGCGCCACACGCTCTACAGCTTCGTGTGGGGCATGCAGTATTTCGTGCGGCTCAACGCCATCGTGCGCATGCACTAT
Organism: Oscillospiraceae bacterium; assembly: GCA_963610435.1. Lineage (GTDB taxonomy): Bacteria > Bacteroidota > Bacteroidia > Bacteroidales > Bacteroidaceae > Prevotella. The sequence goes on along the minus strand of CAVDNW010000045.1, from coordinate 14,454 downwards.
CCCCACAATCATTTCCTCACCCTGGTGGAGGAGGCACAGGGCGACTTCCACACCGTGCAGTATTATGGGCACGCAAGTGCACGCAAGATGTTGCCCAACGTGGATGTCAGCGACAAGCCCTACTGGCTGGAAAACGTGCATGGACACAACGTGAGCAACGAGCTGCGCATCACAAGCCGTGTGCGCTACGTGCCGTGCCTGGGCCCCGTCGACCTGCGTCCGTTTGGTGTCGGCAAGCGCTTCTCCACTTCGCTCAACCTTTACAACTTTGCATTCAAGCTACCGGCTTATTTCATAAAGATTGCCGTCTGGAGACTGAAAAGGAAACTCAACAAGAAGAAATAATTTCTTCATGACATGCCCTTAATTTGAGGATTTGTCATTACCTTTGCAATGAGGATTCCGTAGCTAATGACTACCGATTCCTCGCCAGAAGGAGGAGTGAGCAATCATTCCTCTGACTTTTTTATTTAGGAGTTGTATGTCCGAACTAACTTTAAGTCATTTTTTTACGCAAAATTTGCAAACGTGCTTTCTTTTTGTTATATTTGCAGCGCATTCATAATAACGAATAGGTATATGGGAACTATTGTTTCAAGGGAAAGTGTGCAGCGTGCCAATGCCGCCATGATTAGTGGCAAGGGGTGCAGTGTGTCGGTAGTTGGCGACCGTGTAGCAGTCCGTTGCCGTACTGTCATGGCTTCGGGTACTCTTAACTTTTCGAGAAAGGAAATCGTGAAGGAAGCCAACAAGGCTTTTGGGCGAATTGTCAAAGGTTAGAGCTGTGGATATAAAGTACAACTTTATATACAGCAAGTTGGTGGCAGCCGAGGATGACATTGTCGGCATCATAGCCTATGGCATATACAAGAAACACAAGATTGAGTTTATTACCAAGATAAAGGACGAACAAGGACGCGAGCCTTCGGATGAGGAATGTCGCTCGTTCTTTGCAGCATCAACGACAGACAGTCAGCTTGGCAACTACCGCCATCAAGCGGAAGCCATGTTGACTGAGGTGGTCGGTAATATCGCCAATGAAGAATTGCAAAGGGCAGAATATGAAATGCTACGCAACTACAAGCGTGAAATATCAGCTTGTATTCCGTCTAACTGGAAATCATTCGGATTTAGTATTGCGGCAGGCATTCTTTCGTCATTTCTTTTCGCCTTGATAGCGGGCTTGTTTTATTTTATGGGCGAAACGTCAGACCGTTCAACTCGCGACAAGGTGAGAAACACAATGGAGCAAGTTCAAGAAACGAATGTTCCAACACTTCCAGTTGACAGTGTTGCCAGCAGGTAATACAAAGATAATGAAGCGGAATTTCTATATTCCGCTTTTTTTTGTTTTTGGCCTTACCGATCGCCTCCACAATCATCGTTACTCGCGCCGGAGTCCACGAACGTGAGCCTGTGTGGTATTCCGAGTCGGCGAGGCGTTCTTGCGCAGGGATAACGGTTGATTTGTCAAGATACGAAATAATTTCTTCATGACATGCCCTTATTTTGAGGATTTGTCATTACCTTTGTGGCGAGGATTCCGTAGCTTATGACTACCGATTCCTCGATTGCAGGGGCTGGCAGAAATGTCAGCCGTCTGTTTTAAGCATCGAGGGAATGGCCGAACTGCGTAACAAGCTAAGAGGTCGCCTGAGATGCTTTTATTCGTTTATATTGTTGATTGGGTAGCCAGTACATGATGGAAACCCGTTTATGCCGTGCACGCCATCAGAACCACGGCCAGAAGCCCCCGGGCTTGCCCAAGACCCGGCAAAGGGCGAAGGTGAGCGACAAGACCACGACCGTCATGCCGATGAGGAACATGAGGACGCTGCCCGTGGGCACAAAGAAGCTCGCCACCATAGCGAACACTCCGCCAAGGGCAATGCTGCCGTAAGGCATGCGGAAGTGGGAACGATGCTTGTTTCGGGGCATATTATAAAATAGCGTTTATGCTATTGCCAAGGAAGACGCGCCCTGCCACAACCAGGCGAGCGGCAGATGGCCACCGCCCCGTTGACGAGCAGGGCAACGAAAGCTATCCAAAAAGCCTTGACCCAGTAGAAGGCAAGGCAGACGGCCATGACGGCGATGCACACAAGAATGAGAGCGGAGAAGGAAACGGAGCTGTCTTTATGGTCTTTCATCATGCGCAGAATGAAGTAACGATAAAAATATATGCCTTAGCGCAATGCGCTCATGTCGGCCGTGGCCTGTCGGAAGGCCTCCTTCTCGAAATGGCCTTCACCCAATTTCCGGCTCATGTCGAGGGCGTTGGCCTTCATGGCCGCATAGGCGGTCGGCGTAATGCCAGCCAACGCCTTGTCAATGTCGCGCAGGGAGGCGACAGCGATGCCCAACTGGTTCTCCGTGACAAACGGAGCCAAGGCCGCCTCCTTCCACACGATGACGGGCAGTCCGGCGCGCAGGTAGAGCGAGGTCTTGTGGGGATTGTTGATGCGGAGGTATTCGCCCCAGTCGCCTGCGCACTCGTCAAACGAGTCGCCGTCCCACACCAGTCCGAAGTCACCCTCCACGCCGCCGATGAGCTCCTCCTCGGGCAACTTGCCCATGTAGGTCACGCCTGTCTTCGGATGTGCCGCGTCCTCATAGCCCGGGCCATAGAGCGTGACGGTCCAACTGCCCATCACCTCCTGCAGACGGTAGACGAAGGCATTGCGCCAACGGCTGAGATTGCTGGTGTAGACCACCTGCCACGGATGATGGGGTGCCACATACTGTTTCGGCGAGGCCTTCGTGAGGAAATCGAAAATCTGGAGGTTGTAGAGGCGTCCCTCGAAGTGCTGGCTTGCCATATAGTCGAGCATCGTCGGGTTGTGGACGATGAGGGCATCGGTCTTGTTGAAAAGGTAACGCTCGCGCTCAGCGGTAATCTTCTTGCGCCTGAAGGCATCGAGGTCGTGCACGATGGTGACAACCTTTGCCCCTTTCCAGTGGGCGAGGGTGCATGCCAGATGGTAAAACTTCTTCATCGGATACTGCAGGCACAGGTTGTCGCCGCGGTGGACCGCTGTCAGGATGCGCGACACGCCATACAACTTGATCAGGAAACGCGACACGGGATTGACACTCTTGCGCATCGGGGTCAGGTTGTGATAGCCCAGTTGGCTGAACACCTTGTCAACGTCAGTCTTGGCTTTGCTGACAGTGATGACCTCTATGTAATGGTTCATGCTTTGTTCGGTTTGGTTCTTTTAAGAGAACGTTTCACCTCTTGTTATATTATACGGCAACAATAAAAAATGCCGTCGTCAGCGCATTTTCCGTTTTCATGGCGCTCAGACAGGAAAATCATGGATATATCCTTGTCTGTCATGCGGAAAAGGAGTAAATTTGCACTATCATGATATCAAGACCAAACCAAAAGCCTATGACTATCGGGGTGATACTTTCGACCTACAACAATCCGAAATGGTTGGAGAAAACACTGTGGGGATACGAGATGCAGACGCGACGAGCCGACGAGATCATTGTGGCCGACGACGGGTCGGGGCCCGAGACCGCCGACCTCATCAGGCGCTTTGAGGGGGTGTTGCCCATCCGCCATGTGTGGCACGAAGACCGCGGCTTCCGCAAGACCACCATCCTCAACCGTGCGCTCCGCATGGCGGAGAGCGACTACATCGTGGTCACCGACCAGGACTGCGTGCCCCGATACGACTTCCTCGCCACCCACGAGCGGATGGCGCAGCAAGGCCGCTTTCTCTCGGGTGGCTACTTCAAGCTGCCCATGGACATCAGTCTGCAGCTCACGCGCAACGACATCACCTCGGGGCAGGCGTTCAGCCTGTCGTGGTTGCGCCGACAGGGGCTGAAGTGGTCGTTCAAGTGTACAAAACTCTTCGGCAACGCCGCCTTCGCAGGGTTCATGAACCATATCACGCCCACGCATGCCACCTGGAACGGCATGAACAGCAGCGGATGGCGCACCGACCTGCTGGCTGCCAACGGCTTTGACGAGCGCATGCAGTATGGCGGCGAAGACCGTGAGCTGGGCGAACGTCTGACCAATGCGGGCATCTGCGGCAAGCAGATACGCTACAGTGCCATCGTGCTGCACCTCGACCATAGCCGGCCCTACGTCAACGAGGAGGCCTGGCGCATCAACAACGCCATCCGCGAGGCCACCAGGCGCCAGCACCTCATCCGCACAGAGCACGGCATCGTGAAGAGCCCGGGCAGCGGTACGCTTGCCGATGGACCGGCAACATAACCATCTTCGTGCAACGGAATGGAAATCATATTATTGGTGTCCGGTAAACTTTGCACAAAACTTTGTAACATATAGAGTATTATATCCTTGCTAGGATTTCCATATTAGAGGCTTACTACCGAGTATAGGAAGGTCCTCGAAGAGGGCCAATGTGCATAACCGCTGGTGACCGAAGGGAACCTGCGGATTTAATGCCGTTTGCAACATTTACCGAACACTAATAAAATCCTATAGATTGTTGAAAGGATTTACTTTTCAAGAAGTGTCATTTCGCGGTATCATTAATTACCTTTAATTTTGGGCCTGTTTTTTGGTTGTCACAGTCCCACGCCCTACCTTTGTCAGCAGAAAGAAATGCACCACGCCCCATGCGGCATGCCCCGCACCGTATTCAAGATGATTACAAATCCTAAAACGCTATTCTGTATGACAAACGATTATCCAAACCTTATCCCTGACCCTAACGCCGTCCCTGAGACGTTCACCATGACCTACGAGCAGCGACTGGCCATCGAAGACCAACTGGTGGAGGTGTTCAGCGAGGTGATTGACCTCGACGGCAACGACGGCAACGGCACAGCTGCGCCTGTCTGGCACGGTTCCACCTCACAACTCATGGAGATGGCATGGGCTCTGAGCCGCATGCACCGTATCATAGACCATGACACGCGACGCCCGATGACCATGGGACGCATCGCCACGCTGCTCTGCCGCAATCTGCACCGCCGGCTGCCCGCCAACATCTACAGTGTGGCGCGACAGAGCCGCATGTCTCGCCGTCGCCCGGTCATCGACCGCATCGGGCGGCTCTGTTACGAGGACGGACTGAGCCTCAGGGATCTTCTGACAGGCTCCGAAGACCTGACGCTTGACAGACCCGCAAAGCACCTGCAACCCCACAATGCCGATGCCGATGATTGACGAATACGAACAGCAACAACGACGCCTCGCCCGTCGCCAGGAAGCATTGCGGCGCCTCACGGCCGACGTGCGCCACCTGGTGAGCCAGCCTCCCGCATCGGTCGTGTGGCACCGCACGAAGACCGATCTTGTGGAGATGGTCAACCTCGCATGGGGCACCCACGAGATCACCGATGAATATGGGCGACCCCGCAAACGGGCCGACCTGGCACGACGGGCCTTCCGCGCAGTAGGCCTGGACGCACCGCACTCGCTCACCCACTGGGTGTGGAAAATCAACAACCGCACCACCGACCGCCGCTCCGTGCTCCGCACGTATCTCGGAGACACCGCCTCGCCATCGCCGCCCGACACTCCAACACGTTAACCTTTCACCTCAACACACAACACAATGACAAACACACAACGCACCATGCTCTCGGAGCACTTCATGCTCTACGAAATGACACGCTCAGGCGTAGCGGCCGACAACAACCTCGACAACCGCCCCAATGCCCAACAGACCGAAGCGCTGCGCGCCCTCTGCCAGCACGTGCTCGAACCCCTGCGCCGCCGTTTCGGTCCCATCGTCATATCGAGCGGTTACCGGTCGGCCGCCGTCAACCGCCTCGTGCCCGGGGCAGCCTCCGGCTCCCAGCACACCAAGGGCGAAGCCGCCGACATCGTGATAGGAACACCCGAGAGAGGCATCGCCATGTATCGGTACATCCGCGAGAACACCGATTTCGACCAGCTCATCTGGGAACCCATCGGCGGTCCGACACCCCGATGGCTACACGTGAGCTACACCCGGCAGCGCAAGAACCGCCACTGCGTGCTCTGATGAAGACAAGACAGGACACCACTTTCCCTCACGAGGTGTTCCAACGCACAGTGCTGCGTTTGGAGCACCTCTTTTTTATGCCAATACCTGTCGCAAGATAGCCTGCAAAACAAATAAAAGCATTACCTTTGCATACGTTTTTTGTACCATCGGCCAGTGGACCGGCACACCCCAACCGCCTTTCGGCCAACATCCGCATAACACCAACTCATGTTACACAACACAAACAAAAAAGGAGAACCCCTGAAGCGCCGACCCTCAGCCCTGTTGTCACTCGTGCCCATAGTCGTGCTTGTGGCCATGCTTACCGCCACCATCAAAGCATTTGGCAGCGATGCGCTGGAAGGTGCTTCGCAGATCACACTGCTCACCGTCTCGGCCCTGTGCGTGCTCATCGGCATGGGCTATCTCAACGTGCCCTGGGCGAGCTTCGAGAAGGCTATCACGAAGAACGTGGCCAGCGTGGCGAGCGCACTCATCATCCTGCTGCTCATCGGTGCGCTGGGCGGCATCTGGATGGTGAGCGGTGTGGTGCCGGCACTGGTCTACTACGGCGTGCAGATCATCCACCCCAGCATCTTCCTGGCCTCTACGTGCGCCATCTGCGCCCTGGTGAGCGTCATGACAGGATCGTCGTGGACCACCATCGCCACCATCGGAGTCGCCCTGATGGGCATCGGACGAGCCCAGGGCTTCGCCGACGGCTGGGTGGCGGGCGCCATCATCAGCGGCGCCTATTTCGGCGACAAGATCTCACCCCTCTCCGACACCACTACGCTGGCCTCGGGCAGTCTGGGGGTGCCCCTGTTCAAACACATCCGCTATATGCTCGTCACCACCGTTCCGTCGATGGTCCTGGCTCTCGTCATCTTTGCCATCGGAGGCCTTTTTGTCCATAACAGCAGTTCGCAGGACATCGCTTCCTTCACCGAGGCCATCAGCCAGCGGTTCAACATCACTCCGTGGCTACTTCTGGTACCCGTGCTCACGGGCGTGCTCATCGCGCGTCGCACACCGCCCATCATCACCCTCTTCCTCGCATCGCTCATGGCCGTCGGCGCAGCCATGCTGTGGCAGGCCGACACGCTCCGCGAGATAGACCCGTCGCTCTTCACCGCCGCCATGAAGAGCCTCTACGGCAGCACGGCCCTGCACACCGACAACGATATGCTCACCGCCCTCGTGGCCACTCGCGGTATGGGCGGGATGATGGGCACCATCTGGCTCATCATCTGCGCCATGTGCTTCGGCGGCACCATGGCCGCCTCGGGCATGGTGGGCGGCATCACCCGCCTGCTCATCCACCTGGTCAAAGGACGCACCTCGCTTGTGGCATCGACAGCCGCCACGGGTGTGATGCTCAACGTGGCCATCGCCGACCAATACCTGTGCATCCTGCTCACGGGCAACATGCTTCGTGACGTCTACGACAAGCAGGGCTACGAGCGACGGCTGCTGAGCCGCACCACCGAGGACGCCGTCACCGTGACATCGGTGCTGGTGCCGTGGAACACCTGCGGCATGACGCAGAGCACGGTGCTCGGCGTGTCGACCCTCACTTACCTTCCCTACTGTTTCTTCAACATCATCTCGCCGCTGATGAGCGTCGCCGTGGCCGCCACAGGCTACAAGATCTTCAAACGCAAAGCTGTCTTAGAGGACTGAACGCCGCCATGCGGCAAACCCCGGAAGGAAATCCGAAAAGACAGGGCGAAGCCCACTTTTCGTCAAAAACGTTTGGGCGGGACACAAAGAATTCGTAATTTTGCCCTAAGCATATCATTCAAGCACATGACAAGAGAAGAAGACATACGCAACGCCGTCCGCGTGCTCCGCGAGGGCGGCGTCATCCTCTACCCCACAGACACGGTATGGGGCATCGGCTGCGACGCCACCAACGCCGAGGCCGTGGCAAAGGTTTACAAGATGAAACAACGCGATGACTCGAAGGCTCTCATCTGCCTCGTCGACAGCGACGCACGTCTGCAGCGCTACGTCAAGCAGGTGCCGCCAGTGGCCTGGGACCTCATCGACGCCGCCGTGGATCCCATGACGGTCATCCTCGACGGGGCCGTCAACCTCGCGCCCAACCTCATCGCCGATGACGGCAGCATCGCCCTGCGCATCACCAAGGAGCCCTTCTCACATGAGCTGTGCTACCGCTTCCAGAAGGCACTGGTCTCCACCAGCGTCAACATCAGCGGGCAACCTGCTGCACAGAACTACGGCGACATCGCGCCAGAGCTCCTCGAGCAGGCCGACTACGTGTGCTTCTCACGCCGGCAGGAGCACAAACCCCACAAGCCCAGCTCTATCGTGAAGCTCGGCGCAGACGGAGAAGTGACCATCATCAGGAAGTGAGGACATGGGCCAATCTGTCACTTCATCACCCGAAGGTGCCATGAGCCGCCTCGACCGGCTGATAGCCTGGCGACAACGCAACCTCACCGACAAGCAGACCACGCAGGTGCTGGCGTTCATCGTCGGCATCCTGGCCGCCGTGGCAGCATACCTGCTCCACGGCATCATCCATCTCATACAGAAACTGCTTACCGACGGCTTCGACTCCCATGCCCCCAACTGGCTGTTCCTGCTCTTCCCCGTAGTGGGCATCTGGCTTACCTCCTTATTCATCAAGTATGTAGTGCGCGACAACATCTCGCATGGCATCACACGCGTGCTCTACGCCATCTCTACCAAGCGGTCGCGCCTCAGGCGCCACAACTGCTGGACATCGGTCGTGGCTTCGGCCATCACCATCGGCTTTGGCGGATCGGTGGGTGCCGAGGCTCCCATCGTGCTCACCGGGTCGGCCATAGGCAGCAACCTCGGACAGCTCTTCAAACTCGACAAGCGTCAGCTCATGCTGCTCGTGGGTTGCGGTGCGGCAGCAGCTGTGGCCGGCATCTACAAGGCCCCCATCGCCGGCATGGTGTTCACCCTTGAGGTACTAATGATCGACATGACCATGGCCTCCATCGTGCCCATCCTCATAGCCACCATCACGGCCAATGTGGCAAGCTACATGCTCGTCGGCGACAAGTCGATGTTCTCGTTCACCCTCGACTCGGCCTGGAGCGTCGAGCGCATTCCTGCCACGGTCTTGCTGGGTGTGTTCTGCGCCTTCGTCAGTCTCTACTTCATGAGAGGCATGAACTGGTGTGAGAGCGTCTTCGCCCGCCTGCGACGCCATCCCTATTACAAGCTGCTGCTCGGCGGACTGGTGCTGAGCGCCCTCATCTTCTTTTTCCCCTCACTCTACGGCGAAGGCTGGAGCAGCATAGGCATCCTGCTCAACGGCAAGACACAGGCCGACTGGGACCAGGTGATGAACGGTTCGCTCTTCTACGGCCACTCCGAGTTGCTCGTGGTCTACGTGGCTCTGGTACTGATTACCAAGATTGTGGCCACATCGTCGACCAACGGTGCCGGCGGATGCGGCGGAACGTTTGCACCGTCGCTCTTCATGGGCGGCTTTGCCGGCTTCTTCTTTTCACGTCTGTGGAACATGGAGCAGATTGGTGTCTACATCCCCGAGAAGAATTTCGCACTCCTGGGCATGGCGGGCGTCATGGCAGGCGTGATGCACGCACCGCTCACGGGCATCTTTCTCATCGCCGAGATTACAGGTGGCTACCAGCTCTTCGTGCCGTTGCTCATCGTCAGCGTGGTGAGCGTCATGGTCATCAGCATCTTCGAACCCCACAGCATCTATGCCATGCGACTGGCACGCGAGGGCAAGCTCGTCACCCACCACACCGACCGCAGCGTGCTCACCCTGATGAATATGGAAGCCATCATCGAGAAAGACTGCACGAGCGTCGGCCCCGACATGCCGCTGGGAAGCGTAGTCAACGTGCTGAGCAACAGCGACAGCGACTTCCTGCCGGTGCTCGACCAAGGCGGGCGGCTCCTGGGAGAGATCAGCATCACCAAGGTGCGCAACATCGTCTTCCGCCCCGAGCTCTACCAAAAGCTGCGGGCCAGCCAGATCATGACGCCCGTGGCTGCCATCCTCTACCACAACGAGCCCATGACAGACGTCATGCGCAAGTTCGACTCCACCAACGCCAGCGCTCTGCCCGTGGTCGACATCAACAACGTGCTGCAAGGCTACATCACTCGCACACGCCTCTACCGCACCTACCGCAGCATGGTGGCCGATTTCTCCACCGAATAGCAAGTTGCGTGCAGACGGGTAATGTTCAAAAAAATGAGTGGCGCATGAGGTTTTGGACATTACTAACTGCCGAAAGATTTGCCCAATCCAAGAAAATAATGTAATTTTGCACGCTGAATGATGCCGTTCCCTATACAAATCGACCTCTTTGAGCTCATTCTCAAAGGCGTGCTCATCGGAATTATCGCCTCGGCGCCGATGGGCCCGGTGGGCATATTGTGCATACAGCGCACCTTGAGGAAGGGGCGCTGGTATGGTTTTGTGACGGGCATCGGAGCCTCCGTGAGCGACATCATCTACGCGCTTTTCACCGGTTTCGGCATGAGTTTCGTCATGGACCTCATCACCAATCCCACCAACAAGTTCTGGCTCCAGATCTCAGGCAGCATCGTGCTCATGGCCTTCGGAGTCTACTGCTGGCGCAGCAAGCCCTCGAAGAGCGTGGAAAACAGAGGACAGAAGAAGAAAGGGTCGCTCCTCCACAACGGCATCACGGCCTTTCTCGTCACCTTCTCCAACCCGCTCATCATCTTTCTCTTCATGGCAGCTTTCGCCCAGTTTGCCTTCGTCATCCCCAACCATCCCGTGGAGATGACCGCCGGATATGCCAGCATCTTTGTCGGCGCACTGCTGTGGTGGTATGGCCTCACATGGATTGTGGGCAAGGTAGGCAACCGCTTTGACGAGATGGGCATCCTCATCATCAATCGTGTGATAGGCTCCATCGTCATCCTCTTCTCCCTTGCCGTGCTCATCGGCACGGTGTTCAACCTCTATACCTTTCATTATTAGGTAGTCTCAACAGGCCCCGTTGGACAACTTGCTCAACGGACCTTCTGCTTGTCACGCATAGAAAACCCCTATACACCATGTTCATAGCCCAAGAAATCCGACAGAAATCAATAGCCGAATACCTCCTCTACATGTGGCAGATCGAGGACCTCATACGCGCCTACGGCTGTTCGCTCAGCCGCCTGCGCCGTGAGTATATCGACAAGTTCCAGTACACCGACGAACAGAAAGACGAGGAGGCCGACTGGTTTGGCAACCTCATCCGCATGATGAACGAGGAGGGCAAGCGCACACAAGGACACCTGCAGATCAACCAGGTCACGCTGCAGGACTTGGCCGAGCTACATAGCAGGCTCTTGCAGTCGGGAAAGTTCCCGTTCTACAACGCCGAGTACTACAAGGTGCTGCCCTTCATCGTGGAACTGCGCAACAAGGGCGACAAGGATGTCAACGAGATTGAGACCTGTCTCGACGCCCTCTACGGCGTGATGCTCCTGCGCATGCAGCAGAAAGAGTTGTCGGCAGAGACCGAAAGCGCCATCAAGGAGATCACCACCTTCATCGGCATGCTCAGCGACTATCATGCCAAGGACCGCACTGAAGGACTCGACTTCGGCGACGAATAAGTGACGACAAAAAACAGTCTGCCACCATAAGAAAAAGAAAGGAAACACTCAATTGTCATGAACATTCTTGTAACAGGAGCCAACGGCCAGCTCGGAAACGAGATGCAACTGGTCAGCCGGCAGTCAGAAAAGGACAACTACACCTTCACAGACGTGTGTGAGGGCTATCAGAAACTCGACATCACCAACCTCGACGACATCCGCAAGGCTGTCAAGGACGGCAACATACAGTGCATCGTCAACTGCGCAGCCTGGACCAATGTGGACAAGGCCGAGACGGCCGGACCCATCGTAGAGACGCTCAACGCCACTGCACCGGCCTACCTGGCACAGGCGATGAAGGAGGTGGGCGGACTGCTGGTGCACGTCAGCACCGACTACGTCTTTGGCGGTGACCCTTACAACACACCCTGCCGCGAGGACCAGCAAGGCACACCGACAGGCGTCTACGGACTGACCAAGCTTCACGGCGAGCAGCAGATTGCCGCCTCGGGAGCCGACCACGTCATCATCCGCACGGCATGGCTCTACTCCGAGTTCGGGCACAACTTCGTCAAGACAATGCTCCAGCTCACCGCCACCAAACCCCAACTGAAGGTGGTGTTCGACCAGACCGGAACGCCGACCTATGCCGGCGACCTGGCACAGGCCATCTTCGACATCGTGGAGAACCGCCGATACGAAGGCCACACAGGCATCTACCATTTCTCCAACGAAGGGGTCACGTCGTGGTACGACTTCACCAAGAAAATTGCGGAGCTGGCCGGACACACCACGTGCGACATCCAGCCCTGCCACAGCGACGAGTTTCCGTCGCCCGTGAAGCGACCGGCTTACAGCGTGCTCGACAAGACCAAAATCAAGGAAACATTCGGCATCAGCGTGCCCTACTGGGAAGACAGTCTCAAGAAGTGCATGGCCACGCTGCTCCAACAACAATAAACGCTCACACCCATTCAACCACATGGCAACCATAGCAAACGAAATCAAGCGGAGGCGCACCTTCGCCATCATCTCTCACCCCGACGCCGGTAAGACGACGCTCACGGAGAAATTCCTGCTCTTCGGAGGACAGATCCAGGTGGCCGGCGCTGTGAAAAGCAATAAGATACGCAAGACGGCCACATCCGACTGGATGGACATCGAGAAGCAGCGCGGCATCTCGGTCTCCACATCGGTCATGGAGTTCGACTACCTGCCCGAGGGACAGGAGGGCGAACCCTACAAGGTCAACATCCTCGACACGCCCGGACACCAGGACTTCGCCGAAGATACCTACCGCACACTGACCGCCGTCGACTCGGCCATCATCGTCGTCGACTCGGCCAAAGGCGTAGAGGCACAGACGCGCAAGCTCATGGAGGTGTGCCGCATGCGCAACACACCGGTCATCATCTTCATCAACAAGATGGACCGCGAGGGCCGAGATCCCTTCGACCTGCTCGACGAGCTGGAAGAGGAGCTGCAGATCCATGTGCGCCCTCTGTCGTGGCCCATCGGTCAGGGTGCCAAGTTCAAGGGTGTCTACAACATCTACGAGCAGCAGCTCAACCTGTTCACCCCCAACAAGCAACGCGTCACGGAAAAGGTGGCCGTCGACATCAGCGGCAGCGACCTCGACAACCACGTGGGCGAGAAAGAGGCCCAGCACCTGCGTGACGACCTCGAACTTATCGACGGCGTCTACCCGACATTCGACACTGACGACTATCTCAAGGCTGAGGTAGCCCCCGTGTTCTTCGGTTCGGCACTCAACAACTTCGGTGTGCAGGAGCTCCTCGACTGCTTTGTGGAGATTGCGCCCAGCCCCCGTCCCACCAAGGCAGAGGAGCGCATGGTGGAACCCGCCGACAACAAGTTCACCGGCTTCATCTTCAAGATCACGGCCAACATCGATCCCAACCACCGTTCGTGCATCGCCTTCTGCAAGGTATGCTCCGGCAAGTTTGTGCGCAACGCCCCCTACAAGCACGTGCGCCTCGACAAGACCGTGCGCTTCTCTTCGCCCACACAGTTTATGGCGCAGCGCAAGAGTACGGTCGACGAGGCCTACCCCGGCGACATCGTCGGTCTGCCCGACAACGGCATCTTCAAGATCGGAGACACGCTGACCGAGGGTGAGGATCTACATTTCCGCGGCTTGCCCTCGTTCTCGCCTGAGCTGTTCAAGTATATCGAGAACGATGACCCCATGAAGGCCAAGCAGTTCCAGAAGGGCATCGAGCAACTGATGAACGAGGGCGTGGCCCAGATGTTCGTCAACCAGTTCAACAACCGCCGCATCATCGGCACCGTCGGCCAACTGCAGTTCGAGGTCATCCAGTATCGCCTGGAGCACGAGTACAACGCCAAGTGCCGCTGGGAGCCAGTCCACCTCTACAAGGCCTGCTGGGTGGAGAGCGACGACGCAGCAGAGCTTGAAAACTTCAAGAAGCGCAAGTACCAGTACATGGCCAAGGACATCGAGGGCCGCGACGTGTTCCTCGCCGATTCAAGCTACGTGCTGTCAATGGCGCAGCAAGACTTCAGCCACATCCGCTTCCACTTCACCAGTGAGTTCTAAGCAACGGCATCATACATACAATCCCGGCTGCACATGGGCACAGCCGGGATTTTTATATCGGCGTCAGGTTATCATTCGGCCCATCCTCCAATAAACCACACCTTTCCGAAGACTTTTTCACATATTTTTTGTAATTTTGCATCGGAAAGGGTATAAAGTGTAACTATTCAGCAATAGCAACAGACATGCGTCATTTCCATCCTACAATGATAGGATGGTATTGATGGCGTTGAGCTGCGATTGCTTGTTCTTCCACGCAGAGTCTGCTATGGAATGTATTGCGAAGAAAGCGTCTGCTCCGTTGTCTGACCT
>CAVDNW010000044.1:0-18998 GCA_963610435.1 Oscillospiraceae bacterium | reverse complement strand
TAAGAATAATATTCGTATTGAATACCAAGTACTTATGTCATTAGTATAGGTTTAGTGTGGTAAACAATCCCGTGTCTCCGCAATAGAGTTTGAAACAGTCTTGATTGATATGCATGGCAAGTCCTGCACTTGGGTCATTGGAATGGTACGCAATGTTTGTTGTCATCGACTCCCTTAGGATAGAAAGGGGTGTGGTAAGTCTGTCTACCCTTCCACTCTCTATCACGCTGCCCACATGATAACGCGAAGCGTTGGTATTTAACTGTGCAGGTATGGCATGAAACAACATGGATGCCTTTCCCGAAGGGTCTAACTCGTAGAAATCCGTATCATAGAGGTTGATGATGTCTCTCTTGATTTGATCTACACGGCTCAGGTCCAACGTGTCAAGATAAGCGTTCACAGCCTGTGGCATACCCCCAACCAGCACATAGAGACGGAAATCCATCATCAGTTTTCTATTGGTGGCATCACCGAGAGGCATCCATTGCTCGAAGACCTTTCGGGCGAGCGGCATTGTCGCTGTGTCGCCTAAAGCCCAACGGAACTCCTCGTAGTCCATTGGGTACATCGAGATTCTGCGTTCCTCGCTTGGTATGAGAATCTTCGTGCCGTCGGTCTTGGGGCGTTTTTTCATCTTTATACCCAGCAATGAGCCGGTCTCGATATAATGGAAACGACCATCCTTTACGAGATGCTTGATTGCCTGCCGGGCCAACGGCCATTTCTGTATCTCGTCAAAGATTATCAGCGATTTCCCTGTAACAGTTTAAGATACTCTGATAATGCGTTGCAAAGATACGAATATTCATTTAATATTCAGTGCTTTACCTGTTAAAGTGTCAGAATCCGCAAACTTTTAAGTGTTAAATATGTCAGGATCCGCAAACTTTTATGGTCTTGTTGAAGCTCGCCAAAGGCGATGTGACACCAGTCTTGCCACTTTGGAAAGGCGATTGAAAGGGGTATAGGAACGAGAGCCAAAATTTCCAGAGGGCTATTACAATATCATCTAAAAATATCGTAGTCGGGAATTCTTGACTTTTTCAAGTGGACTCAAAAATATGTATAAAACGCCTGAATATTCCCTCATAAAAGTGTATCTTCGCTGCCAATATTTCCTCATAAAAGTGTAGTAGACATGAGAAGAGACTTCTATAACAAACTGAAAGAATGGAAATTATCCAGCACAAGAAAGCCCTTGATAATGTATGGAGCCCGGCAAGTGGGAAAGACCTACATCATCAAGGAGTTCGGGGAGCATGAGTTTGACTAATAATTTTTGGACACGGTTATTTTTCGAACACGGATTTCACGGATGGCCATCCTGGGGACGCAGGGAATTTGAACTCAAGTTTTGTCTAAATCCAAAACTTGAATGAAGCAATGTGAAGGAAAAGGAAATCGTTGTTTAACATTTTTTAAACAATGCGGCAAGCAAGGTTTCGCACCTTGCGCCATTTACAGGACAGACGAACGGAAGAAAACCGAGCGGGGCGCGCCACTACTATAGCCGCTCATTTCTTGAAGTACATCTCACAAGGCAGAACCGCGAGGATGCGCATTACTGCCTCACAAAAAAACACACAACAAAAACAACAAACAACAACAATGAAAACAACAACGATTTTCAAGACAATGGCAGTGGCAGCTCTGTGCCTCGGTACAACGGTATTCGCTTCATGCAGCGACGACGACGACGACAACAAGACCGCAACACTCACGCTCAGCAAGAGCAAGGTGGAGGTGAAGGTTGGAGCTACCGACACGCTGAAGGTGACCAAGGGCACCAAGCCCTACACCGTGAAGTCGAGCGCTGAGAAAGTCGCCACGGTGAGCGTGAAGTCTGACAGCATCTTCGTCAAGGGCGTTGCTGCAGGCTCAGCCAGCGTGATCGTCACCGACAGCGCCAAGGCAACAGCCAGCCTGAGCGTGACCGTCAAGGCTGCCAAATAAGATACCCGTCAGTATGTCCGGGCCGCTGACGACGGCGGCCCGGACATCCTTTTGACAGACCTGCCCGCTGCCCCTACTCCACCACAATCCCTACAACAATACGCATAAAAAACACACATCAGCATGAAACCCCTCAAGACCATCGTCTTCGCCCTGATCACCATCTGCACGCTCGCACTCACGGCGTGCGCCACGACCGACAAGAACGTCAGCTACAAGGAAGCACAGCACTACTTCGTGCGCAACGACGTCACCGACTACTCGCCGCGCATCATACGGAGCCAGACCGAGCTCGAACACTATTTCGGCATGGCGGCCGTGATGAGCAACGACGGCAGCGGAATGCCCACTGCCATCGACTTCACTCGCAAAAACGCCATCGCCATCATCGAACAGCAGACAAACATCGAAACCGATATACACATCACATCCATCGCCAAGCGCAAAGACGGCAAGATGACCATCAGATACAAAGTCACACAATCGGGCACACCACACTCCTACTCCTTCGTGCCCTTCACGCTCGTACTTGTCGACAAGAAATACGGCGACGACGTGGCTTTCGTGAAGGAATAATCTTCTTAAATAAAACTGAGTCTCTAATGCTGGCGGCCGGACTGCCCGTGAACAAAACTCTTCACGGGGGGACCGGCCGCCCTTTTTGGGGATGACAATTACGGGTGTACGGTAGAATACCGAGATATGGGAGTTTCGTACTCTCTACAATGGTATTTGCTACAGGCTTTTTCCTTTTGGGACACTGAGCAAGAAACTTTGGTTATTGCCACGCATGGCCTAGTCAAGAAAACTCAGAAAACAGGAGATTGCCAAAGCAGAAGAGATAAGAAAAGAGTATTTTAACAATAAAAAGAAATTGCATTATGGTAATTTTTTGAAATAGAATAATGCGAGAATAAGAAGCGATGGAACAAACAAATATGAGAAAAGTATTTCTCCAGTTGCATTTGAGCGTGTTTCTGGCTGGATTCACTGGACTATTCGGCAAGCTCGTGACACTCAACGAGACGACATTGACATGGTACAGACTGTTTTTCTCTACGGTCATCCTTTTGGTGTTCATAGGCTTGCCAAAGGTCGATTGGAAGAAACTACTGCAAATCGCAGGTTGCGGCACGCTTCTGGGATTTCACTGGTTGCTTTTCTATTCCTCCATAAAATTGAGCAACATCTCCATTGGTGTGGTATGCTTCGCAAGCTTGGGATTCTTCACCTCTTTCTTCGAGCCGCTCATCCTGCGCAAGAAGTTTTCACCTGTGGAGATGCTGCTAGCGCTCATCACCATTGCGGGATTGGTCTGTATTTTCTCCTTCGACTCACGTTATCGGGTGGGCATTGCCGTAGGCATTCTTTCCGCAGCCGTCTGCTCCCTGTATGCCGTCACCAACAAGAAGGTGAGCATAGGCATCCCGTCTCGCACTGTACTATTGTATCAGATGGCAGGAGGCTTGTTGGGCGTGTCGGTGCTCATTCCGATATACTTGCACTTCCTGCCATCCGACCAACCTGTCATGGTGTTGCCTGAGGGGGCTAACCTGTGGTGGTTGCTGAGTTTGGCTCTTTTCTGCACCGTAGGACTTTACCTCTTGCAGATTATCGTCTTGAAGAAGTTGTCGGCGTTCACCGTGAACCTCACCTTCAACCTCGAACCGTGCTATGCTATCCTCATCGCCTTCGTCGCCTTTGGCGAGGCAAGAGAGCTAAACGCCTCTTTCTATTTCGGCATCTCGATGGTGATACTCAGCGTGGTGTTGCAGTCGCTGAAAACTTGGAGAAATGGGAAGAAAGGTGATGCGGCGACTCCCAACTATGAACAAAAACAAATAATATAACAAAAAACGAAAATTATGGAAATTACTATTGAGGATTTTGACAAAATCGAAATGCGGGCAGGAACCTGTGGTTCGTGGTTGTTTATCTTTTATATCCTACATCAAACCACAACACGATGCCACTATCTTCAACAAGAGCGGAGGTTGTTTATCTTTTATATCCTACATCAAACCACAACGATAGAACGAGGATGGAGACAACCGAGAAGGTTGTTTATCTTTTATATCCTACATCAAACCACAACTTATATTTAGTTCTTAGAATAGTGAGGGCGTTGTTTATCTTTTATATCCTACATCAAACCACAACTTATCTTTGCCAAAAATTATCAATTATAAGTTGTTTATCTTTTATATCCTACATCAAACCACAACTGCACAGGAACCCACAAAGCTACGTCAAAGTTGTTTATCTTTTATATCCTACATCAAACCACAACAGAAGAGAAATAAGAACAATCGAAAATCGAGTTGTTTATCTTTTATATCCTACATCAAACCACAACATAATAGGTATATAGGTGAACGAGTGACTGTTGTTTATCTTTTATATCCTACATCAAACCACAACACCGCAAAGGAAAGCTCGTGAAACGTTCCTGTTGTTTATCTTTTATATCCTACATCAAACCACAACTGAATGCCCTTTCTATGAAACGTATGGAAGGTTGTTTATCTTTTATATCCTACATCAAACCACAACCGCCCACGTTGCGATACTTGGAGTATTGCGTTGTTTATCTTTTATATCCTACATCAAACCACAACCTATAGCGATGAACGTGCTGGTAATCAGCTCATAGCATTCACTCCTACTGATAGGAAACGGCGTGTATGGATATGTCTTTGGGGCAAAGATATTAAAAAATCTCTAACTGTATGGGCTCACTGATGAGTTTTTTTTCGATTTTGCTTTTATTCATACTCTTGGGCTTTCCCCAAAAATTGTAGATATTGCCATACTGCTTGTCGGTAACAGCGAGGATGCTGACCTTGCCCGACTCGGGCAACATCGACTTGACCCGCTTTACATGCACGGCCAGACTCTCGTGAGAGGCACAATGGCGTATGTAGACCGAAAACTGCATCATGGCGAAGCCGTCCTTCTCCAGGTTCTTGCGGAAAAGGGCAGCCGCCTTCATCTCCTTCTTGGTGGTGACAGGCAGGTCGAAGAACACGAATAGCCACATGATGTGATAGGCGTTGAGTCGATATTGGGTCATGTCATGATGGGCAACGACAATTTCTTTGTTTCTCCAGCATAGTATCTCGCCAGTGAGGCCGTGGTGAAGGTGAGAGCCACCTGCAGAGGGCGCGTGGCCTTGCCTATGCTGACGTCGGTGGTCAACAGTCGCAACAGTTCGGCTTTCACCTCTTTGGTGAGCTCCACGGCACCCTGCTCACAGAGCTTCCAGACGATTTCGTCGACATAAGGCCGATAAGGCTCCATCACGTCGTCGGCCAAGGGGAAAGCATTATAGCGGTTTCTGTGGAAGACACCGAGGTTGGGCAGCAGACCAGAGCCCATGAGCGCACGGGCCGTGGCAGCGCGCAGGATGGCGTAGCCATAATTGAGCAAGGCATTGGGTGGCGCTCCCTGACGCTCGCGCCGGAAGCCACGGCCCAGAAGCGTGCTCCAATAGAGACGGGCTGCCTGCCCCTCACGGTTGTCGGTGTCGCCACTCTTCACGTTGACGTAGAGCGGTTTCAACGCACTGCTATCCTTGCCAGCATGGCCCAACACGGCAGCTTGGTTTCTGATCTTTGCCTCGATGATTTGTTTCCACGCCTGTTTCTTCATGGGCTCGCCCACAGCCAACTGCTCCTTCAGGGTCTCGGCCTGCGTGGTGTTGGCCTCAAGGGGTTGCAACATGGCTGAGGGCATCCCCTTGCTGTCGCAGAGGATGACGGCCACATTATTCGCCACCAACTCACCCAGCAGAGGCAGGGTGACATGAATCTGCTGATTCTCGAGCACCACACACCCGAGGTCTTCGATGGGGCGCGTCAGCTGGTCGTCGCTGTTTTTCCAGGAGACGACGAGTTGGCAGTTTTTCAGCGACAGACAGACAGGCGTGGTGAAAAATAAGGTCTGCTTAATCATGCGTTCTCAACCATTTGATTTCTCCCAATTCGTTTATCTCAAAGTCGTAGCCTTGAACAAGAGCTTTACCGGACATCTGGGTGTGCAACATGATGATGGCAGGCCGCAGCTCTTCGCCTTGTCTGTATGCACCATTCTTCGGCTTGATGTCCTTGCTTTGTCGGGTTTCTTCATGATGTCGCATTAAGATTGTTGCATAGGGGTTTCCTCCTACTATCATGGACGACAACCCTGTCACCTTATACAGTCTCCTGTTCAATTCCTGAGGTGTGGCCTCCCATACCTCGGCCGGTGTCTTGTCATAGAGCAACACCATGGTTCCTATCTTGAGCTTAAAAGCCAACGGATAACCCTCTTGACTCTTCTCCGGCACAAGATTCCATCCCAACGGCTCCTTGTCGTTGCTCGTCCTGAAGTATTCGGCAGCCTGTAGGCGGTTGACCAGCTCGAAGGCCCTCTTCTCCTTGCCCTTCGTGTCCTTGCCCGCATAGACGGCCAAGAGGTAATTGTCGTCGTTGGCCACGTGAAACTGGTGCTTGTAGTCCTTCGTCGACACATCGCGCTGCTGCCGGATATGCAACGGATTGGTCACCGAAGGCTGATAGCACCTCACCTTGCGGATGGGTATACGCTTCTCTTCGTTCATCCAGATGGTGTTGGCCGGGTCCATGGCCGCCTTGAAGCCTTTCTCCCTGATGGCTTGCTCGACGATTTGCCTCACTGTCCCGTCGACAATCTTGCTCACATCGCTTTCCTTGAGGTCGGCCAGCGCCATGCGCTTCACGTAGCGGATGCTGCCCTCGTGTTCGATGGCTCCGTAGTAAGTGTCCTTGTGGAGCGAACCGCGTGCGGCGTCGCCCTGACAGAGCATGCGCTTGCCGGCGGCCATGATGCGGCGGCGGCCTTGCTTGCGCATGTTGTCGGGCGTGTGGTGGAAGACCAATATCTCATCCTGCACACGCTTGACGTCTTCCACAAATGTGGGCCAGGGCTTGGGAAACGTTGCTTTCGAAGCACCATACCACTCGTGGTTCTCCTCGTCGTGGTAGTAGGCTCCCAGCTTATTGTAGTCGTCGAGGCCTATGCAGGCTATGACGATGGCGTCGATGCAGTGGTGGACGTGGTTGACACGCTCCTTGCGGCTATAGACCTCCTGCACGCCCCATATCTTGCGGAAGTCGGAGGTGGCCAGTCCTTTCACCGTGTAGACATGACGGAAGAGCGACTTCAGGTACAGGCGTGCATACTTGGAGATGACACTGATGTCGGTGCCCTGCCGGCGGCTGAAGCCCTCGGGCACACTCGTCATGACAAACCGCTCATACTTCCCCCGCCAGTAGTTGCGTTGCAATTCCAGCTCATGGCGCCGTTGGATGATAGCATCCTTCTGTTGCTTGGTCGTTGCGCCCTTGGCGGCCCCCTTCTGCTTGCGTATCTGGCTGTCGAGCGCCTCCACCTTGTCTTTCCATGTGGCAATGCGCGTCAGAATATCGTCGTGGCAAGCCAGCTCGGCGGGCAGCTTGGTCTTTTTCACTTCGCGGTTGAAACGGCTGTCGCAGAGCGTCAGGTTCATGCGGGTGCTGTCGCCCCCCTGGCTTCGCGGTATGGTGTGCTCGATATCGTACCTGGGGTTGTCGCCCACAAAATCGGCCACATTGATCTGCTGGCCCGTGTAGAGACAGACATGCTTCTGCTCCTCCCACAACACATACTTGAGCACATCGCGGTCGGTGGGCACAATGTCGCAGCCTGTCTCCCCCTTGTAGAGCTCGGCTATGCGCCTGCGGGCGCTGTCATTCTCCTTTTGGTTATTGCGTGCATTGCTCTCTATGGCCTTACGCATGTTGGCATCGTTGAGCTCGCGCGCAAATTCGATGTGCACCTCTGTATCAGCATCGACCTTGCCTTCTGCCAGCAGCTGGTTGACCAGGCGGCGCAAGCGGAACATGGAGCGCATGGCCATGGGGTTGCGCACGCTGTCGATGCGCGGCGATCCCAGGCGGATACGGCCCCGGGCATCGGGCCGCACCTGCGGATAGAGTTCCATCATAGAGGGATGATAGAGGCGGGTCATCGCCTCGTCGGAGACATGGTAGCGCTCGCGCAGACAGTCCTTCACACGTTGCTCCACGGTGCGGCCATCGCGCTCATCATGACATTCCATAGCCTGGATGACATGCTCGACGGCTGCCTCGCGCATGGCGTCGTTGCCCCATTCGTAGGCCGGCATCACCTCGCCCAGATTGGCCAGGAACACGGCACGGGAATAGATGACACCGCGCCTGAGGTAAGGCAGTATTTTGCGGATGGCCTTGAGGCTCAGCGAAGCATAGTCGGACGGCAAGGATATGTCGCTGAACATCTTGGCCTCATCGGGCGACAGTTGCAGGCGGTCCTCCGCAAACCGCGCCAGTTTCTCACTGTCCGAATAGAACGACAGAGCATGCCATACATCGTTGACGATTTCCTCACGGCTCTTTCCCTTGCCGAGGGTGTAGACCTCGCAGATGCCCTGTTCCCAGTCGTCGCCAAAGAGGTTGCGCAACGCCGCCGTGACCGGACATCCTGACACGGGCGTGTCCATGGGATAATTGAAGAGGTAAGGCATCTGGCTGTCCTCACTGCGCTTGCAAAAGCCATACTGCTTCTTGGGCGCCAGTTTCTTGGCGATATCCTCGAAGGGGAACTGGCGCTTCGACTTCCTGCAGAACAGGGGCATGACCCGGGCTCGCTCCTCGTCCGTGAGCGGACGCAGAGCGCTGTCACCTGGTGCTTTCACCTTGACGTTGTTGAGAAAGGCCAACATCCGGAATTCCTCATAGCGGGGATGTGATGCCTGACACTTGGTCTTGTTCTTCTCAAAGACGCACTTGCCGACCTGTCCTTTCTGCGACTTGAGCGGGCGCTGGTCGAAGATGGCATGACGCAACTTGTCGGCCAGCTCGGTTTCAAGCCCCTGCCGCTTACAGATGGCGTTGAACTCGGTCAGGTAGTGCTCGTTGCGTGCCGTGTAGTGACTGCGTATCTTCTGCCCGCCGCCATAAAGGTGGAAAAAGTAATCACCGAGATATGCGAAGCCGGCCTCTTGCATATCCTTGGTCAGTTGACTGATGCCCGCCTTCACCTTACCCGAGTCGTCGCCACCCTGCTCCTTGCGGTTGCTCAAGAAGCCACGGCGCTGTGCCAAGTGATAGAATGCACGGCCCAGGACATAACGGTCGGTAAGGCGGGTAAGGTCGAGCTGCTCGTGCAGGCAGCGATGGCGGTAGGCGTAGGGGTTGATGCCGTCGTTGTCGTCGGTACGCTGCCAGCGCATGAACAGTTCGTTGACAGGATAGACCTTCTTCAAGCGCCAGGCCCTCAACTCCTCACGCGTGAGTGGCGGGCACAGATGATGTTCGCTCAAGAGGCGCAACAGGCGGATCTTGCGCAGCTTGATGCGATAGTAGCGCACTCGCTGCGCGCGGTGCTGGGTGCGTTCGGCCGCTTTCGACGACTCTATGCCCTTCTCCACTTTCACACCTTCCTGGAAAATGTTCACACCCTTGTCGAGCAACCAGCGGTCATCGCCTTCCCTGCCTACGATGGCCCATCCCAGGCTGTTGGTGCCTGTGTCAATGCCTAATATCTTTTTCATCTTATTGGTCTAATAGGTTAGATTCTAAAATTTCCGTAAAAATACAGCTAATAATTTGGAAAAGCAAACGATTAGCCTTATATTTGCACTTAGAATAAGATTTCCTACATCTTATCACAATAAGGCCTGCAAGGGCCGAAGGTTATAAAGCCTATACTCCCGCCTCGGTGGGAGTTTTTTTTATGTTATGACAGATGACGACAAAACAATGAACGGTTCAGACAGCCGCCGTCCTCGGGTGAAGGGTCGGTTTGCGCCGTCGCCTACGGGACGCATGCACCTTGGCAACATGATGAGTGCCCTGCTGTCGTGGCTATCGGCCAAGGCACAGGGCGGCACATGGCTCCTGCGCATCGAGGACATCGACCCGCAACGCTCACATGCGGCTTATGCGGAGATGATCATGGACGACCTGGAGTGGCTCGGGCTGACATGGGACGAGGGTCCCTACTGGCAGAGCCGGCGCGGCGACATCTACGCCAGCTACCTCGACAAGCTGTCGGCACGCGGGCTGACCTATCCCTGCTATTGCACGCGGGCCGATATCCTGGCCGCGCAGGCACCCCATGAGAGCGACGGACGCGTGGTCTACGCCGGCACCTGCCGGCACCTGCCGGACGGAGCGCGCACCGGACCGGCTGCCACACGCCTGATGGTGCCCGGGGAGGGCAAGGGCATCGTGACCTTCACCGACGGGCACTATGGTCGGCAGACGGTGGACCTGGCCACCCATTGCGGCGACTTCATCGTAAGGCGCAAGGACGGGGCATGGGCCTACCAGCTCGCCGTGGTGGTCGACGACGCGCTGATGGGGGTCACGGAGGTAGTGCGCGGCCGCGACCTGCTGCTCTCGTCACCCCAACAGATTTACCTGGCCCGCCTGCTGGGCTTCACGCCGCCACGCTACGTCCATCTGCCGCTACTCTGCAACCTGGCGGGACAGCGCCTCTCGAAGCGCGACCAGGCACTCGACATGGCTTGCCTGCGCCAGCGATTCACGCCAGCCCAGCTCATCGGCCTCCTGGCTCATGCGGCTGGCCTGCAGCCCACGGCCGATGCCGTGGAGGCGCGCGACCTGGTGGGCTCGTTCGCGTGGAACCGTGTCGTGCGCGACGATATCCGGCTCAACTTATAATCAGAGACAGGCGGCACCGTCGATATCGCGGTTGCCATTGAGAAAGGCTGTGGCGGCCATGCGCTTCTTGCCCGCCATCTGCACCTCGCGAAGCTCCAGCCACTCGTCGGCACAGGCCACGAGCAGGCGGTGACCGCCGACACGGATGGTGCCGGGCTCGCAGGTTGCGTGTTCACCCGTCTTGCCGGCGGCAAAGACCTTGAGCACCGTGCCCTTGGGCGCGAGCGTGGTCCATGCGCCTGGATAGGGCGACAGGCCGCGCACGAAGTCGTAGACACGCTTGGCCGGCTGGTTCCAGTTGATGCGGCATGTCTCCTTGAAAATCTTGGGAGCACCGTGAAGCACCGTGCCTTCGGCCAGCGGCGCCTGCTCCATGGAGTCGACGTGGCCGTCGCCTCGGAGGATGGCATCAACGGTCTCAACGGCAGCATCGGCCCCCAGACGCATCAGTCCGTCGTAGACATACTCCACGTTGGCATCGTCGGGGATGGCAAAGGGCTTGCTGAGGATGATGCGTCCCGTGTCGATGTCATGGTCCAGGAAGAAGGTTGTGACACCCGTCTCGGTCTCACCGTTGATTACCGCCCAGTTGATTGGAGCCGCGCCACGATACTGGGGCAGCAGGGCGGCATGCACATTGAACGTGCCGAAGCGGGGCATGGCCCACACCACCTCGGGCAGCATGCGGAAGGCCACCACCACCTGCAGGTCGGCGGCAAACGCCTTCAGCTCGTCGGCGAAGGCCGGGTCCTTCATCTTCACCGGCTGGAGCACGGGCAGGCCGTGTGCCAGGGCATAGCGTTTCACCTCGCTGGGCTGCACCTGGTCCTGGTGGCGGCCCACAGGCTTGTCGGGCTGTGTCACCACGGCCACCACATTGTATCCGCCCTCCACGAGGCGGCTCAGCGTGCCCACTGCAAATTCGGGCGTACCCATGAATATGATTCTTAATTCTTTCTTGTCCATTATAGTATTTGTTTTACTGCAAAATTACACTTTTCCGGCCGAACTGTCATACGGAAACCCCATTTCCCCAACGGAGTCGCTGACGTAACCCTTACATTCAGAACTCCCACTTCGCTCCGAGGCAAGGCCTGCACTTGAAGCCGCCCGTAGAGCCGAAATTGTTGGAGAGCTCCACCTCACCGCCTACATGGAGATTGTCGACACCGATGTGCCGGCCAACGTTGTACCAGAGCTGCGGCTCGGTGATGAAGACTGTGTGCGCCGTCTGGCAGGAGCCGTCGTCGCGGTAGTCCACGCCGTGGGTCTCCCACCAGAAGTCAGCGAAGCCGTCGAAGGTGAGTCCCTTCAGTCCGAAGATGTCACGGCAGGTCCACACGGCGGTGAACTGCATGGGCACCCGTTGGTCGGTGGAGCGGATTGTCTTGTAGAGAGCCTCGAGCGTGAGGGTGTTCCTGAAGGTCTTGTCGTGAATGAAATATTCGATGCCGAAGAGCCAAGCGTTGTTGATGGGATAGTTTTTGGTGATGCCTCCGTTGTACTCCACATGAAGGTTCCAGTTCTTGAGCTGTGTATTCTTCCAGAAATTGAGGGCGCGCGATATCTCGGTGTAGGTGCCTCCCTGCGAAATATTCTTGCTGCCCACGACCATCTTGTCGTAGTTGAAGTCGTGGTCGACAAAGAAATAGGTGCTTCCCCACTTGTCCTGCTTGAACATCTCAAGCGTGAGGGTGACGAACTCGCGGTCGGAGCCGAAGTCGTAGAGCACCTGGGCGTTGACTTGTGCGTTGGCTTTGGCCGTGCCGAGCAGCAGGGCCGCCACGGCGACTGCCATGCTTCTGAAATGGCGGATGGTGTTGGTCTTCATTGTTATGCTGGATTTGATGGTTGTCTGTTCTATGCGATTAGCCTTGTTGGCAAACGGCATGCAAGTATGCATGGATTGCCAACTACAAAGATAAAGAATCCTGTTTAGACGAAAGAACAAATCATGGGATATCTTCACTATTAAAGTTTCGGAATATGAACATCCTATCCCCAGGTAAAGAAAAAAGCGGGGAAAATTTGGAGATAAAGAAAAAAAACAATAAATTTGCAATCGAAACCCCTTAACACAACAGATTTATACGATTTTAAAGCGACAGCCTATCGGAAAACATCTACTTCATAACAAATCAATTACAAAGAAATGAAGAATCTCGCAGAAATGACCGACGAGGAGTTGGCATTATGCTATATGGATGGTAACAACGAGGCTTTCGACGAACTGTTGTCACGCAACCAATCGAAAATCTTCGCATATATCATGTTTGTCGTGCGCGACGAGGACATGGCCAACGACATCTTCCAGGAGACGTTTGTCAAGATCATCGTGAAGCTGCAGCACGGCAAGTATGCGCCCACCGGCAAGTTTGGGGCATGGTGCATGCGCATCGCCCACAACGTCATCATGGACTGGTATCGCGACCAGCGTGCCGAGCATATTGTGGAAGCGACCGAAGACAACGACCTGTCTAACCTCGGCGCGGCCAGCGTCATGGTGGCCAACATTGAGGACCGTCTGCTCAACGACCAGGTGCTGCTCGATGTGCGCCGCATGATGAACCATCTGCCGGCCAGCCAGCGTGAGGTGGTGTATATGCGCTTCTACCAGCAGTTGTCGTTCAAGGAGATTGCCGACACCACCAACGTCAGCATCAACACCGCCCTGGGACGCATGCGCTACGCCCTGATCAACATGCGCCGCATGGCGCGCGACTACGACATGCAGCTGCAGCTGGCGTGAGCGGCGACTACAAGAAGAACCTGACTGTGCTTTACTTGACCAGCAGGGTTCATGGGCTCAATAAGCACTGAATACATGATAGGCATAATGGATTGTCAGGTCCATTATGCCTATTTCTTTTTCCTTCCTTTTTCCCTTGTTGCGGGCAGCATGAATTACTGTCCCTTTCTCATGTCGCGCCTCAGGAAGAGGCCGGCGAGGATGGTGCCCGATATGCTGTGCCAAGCGCAACTGATGGCGCAAGGCAGCACGGCCAGAGGCTGCGCCGCAAAGAAATTGGCAGCCAGCACCGTGGCGAGCCCGGCATTCTGCATGCCCACCTCGATGGAGATGGTGCGCTTCTTGGCCGTGTCGAACCTGGCGAGCCGTCCGGCCAGGTAGCCCAGCAGATAGCCCAGCGTGTTGTGGCAGAACACCACGGCAAAGGTCCATAGGAAGAGCAGCAGTCCGCGCGCCACGAGGTCGTCGTGCACGGTGGAAATGACACCCCCCACGATGATGGCCAGACAGGTGACGCTGATGCCCGGCATGAGGCTCTGCAGGGCGGGGAACCACTGGCGGCGGCTATAGAGATAGTTGAGCGCACAGCCGACGGCCACGGGTATGATGGTCACAATGAGTATGTTGGTGAACATGCCCACGGCATCGATATGGATGATCTCGCCTGCCGTAAGCTGCATGAGCAGCGGTGTCATCACGGGCGCCAGCAGTGTGGAGGCACACGTCATGCCCACCGAGAAGGCCACGTCGCCATGGCAGAGGTAGCTCATGATGTTGCTCGACACGCCGCCGGGACAACATCCCACCAGCAGAATGCCCAAGGCCAGGGCCGGGTCGAGGTGCCACACATGCACCAGCAGATAGGCCACGCCGGGCATGATGATGAACTGTGCGCAGGCGCCGATGAAGATGTCGAGCGGACGGCTCGCCAGGATCTTAAAGTCGTTGGTGGTCAGCGTGAGCCCCATGGTGAGCATAATAATGCCCAGGATGACGGTCTGTGTGTTTCCGCGCACCCAGTCGAAGAGGTGGGGGAAGAAGAACGTCACTACGGCAATGCCAATGACAAACACTGATGTGTAATGGGCCAGCCAACGGCTCGTCATCTGCAGGATTTTCAACATGTCAGTCTCTCTTTAATACTAACGTTTTCTTGAAGTGTATAGACATAGGGGCTCGCTACATAGGCTTCGTCGCCCGTAGCGGTCATTTCAGGTACTGCACCTTGCTCTCGTCGCGTGGCTTGGCCGCGGGAGCCTCGTCGGGGTAGCCGACGGCCAGCATGTAGCAGATGGCGTAGCCCTCGGGCAGCTGCAGCTGGTCGAGGAAGGGCTTGCACTCGGGGGTGACGTTGAGGAAGCGCACCGGTCCGCCCAGGCAGCACGTGCCGAGCCCCAGCGACTGCGCCGCCAGCATCATGTTCTCGCCCATCATGCCCGCGTCGACCGAGGGTTCGCCCTCGGGCGTGGCCACACAGATTAC
Organism: Oscillospiraceae bacterium; assembly: GCA_963610435.1. Lineage (GTDB taxonomy): Bacteria > Bacteroidota > Bacteroidia > Bacteroidales > Bacteroidaceae > Prevotella. The sequence goes on along the minus strand of CAVDNW010000044.1, from coordinate 4,085 downwards.
GTTGGGTGCATTGCGGAACATGTTCTTGAAATTGGGGTCGCGCTTCACCATGTCGGGATTGGCCTTGCGGAAGAGGTCTGTCAGGCCGTCGATCCACTCCTTGCTCTCCACGACACGCACGGCCCACGACTGGCTGTTCATGCCGCTGGGTGCCTGGATGCCGGCCTGTGCCAGCAGCGCCAGTTTGTCGTGCTCCACGGGTCGGTCAAGGTATCGGCGCACCGAGCGGCGTGCCTGTATGGTGCGTGTGACGGCATTGCTCTCGCCTACGGCCTTGGGCGACCAGGCGTTGAGGAAGCGCAGCGTCTTCTCCTTGCTATAGCCTTGCCCTTCCTCCAGGAAGCTAGAGTCCTGGATGTGCAGCACGTTGCCGCCCTGGTCGAGCACCACAAAGACGGGGAAGCCAAACCTCGCGGGATTGCCGAGCCGCTCCATGAGCGCCTTGGCGCGGTCGCCGCTGTCCTTGCGCGGATTGTAGTTGACGTGGATATAGGCAAAGTTGTCGGCCAGGACCTTGGCGATGTCGGCGTCGCGCGTGGCGAAGTCGGCGAAGCGCAGGCACCACGGACACCAGTTGCCGCCCACCTGGCAGATCACCAGGCGGCCCGAGCCGTCGGCCCTGACTGCAGCCAGGGCGCTGTCTATCTGTGCGATGGGGTCGGTGTTCTCGTTGTAGACGCGTTTCAGCGCGGTCTGTGCGACGGCCAGCGTTGTGGCCATCACAAAGAGGAGTGACAGGATGGTTTTCTTCATTGCTGTGTGTGTAAGTTCTGTTGGATTGTGTTGTTTTTGTCGCCGGACGGTTCTCGCCGTGCCTCGGTCGGGAAAAGCGTGGGCGGATGAAAGGTCACGCCCCTTCGCCCCACATGTTGTATGGGGTGAAGGGGCCGTATGTGGGGCTTCAGAGGGCCTTGAGCTGGCTGATGCGCTCCTCGGGATTGTCGGCGCGGAAGACATAGCTGCCGCTCACCAGCACGTCGGCACCTGCCTCGGCCAGCCGTGGTGCGGTGTCGCCGTTGACGCCTCCGTCCACCTCGATGAGTGCCTTCGATCCGCTCTCACGGATGAGCTTGCGCAGGCGGGCTATCTTGGCGTAGGTGTTGTCGATGAACCGCTGTCCGCCGAAGCCCGGGTTGACACTCATCAGCAGCACCATATCGACGTCGCAGATGCAGTCTTCGAGCATCGCCACGGGCGTGGTGGGGTTGAGCGTCACGCCAGCCTTCATGCCCTCCTCGTGTATCTCGTGTACGGTGCGGTTGAGGTGGGTCACGGCTTCGTAGTGCACGTTCATCATCATGGCGCCGATGCGGGCCGTTGCGGTGATGTAGCGCTCAGGGTGTACGATCATGAGGTGCACGTCGAGCGGTTTTCGGCAAATCTTGCCCACCGACTCGAGCACGGGGAAGCCAAACGAGATGTTGGGCACGAACACACCGTCCATGACATCGCAGTGGAGCCAGTCGGCCTCGCTGCGGTTGATCATCTGTATTTCGCTCTTTAGGTCGGTGAAGTCGGCGGCCAGGAGCGAGGGTGACACCATCTTGCTCATATCAGTTGATACAGAAGTTGAGAGGACGACCAGTCAGCTTCGACACCCGGTAGGTGTAAGCGATCTGGCGGATAAGCATAAGCGTGCGGGCAGAAGGGCCCTTCTCTTCAGGGGTAAAATTTTTCATAGGCAGAGATATTATTGCATTGTTGTTGGAGAGTAATGTTTTCCGGTCTACATTATTGCTAACGCAAAGTACAGTGCTTTTATTATCATCGTGCCCTAAAAAAAGATTGCGTGTCCTGTTTCTGACCCCCGGAAGATCACTCGTCGGACACGCTCAAGGGCATCCCTGCTTTAGAAAGATAGAACACAACGACTTCGACGGGCTCGTCGCCGCGGTTCTCGCCATGGTGTACCGTGCCGACGGTTTCAACGACGGCTTCGCCCGTGCGGACGGTCTTCTCTTTTCCGTCGGACTCGCGTACAAGGGTAAGCGCACCCTTGTTGACCACACCGTATGACATGACATCATGGTGATGCTTGGGCAGAGCACTGTGGGGCGGTACCACCACTTTGAGAACACGCAATTCGGGTTTGCCCTCCAGATAGTCGGGCAGGTCGGCCCCGTCCCAGCTCTGCGATGTCTTGAGCAGTTCGACGCTCTCCACCTTGGCGGTCTCGTTGCCGGCTTTCGAGCAGAACGAGAACAGGCATGCCAACAGGGCCAATGCCATTACAACGATTAGTTTGTCCTTTTTGGTTTTCATGTTTTTTAGTTAGTTTATACAATGTCACGGTATCGACATTTGTGCAAAGTTAACACGAAAACCGCAAAAAACATCATGTTGCGTGATTTTTGTATGCCAAGCCCCGTAAGGGGCGCATATTTCAATCTCATGCAACGAATTATGCGCCCCCTACAGGGGCAAAGGAAAAATACAATCCTGAAACGTAGGGGCAAGCCCCTACGCTATAGAATGTCGCCCCTACGGGGCTTTGTGTACTGCCATTCTCCCTACTCTACCCTTCAGGGTTATTTACACGGATGGTCCGGGCGGCCGCGTCAGATCAGGCGTCCGGAGAACATCACTTTCTTGATGTCGTCCTCGTGGTCGAAGATGAAACGGGCAACGATGGAGCTGAGGATGGCCGATGTGGAGAGCTTCTCGGGTCCGCAGTATTTCATGCGGTCGAGCACGTTCTTCAGCGATTCGTCGATGTAGATTGTGGCGAGCTTGCCTCCGCCGTCCTTATATTGCTTGGCCATGTCGAGGAAGAGGTCCCACGAGTCGCGCGAGTCGTCCTTGACGATGGTGTATTCCTTCATGGTGTTCTCCTTGGGGCGACGTCCGCGGGGGGCGCGCTCTGCGGGCGCGTCCGACGATACTACTGCACCCGTCTGGCTCTCCCCCACCCCGCTGGCGGCCTGCTGCTGTACGCTGACGGCCTGCTGTGCGGCTGTCTGCTCCACTTCTGCCTGCTGCACCTCGGGTTCCCCGACGGTTTCAGCGGCCGTCTCGTTGGCCGTCTCGCTGATTTTGGTAACGTCCACTTGCGGGTTCAAGTTCGGTTCTGCGGTGCCGTTCTGCAGGGTGTGCACCAAGCCCTGTATGCCACCTGGCAACACAACGCGTGTCTTTTGTTTGTTGGCCATAATGTCTGAGTTCTATCTGGATTGTTTGTTTGCTTGTTTCAATATAATATATAGGTGGGCTGCCTCGGCCTCACTCCTTGATGCGGCGTATCATGAAGTCGAAAGCCGGCTTGACCGCCTCGCGCTGCGCCGCAGTGATCTCCACGGTGTTGATGCGCTTGAGTGCCGCCCTTGCGGTGATGCGCGGCGTGACGGCTCCGAGCTGCTTGAAGATGGCGTCGGTCTGCTTCCACATGTCGAGCTCGTTCTTGGTGCCGATACGCACGTCGATGCGGTTGGGCACAAAGAAGAGCTTGGCCGTCATCTCGGGCGTGTGCTGGCGCAGGGCGTTGATCACCTGCACGAAGGTGCCGGTGGAGTCGAGCGTCTTCTCCTCATATTCATAGGGGCAGACGATGAAGTCGGCATTGGTGAACATCGGCACGAGACCGTCCTCCGAGACGTTGCCCGGCGAGTCGAAAAGCACATAGCCTTCTGTTTCGGAAGCGGAGTCCATGAGTTGCTGCATGGTCTCAGGGTCCTGCACATCGAAGTCCTGCACGACATAAGGCTCCTCCTGCCCCTCGTAGATCTCCATGTCCTTGCGTCGCTGCATCATGATGGTCTTCTGCAGGTCGGTGTCGATGACACATACATCTTGCTTTTTCCAAGCGAGGTAGTTGGCAAAAAGTATGCACAGTGTCGACTTCCCCACTCCACCTTTCTGGTTGGCAAATATAATCTTTCTGTTCTTCATTGTCTGACTTGTTTTGTCAATTGTGCTGCAAATATACATATTATTATTTATCCGTGCAAACAAATCTTTATTTTTTTAGTTTTTAGATTATAGAAATATTGATATGTATCTATGTTTATTTTGTTATTCTTTTGTTTATCTATTTGTTTCTTTGTTTATGTTTTTCGGTTTTTATATGTTTATATAGCCTTTATTTAGTC
>CAVDNW010000043.1:0-19496 GCA_963610435.1 Oscillospiraceae bacterium | reverse complement strand
ATTGCTAAACTGCTGATACAGCAATAAAAACAAGACTATAAGGTCAAAGTTGGGATAATATCCGATAAACCCACACCATTCAGCGGAATATTTTCCTTGAAGGAGTCCTGTCGCCCTAAAAGACCACACCTTCATTTTGCAGAACTTTTGTTTTTTTTCTAATTTTGCACCAATAAATCAGGTATTTGGGTAATAATGACTGACCGAACAGTATTGTTCATGCGCATGAACTAAAAGGAGCAGATGTCGAAAAGCTTATAGAGTAGACTAACTAGAAAAATCAAGTGAATTGATGAAAAAAAGTTTTATTTGCAAGTATGATGGGCCTTCTTGTTTTCTCAGCAAAGGCCAATGCCACTCAGGTTGCAGTAGCAAACTATTCAGATTACGTCGTTTGCGCATCATCTACGCCTAAGGTTATAAAGAGAGGCGACCGTGTAATCATCATTTATAGTGATGGGACTACTATCATAGTAGATAAGGATGGTTCAACGGTCGTTGTGCCGAACAAATAATAATAGTGGGAGCTTAGTCAAACGTAGCATTGTATGTATTGGAAATGCCATGGGGATTTGACTAAGCCCTTTTCCTTTCAGACATCGCTTTCTATGAAAAAGACCCTATTAGGTATTTTTACCATTCTTATATCAATAAAGTTGCTTGCTCAAGAACCAGCTATTTATCATGTAGTCTATGATTGTGAAGCTAAAACCTCAGTTGGTAACGCTACACTGTATAGATGGAGCCTTGACATAGGCAAGACGACCGCCGTCTTCTACGATGACAATTATAGGAAATTCCATGAAGGGTTGGCCAATTCAAATGTTAAGAACGATCCCGTTAGTGCATTGGACCTAATGGATGCGCTTGCCCAAAAATACCCCAACAAGAACAGTCTGCAAATACTTTTGGGAAGTCCCCAATCGGGTGAATACACCTATCTTAACACCATCTTGAGTTCTGATTTGAAATATGTGGAATCCATGCCACAGATAGCGTGGCAGCTATCCGACAGTGCCAAGAATATTAGTGGCTACGAATGTCGGCAAGCCCAGGGCGCACTTTATGGAAGGACTTGGATTGTTTGGTACACCCCGGATGTGCCTCTTAGTTATGGCCCCTACCTTCTTGGTGGTCTGCCAGGCTTGATACTTTCTGCTTATGATACTGAAGGATGCTTTCGCTTTACTCTCGCCGGATTGGAAAAGGCAAATGACAATGATGTCGTTTCTCTTGTTATAAATAAGAATGTCCAGAAATGCACGCGCAAACGTTACCTGCAGATGCGGGCGGAAACAAACGGCCTGAGCCAACGGCAAATAGTCAGTCGTGTATTGAGCCAAGGTGGCGATGACCTGGAAGCAGGCTCAGTTCTCATCACGGATGATAAAGGCAGTGACATTTCAGACCAGGAACTGCCCAAGAAAAATTTCTTTGATAAGGAATGAAGTATAGCTTTCTCCTGTTAGCAATTTTCTTTCATCTTTCCGTTGCCGCACAATCCTATAACGGCAAGATTGTGGGCGATAAAGGAACTCCTGTTACTGGTGCGACAGTCGTTGTGTCGGGCAAGGATGGCCAAGTAGTAGCCTATGCCATTGCAAAGGAAGGCGGACTTTTCCGGTTGACCATTCCCGAAGGAAGCCAAGCCCGCGAAATCATAGTTGATTTCGTGGGCTATCAGAAGAAATCATTGCCTGTTTCTGCCATAAAAGATGGTATGACTATTACGCTCAAGGAAGGCAGTTTCTTGCTGAAGGAAGTGAAGGTGAAGGCACAGCGGATAAGGGCTACAGGCGATACGCTTACGTATAGTGTGGCAGGTTTCAAACAGGGACAAGACCGTAGTATTGCGGATGTGATAGCCAAGATGCCTGGTCTTGAGGTCAAGGCGGACGGCAAGATAGAATATCAAGGTAAGTCCATCAACAAGTTCTACATTGAGGGGGCGGACTTGATGGGGTCACAGTATGGCGTGGCCAATCAGAATATTTCCGCTGACAAGGTGAAGAGTGTGCAAGTGCTTGAAAACCATCAGCCAGTGAAGTCATTGCGTGGGGTCTCCTTTAGCGATCAGGCCGCCCTTAATCTTGTATTGAAGGATGATGCCAAGTCTGTTTGGGCGGGGTCGGCAGATGTAGGATTGGGTTACGGTGATGATTTCCTTTATGACTGCCGGCTGATGGGCATGAGTTTCTGCAAGAAACGTCAGGCACTGATGATGTACAAGAGCAATGACATAGGCAAGCACCTCGATAATGAGGTGCTCGACCTTACAGCCATGTTCAAAGGAAGAACCGCAGCGGCTTCGGGCATTCTTTCCATGATGTCGGTGGAAACGCCCGACCTTTTTGAGGAACGATACACCTTTAATCATAGCCATCTTGTTGCAGGCAACTGGTTGTGGAAGACGGGAAAGGATTCAGAGTTACGCTTGCAGGGCAACGGCTTTGTGGACAAGACGGAAATGCAGGACAATAATGCTTCCACTTATCTGACACTTGCCGACATGCCCGTCATAGTGGAAGACGAGCATGTGCGCAACATGAGAAGCGAATGGAAAGCTGAGGCCAATTACCAATACAATGGTGCCAAGAGTTTCATCCGCAATAGCTTGAAGGGTTATGTCGACTTTAACAAGAGTGTTGGACGAATGGAGTATAATGGGCTAGGAACAGATCTGAGAGTGAAGCCGCGCAGGTGCAGCCTTATGGAAGATTTCCAGATGTCGCATACCACGTCAAAGAGGAACGTCTATCATGTTGACAGTTATTGGTCCTACAATTATCTGCCAGGACAGCTCCTTACCATCAACGGGTTGACGGAAAAACTCAATTTGTCAAACTTCTCAGTCCAAAATTCTGTCCTGTATAAACATATAATAGGACGCCATTACCTCAATAATGAGGTGGGAATAAACTATGACCGCCAGCATATCGCTGTGGTGATGGATGAGGAGAGCGAACAGGCGAACACCTACTACTTGCTTCGTGCATACTGGATGCCGTCCGTGTCGTTTGCCTTCGGGAAGCAACAGGTGGATATAAAATCGAAACTAAGCTATGCCCATCAGTCCTATCATGAGTCAGGAGACAGCCATCTGTGGGTTGACCCTTCAGTCAACTGGAACTGGAAGGCTTCCGCAGTCTCGACATTCTCGGCGAATGTGAATTACACAAACACACCACAAGATGGACAGGCCATCTATGACACTCCCGTCTTCACGACCTATCGCACACAGATTGTCAACCGGGGAAAGACCAGTGTGACGCATTCCTTCCGTGCCACGGCCACTTACAAATACTCTAATCCCGTATTAGGCTTGTTCTTTAATGTGGCTCCCACATACGGTCGCACGTCTGGGAATTTCCTGTATGAGAGCACAATGATTGGCAATGTCTACAAAATGACGGCCTCCGACAAGGTACATACCACACTGTCTGTGGGACTGACGGGGCACATCAGTAAGTCGTTTGGGTGGGCAAAAGCACTTGTCTCCCTGGGTGCTTCACACCTAACGACAGATTACGGGCTGCTTGTGTCTGGCCAGCTGAACGAGGCGCGGATGAGTGTCACTACCGTTGCGCTTCATTTCTCCATGCGTCCGGCAAGGGTCCTGTCTCTTGAAGGTTGGTCAAATGTGAATGTCACCCGACAGAACAACATGACTTCACCGGCTCTTTCTGCAGGCAATACAAACAGTTGGAAACACACTCTCAGAGTGTGTGTATTTCCGGCCAACGGCTGGATGCTGAGCGTCAAGAACCAGCTTTTCCATAGCAACAGTGACGGCGTTGGGAACAGTTATTTCCTGGATCTTGCCATGAGCTACAAGTCCAAGCGCTGGGAACTATCCCTCTCGGCCAACAATCTTATAGGCACGTCAGTGTTTGAGCAGCGGATTCTTGGAAATGCCATTGAGACTTACGCGGTGACATGCCTGCGTCCACGCGAATGTATGGTGAAGTGGGCTTTTGACTTTTAGTCCCGGACATCGCGATCCGTAGCTCTTGCAGCAAAAGCTTGTCCCAGCATGTTTTTTTTACGGCAGGCATAAATTCTTACAAACCGGGATTGTCGCATAATCCGTAACTTGTATAATTCAGGCCGAAGTCATGGTTAAGGAATTGAGAGTTAGGTACTTCTAAGGAGAAAAATATCAATTTCTAAGAAAAAAACATCAATTCTTTTCTCCATCCCACGAAAAACACGTATATTTGCAGTCCGAAAGATAATAGAAAAGTAAAATTAAGGAACAATAATCCGAAAAGACTGTATCAGTATATGACAAAAGCAGAGATTATCAACGAGATTACCGACATGACCGGCCTGCAGCGCAAAGACGTGTCCGCTGTCATCGAGAGCTTCATGCAAACCGTTAAGAAAAGTATGCTCGAAAGAAGAGAGAATGTCTACCTGCGCGGTTTCGGCAGCTTCATCATCAAGCATCGTGCCCCGAAGACAGCCCGCGACATCGGCAAGAAGACTTCCATCACCATCGCTGCACACGACCTGCCCAGTTTCAAGCCGGCAAAGGCCTTCGTGGACGAGATGAAGGGAGAGTAAGCGACTTTTAAATTACACAATAATAAACATTTTAAACATTAACAGCTATGCCAAACGGAAAGAAGAAGAAAGGCCACAAGATGGCTACGCATAAGCGTAAAAAGAGATTACGTAAGAACCGTCATAAGAGCAAATAAGGCCCTTTAGGACTGTTCTGGGAAAGGGACGTGCCGTTTTGGCGGGTCCCTTTTTATAATCAAGAAATCAAGAAATGACAAGCGAAGTAATTATCAACGTAAAGCCACAGGAGATATCCATCGCACTGCTCGAAGACAAGCGGCTCGTGGAATACCAAAACGAGCAACGCTCTGCCAATTTCTCCGTCGGCAACATCTACATCGCCAAGGTGAAGAAACTCATGCCGGGTCTCAACGCCTGCTTTGTTGATGTTGGCTACGAGCGCGACGCTTTCCTGCATTATCTTGATTTAGGAAGTCAATTCAATTCGTACGCCAAGTATCTGAAGCAAGTGCAGAGCGACCGACGCAAGTTGTTTCCCTTTGCCAAGGCCTCTCGCCAACCCGATCTGAAGAAGGATGGGAGCATTCAGCAGACACTCACCGTCGGACAGGAGGTGCTGGTGCAGATAGTCAAGGAACCTATCTCCACCAAAGGACCGCGACTGACCGCAGAGCTGAGCTTTGCAGGCCGCTACCTTGTCCTTATTCCCTTTGGCGACAAGGTGTCTGTGTCATCCAAGATCAAGAGCGGCGAAGAAAGAGCCCGACTCAAACAACTCATCCACAGCATCAAGCCCAAGAACTGCGGTGTCATCGTGCGCACAGTGGCCGAGGGCAAACGCGTGGCCGAACTGGATGCGGAACTGAAAATCTTGACCAAGCGCTGGGAGGACGCCATTGTCAAGGTGCAGAAGACCCAGCAACGCCCGCAACTCGTCTACGAGGAGACAGGAAGGGCCGTTGCCTTGTTGCGCGACCTTTTCAACCCGAGCTATGAGAATATATATGTAGACGACGAGGAAGTGTGTAAGGATGTCAAGGATTACGTGGCACTCATAGCCCCTGAAAAGGCAGGTATCGTCAAGAAGTATACCGGAAAGGTGCCCATCTTTGACAATTTCAACGTCACCAAACAGATTAAGGCGAGCTTTGGCAAAACGGTGAATTACGCCCATGGGGCATACCTCATCATTGAGCACACCGAAGCCATGCACGTCGTGGATGTGAACAGCGGCAACCGGTCCAAGAACGAGAAAGGACAAGAAGGCACTGCCCTCGAGACCAACTTGGGCGCTGCCGATGAGTTGGCCCGTCAGCTGCGGCTGCGAGACATGGGCGGAATCATTGTGGTCGACTTTATCGACATGAACTTGGCAGAAGACCGCCAGATGCTCTATGAGCGTATGTGCAAGGATATGCAGAAAGATAGGGCGCGTCATAATATCCTGCCACTCAGTAAGTTCGGGTTGATGCAGATTACCCGGCAGCGGGTGCGTCCTGCTATGGATGTCAACGTTGAGGAGACCTGCCCCTCGTGCAACGGCACTGGCAAGATCAAATCGAGCATCCTGTTCACCGACCAATTGGAAAGAAAGATTGACCAACTAACCAACAAGATCGGCATCAAGAAATTTTATCTCCATGTCCACCCCTACGTGGCTGCCTACATCAACCAAGGTGTGGTGAGCCTTAAGCGGAGATGGCAACTGAAGTATGGATTCGGGGTTCATATCATTCCATCGCAGAAGCTCGCATTCCTGCAATACGAGTTCTACGACGACAAAAAACAGTTTGTCGACATGAAGGAAGAGATAGAGACTAAATAGAATCCAGGCTTATTCATACAAAAGATCCCAAGACGCAACAACATGTGTTTTGGGATTTTTTGTGCAGAAAGAAAAAATGTCCGATATCTTGCCGGCACAAGCGACACAGTAGAGCGCAGCGTGTTTTGTCTGAATCTGAAACTTGGGTAATTAAGTGGGCGGAGGCATGGATAATTTGGAAAATAGTCGTAACTTTGTCGTAAACAAGAAGAAATATGGTCAACGAATATCAACTGAGGGTGCTGCCGCAAGTCGCCTATAGCGAGCAGGGTATCATCGATTTCCTGGCTCACGATAAGGGTGTCGATGTGCGCACGGTTCAGCGTGTACGCGTGTTGAGACGCAGCATCGACGCGCGTCAGCGCACCGTCTACGTCAACCTGCAGGTGCGGGTCTATATCAACGAGCTGCCGCAAGACGACGCGTATACGCCCACGGTCTATGGCGACGTGTCAGACCGTCCGTGTGTCATTGTGGTGGGCATGGGCCCCGGCGGTCTGTTTGCGGCTCTGCGTCTTGTGGAGCTGGGTTTCAGGCCCATCGTGCTGGAACGTGGCAAGGACGTCCATGAGCGCAAGAAGGACATGGCCCTGATTACTAAAACGCAACGGGTGGACCCCGAGAGCAACTACTGCTTCGGAGAGGGCGGTGCTGGTGCCTTCAGTGACGGCAAACTCTATACGCGCAGCAAGAAACGTGGTTCGACGGAGAAGATTCTGAACGTGTTTTGCCAGTTTGGCGCCTCGCCGTCCATTTTGGCCGATGCCCATCCCCACATCGGTACCGACAAGCTGCCGCGTGTCATAGAGAACATGCGCGAGCAGATTCTACGGAGTGGGGGAGAGGTCCACTTTCAGACTAAGATGACTTCGCTCCTAACGGAGGGCGACTGCGTGAAGGGCGTGGAGGCCATCGACCTGACCACAGGCCGCGAACTCACGTATCGTGGCCCGGTTATCCTGGCTACGGGCCATAGCGCCCGCGATGTCTATAGGCACTTGCACCAGGCTCATGTAGAGATGGAGGCCAAGGGCATAGCCGTGGGCGTACGTCTGGAGCATCCTGCGCAGCTCATCGACCAGATACAGTATCATTCACGTCAGGGACGTGGCAAGTATCTGCCTGCCGCCGAGTATTCGGTGGTGACGCAGGTCGATGGACGTGGTGTCTACTCGTTCTGCATGTGTCCGGGTGGCTTTGTCATTCCCGCGGCCACAGGGCCTGAACAGATTGTAGTCAACGGCATGTCGCCCAGCAACCGCGGCACCCGATGGAGCAACTCGGGCATGGTGGTGCAAGTAGAACCTGAAGACCTCGATGCTTTGCTGCCGTTAGAAGGCGAACAGGGTTCTGGCGACGATGTGGTGCGCATGCTGAGCTTCCAGGAACATTTGGAAAAGACATGCTGGCAACAAGGCAACCGCCAGCAGACGGCCCCTGCCCAGCGCATGGCCGACTTTGTGAACGGTCGGCTCAGCTATGACCTTCCGAAGAGCAGCTATGCTCCGGGGCTCATCAGTTCGCCTCTCCATTTCTGGTTGCCTCCTTTCGTGGCTCATCGCCTTCAGGAGGGTTTTAAGCATTTTGGCAAGCACAAGCATGGCTTCCTGACCAATGAGGCCGTGGTCATCGCTACTGAGACGCGCACGTCGAGCCCCCTTCGGGTCATCCGCAAGCCCGACACGTTGCAGCACGTGCGCCTGCAGGGCCTGTTCCCCTGTGGAGAGGGGGCTGGCTATGCGGGTGGCATCGTGTCGGCTGGTGTCGATGGTGAACGCTGTGCAGACATGTGCGCGCAGTATCTGGATGCCCGGTAGCCGTATAAAAATCCGCAACGCTTGCATGTGCAATCCTTGCGGATTTTTTTGGGGGGATTGGGTAAGTGACGATAAAAAAGCTGACAAATAATCGCCGAAAATAGACGTTGTTTTCCACGAATAAATATTTGGGCTCAAATGTGCGATTTCTGAGAGTTTTTTTTAATCGATTGATAATGAGCAGTTTGTAGGAGTGTATGGCGGTTTCGTCTTGTCTTGTGTATTCTTTTGAAGACGAAAGATGCCGTATGCACCTATAAGAGATGCCATATCCCGTTATGATAGGAGCCGAACCGCATCGCGATAGGATAGTTGTCGCGATACGGTTCGGCTTCTTTCCTGGAAATGCAAGGTGTGTTTTTGAAATTGCAAGGGGCATTTCCTACGATTGTCGGGCGGTTGGCCCTTTTCGTATTTCTCTTTCGGCAGTTCTCCGTGATGTGGATTTTGACCAAATTTCAAGACAAGTGGTCTCCCTGCACTGAGGGTGTGTCAGCAGGTCAGTCCAAGATGGTCTTCACGGCCTCCAGCATACCCTTCTCCTGTATGAGGTCGAGATAGCCCTTGACCATGGTGCAGAGACCGGGAACGGTCTGGTTGAGGTCTTCGTGCCACACATAGTCGAACGCCAGCACTCCCTCAGCCACTGCCTGCGTGTCACCGGTGGCCCATAGCTGCGTCAGACGGGCTGTGATCTTCGGGTCGTCGTTGGGCGTGACAGGCGTTCCGTCTGCGCGTTTTCCGCCTTTATAATAAGTGATGATAGCGGCCAGGCCAAACACCAGTCCTTCGGGCAGCTTGCCTTTTCTCTTGAGATAGGTCTTGACGCCAGGCAGGTCGCGTGTCTCGTACTTCGGGAAGCTGTTGAGCATGATGGAGGTGACCTGATGGTCGACAAAGGGGTTCTCGAAACGCTCCAGCACATCGTTGGCAAACTGCTTGCACTCGTCGATTGGCAGATCGAGTGTCTGCATGAGCTCGTCGAACTGCACCTTGTGGATGTATCGGCCTATGACGGGATGCTCACAGGCGTCGCGCACGATGTCAACGCCGCTGAGGAAGGCCACGGGTGACAGCACCGTGTGAGGGCCGTTGAGCAGAGTCACCTTGCGGGCGTGGTAGGGCTTCTCGTTGTCGGTGATGAGCACGTGCAGGCCCGCCTTCTCGGCCGGAAACTCTTCCTTCATCTGTTCGACGGTCATATTCTCGGCCTTCTCGATGACCCAGAGGTGGAAGCTCTCCGCTTTCACCACGAGGTTGTCCTTATAGCAGATTTTCTGCTGGATGTCGTGTATGGTGTCGCGGGGGAAGCCCGGCACGATGCGGTCTACGAGTGTGGCGCAGACGTAACAATGGTCTGTAAACCACGCCTTGAAACCCTCGTATCCGTTGCCCATGTCGTCTTTCCACAGTTCGATGTACTGGTAGATGCACTTTTTCAGGTGGTGCCCGTTGAGGAAGATGAGTTCACAAGGCATGATAATCATGCCCTTGGTAGGGTCGCCTCCGAAGTATTGGTAACGGTGGAACAGTAATTGCACAAGCTTGCCGGGATAGCTTGAGGCAGGCGCATCGGCCAGTCGGCATTCCGGATCGAAGGCTATGCCTGCCTCGGTGGTGTTGGAGATGACGAATCGCATCTCGGGCTGCTCTGCGAGTGCCAGGAAAGCCTGAAACTGCGTGTAGGGGTTGAGGGCACGGCTGATGACGTCGATGCGCGTGAGCGAATTGACGGGAGTGCCGTTTTCCTTGCCTTGCAGGTTCACATGGTAGAGGCAGTCCTGGCCGTTGAGCCAGTCGGCCATGCCGTGTGCGATGGGCTGCACAACGACCACGCTAGAGTTGAAGTCGGTCTTCTGGTCCATGTTGAAAACAATCCAGTCGACAAACGCGCGGAGGAAATTGCCTTCGCCAAACTGGATGATTCTTTCTGGCATCGCACTCTTGGGGGCGGTGCGGCGGTTCAGCGCTTTCAGTTCTTTCATGATGGAATATGGTGTCATAGTTCGTTATATTGGCGGCAAAGTTAATAATAATCTGAAAGGTGGACAGATAGCTGTGTGTAAAATTCCACGTAAACCTTTGCGTAGATAATTTTATGTCTCTGTCGGACCAGGAAAACCAAAAAAAAATAGTAACTTTGCACATGCTCAAAATGGATCAAAATTATGAAACAGACAAAGATTGTATGTTCCGTCAGCGATCGCCGTTGTGATGTGGATTTTCTGCGCAAGTTGTTCTTCGCAGGCATGAATGTGGTCAGGATGAACACGGCTCACGCTTCTCAGGATGGCATCCGCAATATCATTCGCAATGTGCGTACAGTGTCGCCGCATATCGGTATCCTCATAGACACGAAAGGCCCGGAGGTCCGCACGACAAACGTCAAGGACAAAATCAGCTACAAGACGGGTGATGTGGTGAAGGTTTTCGGTCGTCCGGAGATGGAGACCACCCATGACATCATCAATGTGAACTATATCGATTTTGCACGCGATGTCAAGGTGGGCGACCACATTCTGATTGACGATGGCCTGCTCGACATGCAGGTCATGGATATCGTGGGCCCCACAGTCTATGCCACCATGCAGAATGATGGTGTGCTGGGTGCCCACAAGAGTGTTAACGTGCCGGGCGAGCATATCGACCTGCCTGCCCTCACCGAGAAGGACAAGCGCAATATCCTGCTGGCCATCGATGAGGATATCGACTTCATAGCCCATAGCTTCGTGAGGTCGGCGGCCGATGTGAAGGCGGTGCAGGACATCCTCGATGAGCATCACTCCGACATCAAGATTATCTCGAAGATAGAAAACCAGGAGGGCGTCGACAATATAGACGAGATCATAGACGCCAGCTACGGCATAATGGTGGCGCGTGGAGACCTGGGAATAGAAGTGCCCATCGAGAAGATACCGGGCATACAGCGCATGATCATCCGCAAGTGTGTGCAGAAGAAGAAGCCAGTCATCGTGGCTACACAGATGCTCCACACCATGATAGAGAACCCCAGGCCGACGCGTGCCGAGGTTACCGACATTGCCAACGCCATCTATTCGAATACCGATGCGCTGATGCTGAGCGGCGAGACGGCCAGCGGCAAGTATCCGCTGGAGGCCGTGCAAACCATGGCGGCAATCGCCGAGCAGGCTGAGCAGGACCGTCTGAACTTTGGCCATCAGGACGAGGTGCCGCTTAGCGACAACTGTTCGCAGCGCGAGTTTCTGGCCCATTCGGCCATCGACTCCACGCGTCTGCTGGGCGTGTCGGGCATCATTACCGACTCGGAGACGGGCGAGACGGCTCGCAATCTGGCTGCCTTCCGTGGCCCTAAGCCAGTCCTTGCCATATGCTATAGGGAGAAGACACAGCGCTGGCTCAACTTGTCGTATGGCGTGATACCCGTTTTCCAGAAAGAGCATGTCAGTCCCGACCATGTGTTCACAGCTGCGCTGCGCATGCTCAAGCAGAAGGGCTATATCAAGTCGGACGACAAGATAGCCTATCTTTCTGGATCGTTTGGAGAGGGTGGGGGTACCACGTTCCTGGAGGTCAACAGGGTGAAGGACTATTTCGACAAAATCTACAAGTTTCACTTGCCCAATATGAAGGTCAAGTAAACTCTGCGATAACCATTACAAAAAAGGCGGAAACCCATAGCTGGGGCTTTCCGCCTTTTTTGATGAAGGGGCTTGGGATGCAGAGCACTTGATTGCCGGGGCAGCCTGCGTGTCCTGGCTTGCCTTATTTGAGCAGACTATCGAAAGTCTTGATGAGCGATACAGGGTCTTCGGAAAAAGCCTTTGTGTCGAGATCGGCTATGGTCTCCTTCATCACGGGATAAGGTTTGAAAACAATCTTCAACAACATCTTGATCCCGATCATGCTGCCCATGCAGTAGCTCTTGGCCACATCCTCGCTGTGCACCTTGAAATAATACATGTAGCTGGTGCCCCGCAGGTGCACGGTCTTGGTGTTGGTAGCGGTAGTGATGTAGTGGACGTAGGCGGATACGTGCTTACCCTCATACACGGGGCTGAGGAAAACAGGATTCTTGTAGGGCTTGGGGTTCTTGCTCCACACGCTGGGTAGTGTGCGCTGGGCCATGAGCGGCACAAAGGTGGTCCACTCCTTCGAGTCGGAATCGAGGTAATCTACACTTTTGATTTCGGTCGACTTGTACTCGCTCTTTTCTCCATTCTTGGTGCCTTTCAGGAATACTGCGTCTCCGTTATCAAGCATGAACAGGTGCTTGGTCACGCCTTCCACCACCGTACCGTTGTTGAGGGTGATCTTCACGTTGTTTTGCGCTTGCGCCATACCGAACAGCAGGAAACACAGGAACAGCATCGTCAGCTTTTTCATTTGCTTAGGTTTAGGGGTTTAACTTGTGGATAGTGGTGTTTCTCGTCTGCAAATATACACAATTTCCATTACCCCCCCCCTAATGAGGAAGAACTTTTTTGCCATGCATGTCATTTCCCTCGCGGGCCATCTGCGCCTTGGCTTCCTCAATGATGTTCATGATACTGTCGAAATCAGCCAGAGTGGCTTTTCTGAAGGTGTATTCCATCTGTAGTCGCTGTTGTTTGTTGGAACAAGAAGTATGTGGATAAAAAAAGAAGAGGATGTTAAATGAATAACAACCTCTTCTCGTGTGACTCCGCTGGGATTCAAACCCGGAACCTTCTGATCCGTAGTCAGATGCTCTATTCAGTTGAGCTACGGAGCCTCTTTGTTTAAGCGAGTGCAAAGGTAGTGGTAAAAATTGGAACTTCCAAATTTTTGAGGCACTTTTTTTAAAATTTGTGCATTTTGTGGTTCTTTTTCAGTTTTCCCCTGATTCGGGACTTGTGGCAGACGTTGTGCGAGGGCTATTCGTAGTCGTCGATGACGTTGTTTGTGAAGTCCATCATGGGCTTTGCCACTTGGAACAAGTTGGCCATCTGCTCCAGCCAGTCGGGCCGTCCGAAAAAGTCGTCGCTCACCCTTCGCCAGCAGCAATAGTCCTTCATCTTCAGGTAGCGGATGTGCTCATAGTCGGCTGGGAAGTCTCGCGGTGCCTTTTTGAGGTGGGTTATGCCGAAGCCTTGGTCGGTCGTACTGTCGTCTTCGTCGTTCCAATACCCCTCGTTGGGCTTGCCGAAGGTGTCGACGAAGGGCTTGTTCTCCACACGCATTCTCCACGAGTCGATGTTGCCCATGATTTCGTTGCGCATGGCGGTGAGGATGTTGGTGGGGAGCCAGTAGGCGCCCACAGCCAGCAGGCAATGGTCGGGCTGTATGTGGAGGTAGTAACCGCCGTGGAGCCCTTTCTTGCCGTGGGCGGAGATATAGGTGCCGAAGTGGCGCTTGTAGGGGCTCTTGTCTTTGGAGAAGCGTATGTCGCGGTTGAAGCGGTAGCAGCAGTCCTTGAACGTCAGGTGGGCTATGGAGTCGTCGAAGGCTGTGATGCGCTTGATGGCTTCGGTGACGCCTTGCTCAAATGATTGCTTGGCCTGCAGGTATTCGGCCTTGTGTTCGTGAAACCAGTTAGTGTCGTTGTGGGCCGCTATCTGACGGAGAAAGCGGAGTATGAGAGTGGTGTCCATATTATAATAATAAGGTGCAAGAGGGTGAAACAAAAAAAAGCCCTAAGGGCTGCTGGACGGAAGGCTGCTTCAGAGTTTGCTTCCTTCCAGCAACTTGGGGCAAAAATCATGGAACTGACAATGGTCGCAGAGTGGCTTGGCGCTCTTGCAGACGTAGCGTCCGTGTAGCAGAAGCCAATGATGGGCGTTGGGGATGTCGACCTTGGGGATATGGCGCATGAGGTATGCCTCCACCTTGAGGGGCGTGTTGGCGTTCTTGGGCACCAGACCGAGCCTGTGGGCAACACGGAAGACATGTGTGTCAACGGCCATCGTGGCGTGGCCGAACCAAACAGCTTCTACGACGTTGGCTGTCTTTTGGCCGACGCCGGGCAACCTGACCAGCTCCTTGTGGCTCTCGGGCACCTCACCGCCATATTCGCTGACTAGCATGCGGGCCATCTCGACGAGGTGGCCCGCCTTGGAGTTGGGATAGCTAACTGAGCGGATATGCTCCAGCACGTCGTCTGTGGTGGCTGCGGCCATGCTGCGCGCGTCGGGGTAGTGGCGGAATAGTTCGGGCGTCACTTGGTTGACGCGCTTGTCGGTGCATTGGGCGGACAACATGGTGGCGACGAGCAGTTGGAATGCGGAGGCAAACAACAACTCGGTCGTCACGTGGGGCTGCGAGTCCCTAAAGGTGTTGAGCACGTGCTCGTAGCGTTCCTTTCGCGTCATTTGATCATTTCAACCGAGCGCTTGAGGAACTTGTCGAGTGCCTCGCCCTTGAGCATACCGTTTTGCAGGAGGGCCAGGTCGATGAGCTGGTGTACCACGTTGTTGCCCTTGGCGTAGTCGGCCAGGACCTGGTTTTTCTTGTTGCGTTGCTCGTCGAGGGCTTTCTCGGTCTTCTGCACGTCGTCCTTCTCCTCTTGTGTGATGTCCTCTGGCTTCTTTCCACTCTGTCCCTGGTTTAGGGCGGCCAAGCGTGCCGACAGGCCCTTGAGCTCGCTTTCTATGGGTTTAAGTTCCTCTTCGGTGGTCTTACGTGAGTCGTCGAGCACCTCTTTGACCAGCTTGTGGTCGGCGTTGAGCACGATGGTGTAGGTGTCGGGCATCTGTCCGTAGAAGCTCATGCCGGGCTGGAAGTGGCTCATCTCCTTCATGCGGCGCATGTATTCGCTCTCGGTGATGATGACCGGTTGGGCGTTCTCGCCGAGCGACTCAATATCAACATTGAACTGTGCTTTGTCCATCTGTGGCATCTGTGAGCGGAACACTTCTGACAGATTGTCACGGTCATCGCCCTTGATGGCCTCTTCCTTCTTGTCGTCCTTGACGATGAGGCGGCTGATGATGTCGGCGTCGACACGGGTGAAATGGCTTTTCTCAAACTTGTTCTCCAACATCGAGACCATGGGCACGTCGAGCTGTCCGTCGAGCAGGAGTACGCTGTATCCCTTGTCTTCGGCCGACTTGATGTAAGAGTACTGGTCGTCTCTGTTGGTTGCGTAGAGGTAGACAAGCTCGCCGTTCTTGTCAGTCTGGTTGTCCTTGATGAGAGTCTTGTATTCCTCGAAGGTGAAGCACTTGCCGTCGATGTCCTTGAGAAGTGCGAAATCCTTGGCACGGTCGTAGAAATCGTCTTGCGAGAGCATACCGTAGTTGATGAAAATCTTCAAATCGTCCCACTTGCTCTCGTAGTCCTTGCGGTCCTCCTTGAAGGTTTGCTGCAGGCGGTCGGCCACCTTCTTGGTGATGTAGGTGGAAATCTTTTTGACATTGGTGTCGCTCTGCAGGTAGCTGCGGCTTACGTTGAGCGGTATGTCGGGCGAGTCGATGACGCCGTGGAGCAAGGTCAGGAAGTCGGGTACGATGCCTTCCACCTGATCGGTCACGAACACCTGGTTGCAGTAGAGCTGTATCTTGTTGCGCTGTAGGTCGATGTTGCTATGCGTGCGGGGGAAGTAGAGGATGCCTGTCAGGTGGAACGGGTAGTCGACGTTGAGGTGTATCCAGAACAGAGGCTCGTCCTGCATGGGATAGAGAGTGCGGTAGAAATTCTTGTAGTCTTCATCTTTTAACGTCGAGGGTGTCTTGGTCCACAACGGCTCCACGTCGTTGATGACGTTGTCCTCGTCGGTCTCCACCTGCTTGCCGTCCTTCCACTCGGTCTTCTTTCCGAAGGCTACGGGTACGGCCATAAACTTACAATACTTGTTGAGCAACTGTTCAATGCGCGCCTTCTCAAGGAAATCCTTGCAGTCGTCTGAGATGTGCAGGATGATGTCGGAGCCTCGACTATCCTTTTCGGTATCTTCGATGGTGAATGAGGGCGAGCCGTCGCAACTCCAGCGGATGGCCTTGGCACCGTCCTTGTAGCTCCGAGTCACAATCTCCACTTTGTCGCTGACCATGAACGATGAGTAGAAGCCGAGGCCGAAGTGACCGATGATGGCGTTGGCCTCGTCCTTGTATTTGTCGAGGAAGTCGGTGACGCCCGAGAAGGCTATCTGGTTGATGTATTTGTCGATTTCCTCTTCGGTCATGCCGATGCCGTGGTCGCTGATGGTCAGTGTTTTGGCATCCTTGTCCAGCGTTACGCGTACGGTCAAGTCGCCAAGGTCGCCTTTGAAGTCGCCTTTCTGTGACAGGGTCTTCAGCTTCTGTGTGGCATCTACGGCATTGCTGATCATTTCACGGAGGAAAATCTCGTGGTCTGAGTAGAGAAACTTTTTGATGACGGGGAATATGTTCTCGGTCGTAACCCCGATATTGCCTTTCTGCATGATGGTTGTGTTTTTTGAATTTGTGATTTTATGGTATGTAATGCAAAAGGCGTGCCACAAAGAGAAATAGAGGAGAGGAAATGGTAGGGTATAAAATATTTTTTTAATTTTACCGAATATTTGACAAGATGTTGTGAGAAATGATATATTTTTGCACCATAGATTCATTTCAATAGGTTAAGGTTAGTTTTTAAAAGGTTAAAGAGCCCCCAGTCTGAGTAGTGATATTGTGGACTGGGGGAGTTCTTTTTGCAGAGCAGTATGCACGAATGTGCACCGATGGGACGCGTCTCCATTTGGGTGCTGTTTACCGAAACAAGTGCATATTATATAAGGTGATCCACATGCCGACAAGGGTAGGGGGTAAGAGATGTAGAATAGTTACACATTCTTGGCGAATCCTTAATAATTCTTAAATATGAGCCTTAACCACAGACAAGTGGAGCTGTTTCAAAGGGAAATGCGTAACTTTGCATCCGCTGTCACGAGTTGGCAGTAACATTCAAACCTAATTAAAAGTTTTTAGACAAAATGGCAACAAAAATCAGATTGCAGCGTGGCGGTCACAAGGCCTATGCTTTCTATCGCATTGTTATCGCTGACGCAAGAGCACCACGTGATGGTAGATTTACTGAGAAGATTGGTACCTACAACCCCAATACCAATCCTGCAACCGTAGATTTGAATTTCGAGCGCGCTCTCTACTGGGTGGAGACTGGCGCACAGCCCACAGACACCGTTCGCAATATCTTGAAGAGCGAGGGAGTTTACATGATGAAGCACCTCAAGGGTGGCGTCAAGAAGGGCGCTTTCGACGAGGCCGCTTGTCAGCAGAAATTTGAGGCTTGGAAAGCCGCTAAGGACCAGAAGGTCGAGGCTCTGCGTAGCAATGTAGCCAAGGCCAAGCAGGACGCAGCTTCCAAGGAACTTGAGGCTGAAAAGAAGGTCAATGAGACCATCGCCAAGAAGGTGGCCGAGAAGAAGGCTGCTGAGGCAAAAGCAAAGGCTGAGGCTGAGGCTGCAAAGGCAGCTGAGACAGAGGCTCCTGCTGAGGAGGCTCCCGCAGAGGCTTAATGGCTTTGTTGAAAAGAGACACGTTGTGCCGAATCTCCTTATGAGGAGGTTCGGCTTTTTTGTTGTGGACAATCAGGGCGATGGCACGCGTTTTGCTATTCTATTACATGAAAACAACGAATAAACGGAGGTATGAGAAATGGCATTTATTGATTACTATAAGATTTTGGGAGTGGACAGAAACATTCCGCAAAAAGATGTTCAAGCCGCCTATCGCAAGCGCGCCAAACAGTTTCATCCTGACCTTCATCCAAACGATCCGAAGGCCAAGGCCAAGTTTCAGGCTCTCAACGAGGCTTATGAGGTGATAGGCGATTCCGAAAAACGAAAGAAGTATGATCAGTTTGGGGCAAATTGGAAAAGCGCCGATGCCTTCAACCAACACCAGGGAGGTGGGCATGAAGGGTTCCGGTGGTCCAGTGCCGGTGGCGCATCGCCGTTCGACGGTTTCGATTTTTCGGGTTTTGGTGGCGGTGGGTTCTCCAGTTTCTTTCAAGACCTGTTTGGAGGCATGGGCGGCAACACCCGGGCTGGGAAAGGTGCATGCCGTAGCACTGGCGAGATGAGCGCTCAGGTCAACCTTGACCTCTATACAGCCCTACTGGGTGGACAGGCCATCATCCAGTTGAGCAATGGAGAGAAACTGAAGTTGAAAGTAAAGCCTGAGACGCAGAACGGCTCGAAAGTGCGCGTGCGTGGCAAGGGCTATGATCGTGGCGACGGTACGTTCGGTGACCTGATTATCACCTACAACGTGTTGCTGCCCACCCGTCTCACAGAGCGTCAGAAAGAACTCCTTGGCAAGATGAAGCAGGCTGGCACCAGTCTCTGACAGCAAGGTCGACGACAAATGGGCGGAAGCCTTTTGCCTAAGACCTGTCAGTCGTTGACGTATCCTTCCCTAAGAAACAATTCCGCCCGCTCGAGGTCTGCTGGCGTGTCGATGCCCACTGTCTCCACGTGCGTGATGCCCACACGGATGCGGTATCCGTTCTGCAGCCAGCGAAGCTGCTCGAGGCTTTCTGCCTTTTCCAGCGGTGACTGCGGGAGCTGTGTTATCTCTCGGAGCACATTGCGGCGATAGGCGTAGATGCCCAAGTGTTTTAGGAACGGAAACTCTTTCAGCCATGTGTCATGCTCATGTCCGCGCACGTAGGGGATGACTGATCTGGAGAAATAGAGTGCGAACCCACGGTTGTCGGTAACAATCTTTGGCGAGTTGGGATTGTCCACGGCATCCATGCTCGTAAACGGCTTTCCGATGGTTGCTATCTGTGTAGCGGGGTCGTCAAACTGCTGGCAGACCGTTTGGATTTGCGAGGGTCGGATGAAAGGTTCGTCGCCCTGGATGTTGACGATGACATCGGCATCGGTGCCAATTTTTCTCGCAGCCTCCTCTATGCGGTCGGTGCCGCTCTTATGGTCGGGACGGGTCATGACGGCCTTGCCTCCAAAGGCTTCCACGGTTTCCCTGATGCGCTCGTCGTCGGTCGCTACCCACACTTCGGGTATCACGTCTGCGACTTGTTCGTAGACTCGCTGGATGACAGGCTTGCCCCCCAGCAAGGCCAGTGGCTTGCCAGGGAATCTTGTTGAGGCATAGCGTGCTGGAATGATAGCTGTGAATTTCATGATATGCTTGCTAGTTTCGCTTTTACTTTTGCAAAGATACAATTTTTATGGAAAAAGTCCCGTCATTTTCCGAAAAATCAAAAATAAGTGATTTTTCGATTTTCCCTTGATGTAGTATCCCTTTTCAAATAGACGGAGAAGTAACTGAAAAACGCAAATAGCGGCTTTGCTTTAGTCACTGCAGGAAGGCTGAGTAGTAGATTTCTAGTAACTATTCAGCAATATTGTTTCCATTGTCTTCTATGGTTATCTGATTAGATGG
>CAVDNW010000042.1:0-20096 GCA_963610435.1 Oscillospiraceae bacterium | reverse complement strand
CAAGAAAAATTGGTTTGCTGGCAATTTCATCAAATGCGTTGGCTATCTCTTCAAAATTTTCTGCCAGCGCACTTAGTCTTTCAATATTGCCAGGCAGCTTTTCCGTTTCAGTATTGACCTTCTCTGTCTGCTCAATGCTCTGCATCAGAGTAGTGATGTCCACATTGTCCCATTTGGATGTCTTCATATTTTTACTTCGTTTTTGGTTAGACAATTCGTTATCGTTTCAGTCCTGTCTTGACTGGGGCTTTGCACATACGGTTGGCCATGCGTGCGCAACGCCTTGCCCATTCCAGGTCATCCTCGTCCTTGTCTCGGCCCCATCCGTCAGGAGAGCTGCCGCCTCCGCCGCATGATTCAGACATCTGCGTGGCTGCGTCCAGATACCCGGCAAACAGGAGACTTATAAGTAGTGTTCGCTGAATAAACAGCAAGTAATTGATATTTGGTATTTTACAACACTTTTTATTTGGTATTTTCACTAAAATTTAATACCTTTTATGAGGGAATATTCAGGCGTTTTATACATTTTTATGAGGGAAAGGAAGAGTCGGAAGCGATGGATGATTTCCCTTTGCGAATAGGATGCCCTATTCTGTTCGCCCCGTGTGACGGCGTGCCCTACCTTCCGGGGCTTTTGCATTTCGCACAAACGACGCAGCGCCATTGTCCTCTTTCTGCTGGACAATGGCGCTGCGTCGATTTGTGTGGTTGGCCTGTGGCTTCAGCCGATCTGCCACCAGTGTTTCTTGCGGGGCTGGTCTTGCTGGGTGCTGTGGCCCATGCTCTCGCGGAGCAGCTGGGCGTAGGTCTTGTGGTCGTGAATGATCTGGTAGATCTGTCCCCAGTCGGGCAGGCCCGAGACGGCGCGGTCGTCGATGAAGATGTCGGCCTTGATCTTGCGGCTGAAGTGGTTGTTGTTTTCTACTTTCTCCTCGGGATAGTCGCGGTTGACGGCCCAGAAGTCTACGCCGCGCTCGTGGCACCAGTCGACGGCCTCCTGCAGCCTGTTGCCCTCGCGCACGGTCCAGAGGATGAGCTGGTGACGCTCCTCGATGAGCATGCGCAAGGTCTGGGTGGCGAAGGGCCGCTCGGGTCCGATGGCCGGGTAGCGGTCCTCCACGATGGTTCCGTCAAAGTCGATGGCGATGGTCATGTGTTGTCAGTGTGTGTTAACGTTTGACGGAAGTGTCGTTTTTGTCGCCGTAGTGGCTGTTGCTGTAGTTGCCGTAGGAGCTATAGGCTCCGTAGTTGCCATACTTGCCATACTTGCCGTAGCCGTAGCGGCTGTAGCGTCCGTACTTGCCGTAGCCGTAGTAGTAGCCGTATTTCTTCTTCGACATGTCGATGCCGTTGATGACGATGCTCATCTTCGGCAGCTTCTTCTCGTTGCTGAGGCTGTTGATCATGTCGAAGCTGTCCTTTGCCGTGAAGTCGGCGCGGCAGACGAAGACCGTGGTGTCACTCACGCGGCTGAGCTGCAGCGTGTCGGTGACGAGGCCCACAGGTGCGGTGTCGATGACGATGTAGTCGTAGTGGGCGCGCAGCTGCTCGAAGATTTGGTCGAGGCTCTTGCGAGCCACAAGCTCGGCGGGGTTGGGCGGAATGATGCCGGCCATGAGCAGGTTGAGGTTGTTGTTGATGCCCGAGGGCAAGGTCTGTGCCTGAATGTCGTCCCAGGTGGGGTTGTCCTTGACGAGCAGGCTGGTGATGCCGTGCTGTTTGTCGTCGATCTCGAACAGTTCGGCGAGGCGCGGCTTGCGGATGTCGAGACCCACGAGCAGCACTTTCTTGCCCAGCAGTGCGAACGACACGGCGAGGTTGGCAGCGTTGAACGTCTTGCCTTCGCCCGATGTCGAGGAGGTGAACATGATGACCTTCTCTCCCTCGCCCATCATGAACTGCAGGTTGGTGCGCATGGACCGGAAGATTTCCTCCATCTGGTTGTTCTTGTTCTCGTGGACCACGATGTCGGCCTTGGTCTTGGCGGTTTCCGAAGCCACGGCCACGTCGGCCAGGATGGGCAGCGACGTGAGGTTGGCCACGTCTTCGTGTCCCTCAATCTTGTAGCGGAAGAGCTGTATGAGGAAGAGGATGGCGGCGGGGATGCCGAGACCCAGTATGAGTGCCATGAGCATGATGATGGGTTTCTTCGGGCTGACGCGTCCGCCTGCGGCAGGCTGGTCTACGAGCTTGCCTTTGTCGGCTGTGGCGGCGAGCGAGATGGAGTTCTCCTCGCGCTTCTGGAGGAGCATCAGGTAGAGGCCCGACTTCACCTCCTGCTGGCGTCCGATCTGTGTGAGCATGCGTTCCTGCTCAGGAGTCTCGCCCACCTGACCCTGGTAGCGGCCATACTGCGAGGCGACGGAGTTGCGCTGGATGTCCATGTTGCGGCGTGCCTGCGTCAGGGCGCGCTTGATGGAGCCGTAGAGGTCGTCGAGCTGCTGGGTGAGAGGAGTCACCGAGGGCGACGTCTCGCTGGCGCTTTGCAGGAGGAGGTTGCGCTGCTGCACGAGCTGGTTGTAGCTGTTGATGAGCGATGTGGCGCTCTGGTCGGTGAGGCCGACGTTGGACGGCAGAGGCTGGTACTTGTTGGCGGGGTTGTTGATGTAGGAGCGCATCTCGTCGAGCAGGGCCACCTGCGTGTTGGCCTCGGTGAGCTTCTGCGAGTACTGGTCGGCGTTGCTCACGGCCTGTCCGGCGTTGATCTTGAGCTCCACCATGTTGTTGCGGCGCTTGTAGCTCTCGAGGGCACCCTCGGTGCTGCCGAGCTCGGCGTTGATCTTCTCCAGACGTCCGTTGATGAACTCCTCGGTGCGCATGGCAATCTCGTTCTTGTCCTCGTTGGCTTGTCTGTTGTAGCAGATGATGAGTTGCTGGAGGTAGTCGACGGCACGCTGCGGGTTCTCGTCCTTGAGGGTGAGCTGTGCGATGGTCGTGGTCTTGCTGGTCTGCGAGACGCTGAGCGATCCGGCATACTTGTATGAGGCGTACTTGGGCGACTGTATGAAGACCTTCTGCTTGGTGCCGTCGGGCATGGGCACCACGCCGTTGGCCATGAAGCTGAGGATGCCGGCCTTGGTGCCGAGGGTGGCAGGCAGGGAGGTGAAGGTCTTGTTGATCTCGTAAGGTCCGTCGGCGGTGTTCTCGTCGATGGGTACGTAGTATTTGCCGGTCACATGGTATTTGTTGCCCTCACGCAGTATCTCCAGTGCGACGCCGGCGTTGAGCCGCTCGAGGTGGGCGGGGTCCATGTCGACGCTGACATACTGGTTCTTGTACATCATGTTGTCCTTCACCTTGCCCACGGTGTAGTAGGTGGTGTAGAGCTTGAGGTCTCTGACGGCTTGCTCGGCCAGCGAGTGTGAGGAGAGGATCTCCATCTCGTTGTCGATACCTGTGGAGTTGGAGATCATGCCCAGTGTGGCCGAGTTGAGCATGTTGTTGGCCCGGCTCGATCCTGTCTGCTGGTCGTTGTCCTTGATGAGCAGCTTGGCAAAGGCCTGGTACACGGGAGTGGTGTAGCGCAGGTAGATGGTGGCCACGCCGAGGCAGATGATGACCGACAGCACGAACCACTTCCAGTTGAGCACGATGGTGCGGTAGATCAGCGAGAAGTTGATGCTGGATGATTCTTCCTCTTGCGGTGTGGCTTGTGCCACGTCCAAGATTTTGTTTTCTTCCATATTGTCTGTTGTTTATTTCCTTGCGTGTTGGTTTAGTCTTCTTCGGCCAGCCGGAGCAGATACTGGCCGTAGCCGTTCTTGGCCATGGGCTGTGCCAGCTTCTTGAGGTCCTCGCGCCCGATCCATCCCTGCTTGTAGGCTATCTCCTCGAGGCAGGCCACCTTCAGGCCCTGTCGTTTCTCGATACACTCGATGAAGGTGCTGGCCTCCGAGAGGCTGTCGTGGGTGCCGGTGTCGAGCCATGCGAAGCCGCGTGGCAGGGGCTTCACCTTCAGCATACCCTGTTCGAGGTACTGCTGGTTGACGGTGGTGATCTCGAGCTCGCCGCGCGGGCTGGGCTTGATGTGGCTGGCGATGTCCACCACGCTGTTGGGGTAGAAGTAGAGACCGACGACGGCATAGTTGCTCTTCGGTGAGGCGGGCTTCTCCTCGATGCTGAGGCAGTTGCCCTCGCTGTCAAACTCGGCCACGCCGTAGCGCTCGGGGTCGTTGACCCAATAGCCGAAGACGGAGGCTTTGCCCTGCTCTTCGGCTTCGGCCACGCTCTGGCGCATCATGCCCGTGAAGCCCGACCCGTAGAAGATGTTGTCGCCCAGGACGAGACACACGCTGTCGGAGCCGATGAAGTCGGCACCGATGATGAACGCCTGTGCCAGGCCGTCGGGGCTGGGCTGCTCGGCATATTCGAAGCGGACACCCAGCTCGTGTCCGTCGCCCAGCAGACGCCTGAAGCCTGGCAGGTCATGGGGGGTGGAGATGATGAGTATCTCGCGGATACCGGCCAGCATGAGCGCCGATATCGGATAGTAAATCATGGGTTTGTCGAAGATGGGGATGAGCTGCTTGCTCACGCCTTTTGTGATGGGGTATAGGCGCGTGCCGCTACCGCCGGCTAAAACTATTCCTTTCATTACGCGTAAATCAATAAATAAAGGTACCTGTATTGTGGCCGCAAAGTTACGATTTTTTATTGATACATGTGCTCTGTTTGTTAATAAAAATATATGAATGTTTTGTTTTCTCGCCTTATTGTTGTATTTTTGCACCGTTGAAATGTGATCAGACAAGAATAAAGTTAGGAAACATTTATGGGAATATTATCTAAGATTTTCGGCTCCAAGCAGCAGGAAGCCAAGACGGGCGGCATGGAAGACTACATGACGCTGGTGCGTGTCTATTTCCAGGCGACGCTTGCCGCCCAGCTGGGCATTACCAATATCGGCATGCTGCCCGACCTCAGACTCTTCAAGTCGACCCTACACGTGCCCACGCAGAACAACAAGCTGGGTGTGGGCGAGAAGAGCCACTGCAAGAAGATGATGAAAGAAATTTACGGCACCGACGACGCTTTCTTCAAGGAGATTGACCAGAGCATCCGCCGCAACTGCCACAAGCTGCAGGATGTGCAGGTCTACCTCATACAGTTCCAGAACTTCACGCAGGACCTGATGATGCTCATCGGCAACCTGATGAAGTTCAAGCTCCGTGTGCCCTCGCTCTTCAAGAAGGCCCTCTACACGATGACGCAGAAGACCGTGAACGACATCTTCGACCGCAACGACTACACAGATGCCAGTGTGGTGAAGGCCGTGATGGGTGTCCGCAAGTATAACCAGCGGCTGGGCTTCTCCCGCGAGTGGGTCACCGGCTTCGTCTACCAGGTGGTGATGCTGGCCAAGAAGGAGCCGCGTCCCAAAGACGAGGACATGGAGAAGGCCAAGGCCAAGCTCGGCAAGTGAGCCCGGGCCCGCAGACAAAACAATGACAAGGCCAGCGGTCAGTCAAGCGCAGTCATGCGTTCGGCTGACCGCTTTTTTGTGCCTATGCGACAGGAGAGACATCTCCATGCAACACTACTTAGGTTCGCGGGTGCGACCCGTGCCAGAAAGCCTACACCTTTCACGACTTGGCAGCGCGGGGCACCCATGCCAATCCTTCGCAGGGCAAGCAGCTTGTAGTCAGACGGTTGCGCCGCGCAGTCGGGAAAGGCGTACCCAAAGGTGTCCCGTTGGCATTTGGCGCAAAGGGAAGATGTGCGTAACTTTGCAACCGTCAAAACGATGACACGACCCTCATCCCGGGAAGGGACGGACACCGTGAGACACACAAACACAACACACACTATCAAGTTTAACCTTAAAAAAAGAAAAACACAATGGCAGTATTTTATCGCAAGTATCAGGACAATCGCAACGGCAGTACGAATTTCGGCAAGTGGTATGGCCGCAGCGTCATGCTCAACGTCGTGTCGACCAAGGAGCTGGCAGAGGAGATAGCACACTCCACCACTGTGACCTATGCCGACGTGGTGGCCGTGCTGGCCGAGACCTCGCAGGCACTGAAGCGACACCTCCAGAACTCCCACAAGGTGGTGCTCGACGGCATCGGCTCGTTCAAGGTGGGTCTCAGCACCGCTCCGGCCAACACCAGCGCTGACTTTGGCGCGCAGAACATCAAGAGCTTCCGCATCAACTATTCGCCCGAGGTCCATTTCATCGGCAACGGCCAGGTGTCGGAGAAGAACCGCCGCAAGGGTACCTTTGTCAAGGACCTGCTCGACGGCGTCACCGCCAAGGAGGCTCCGAAGAACGCCGTAGGCGCCAGCGAGGCAGAGGACGGCGAGTAAGCCTGCGGCCCCGGAAGCCGCTCCGCCTCCCCCTCGGCAAGCCTTCGCGCCATGGTCAGTAGCCAGGCAAGGGGGCTTGCCCCTTCTTCTACCTTGCTGAAGAGAAAGGTAGAACCATCACTTAACTACTAACCGTCAAACCCTATCAATCTATCATGACAATATCCAAGCAAACCTGGAGAAGCATCGTCCAGCTGGCCCTCAGCATCCTGTCGGCCGTGGCCACCACACTCGGTCTGAACAGTTGTCTGTAGCCCCCCCGCCCGTCGGAGCACTGCATGCAGAGACCCGCCATTGCAGCGGGTCTCTGTTTCACCGTCACTTACGGTCGAGAGAGCAGGCGCATGATCTCGGCAGGCGGGCGCTGCTCGCTGAGCAGGTGCGCCATCACCTCCATGTAGGGCGCCGTATGCGCGAAGAACTCGCGGTAGCCTTCGCAGAGGTAGTTGAGGCCCGGCTCACCGTCGGCCGTCAGTGCGAAGCGGTTGCGCGGGCACTCGCCGTGACACAGCCGCTGCCAATGGCACTGGCGGCACTGGCGTGGCAGGCTGCCGCTCTTGGCTTGTCCAAAGTGCTGCTGGCGCTCGCCGTACATCATCTCCAAGAGCGACTGTTCGCGTATGTTGCCCAGGCGATACTCGGGAAAGACAAAATGGTCACACGGATAGACGTCGCCGTTGTGTTCCATCACCCCCGCATGTCCGCAATGCGCGGCCATGGTGCAGATGCCGGGTGCCACACCCACCCAGTTGGCCAGCGTGGCGTCGAAGAGGTTGACGTAATAGATGCCCACGTCGCTGCGCACCCATTCGTCGAAGATAGCACACAGGAACCGCCCCCACTGCTTGGGGCTGACGGAGAACGGTGCCACCTCGCCCCTGTCATGGAGCGAAGCCAGGTGGCGGCCGTCGGTGTGCGGGCTGAGGCGTTCCACGACAGGTGTCACCTGGATGTACTGGCATCCGATGTCCTTGAAGAAATGGTAGAAGTCCAGTGGATGGTCGGCGTTGAGACTGTTGGCCACGGCCAGTGCGTTCCACGCTACGCCATGCCTGTTGAGCGTGTCGATGCCTGCCATCACCCGCTTGAACGACGGGCCGCCGCCACGTGTGTGGCGGTAGGCGTCGTGATAAGCCTCGGGACCGTCGACCGACACGCCGATGAGCCAGCCCTGATCGTGGAAAAACTGCGCCCAGCGGTCGTCGATGAGCGTGCCGTTGGTCTGCAGGCTGTTGGCCACACGGCGTCCGCCGGCATAGCGGCGCTGCAACGCCACCACCTTCTCATAGAAGCTGAGCGGCCGCAGCAGCGGTTCGCCGCCGTGCCAGGTGAAGAGCACCTCCGCCGTGGTCTGGCTCTCGATGTACTCGCGTACGAAACGCTCCAGCAGCTCGTCTGAGAGTACAGGGCGCACATCGTCGCCGTAGAGACGGGATTTCTCCAGATAATAGCAATAGTCGCAGCGCAGGTTGCACGCTGCTCCCACCGGCTTGGCCATGACATACATGGGACGGGCAAAGGGTGTGGCGGTGGTGTGCATGGAACGGTCATTGGATGATGTGGACATAGCGATGAAAAGTGTCGGTTGACGACAAAGTTACAAAAAGTTTTCAAACATTATCCCGAAACCCTTTGCTTTTTCCCACCCTTTATATACCTTTGCAAAGAAAAGGGCGCCAACCTGTGGCAAGCCCGCTATAATCCACCTAAACAGCCCATGGTCCCTAATAACCCCCGACTCTATACGGCCATCCTCCTGGCAGGATGCGGCCTGAATGCTGCGGCTCAGTCGCAACGTCCCAACATCGTGTGGATCATCACCGACGACCACTCGTTCCAGACCATTTCGGCCTACGGCAGCGAGGTGTCGAAGCTGGCACCCACACCCCACATCGACCGACTGGCCGAAGAGGGAGCACGTTTCGACGACGCCTTTGTGGAAAACTCGCTCTCCACACCGGCACGCGCCTGTCTGCTCACAGGCCTCTATAGCCACCAAAGCGGACAGCGCACCCTCGACAAGGGTATCGACTCCACCAAGACCTTCGTCTCCGAGCTTCTGCACGACGCAGGCTACCAGACGGCCGTCGTCGGCAAGTGGCACATGCAGTGCCGCCCCAAGGGCTTCGACTTCTTCCGCATCTTCTGGAATCAGGGCGACTACTACAACCCCTCATTCGTCTCGCATGACTCAGGGGGCAAGTATATCCGTGAACAGGGCTACGCCACGGACCTCGTCACCGAGCACGCCGTGGAGTTCCTCAACGGCCGCGACAAGCAGAAGCCCTTCTTCCTCCTCGTGGAGCACAAGGCACCCCACCGCACATGGATGCCCGACCTGAAATATCTCGGGCTCTACGACAACATCGAGTTTCCGCTGCCCGCCACCTTCCGGGACGACTACGCCACGCGCGGCACTTGTGCCAAGCAGCAGGAGATGACCATCGCCAGACACATGCAGCTCGCCTACGACAACAAGGTCTATGAGCTCGACAGCACCATGCGCAAATGGGGGCTGGCACGCATGGACGACCTGCAGAAGAAGGCATGGGACGCCTATTATGCTCAGCGCAACCAAGCCATGCTCCAGGCCAACCTGTCGGACAGTGCGCTGGCCGTCTGGAAATACCAGCGCTACATGCACGACTACCTGTCGGTGATCCACTCTGTCGACGAGAGCGTGGGCGACATCTACGAGTATCTCGAGCGCAACGGGCTGCTTGACAACACCATCCTCGTCTATTGCTCCGACCAGGGCTTCTACATGGGCGAGCACGGATGGTTCGACAAGCGCTTCATGTATGAGGAGAGCCTGCGCACGCCGCTCATCGTGCGCTATCCCAAAGCCATCAAGCCCGGAACGGTGGAGCGCCGCCTCGTGCAGAACATCGATTTCGCACCCACCATGCTCGACGCCGCCGGCGTGAAGAAGCCTGCCGACATGCCGGGACGGTCGGTCCTCGACCTCTTCGACGGCAACGGCAAGGGATGGCGCAAGGATATCTACTACCACTACTACGACTACCCGGCCGAGCACCACGTGCGCCGTCACGACGGTGTGCGCAACGAACGCTACAAGCTCATCCACTTCTACGGCGCACCGATGAAGGGCGACCATGACACCGTGGACTATGAGGAGCTCTACGACATGAAGAAAGATCCGCAAGAACTCAACAACCTCTTCGGCCAGAAGGGATATGAGAAGGTGACGCAAGAGCTGCAGCAAGCTCTCGCCAAATACCGCAAGGACCTCAAGGTCGACGAGTATTAACGCCTCCCCAGGCCCTCACGCGCCATCAACCGAATCACCCAATAACAGAACACGACATGCAAACAGCTAACTTAGGCAACATCCTTTCACAGTTTCTCATCGAAGGAGAAGTGGAGACAGTCAAGCCCCTCGGCAATGGTCTCATCAACGACACGTTCCGCGTCGACACGCGGGGCACGGCACCCGACTATGTGCTCCAGCGCATCAACAACAGCATATTCACCGACGTCGACCTGCTGCAACACAACATCGAGGCGGTCACGGCACACATACGCCGCAAGCTCGAGGAAGCACACACGGCCGACATCGACCGCAAGGTGCTGCGCTTTGTCCCCACACGCGAGGGCAAGACCTACTATCTCGACCCCGAAGGACGCTACTGGCGTGTGTCGGTCTTCATACCCGACGCCGTGACACACGAGCAGGTAGACCCCACCTCGTCGCGCAACGCCGGAAGAGCCTTCGGCGACTTTGAACGCATGCTTGTCGACATCCCGGAGAAGCTCGGCGAGACCATCCCCGACTTCCACAACATGGAGCTCCGGGCACGCCAGCTCCAGGAGGCTATCGAGCAAGACCGGGCCGGACGCGTGAAAGGCGTGGCCGACATCATCGCCGACCTGCAGAAGGACATGCACGAGATGTGCAAGGCCGAACGCCTCTACCGCGAAGGCCTGTTGCCCAAGCGCATCTGCCACTGCGACACCAAGGTCAACAACATGATGTATGACAAGCAGGACAACGTGCTCTGTGTCATTGACCTCGACACCGTCATGCCAAGCTTTGTCTTCTCCGATTATGGCGACTTCCTGCGCACGGGTGCCAACTACGTGGTAGAGGACGACCCCGACACGTCGAAGGTGGGTTTCAACGAAGACATCTTCCGCGCCTTCACAGAAGGCTATCTCGATGCCACGCGCTCCTTCCTCACACCTGTCGAGACGGAGAACCTGCCCTATGCCGTGGCTCTCTTCCCCTTCATGCAGTGTGTGCGCTTCTTCGCCGACTACCTCAACGGCGACACCTATTACAAGACAGCCTATCCCGAGCACAACCTGGTGCGCACGCGCAACCAGCAGGCCCTCTACCACCACGTCGTCGACCACTACGACAAGATGGACAACTTCATACGCACGCTCATCTGACGGCGTGCCTCCCACACGGCCGCCTGCCTCGTGCCATGCCTCATGGCGACAGCTCGGGGCAGGCGGCATTTCTTGTTTACACCACTCACCACCTTTACATGAAAAGACAACTTCTTGCCCTTGCAGCATTGGCCGTCAGTAGCACGGCTCTGGCCCAAAATGACCCGTTGTGGATGCGACACAGTGCCATCTCGCCCGATGGGTCGCTCATCGCATTCGCCTACAAGGGCGACATCTGGACGGTGCCTGCAGCCGGCGGACAAGCCAAGCAACTCACCACACACGCCGCCTACGACAGTTATCCTGTCTGGAGCCCCGACAGCCGCAACATCGCATTCGCCTCTACACGCGAGGGAAGCATCGACGTGTGGCTAATGCCGCGCGAGGGAGGCGAGCCCCGCCGCCTCACCACCAACAGCGGGTCGGAGATACCCGTGGCCTTCGCCGACGACGGACATGTGCTCTTCGAGTCGGCCGTCATGCCGTCGGCACAGAGCATCTTCTTTGCCGGCAGTTCGTTTCCACAGCTCTACAGTGTCAGCGTGAACGGCGGACGCCCAACGCTCTTCTCCGACCTCACCATGAAGAGACCCTCCATCAATGCGCATGGCGACGTGCTCTACTACGACCAGAAAGGCTACGAGGACGAGTGGCGCAAGCACCATACCTCGCCTATAACGCGCGACATCTGGCTACGCCACGACGGCCACTACCGCCAGCTCACCCATTTCGCAGGCGAGGACCGCGACCCGGTGTGGGGCGAGGGCGACACCTATTATTATCTGAGCGAGGAGGACGGCACGTTCAACGTCTACCGTGCCTCTGTCGGCAACCAGACCAAACAGCAGCTCACCCACTTCAAGGGCAACCCCGTGCGTTTCCTCTCGCGCGCCAACGACGGCACCCTCGCCTTCGGCTACGACGGCGAGCTCTACACCCTGCGTGATGGACAGGAACCCAGCAAGGTGAAGGTCAGCGTGACGGCCGACCGCACCGACACGGAGCTCAGCCGACAGCTGCGCTACTCGGGAGCATCGGAGATTGCCGTCTCGCCCAATGGCAAGGAGGTGGCCTTCGTGATGCACGGAGACGTGTATGTGACAAGTGTCGACTACAACACCACCAAGCAGATTACCGACACACCCGAGCAGGAACGGTCGGTCTGCTTCTCGCCCGACGGACGGAGCATCGCCTACGCCGCCGAGCGCGGCGGGCTGTGGCAGATTTACCAGAGCACGCTGAAGAACAAGAAAGAAGACCTCTTCACCTATGCCACGGAGATTGAGGAGGAACAGTTGGTGAAGTCGGCCCACACCAGTTTCCAGCCCGCCTACAGTCCCGACGGCAAGAGCGTGGCCTTCCTCGAGGACCGCACGCGCCTCTGTGCCGTCGACGTGAAGAGCCACCAAGTCAGACAGCTCATGGACGGCAAATACATGTATAGCTATTCGGACGGCGACCAGTGGTTCGAGTGGAGTCCCGACAGCCGGTGGCTCCTGGCCAGCTACATCGGCACCGGAGGATGGAACAACCGCGACATAGCACTCGTGCCGGCCGACGGTAAGGGCGAGATACGCAATATCACCAATAGCGGATACAACGACGTCAACGGCAAATGGGTGCTCGGCGGAAAGGCCATGCTCTTTCAGAGCGACCGCGCCGGATACCGCAGCCACGGATCGTGGGGCACGGAGGACGACGCATACATCATGTTCTTCGACCTCGATGCCTATGAGCAGTTCCGCATGACCAAGGAGGAGTATGCGCGTTGGAAGGAGACCAACAAAGAGGAACAGAAAAAGGACGAAAAGAAAGAAAAGGAAGACGAGAAGAAAGCCAAGGACAAGGCCAAGACGGCATCGGCCGACCCGGTGAAGCCCGAGAAGACGGAGCCGCTGAAGCTTGACCTGGACAACTGCCGTGACCGCGTGATCCGCCTCACCGTCAACTCCTCGCACATGGGCGATGCCGTGCTTACGCCCGACGGTGCCACGCTCTACTATCAGGCACGTTTCGAGGGCGGCTCCGACCTGTGGAAGCACGACATCCGGGAAGGACGCACGCAGATCGTGGCCAAGGGCATTGGCGGACAGGTTGTGGCCGACAAGGACGTGAAGAACCTCTACATCTGTGGCGGATCCATCCGCAAGTTCTCGCTCGCCAATTCGCAGACCACCAACATCGGCTTCGAAGCGCGGTTCAACTACCGCCCCGGCGGTGAGCGGGCTTATATGTTCAGCCACGCCTGGCAACAGGTGAAAGACAAGCTCTATGCTGCCGACCTCAACGGGGTCGACTGGGACTACTACCGCAAGACCTACGAGAAATTCCTGCCCTACATCAACAACGGCTACGACTTCGGAGAGATGCTCTCTGAGCTCCTCGGCGAGCTCAACGTCAGCCACACGGGTGCACGCTTCTATGGCAGCAGCGCATCACTGCAGACTGCTTGTCTCGGCCTCTTCCTGGACCCAGACTATGATGGCGACGGCCTGAAGATACAGGAGGTCATCAAGCGAGGACCCTTCGCCGTGCGCGACACCAAGGTGAAGGCGGGCGACATCATCGAGGCCATCGACGGACAGAAGATTCTGGCCGGACAAGACTACAACGCCCTGCTCGACGGCAAGGTGGGACGCCCTGTGCGCATCACCCTCAAGGGCGGTCGCGACGTGACGGTGAAAGCCATCAGCCAGAGCGAGCAGAACAACCTGCTCTACCGCAGATGGGTGGACCGCAACAAGGCCATGGTCGACAAGTGGTCGAACGGGCAGATAGCCTATGTGCACGTGAAAGCCATGAACTCGGACAGCTACCGCGAGGTGTTCTCGGAACTGCTCAGCGACAGCAGCCGTCAGAAGAAGGCCGTCATTGTGGACGAGCGCCACAACGGCGGCGGATGGCTCCACGACGACCTCTGCACGCTGCTCAGTGGCCGTCAGTATCAGAGTTTCATGCCCCGTGGGCAGTTCATCGGCTGGGATCCGTGGAACAAGTGGGTCAAGCCCTCATGTGTACTGGTCTGCGAGGATGACTACAGCAACGGACACGGCTTCCCCTATGTGTATCAGAAGCTCGGCATCGGCCCTGTCATCGGCGCACCGGTGGCCGGCACCATGACAGCCGTGTGGTGGGAGACCATGCTCGACGGACAGACTATCTTCGGCATCCCGCAGGTAGGGTGCATGGGCATGGACGGCAAGTTTGGCGAAAACCAGACTCTCACACCCGATATCATCGTCTACAACTCGCCTGAGCAGCAACTCTCCGGCGACGACCAGCAGCTCCGCCGGGCCGTCGAGGAGATGATGAAGAAATAGATGAAATCCAATTTTGCAATCTTCAGATACCCCGACAGCAGCGAGTGTGCGTATGTGGAATGTGATGACAGCGACGTTTCCCTTTCACCCTCGGTGGCGACAGTCGGCAGCAGCGACGGATTTGTCTTCGCACCTTTCGATGCCACCGACACCACTCCTGTTGTCACCATCAAGGGAAAACCGGTAAGATTCACCTCTGACCATACAGGTGGACAGGACAGCGCTCTGCCATGCCGCATAACGCGGGAGAAGACCGACCGACAGCAGTATGGGCGTGATTTCGATGCGTTCCACCGTCTTGTGGACAAGGGTATGGCAAGCAAGATAGTTCTGGCCCGCGCAGAGGATGTGGAGACCGACACGGTTGCCGACGCGTTCAGGATGTTTGCTGAAGCCTGCCGTCAGAACCCGCATTGCTTCGTGGCGCTTGTCAGGACAACCGTTGCCGGTACATGGCTCACCGCCACGCCCGAAATCCTGCTCGAAAGGTGTGGCGGCGAGTACCGTACGATGGCGCTTGCCGGTACGATGACTCTGCGTGGCGATACCGAGGAATGTGTGTGGAGCGAGAAAAACAGGACCGAACAGCGTCTTGTGGCCGACTACATACGCGGCATAGTAAAAGAGTACACATGCGATCTGACAGAAGACGGGCCGTACACCTTCCGCGCAGGTGGATTGGTACATCTGCGCACCGATTTCCGTTTCCGTGCTGACGGTGCGACGCAACCTGGCGACATCATCTCCCGCCTTCATCCCACTCCTGCTGTATGCGGTTTCCCCATGGCATTGTGCCGTGGATTCATTGTCGACCATGAGTCGGGCACAAGGGAATACTACAGTGGATTTTGTGGTCCGGTGTCTGCCACCGATATGCATCTCTACGTCACGTTGCGCTGCATGAAAGTGAACGGCACCACACTCACGCTCTATGCCGGCGGCGGCATACTCCCCGACAGCCG
Organism: Oscillospiraceae bacterium; assembly: GCA_963610435.1. GTDB lineage: Bacteria > Bacteroidota > Bacteroidia > Bacteroidales > Bacteroidaceae > Prevotella. Next base: position 5,086 of record CAVDNW010000042.1, on the reverse strand, counting down.
TGTGGAGGAAGAGTGGAACGAGACCGTCTGCAAGATGCAGGCAATGAAGGCGTGTATAACCAAACCATAGAACATGTATAGCAACAAACCGACGGTGAACATCCTCACCTCACTGCTCATAGACAAAGGTGTCAGGAAGGTCGTGGTGTGCCCGGGATCAAGAAACATCCCGCTGGTGCACAATTTCACGGAAAGCCCTCTGCTGGAGTGTTTCCCCATGACCGACGAGCGTTCTGCCGCTTTCTGCGCCCTCGGACTCTCCCTCGCCTCGGGCGAGCCGGTGGCCGTGTGCGTCACCTCCGGTTCGGCATTGCTCAACACGTCGCCTGCCGTGGCGGAAGCCTTCTACCGACATGTCCCCCTCATTGTCATATCAGCTGACAGGCCCCTGGAATGGATAGGACGGCAAGACGGACAGACATTGCCCCAAAACGGAATTTTGGAGAGGATCGTCAAGCATGGCACCGACATCCCCGATTTCGGGGAGGAGGACCAGACGGGACTCAACTTCGCATCGCTCTCGATCAACACCGCACTCAACGAGTGTGTGAATGGCGAGGAGGGCCCCGTGCACATCAATATGCAGTTGAAGGAACCGCTGTTCAGCTTCACGCAAAGCTGTCTTCCTGCCAACAGAAACATCGCCTCCGCCGTGTCATGCGGCACTGGCACAAGCCGCGATGCAGAACGTGTCATAGATACCTTTATAAAGGTGGACACCAAACTCATCGTCATCGGCCAGATGACCAGGCATGACCCTGAACTTGATGCTGTCATAAGTCGACTGCGTGAGCATTATCTCATACTCTGCGAACCGCTTGCCTCCGCCTCTGCCGAACCCTTCGACAATGTTCTGACGGCCGTGGCACGCCAACTTTCCGGTGTACCGATAGACATGCTTCTGTCGTTCGGCGGAAACTTTGTAGGCAAACGTATCAAGCAGATGCTCAGGCTGTTGGATATCAAATGCCATTGTGAGGTCAATCCAGTCGGGACGGCTCACGACACGTTCATGCACCAGACATCTGTCGTGGCAGGCAACGAAAAGAATTTCCTTAAAGCTCTCCTCGACAAGACACGCCAGCGACCCACCGTGACCGACAACATCCGGGAGAGGGTCATGCCGCTCATCCATCGCTCCGTAAGCACGATTGATGCTTACTGTCCGCCATACTCGCAGCTTATGGCTGTGAAGGAACTGGAGGCATCTCTCGAAAACATGGACTGCGAGGTGGCGATGCACTATGCCAACAGCACTGTCGTCAGGCTTGGCCTGCTTTGCGCCCGCCGCCGTTACATATGGTGCAATCGTGGCGTGAACGGCATTGAGGGCTCTCTATCTACGGCAGCCGGTTTCTCTCTTGCCACACGTGCCATGACAATCTGCGTGATTGGCGACCTCAGTTTCTTCTACGATCAGAACGCACTCTGGAACGCCTCTCTGCGGGGCAACTTGCGCATCATGCTCCTCAACAACGGAGGGGGTGGCATCTTCCATGGCCTCGACGGTCTCGACACCTCGCACCCGAGCATGGACTACATCACTGGGCGGCATCGGGTGTGTGCACGCGGAGTGTGTGAGCAATACGGCATCGGATACCTTGCAGCAACGAACGAAGAGGAATACCGTCAGTCGCTCGCTACGTTGCTGAACGAGAAAACGGATCGCCCCATCGTCATGGAGGTCTTCACAGACGTGGAAACAGACCAGATGGCCGTCGACGAACTGAATGCTCTCATATAAGATATTGTCATCCAGAAAGCAAAAACGTTTTATATTGAATACATGAACAACAGAATTTGGAATAAAATCGAAGGTTTTGACTTCGAGGAAATATTATTTGAAGCGTGTGAGGGCGTGGCGAAGATTACGATCAACCGTCCTCGTTACCGCAATGCTTTCACACCGCTCACTACCAGCGAGATGAGCCGTGCCTTCGCTTATTGCCGCGAGGCTCAGGACATCAGCGTGGTGATACTCACGGGAGCCGGCGACAAGGCCTTCTGCTCCGGAGGCGACATGCACGTGAAAGGGCGTGGAGGATACGTGGGGAGTGATGGCGTGCCGCGGCTCAACGTTCTTGATGTGCAGAAGCAGATACGCTCTCTCCCCAAACCCGTCATTGCCATGGTCAACGGCTATGCCATTGGTGGCGGCCATGTTTTGCACCTGATGTGTGACCTCACCATTGCCAGCGAGAATGCCATCTTCGGACAGACGGGACCGAAGGTGGGGTCGTTCGACGCTGGTTTCGGCGCATCCTACCTGGCACGTATCGTGGGACAGAAGAAAGCCCGCGAGATATGGTTCCTGTGCCGCCAGTATTCGGCCCGTGAGGCGGAACTGATGGGGATGGTCAACAAGGTGGTGCCCTTCGAACGTCTCGAGGATGAATGCATGGAATGGGCACACATCATGATGGAGCGCAGCCCACTCGCCTTGAGGATGATAAAGGCAGGACTCAATGCCGAGCTCGACGGACAGGCTGGCATACAGGAACTTGCCGGCGATGCCACCATGCTCTACTATTTCCTCGATGAAGCACAGGAGGGTGGAAAGGCTTTCCTCGAAAAGCGGAAACCCGATTTCAGCAAGTATCCCAAACTGCCGTAAGGCTTGGGAATTTCCACCGTAAGTGGCGGAAAAACAACAACTGAAAGCAATCTCATTTTTTGTCGTTACTCAACCACTCGTGATATGCTAAAGACAGAAATCATAAAGCGCACACTGCATTTCAAGAAGCCTGCCGGAACATCGCGCGGCATATACACCACGAGAGACATCTGGATCCTTAAAATTGCCGACACGCAGACCGGGAAGACTGGGGTGGGGGAGTGCGCCCCCTTGCCCGACCTAAGCTGCGACAGTCTTCCCAACTATACCGAGGTGCTCAGTGCCCTTTGCCGGCATATCGAAACCACAGGACAGATTGACCTTCTGGCGTTCCGTCCCTATCCGTCGATGCTCTTCGGCATGGAAACGGCACTCCTTGCCCTGGAGCGGGGCAGCACGCTCTTCGATACTCCCTTCGCCCGTGGCGAAGAGGGAATACCCATCAACGGTCTTGTGTGGATGGGTTCTTATGAGGAGATGAACTGCCGCATGGAAGAGAAAATCGAACAGGGGTTCAACTGCGTGAAACTCAAGATCGGCGCAATCGACTTCGAGAGTGAACTCAATCTTGTGCGCAGCATACGACGGAGATTTTCCAAGGAGACAATAGAACTGCGCGTGGATGCCAACGGCGGTTTCTCGTGTGATAATGCTCTGAACAGGATAGATGCACTCTCGCGCTACGACATACACTCCATCGAGCAGCCCGTCAAGCAGGGGCAATGGAGACAGATGGCTCACATCTGCGCACTCTCGCCTATACCCGTTGCTCTCGATGAGGAACTAATCGGGGTGAACGACGCCGGCCGGAAGGAAGAACTCCTCGACAGAATCAAACCGCAGTATCTTGTGCTCAAGCCTTCGCTACACGGCGGTATTCACGGCACTCGCGAGTGGGTGCGTCTCGCTGGTGCCAGAGGCATCGGCAGCTGGATGACAAGTGCATTGGAGAGTAGCGTGGGGCTTTCGGCAGTAGCCCAGCTTGCGTCGGACATTTATGGTCCCGCCATCACATTCCCGCAAGGTCTCGGGACAGGCTCTCTCTACACCGACAATCTCCCTACAGCCACCGAAATACGGGGCAACAGAATCTGGATGCTCAAGGATTGAAGCATCATGACAAAGCATCAGCAGGCCATGACATTAGACGAATTTCTTGAAGACTGGAACAGTCCCGACGACTGCATCACCGTCCACACGAGCGGTTCTACCGGCAAGCCAAAAACCATGAGCGTGGAGAAGGCGCGTATGATGGCCAGTGCCGCCAAGACTTGCCGTTTCCTTTCGCTCGACAGTGGTGACTCTGCCCTCCTTTGCATGCCGCTCGACTACATAGCAGGCAAGATGGTCGTTGTGCGCAGTCTTGCCAGCGGGATGCGGCTTGTCAGTGTTCCCCCGTCGTCCCATCCGCTCAGAGGCCTGGACGCGCCGCCCAGCTTTGCCGCCATGGTGCCCTTGCAGGTGTATTGCTCCATGCATGTGCCGGAAGAACTTGACATGCTCCGCCGTATCAAGCATCTGCTCATCGGCGGCGGAGCGATAGACCCGGACATGGAGCGCTCGCTCAGATCTTTCCCCAATGCCGTGTGGAGCACCTATGGCATGACGGAGACTTTGTCACATATAGCCCTGCGCAGGCTTAGCGGCGACAGTGCCTCGGAATACTACACACCTTTCGAGGGAGTGCGTCTTTGGCAGGGAGACGATGATTGCCTTTGCGTTGAAGCCCCCGATGTTTGTCCCTTGACGCTCCACACCCGTGACTTGGTGGAGTTTCATCCCGACGGTCTCCGTTTCCGCATTGTCGGCAGGAAGGACAACGTAATCGTGAGCGGCGGAATCAAGATCCATATAGAGGAGGTAGAGCAGTTGCTCGCCCCTCACATCACCCGTGACTTTGCAGTGAGCAAGAGGCCAGACCATCGCTTGGGCGAAATGGTGGTCTTGCTCATCGCCGTTCCCGAAATGTTTTCAAGTTCAGTTGCCGGCATTTCCCGTACCGCGTCACGACAGATTGTGCGTGTGGACGAAAAGGCAGATGACGCCGTTCCTGCGGCATTGCGGAATGAATGGTCTTCGATAAGAAAAGTCCTGTCAACTTGTCTGCCCCGTTACTGGCAGCCGAAGGAAATCTATGCAGCACCTTCCGTGCCGCATACCGGGACGGGAAAGATAGCACGCGCCGCCGTTCTTTCGATGGTGGAAAAGGTGTGACCGCAGGAAAACAGGAGTCTAAAAAGTAATTCAATTATGCTTCAAACCAAAATAAAGAGTCTTGTATAGGGATGACAGATTATAGGAGAGTGTGTCAAAATCAGACGACACACCCTTTTTTCATGCCTTGTTCTAATTTCGTGCAAGCGATTTCGTATTTGTTTTCCCGTTGACAAAGTTGCATTGCATAATGTCCATCAACATGACTATCCCTAAAAAGCGTTGTCACATTTGAGGTCGATTAACTAATATTGTTTA
>CAVDNW010000041.1:0-22203 GCA_963610435.1 Oscillospiraceae bacterium | reverse complement strand
GCCATAGACAGTGCAACTGGATGAGAAGATAATGCCCTTAACATTATACTTTGGCATCAACTCCAAAAGGTTGACCAAAGAGACGATATTGTTTCGGTAATAGAGCAATGGCTTCTGAACACTTTCGCCTACAGCCTTACTTGCAGCGAAATGAATAATACCCTCAATATCCGGATATTTCTGGAAGACAGCCTCGGTAGCAACCTTATCGCGAAGGTCGACCTTCTCGAACGCAGGACGAACGCCTGTGATTTTCTCAATGCCATCAAGCACTTGCACATTGGAGTTGGACAGGTTGTCAATGATGACAACCTTATAGCCTGCCTGTTGCAATTCTACAGTGGTATGCGAACCGATGAAACCGGTTCCACCTGTAACAAGAATAGTCTGTTTCATGACTGGTATAGGATTATATAAATTGGTCTTTAACTGATTACAAAGTTACGAAATCTTTTTATGAAAGTATCCAAAAACATCGAAAAAACATGTTTATCTTCCTTTATTGCAGTCCCAGCATCTGACGAAGTCCAAGGTCCACACCCGAGAAGCCCATGAAAGCCAGGGAAAGAAGCCCAGCGGTCACCAGCACGATAGCCATTCCCTGCATGCCCCTAGGCACCTTCACAAGTGCCAACTGTTCGCGTATTCCAGCAAAAACTGTCAGTGCCAGTGCAAATCCCAACGCTGTAGAAAAGGCGTAAACGATGCTTGAGAGGAGATCAAAATCTTTCTGGATGACAAGGATAGCCACACCCAGCACTGCGCAGTTGGTAGTAATCAAAGGCAAGAAGATGCCAAGAGCTTGATAAAGCGTTGGACTTACTTTTTTGAGTATGATTTCCACCATCTGTACCAATGCAGCAATGACGAGGATGAAGGCAAGGGTTTGCAAGTATTGGAGACCCAGAGGAGTGAGCACGCAAGTCTGCACCAACCACGTCACAACCGTCGAGAGTGTGAGCACGAACGCCACCGCTATGCCCATACCAAGAGCGGTATCAATCTTACGCGATACTCCCAGGAAAGGGCATATACCGAGAAATTGGCTCAATATGATATTATTGACAAATATCGCACTGATAAAGATAAGCAAATATTCCATGATGTAAGTTTCAAATTAACAATAAGAGAAACAACACTACTTCTGTTTTATCATTTCGATTTCAGCCGATTGAATATCGCAATGAGATAGCCCAACGTGATGAACGCACCTGGAGGAAGAATGAACAAGAGCATGTTAGTGGTCTCAGGCAAGATGGCGTAGCCAAACACGGAACCCGCCCCAAGCAGTTCGCGCACCACACCCAGCAAGGTCAAGGCCACCGTAAATCCAAGGCCAATCCCCACCCCATCACACAAGCTCTCCAACGGTGTGTGCTTGCAAGCGAAGCTTTCGGCTCGTCCCAAGATGATACAGTTGACCACAATCAGCGGAATGTAGATGCCCAATGCCTTATTGATGCTATCAGGCGCATAGGCCGACATAAACATCTGCAACAACGTGACAAAAGCCGCTATCACAATGATGAACACGGGGATGTGCACCTGGTCAGGTGTAATGTTCTTGATGCAGGAAATGACCGTGTTGGTGCACAACAAGACCACCATTGTGGCCAAGCCCATCGACAGGCCGTTTACCGCGCTGGTCGTAGTGGCCAGTGTAGGACACATGCCCAGCAACAACACAAATGTCGGGTTCTCTTTGATGAGTCCGTTTAATATAATCTTATATTTGCTCATGGTATAATGTCATTATTTTATTTGACTGCTTGCTCCACTATTGCCATCAATAGCTGGGTGGGCATATGCCGCATAAGCCTGGTTGACGGCCTTCAGAAAAGCACGACTGGTAATGGTGGAGGCAGTAATGGCATCCACATCTCCACCATCCTTGTTGACAGCGAGTTCTCCGTCAGCAGGACACTTACCGATGACGTTTCCCTTACCGTCTTTCTGAAACCACTTGTCGGCCTTCATACCCAGACCAGGTGTCTCTGATGTTTGCAGAATCGTGTACCCCAATATTCGGCCATCGGAGTCAAAACCGACAAGCACTTTCAAGTCACCACCAAAGCCCATGACCGTACTCTCCACTGCGGCACCCAAGTCTTTTCCCGTGGCATCTGTCACGCGATGCACGACAAAAGCCGTCTGTTTGCCATTCTTCATTTGCCTGACGGTGTCCGGCTTATCTACCTTTATCTCCTGTGCCTGCATGACGGTCTGTATGCCATTCCGCAGGGTCTTGTCTGCTTTTTCTGCAATAGGTCCCTCGGTTAAGTGATTGACTAACGCCAACAAGGCCCCAATCAAAACAGCAAAACCCACCAGGACTAAGAGCATATTCGACAAGGATGATTTTATCTTCTCCATATCCTATCTCGTTATTTTGATTTTTTCTGAACAACCATCTCGCCAAAACGTTTGGGTTTCACATAGAAGTTGATCAACGGAGTAAATGCGTTCATAATAAGTATGGCAAAAGACATACCCTCGGGATAACTGCCCCAGTTGCGAATAACCACCGTCAGAAAGCCTATAGCGATGCCATAAATGAGCTGACCACGATGAGTCATTGGAGAAGTGACGTAGTCTGTTGCCATGAAGATGGCACCCAAGAGGAGTCCTCCACTGAGAACAACCTCAACAGGATTGGCGTAAATGGGATTTGTAAGATGCAACAGTCCACTGAACACAAGCACCGACAGAATGATACTAATGGGAATATGCCAAGTGATGATGCGCCGGCAAAGCATGTAGGCCAGGCCTAACAACAAAGCCAGGGCACACACTTCACCCACAGTTCCAGCACCCATTCCGTTGCTCATGTCGCCCAGTAGGCTGTTCACTGCGCTAGGCAACTTGTCAAGCAGCTGTGCATCTCCTGTCTTAATGGCTGTCTTCATGACACTAAGGGGCGTAGCAGACGTCACTGCATCAGTGTAGGATGTCAACTGGCCGGCAACGGGCCACGATGTCATAGCTGCAGGAAAGCTGACCAACAAGAAGCATCGTCCTACAAGGGCCGGGTTAAAGATATTGGTACCCAGTCCGCCAAATGTCATCTTACCTATTCCTATAGCCACCAACGAACCGATGATAATCATCCAGACAGGGAAGTTACTGGGGAGATTGAGCCCCAGCAATATACCTGTCAGCATGGCTGATCCGTCACTCAACGTGGTAGGACGACGAAACACGTATCGAGTGATGGCCCATTCGAAAAACATACATGACGCCACGCTGGTGAGACAAACCACTGCAGCGCCAAGGCCAAAGAAACAAAGCGAGACCAAGATGGTTGGCAACAAGGCTATCATTACACCACGCATGTTGCGTTCCACGCTATCATGACCATGGGCATGAGGAGATAGAGAAACTATTAATTTTCCCATAAAATGTGCTTCTATAATAATGTGATAATAAGTCTATTTGGGGGAGTTTTTGGCCTTAATTCTCCGCATCACCTCTCCCTTCCCCTGAAGGATATTGTCTAGTATGGGACGATGGGACGGGCAAGTGAATTGGCACGAGCCGCATGATATGCAACTGGTAACGTCTTCCTTTTCCAGCCTTTCGTACTCTTTAAGGCTCGACAAGGTGGCTATGAGATAGGGTTCGAGTCCCATCGGGCAGGCATCCACACACTTACCGCATCTGATGCAGGGTTGCACTGCCTTACGGCGGGCCTCGTCGCCAGTCAGCACAGTGATGGAATTGGTTCCCTTGCAGACGGGTACCTCAAGGCTCACTATCGCCTTACCCATCATAGGTCCACCGGCTAGCACCTTGTTTTCCCCTTCAGGCAGTCCTCCACAAGTCTCTATCAGTTGGGCAAAGGGTGTCCCAATCCTGACCAGATAGTTGCCTGGTTGTTTGATGTATTTCCCCGTCACCGTGGTACAGCGCTCAAAGAGCGGTTTGTGCTTCATGACGGCTTGATAGACGGCAAACGCAGTGCCCACATTTTGCACCACGGCTCCTACATTCACGGGTATGGCAGGCGGAGCGGGCACCTGTCGTCTTATAACGGCATCTACCAGTTGTTTCTCACCACCCTGCGGATATTTTTGTTTTAATGGAACAACTGAGACGCGAGGATTGTCATTTGTCTTTTCCACAAACGAAGCAATGGCCTCCGGCTTATTTTCCTCTATTCCTATGTACCCTTTATCCACACCGACAGCTTTCATCAGCAAATCGAGTCCTACCAATATCTCATCCGCGTGCTCTACCATCAGTCGGTAGTCGGCAGTGATATAGGGTTCACATTCCACACCATTAAGGATGACACACTCGGCCTTGGCGGTCGGCGGCGGAGTCAGCTTGATAAATGTGGGGAACCCAGCTCCACCCATACCAGTCACACCTGCGTGCTTAATGCGGGCAATAATTTCTTCAGCAGTCAGTTCAGGGTGAGCAGACAAGGTCTCCAACCTGTCCGTTCTATCGATGGTTTCTTCCCATTCGTCTCCCTCCACGTTGACATAGATGGCCGGCTTCCGATAGCCAGTGACATCTGACACTGTATCAATTTTTGCCACCGTACCCGACACCGACGAATAGATGGGTGCCGACACAAATCCTCCAGCCTCTGCGAGCAAAGTTCCAACTTTGACCTTATCGCCGCGTCTTACCACAGGTTTGGCTGGCGCACCAATGTGTTGCGACAACAGGAACACTGCTGTCTTTGGAAGACCCGCCGCAACAATAGGAATATCTGCAGTCAACTTATTTTCTTCGGGATGGACTCCTCCAATTCTAAATGTACGCAGTTTCATGCTTTTTCCTCCTCTACTTGTTTCGTAACAACTGGATTTTTGACAGGGAAATTAACCTTTACAATAGCTTTTGTAGGACAAGTATCGGCACACTTTGTGCAAAGCCGACACTTACTGTCGTCAATATAAGACAGATTACCAGCAATTGTGATGGCTTCAAACTTGCAGACCGTCTGACATTTTCCGCAACCTATGCAAGCGGTCTGGCATGCCTTGCGGGCCACAACGCCCTTGTCTTGATTGATACAAGACACAAAGACTCGCCGGCTCTTAGGACCTTTCTTGCGAAGCTCAATGATATGCCGTGGGCAGGCTGTAGCACAAGCGCCACATGCCGTACACAGATTCTCATCGACTTCTGGCAAACCCTTCTCTGCATTCATGTGGAGACCGCCAAACTGACAAGCCGAAACACAATCACCACACCCAAGGCATCCATAACCGCAGGCTGTCTCTCCTACACCCGTTGCATTCATAGCTGCACATGTGTGGAGACCATCATATTCCGCTATGCGAGGCCGATTGTCACAACTGCCATTGCAACGTATTACCGCCACCCGCGGCTCACTTTGACCAAGGGCCATGCCCAAAAGGCTAGAGACCTGCTCCATAACAGCCTGACCGCCCACTGGGCAGCTCAGTCCCGAGATGTCGCCTCGGGATGCACCAGCCACGAGGGCAGACGCCATACCCGAGCATCCAGCAAAACCACATCCACCGCAGTTGGCTCCCGGAAGCAGTTCCTGCACTTGTCCTATGCGGGGATCCTCCATCACCGCAAACTTCTTGGCCACGACGAAAAGAACCACGGCTGCGATCAACGCGATTGATCCCAAAGTAATTATTGCCGTCAAGATAAAATTCATAATGATTCTTGTATTCGTTTATTATTTACATTATCCTCTGCGCCATCGACTTTTTTCAGCCGAAAGGAGACTTTTCGTTGTATCCTCAAGCGGAAGAAACGAAGCACTATATAATAAGGTAAGAGCACTGCCAAACCACAAAGAGCAGCAGTAGTGTCATCACACGTCATCACTCGCACCAAAACTGTCATGCCCACCAACAACATAAGTGGGAGGCAAAAACCCAGGAAAACAGCGAAATGACCGACCTTGGAATCAGCGCATACTAGCACAGAGTCACCAACCTTATAGTCGTCATCATCAAATATTGGCACCTCAATGAACCTGTCGCCGCCATCTGCTGCATGGCAACGCTCCAACATCTGACAGGAAGAACAGGCCGATTGACGATTGACGCGAACCGAAACATGACTTCCTGACACTAAATCAATAATGCCTTTGTGTTGCATGTTGTTATGCATTAATGAAATCTTTTCCAATCCAAAAGTAACACTAAAAATTCAATCGCTCAAACATTTTCCCGTATATTTCATATATGGGGCAAAAAAACATGGGATTTCTTTGTACATTAACAATTATGTGTTATATTTGCATCAAACCAAATAAGCAAAGTATTATGGAAGCTACAGAGCAAACTTTTCTTCAGGTAGAACGGTTTTTGAGAAAGATTGCCGAGAAATTCCCTCCTTGTGATGAGACCTCCGTCATGACAGACATTCACGTTTGCGCGTCACAAGAGAGCGGAGAACTCATTGCCTTTGATGATGACGACCGAGAAATCACACGATGTGTGGTGGAACAGTGGATTGGCAATGAGGACGAGCACTTTTATGACCACGCAGCTCGTATACTTCGCGAGGTTTTGAAGAAAAACCATCAGACAATAGACAAGATGGGCATCATGAAGCCTTTTAGCTTCGTACTGGAAGATGACGAAAAGACATTCGTCGCCGAACTCTACGTCTCAGACGACGACACCATCATCCTGGGCGGCGACCTCATGGAGGGACTGAACCAAGACCTTGACATCTTCTTCGACAAGCTGTTTAAAGACTGACACGGCCTACTGACAACAGCATCTAACAGAGGCTGACAACGCCATTATATACGCAAAGAGCGATAACACAATTGCATAATTGCAATTACGTTATCGCTCTATTCGTTACGCATTACCTGCTTTTTAGAGTTTCACTTTCACCTTCTTGCCCTTGCTTTCGTTTTGCAAGCGGTCGAGAGCCGTCACGACATAGGTGTATTTCTCCTTTCCGTTTCGATAAGGCAACTGATACATGGTCTTGTCAGTGATGGTTACAATCTTGGAGGGATCCTCCAGGTTAACCTTTTCATTTTTGGCAAAACGGTAGATGACAAACTTGGACACTATGTCATCCCAGTTTTTGCCCTTGGGCACCTGCCAGAAAAGGTAATAGCCACCAGGAGTCCAGACGGGTTTTACCTTGCGGGGCGTCTTAGGACGCTTGCCATCGATGAAGGGCATCAAAGGTTGGAGAGCAGGATATTTCCAATAGTTGGTCCGGAGCACAGTGCCGTAGTTGCCCACATTGTCGACAACAGCCTTTGCATACCACAGGACTGTACCCTCTACATGGCGCATATCCTGGTGCAAAGCATGTTTGGACGCCATCTGGTGGCTCTTCGGATTCATCAAGTCGGGATATTTGCAAGTGCGCTCTACATCTTCACCAATGTAAAGGGGACGAGCAGCCGCGTACTTATCCCACCACTTGACAAGCGTCTCATAGTCGGCTGAAGGATGGCCAATCTGCCAATATATTTGTGGCACACAATAATCTATCCATCCCTCATTGACCCACTTCAGCACGTCGGCATAGAGATCATCGTAATTTTGCAATCCATTGGTTTGTGATCCCTTTTCGGGATCTGACTTGCGATTGCGGTAAATGCCAAAGGGCGACACGCCAAACTTCACCCAAGGCTTGCAGTGATGAATCGTCTCAAAGAGTTGCTTGATGAAAATATTCACATTGTCACGCCGCCAGTCGCCAATATTGGAGAAGCCCCGCCGATCCGCTTCATACTGCTGTTGGTCGGGTATCACTTGGCCTGCCACAGGATATGGGTAAAAATAGTCATCTATATGGAAGCCGTCTATCTCGTAACGGGAAACGATGTCTTCCGCAACCTTGCAGATGTAATCTCTGTTTTCCTGAAAGGCCGGATTGAGAATGTATTGTCCGTCATAGACGAAGCAACGGCCTGGATGCTGGTTCGCAATATGATTGGCTGCCAAGGATGTGGTACCCTTGGTCTTGGCTCGAAAAGGATTGATCCACGCATGGATTTCCATATTGCGCTTATGGCACTGATCTACCATCCACTGCAAAGGGTCCCAATAGGGTTGTGGTGCTACTCCTTGACTGCCTGTGAGGAAACGGCTCCAAGGCTCAAGACGGCTCTCATAGAGGGCGTCACACTCAGGCCGAACCTGGAAGATGATGGCATTCACACCATCCTTTTGCAACTCATCCAACTGGTAGGTCAGCATCTTTTGCATTTGGTCGCGCGACATGCCCATAAACTGTCCGTTCACCGCCTGTATCCAAGCACCTCGGAACTCTCGCTTCTGCGCCTGGACTGTATCCAAACCCAAAATCATCAAAAAGAAAAATAGTATGTAGATTCGTCTCATATCATTTGAAATGCTTCACGCAAAATAGTCATCTACGGAAGGTCGATAATGTTAAAATCGGTAGCCCAATGTCAGAAGCATCTGATTGCGTTTGTTGCTCACCTTGACGCCATCAACAATGCAGTTATCGGAAGAGGTTGCATCGTCAGCGACATAATTGGAGAAAGGATAGAACTCGCCATTGGTTCTACTGTATTGGTAAGCCAGATCGACGAAGAATTTCTTCATCTGATAACCGAGTCCAGCAGTGATGCGATTGGTTGATTTCCAATTGGTGTAGTCTGTCGAAGTGGCATAGACTGTTCCCAAACTCTCAAGGCTTCCATCACGATAACCCGACTTGCAAAACATCGGGCTTACATAGTTGTACCCTAGGCGAATGGAGAACGCAGGCATCGGCTTGTACTCCAAGCCAAACTTCAAGGTACTGACACCTTTCAGCGTGGCTTTGGTGTGAGAGTTCATCACATTGTCGCTTGAACTTTCCTCATAGAAACTTCCCCAATAGTCATAGTAGCCACCATCGTTCACACGGTTATCGATGGCTCCATAATCGGTATACTCATAGGTTGCACCCAAGGCAAGGATGTTGGCGACGGTGTGCCCCAAGCTCACACCGAACTTCCACGGTGTGAAGACCTTGTAGTCATAATCCGCCTTCTGCCCGCTACTGGAGGAACCTTGCGCATCGGCCATTGCCACGTCATTGGCCGAAGAGAGCGAGAGGTCATACCATGTGGGGGTGTGAACGTAAAAGCCGACACGGAAGGGCGAACTCTCTATCGGACGGAAAATGACTCCGGCCTTGATATCAAATCCGGTACCGTCAATACGAAGCTCCTCCCAGGATTCGGCTGTAGTGCTCTGCTCCAGGTCCTCAGTGTAATAGCTGTTGGAGCGATAGTTCACGTCACGCAAGCCTACAGTCAAGCCGAGATAGACACGGTCATTGAGGTTACCGCTGATATTGAAGTCATACTCTCCGATGTATCCCTTTTGATATTGTCCGAAGAGATACGCTGTCCCGTTAAGATAATCAAGGCCAACCTGCTTCCCCTGGTCATTTAAGATTGGGGTCAACATGGTGGAATAATTGGCATCCACGCCATTCCAGTTATAGTCGCAGCCATACGGATACTTCATCGCCGTCAATTTGTTTTGCGAAGCCTTGTCTAGCGGCCCGCCTGCATTGAGTATCTGGTCGAAGTTTCGACTCTTGTGATAGTTGAATGCAAAGTTCAGAAAACTCTGCTGACTGGTGCGCATGGCATAGACTAGCCCTATCTGGTCAAAGCTGGCATTGGTCTTGTTGCCATTGATGCGCATTTTAATCCCGCCAAAGGAAGGCGTGGTGGTCGCGTCGCTCTGCGAAACGAAACCACCGGACAGAGACACTTGGCTGGAACGGAAGAGGCCAACACCAGCGGGGTTGCTGCCGATGGTCGAGATGTCTGCACCAAGAGCTTCGAGCGCTCCACCCATACCGACATATCTAGCTGTGCCGTTGAGTTCATTATCCACAAGTTTCGTATCTTGGTATGTTTCTTGCGCCGAAAGAGGCACAACCATCATAGACAAGGCTACAACAACTCCATATCTTGCTTTCTTCATAATCGATTCTTACTTTAAATTGGTTTACTGTTGATATCAAACAACACGGCAACGAATCAGCGTCGACCACCACCAAAGTGGCCACCGCCTCCACCGCCGACATGTCCTCCGCCAAAGCCGCCACCTGAACGACCTCCGCCAAAGCTGCCTCCAGTGGATCTGCCGAAGCTACCGGAGGAAGGTGCGCTATTGCCGAAAGTGGTCGTAGAGCGATTGGGAGTGTAAGCACGGTTTTGCGAATTGTTAGAATAGGCATTGTTGGTGCTGATGCGCGAACCAAACGAACGGTTGCTTTTGCTACGCGAGGTGTAGGTATTACGCGAGGTTCCAGTGTCCACACTACCATGCGTTCCAGGATAGCGACCTGCCGTTGTTCCTCGGCCTGCTCCCCCACTGTAGCTCCAAGTACGATTGCCGGTCACGCCGCGTGGATTGCCTCCAGCATAATGAACATGAGAACCGCCCCAGTAAGGATAGTTCCAACCCCAGCTATACCAACCGCCATAATAAGGCCACCCCCATCTATGGTAGCCAAAGAACCAGGGATCATACCAACCTGCATAGGAATCATAGTACCAGGGGTCACCATACCAGGGGCCAAAGAAGCTCCACATGCCTGGCCCCCAATAGCTATAAAGCCAAGGATCATAGTAACCGTACCAGCGGGTCAGACGACGTGTATATGGAAAGTCTTCATACTCCCAGTCGGAATTGCACATGTAAGAGAAAGTGGTATCCACATAACTGGAGTCGGGATAAACACCAGTGCCTTTCTGAAAAGCAATGATGTCATTGCCTAGAGAATCGGGACCTATTGGCTGGTAGGAACTGCCAAAACGACCTCTACGATTATACTCGTCCACATCACGGCTACTCCCAACATAATAAGCCGACGTTTCCAGAGGCGCCACTTTCGTCTTCGATTTGCTAGGCATGAAATACATGTCGTCGCTTTGGGCCCAAGACTGAAGCGCAAACGCTCCAGCAAAAGCTAAGAGAAGAAATGATTTTTTCATATCTGTTTGCTTTTACAATTCTATATCATGTTACAAAAATATAGCTATTACTTCTGCAAAAGTAAGGAAAAACCCTAAACCGCGATAGGTTTTTCCCTATTATTTTTTTAATTTTGCATTATTAAAGACATGAAATAATGAAATACAAAGTAGCAGACTTTAAGGTGACAGGGCCTGAAACGTTGATGCAGACAGCACGGGACCTCATAGCGGACATCACAAGCGAAATTGGCTTTGAGGCTTTCGAAGACACAGACAATGGCATAAAAGGCTATGTGCAGAGAGATATCTTCGACCAGGGGTCGCTCGACTACAGCTTGTCCACACTCCCCCTAGAAGACGTCAGCGTCACTTATTCTCTGGAAGATATGGAGGATAAGGACTGGAACGAACAATGGGAAGAGGCTGGATTTGACCCCATTGACATTAATGGAAAAATCTTGGTGTATGACGCACGTCGCGAACGCCCCATGCCCGCACAAGACGAAACGCTCGTTGGCATCAAGGCAAAGCAGGCTTTTGGAACAGGCACACACTACACCACGCAAATGGTTATCGAGTCATTGCTTGAACTCGGTGTGGAACAAAAGCGCGTGCTTGACTGTGGATGTGGAACTGGCATTTTGGGCATCGTCGCATCAAAACTGGGGGCATCAGAGGTAGTCGGTTACGATATCGATGAATGGAGTGCGGACAATGCCAAAGCCAACGCTGCACTCAACGGTGTGAATAACATGCAGGTGTTGTATGGCGACGCCTCTGCACTCACGCATATCTCAGGACTTTTTGACGTGGTGCTGGCTAATATCAACCGCAACATTCTCCTTAACGACATGAGTGCCTATGTAGAGGTGATGGCTTCCAAGGCCCGGCTTGTCATGAGTGGTTTTTACGAAGAGGACATACCTTTGTTGCTTGACAAGGCCACCTCTTTAGGATTAGAGGAAACGGGTAGGAAGAAAAAGGATGAGTGGTGCTGCCTGCAACTGAAACTCAAAGCATGACGATACCCTAGTAAATAAAATGCCCAGCCTGTCTCAAGATGAGTTGAGCATTCTTTACACATGAACGAGAGGTCATAGGCCAAATTATAAGAGGTGCCAGGAGACAGAAAACATGCCCTTGACACCTCTTATACTACAGATGGGTTCAACGTCAATTGTTGGCGGAGCCGCCCACAATATCAAGAAGTTCGTTGGTGATGGCCGCCTGACGACTTTTGTTGAACTCAAGATTTAGCGACTTCAACAATTCGTCTGCATTATCCGTTGCAGTCTGCATAGCTACCATGCGAGCGGCTTGCTCAGACGCATTGCTGTCGAGAAGAGCTGTATAGACCATCAAATTGAGCAGCTTCGGTATGAGCGACTTAAGCACAGTTTCCATGTCAGGCTCAACGATGAAATCATCATTGAGTTCCATAACCTCCTTCTTCTGTTGACTAGCAGTTCTACCTTTCTTCTGAAGATATTCCTGAGCCTTTTGTGTTACAACATTTGAAGTTAAGTCACGGTCATTGTAAGCTCCGATCTTCTCTGTTGACAAGTCAATAGGCAAGAAGGCACGGCGCGTTAGAATCTGTGTGCCAGCACTCTTGAAATGATGATAAATCATCTCAACCTTATCATACTCACGACTGACGAACTTCGAGGTGATTTCTTCAGCAATAGCCGCACAATCAGCTGCCTTCGGCTTATCGGCCAGTTCCGTGAAATCACCCGCACAATGAACCCCCAGTTTCGCCACTGCTTCTGCGACCTTACGACCGATGGGATAAATTGTAATATCGCTGACGCCTTGAGCCTGATAACCCGCAATGGTCTGCATCATCTTCTTGATAACATTGCCGTTGTAACCGCCACAGAGTGAACCATTAGACGAATACACTATCAGCGCTACATGTTTAATCTCGCTTCTCTCTGTGTCATAAATGCTTTGGGCATCAGGCACAGAAACCAAGAAAGCCTTGAGAATATGCTCCAACATGTTCTCATAAGGGAGCATGTTCTGTATGGCTGCCTGAGCGTGGTGAAGCTTGGATGAGGCGACCATCTTCATTGCGCTCGTAATCTTGCGGGTGCTCTTGACAGAGGCAATGCGGGTCTTGATCTCTTTTAATGACGGCATAGGCTTTTACTTCTTAAACTGTCCAGTCACGTTTGCCATGACCTCTTCAATGGCCTTGACATCCTCATCGAGGAGTTTGCCAGCTGCAAGGTTATCGATGATGTCTTGGTGCTTAGTACGCATCTGCTCCAAGAACTGGTCTTGGCAAGCACGCACCTGCTCTACCTCCACATCATGCATGAGTCCATGCACACCGCAATACAAGATGGCAATTTGCTCGCCTACAGGCATTGGGCTGTACTGGGGCTGAATGAGCAATTGATTGTTCTTCCGGCCTCTGTCAATGGTCATGGCTGTCACTGGATCCATATCGCTCGAGAACTTAGAGAAGCTCTCCAACTCTCGATACTGAGCCATGTCAATTTTCAAGGTTCCAGCCACCTTCTTCATACTCTTTACCTGTGCGGAACCACCCACACGGCTGACGGAGATACCTACGTTGATAGCTGGACGGAAGCCCTGGTTGAACAAGTCGGTCTCCAAATAGATCTGACCATCAGTGATGGAAATCACATTGGTAGGAATATAAGCCGAAACATCGCCTGCCTGAGTCTCGATAATCGGCAATGCTGTCAGCGAACCGCCACCCTTCACGTGTCCTTTCAGACTTTCGGGCAAGTCATTCATGCACTCGGCAATTTCCTGCTGGTCATTGATGCGTGCGGCACGCTCCAGAAGTCGTGAGTGCAGATAGAACACATCACCGGGATAAGCCTCTCGGCCAGAGGGTCGACGAAGGATCAGGGACACCTCACGATAGGCAACAGCCTGCTTGGACAGGTCATCGTAGACCACTAAAGCGTCATAACCGCGATCACGGAAATACTCGCCAATGGCAGCACCTGCAAATGGAGCATAATACTGCATGGCAGCCGGGTCTGCCGCCGTGGCACTGACAACTATTGTGTAAGGCAATGCGCCGTGTTCCTTTAGCGTCTGCACCAATGCTGCAACGGTAGAAGCCTTTTGGCCAATGGCCACATAAATACAATAGACGGGCTTGCCTGCCTCAAAGTTGGCCTTTTGGTTGATGATGGTGTCCACAGCAATGGCCGTTTTACCAGTCTGACGGTCTCCAATAATCAACTCACGCTGACCGCGACCGATAGGAATCATTGAGTCTACAGCCTTCAATCCTGTCTGTAAAGGTGTCTTCACTGGCTGACGATAGATTACGCCCGGGGCCTTGCGGTCGAGAGGCATCTCAAACGAGTCGGTCAAGTCAATGTCACCCTTGCCGTCAATAGGGTTTCCGAGGGGATTGACTACACGTCCCAAGAAACTGTCATTCACGCGAATGGAAGCAATATGGTGCGTGCGCTTTACCTTCTGCCCCTCCTTGATACCATCCGTAGAACCAAGAAGGATACAACCCACGTTGTCTTCCTCCAAGTTCATCACGATAGCCATGGTGCCATTCTCGAACTCAAGCAACTCACTGGCCTCTGCATTGCGCAGTCCATAAATACGGGCCACACCGTCCGAAACGGTCAGCACCGTACCCACTTCATCAAACTGCTCCCCTGCATTGACTCCTTCAAGTTGCTTCAGCAGAACCTCAGACACCTCGCTTGGTCTAATTTTATCTGACATTGGTTATTTCTTTAATTGATTAAGTATCGTGTTAAGTTTTGTCTTTACACTTGCATCCATACGGAAGGTATCATATTCCAAGACAAATCCTCCGATAATGTCAGGATCGACCTCGGTATTGAATTCCACCGTACCATGAGTTTTGCCTTCCACCATCGCCTTCATCTTGTTCTCCGTCTCAGGAGAGACAGCAACGGCAGTAACAAGTTTACCTCGGGTGACGTTTTTCTGTTGACGATAAAGTGTCACATAAGAAGCAGCCATAAATTGCAGGGTGGTCTCCCTATCCTCCTTGAGGACAAGCTTCAGAAAACGAAGCGTCAAGTCTGTGAGCTCACCGCCACAAGCCACCTGAAGCAATGCCTCCTTCTTGTCTTTTCCGAGCATGGGATTGTCTATCGTGGAGCGCAAGGCCGGTACTTGGAGATAGCTCTGCAAGAGAACTTGCATCTCCTTGTAAACAGCATCCTCTTGCTTCATGTCCGTGGCACTCTTCAGAAGTGCCCGTGCGTACCTGACCGATATTACACCTAAATCCATAAGCTACACTTATTTACTTGTTTTTGTCATCAACAGTCACATCATCCAGCAGTTTGTCTATCAGCTCCATCTGCTTGTCGTCGTCAGAAAGTTTCTCACGCACAATGCGCTCAGCTATCTTCACTGACAACTCAGCCACCTGAGCCCGGATCTCACGAATGGCCTGCTGTTTCTCGTTAGTGATTTCCGCTTTCGCATCACTCACTATTCGAGCGCTTTCCTCTTTCGCTTTTTCCTGAGCTTTCGCGACAATCGCCTCACGGGTGTCGGCAGCCTCCTTCAAGATGGCTGCCTGTTTCTCGCGGGCTTCCTGCAGAATGGATTCTCCTTCTTTTTGTATGTTGGCAAGCTTTTCATTGGCCTCATGGGCTTTGCGGAGACTATTGTCAATGAAAGCTTTACGCTCCTTCACCATATTGCTGATGACAGGAAAGCCCCATTTTCCAATAATGCAAAGCACAATCAGGAAGACAATAGTCATCCAGAAAAGCAAGCCCGTACTTGGCATTAACAAATCCATACGCAGCTATACTCTTACGACGATTAGATGCAAAGGAATGCGACGACCACTGCGAACAGGGCAACACCCTCGACCAAAGCGGCCGCAACGATCATGTTCGTGAAAATCTTGTTCATCACCTCAGGCTGGCGAGCCATAGCATCCATGGCCTGGCCACCGATGCGACCAATACCAATACCTGCGCCGATAACAGCGATACCTGCGCCAAGACCAGCGCCTAACTTTGCAAGACCTGCTGCAGCTTCAGCTGCCAATAATAATGAAATCATAATCTTTAAGGTTTTTGTTGTTATTTATAATGTTTATTTTTCTCTTGCGAGACCGATGAAGATCGAACTCAGCATGGTGAACACCATTGCCTGGATGAAGCAAACCATACACTCAAGCAACATCATGAACACTGCCATCACAATACTCAGCACCGACATGCCAATCAACACGGCCAATGCCTTTGACACCACTATGAAGATGATGCAGACCAGCGACACGGCGATGGCATGTCCAGCCATCATATTGGCAAAGAGTCGGATCATCAAGGCAAAAGGCTTTGTGAAGATGCCCACAAATTCAATGACGGGAATCAGTGGGAACGCTTTCAACGCCAATGGCACGTCGGGCCAGAAGATATCCTTCCAATAGTGTTTTGAACCGCTGAACTGCGTGACAATGAATGTGCATACAGCGAGAAAGAATGTGACCGCTATGTTACCTGTCACATTTCCCGATCCGGGCGGGAAAGGCACGATACCCATCAAGTTGCAGGTAAGGATAAAGAAGAAACACGTCATCAAGTAGGGGGAATACTTCTCATATCCTACTTCTCCCACACCAGGCTTGATGATGCTGTCCTCTACATACGTCACCAGCATCTCGACCAGTCCGGTGAAACCACCGGGCGCAGGGTCGCTGGCCTTATGTCTGCGATACCAACGGGCAGGAAACATGATGCAACAGAGCAGAATCACAACATTGATGAGCATCACAGCCACCGTCTTGGTGATGGAGATGTCGAAAGGCATAACTTCCTGTCCATTGACCAGCTCCACCACCTTGCCGGCATGGGCACCTTTAGTCGCCAAAGCCAAATGATCCGGTCCCATCCGATAGCCTTTGGCGTCAGGCTGGGAAGCGAACTCCGCCGTGCTGAATACGTGCCAACCTGTAGAGCTCTTGACAATCACCGGTAGATTGATGACGATATGGCGATTGCCTATATCAGTTACATGCCAATCATAGGAATCCTTGATATGCTCGAGAACGATCTCACTGACATTGGGCGACTGAGACTCTTCCTTGTTCTCAGCACCTGCAACAGAAAGGGTCGTCGTCAACAGGACCAGCAGGCTGACAATATGTTTAACCAATTTCATTTATACACTTATCAATTAATGTTTTATCACATATGTTATCACCATCATCAGTACATACATGATGAGCACCATAACCGCAAACGCCTTGGACTCATCCAGACCATCTGATAGGCAAAACACGTACGTCCCAATAACAGCCAGGACAACCATCAGACGCACTGCAGTAAAGAGTACGCAGAAGGCGACCAAATGCTGTGGCGCCAACCTCTTGACGAGGCCAAGCCCAATAATCCACGTCAGTCCGAGGATTATGAACAACAACGCACAGCAGACGAAGCTTGTCAATGATGGCATGATGCACTACCCTATCCGACGTTACCCTTTCGGGTTGTCATCCATGAGAGGACCGCCATAACAACGAGCCAAACTACCAAAGCGGCCAGTGTAATCCAAACAACTAAGTTCAAACAAGAAGTTTCCTGGATAACATTGAGGACCAAGAGGTTAAGCAGGGCCAATCCTGCTATCACCCACAATCCTATCTTGCGCACTTTCTTTATGCTGTTCATCCTCTTAACTGTTAATAATCAAACCTCGACGCAAACGCAAACCTCGTTTTTCTTCACTTCAACGAAGCCGCCCCGCACCTGAATGCTTTGTTTGCCTTCTTGGTTAGTATATACCACCGTTCCGCTGGTCAGGGAGGAGATGATGGGCGCATGGTTGCTGAGAATCTCAAACTGACCTAGCAAACCCGGCACAACAACGCTCTCCGCCTCGCCGTCGTAGACGACCTTTTCAGGGCTGACAATCTTAAGTTTCAGCATGACTCAAAGTTTTTAAATCCTTCAAACCTATGCTTAACCCTTCGCAGCCTCAAGGAGTTTCTTTCCTTTGGCCTTAGCGTCCTCTATAGTACCGACATTCATGAATGCCTGCTCAGGAAGGTCGTCAACCTCGCCGTTGAGAATAGCATTGAAACCCTTGATTGTATCCTCAATGCTCACCATCACACCCGGAACGCCTGTAAACTGTTCAGCTACGGCAAACGGCTGACTGAGGAAGCGCTGAACACGACGTGCACGGTTCACCACCAGTTTGTCCTCATCAGACAATTCATCCATACCGAGGATTGCGATGATATCCTGCAACTCGTTGTAGTGTTGCAAAGTTTCCTTCACACGCTGCGCACATTCATAGTGCTCCTTGCCCACAATGAGCGGATCCAGGATGCGTGACGTGGAAGCAAGCGGGTCAACAGCGGGATAAATGCCCAACTCAGTGATTTTACGATCAAGCACCGTAGTGGCATCAAGATGAGAGAAAGTCGTAGCAGGTGCAGGGTCAGTCAAGTCATCTGCCGGCACATAGACAGCCTGCACGGACGTGATAGAACCCCGCTTGGTGGATGTGATACGCTCCTGCATGGCACCCATCTCTGAGGCCAGCGTTGGCTGGTAACCTACAGCCGAAGGCATACGTCCCAGCAAGGCAGACACTTCCGAACCGGCCTGCGTAAAACGGAAGATGTTGTCGATGAAGAACATGATGTCAGCAGGCGCTCCATCCTTTCCTCCATGGTCACGAAACTCCTCAGCAACGGTCAGCCCCGACAAAGCTACAGAAGCACGTGCCCCAGGAGGCTCGTTCATCTGTCCATAGACAAGAGTGGCCTGCGACTTTCGCAACTCCTCTGGGTCAACCAGCGAGAGGTCCCACTTACCCTCTTCCATGGCCTTGTTGAATTTCTCACCATAGCGGATTACACCGGACTCGAGCATATCACGCACGAGGTCATTTCCCTCACGTGTGCGCTCACCCACTCCTGCAAACACGGAGTAGCCGTCATGTCCCTTGGCGATGTTGTTGATAAGCTCCATAATCAGCACCGTCTTGCCCACACCGGCACCGCCAAACAAGCCAATCTTGCCACCTTTCATGTAAGGCTCCAGTAGGTCGATGACCTTGATTCCAGTAGCCAACATTTCCTTGTGGGTGGAGAGTTCTTCAAACTTTGGAGCGGGGCGGTGAATGGGATAACTACCCTTCATATCGAGAGTCTTCATGCCGTCGATGGGCTGGCCGATGACATTCATCATACGCCCCTTTATTTGATCACCGGCAGGCATAGTAATGGGGCTTCCTGTTGGAATAACCTCCAGGCCACGCTGCAAGCCATCGGTGTTGTCCATAGCCACGCAACGCACTGTGTCCTCGCCGATGTGCTGTTGCACCTCAACGACAAGACTGGAACCATCGGGGCGTTTTACCTTCAAGGCTTCGTAAATCTTAGGCAGCACCTTCTCGGCATCTTGTCCTTGGGTGTCAAAATAGACATCCACTACAGGACCAATAATCTGTGAGATACGTCCGTTTAATTGTGCCATAAAATATCTTGAATTTATTTATTGTTGTTTGTTCAATTAGTTACCGAACCTGCGACCGTGTTAGATGCTTAAGTCGTCGAGCACCTTAATGAGCTTTCTGTCGAAGGGCTTATCAGAGCGGATGGCCTCTATAAGGGGTACATAGACCACTTCATTGTTGTGGATACCCACCATGACATTACGCTGTCCCTGCATAATGGCTTCGATGGCTCCCACCCCTGTTCGACTGGCCAAAATCCGGTCGTGGGCAGAGGGGCGACCGCCACGCTGCAGGTGGCCAAGGATAGAGACGCGAACATCATATCCCGGGAACTCTTTCTTCACACGGTCGGCATAATACAATGCACCACATTTCGGACTCTCCGATACGATGACAATACAGCTCTTCTTCGACTTTCTGATGCCACGCTCCATGAACTGAGCCAACTGGTCAACGTCAGTTGTATCCTCTGGTATGATGGCAGCCTCCGCACCGCTGGCAATGGCAGAATTCTGTGCCAGGAAACCAGCATCGCGGCCCATAACCTCAACGAAGAAGATACGCTCATGGCTCTGCGCAGTATCGCGGATGCGGTCCACACACTCAACAATAGTGTTGAGCGTAGTGTCATAACCGATAGTGGAGTCAGTGCCATACAAGTCATTATCGATAGTTCCAGGCAGGCCAATGCAACAGACATCATATTCGCTGGCAAAATCCTTGGCACCCGTCAGCGAGCCGTTTCCGCCGATGACCACAAGAGCATCGATTTCCTCTTTCTGCAAGGTCTCATAAGCCTTCTGCTTACCCTCGGGCGTCATGAATTCCTTGGATCGGGCAGTACGAAGAATGGTCCCTCCCTGCATGATGATACCCGACACGTTCTCGCTGGTGAAAGGCATCACTTCATCGTTGATCAAGCCGTCGTACCCTCTATAGATTCCCTTGATGTTAAAGCCATTGCAGATGCCCGCACGCGTAACAGCGCGAATGGCAGCGTTCATACCTGGGGAGTCGCCACCAGATGTAAGAATACCAATTGTCTTAATCTTTACCATAACCTATCGTTATTATGTTTTGAATTGTTTTAGATATATAGAATCAGCACGAGGATCATGTATCCCATCACAGCCCCCAAGGCTGCCATGCCGCCCACATTCTTAAAATACCAGCCCATATGTATTCGCTCGGTCTTCATCAGTGTCATTCCTGCCACCGACCCGATGGCCAGCACGTTGCCGCCAATGGCCGCTCCATAAGCTACTAAGTTCCAATAGGCCGCATTCATCTCCGTAGAGGGATTGACCGATATGAAAGTAGCAGCCGTGACAAAATTGTCTAGCACGGAACTGATGGCACCGGCGCAAAGTCCCAACATCCAGTCGGCCACGGCCATACTCTGCATAGCCACCCAAAACCGTGTCAAGATGCCAGTCTCCTTGACTACACCCAGCGCCAAGATTGTTCCCATAACAAACAGAATAAGCTGGTGGTTTCCGTAGAACAAAGCCTGAGGCATGCGACGGCGTTCCATGGCATCCATATTCATCAGTTTGCGGTTGAACGCCTCGTTGACGACCCACAACACACCCAGCACGCACAGTGCTCCAAGAAACGGACTCAGCTTCGTAATGTTATGGAATGTGGGAATAAACCACAACCCGCCGATGCCCACAAAAAGCATGAGCAACCGCTGCCACACATTGAGCCGGGTGTCGTCTCCGCGGTAAGGCATGGCTATCCATTCCGTTTCAACGCGTGTTGGCACGCAACGGCTGAGCCATAGCGTTGGCACAAGCCACGCCACTATGCACGGAATCACGAGCGTCATCGAGTAATGCGTGGCACTGACGAAACCATTGTTCCACAACATCAGTCCTGTAGGATCACCGATGACCGTCATGACACCTCCACAGTTGGCCGCCACCACTATCGCCGATCCGAAAATCATCCGTTGTCGGCGGTTGGGTATGATTTTGCGCATGATGACAAGCATCATAAGCGTAGTGGTAAAATTGTCGAGATTGACCGATATCAAAAGCGTCACGATGGACAACGTCCACAGGATGCGCTTGCCATTTCGCGTCTTAAGCAATTGGGGGATAAAATCCAGACACCCGTTGTTGTCCAGTATTTCGACAATAGTCATCGTAGCAAGCAAGAACAGCACAATTTCCGAGGCTTTTCCCACGTATTTTAAAAAAACATTGCTTGCAATGAATTCCTTCACCGTGACACTTGTCGACTCTGCACCTTTCAAATAGTCCAAGTATTCTGAAGGATGTTGTTGCATGACGAAATTTGTGCCATAGCTGACATAGAGCACCCAACCCGCCGTACACGCAAAAATCACCACTGCAGCCTTGTTTACTTGCGTGAAGCTTTCGGTTGCAATGAGCAGGTAACCTGCGAGCAATATAGCGACGATAATCAGTGCCATCATCCTTGTTTTTGTTTATTGCAAAGTTAACGAATAAATTCAAATATCAAGCAACGATTATTAAAAAATTAAACTGGTTTAACGCAATTATAACAACGAAATTTTCAATATTGGTACTTTCCGCCACACAACTGTCTTAAACGTATCCCACCATTCATAACAGCCCTTTCTCTTTATTGCCCAAACACCCCAAAAGCCTCATCTAATCAACCTGGGCAAATCTCAATTTTGAGCAAAAAGACATAGGGCCACCGTTTATGAAAAACCTTACTTTGTAACGAAAAGACATAACAAACTATATACTAACCTGAATTATTCATCGCCGCTCAACTTGTAGCATCCCACAGCCATTTTTTACTTC
>CAVDNW010000040.1:0-22211 GCA_963610435.1 Oscillospiraceae bacterium | reverse complement strand
CAGTCTTAATATCCATATTTGTAACTATTTGATTTTCACCTATAAAGATACAAATTTTTTATTAGACTGCCAACTTTTTTACTCACTTTTTATGACTTTCTTATCCCGAACTGAGGTATAGTATGAGACAACTTCTCTTGCTCTTGTTTGTCTTTACGTCATCTTTGGCTTTTGCGCAAAAATATCACATAGATGGTTTCATCAAAGATTCATTCACGAAAGAAAAACTTGACTCCGTGAATGTTACGCTCATGAGCATGGACAGCACGGTGGTGGAGACCTTCCGAGGAGAGCCTTATGGTTGGTGGCAAGTATATCGCGACATCAAGGCTCCAGGCAAATACATCATGAAGTTTGAGAAAGAAGGCTACTATCCCGCCTACAAGAACGTGAACTTCAAGTACGCGAAGTACCGGCACACAGGCGACTCATTTGGAGAGATACTGATGCACAAGATACGCATGAAGAAAGAGGTGACTCTGAAGGAAGTGGTCGTGACGGCAACGAAGGTGAAGATGGGGATGCGCGGCGACACGATTGTCTATGACGCCGATGCCTTCCAGCTGAGCTCCGGCTCGATGCTCGACAAGCTGATTCGTCTCCTGCCCGGCGCCCAGCTTGAACCAGGAGGCGAGATTTACATTAACGGACAAAAAGTAGCAAGCCTGCTCGTCAATGGTGAGAACTTCTTCAACGGTGACCCCAAGGTCGCATTGGACAATCTCCCCCACTATATGGTTGACAAAATCAAGGTGTACCGCAAGATGGACGAGCGCCTGATGGCCAGCGCTGACTTGCACACGCTGCGCAAAGACCAGCTACCTCTGGTGCTCGATGTCAACCTGAAGAAGGAATACACCTCTTCGTGGGTGGGCAACGCCACGGTGGGCTACGGCACCGACCACCACCATGAGGCACGCCTGTTCACCATGCGCTTCACCCCCAACTCGCACATCGCCCTAGTGGGCAACAGCAACGACGTGCGGGGCGACAGCTACTACAGCTCAGACGGCAACTGGCAGGAGCCTTATGGTAACACAGCCGAGGTGACCACCCATGAGGTAAAAATCGACGGAATGTTGCGCGATGAAGACAAGAAGTGGAAACTGTCGGACCAGCTCTCGCTGAAGGCACAGAAACGCGAAAACTACAGCAAGACTTCGACCACCATGTTCCTGGGCGACGACGTGTACAGCCGCTACCTCTTCAACAGCACCAACAAGAACATCAAGCTGGCCTTCAGCGGCACCAACAGCTACACGCCTTCCAGGCTGTTCACCCTCGACTTCACGCCCAAGGTCAGCTATTATCATTATGACAACCGCTACACAAGCGTGACGGCCGACTTCAACCGCCAACTGACCGAGCACTACATGGGCGAGGCCCTTGACAGCCTGTTTGGCGACAACCTGGAGAGCGAATACCGTAAGATCCTCATCAGCTCACTGAAGAGCAGGTATTACGGCAAGGGAAGCGAACTGACCACAGAAGGTGCGGTGACCTCATCCTGTCGCTTCAAGGACGACCGGCTGAGCTGGTCGCTGTCGGGCTACTACAACAACAAGAAAAACCGTAGTCTGAACGACTATGAGCGTGTGGAGAGCGCCAGCGACATGGCACGTTTCTCAGACAGCCCCCAGCGCAACTATCGCTATGAAGGCAATATCGGATACAGTTATGCACTTGACTTCCCCGCATTACGCCTCTTCGTCTTTCCCCAATACGGCTTCAAGCAATCGTACGCCTCTGACAGCCGCTGGTACCACATCCTTGACGGGAGTGAGGCTTCAGCATGGGGCCTTGACCAACTGTATTCCAACCGCGACTCCATCTCACGACACATTGACTATTCCAACAGTTATCGCTCGCAGACATGGAACAAGACCAATACTTTTGGGCTTGACTTTTCCATCTACTTCAAGCGTGAAGACTACAAGAACATCACTCTGGAACCATCCATACAGTTCCGCAACGTGTACGACCGCATCAGCTATGCGCGCGCCCAAACAGACACCACTATCCGCAGGTCGCGTTGGTTGGTTGACCCTTCAGTCTCCTTGAGGATCGACGCCAACACGGGCAACAACCTGGAATACCACTGGCGTCTCAACTATAAGTTGCAAAACCAACTTCCCTCGTTGCTCTATGCCGTGAACTACCGCGACGACGCGACCCCCCCTGCTCGTGCGCGAGAGCGGCTACAACCTGCCCAATACACACCAGCACACCGCTTCGTTCAGCTACCAACGTAACATGCTCAAGACCCAGCATTTCTTCAACACGTCGCTCACCTACAGGCTATGGCAAAACATGCTGTGCCAATCGATGCGCTACGATGTCAGCACGGGTGTCACAACCTACCGCCCCGACGCCATCGCCGGCAACTGGGAGATCGAGGGACAAGCCCGCTACCAGATGCCGCTCGACAAGAAGCGCAAGGCATGGAAGCTGACCACACAGACCAACCTCAACTACCACAACTTCCGCGACTACCTCAACACTGCAAGCGCCGCCACCTCCATGGTGAGTTCCGTCAGGAGGTTCCAGGCTTCAGAGCGATTACAGCTAGGCTATTACCGCAACTACTACTCACTGACCGTCTCGGCCAACGTAGTCTTCAACCACTCGGAGAGCAACCGATTCGCCACGCTCAACGCCTTCGATTTCAACTACGGTGTCAACTACGGCATGCCCTTGATGTGGGGCGTAGACTTCTACACGACCCTAAAGATGTACAGCCGCAGGGGCTATTCGGACGACAAGTACAACACCGACCAGTTTATCATTAACTTCAAGCTAGGCAAGGACATTATCAAAGGCAAGGCACGCCTGAGCTTCGAGGTGTTCGACCTGCTGAACAAGATGTCGAACTACAGCTACAACATCAATGCGCAAATGCAGCAGGAGACCTACACAAACCTGCTCCGCCGCTACGCCATGCTGAGCCTGACTTACCGCTTCAGCCAAAAGAAGAAACACACCAAATAGCCGCCATTAATCGCTGCCGCTTGTCACCCTCATGTGGCAGGCGGCAGTTTGCATGATTATGAAAGGAAAGCTGCTCTTCACCCGCCAGTTTGACCAGATGGACTGCGGACCGGCCTGCATCCGCATGGTGGCCTCGGCCCATGGCCGCGACTACCCCCTGAGCTACCTGCGCACGCTGAGCCACCTGACTCGCGAGGGGGTGAGCGTGGCAGGCATACGTGACGCCTTGAAGGTCATCGGCATGGAGAGTGCCTCCTTTGAGCTCCCGCTGGAACAACTGCGGGCAAACTGCCCCTTGCCTGCCATTCTCCATTGGGAGCAAAACCATTTCGTGGTGCTCTACGGAGTCAGCAAGGGGCGCTTCAGCGGGAAATGGAAATACCGTGTGGCCAATCCCGCCTTTGGCAAGCAGACGCTGAATGAGGACGGCTTCGCAGGGCACTGGCTGAATGGCGACAAGGGCATCGTCGTGGCTTGTGAACCCACAGGCGATTTCTATGCCAAGGCCGACGTCAAGGAGCGGCACAGCCTGCTACGCTTCGCACACAAGTTTGTGTGGCCCTACCGCTGGGAGATGTCGCAGACAGCCTTGGGCATGCTCTTCGGCATTGTACTGTCGCTGGTCACGCCCTTCCTGACGCAGGCCATGGTGGACGAGGGCATCAACCTCCGCAACATGGGGGTGATCGTCAACATCATGATTGCGCAGGTGTTCCTGTTCCTAGGCACGTTTCTCATGAGCATGATTGGCAGTTGGGTGAGCCTCTACATGGGCACGCGCATCAACATCAATGTGCTGGAAAGCTATCTCCGCAAACTGCTCAGTCTGCCCATGACGTTCTTCGACACGAAGAGCATCGGCGACTACCAACAGCGGTTGGGCGACAACGGGCGGTTGCAAGGCTTTGTCACCTACAACACCTTGCAGACTTTTTTCTCGCTACTGTCTGTCCCCGTGCTCATGGTGGTGATCGGCTATTACAGCATGCGGATTCTCCTGGTGTACCTGCTCTTCACCGCGACCTGCACACTGTGGATGATGTATTTCTTCCGGTGTCGCAAGGCACTCGATTACGAACGCTTCAAGCTGAACGCACACAACCAAAACAAGATGTACGAGCTCATGTCGGGCATCACCGACATCAAGGTCAACTCATTCGAGACTTACAAGCTTAATGAGTGGCATGAGTTGCAGGAGCGACTGTACAGGATGTCACAAAAGAGCTTGCGGCTGAACCAGATACAAAATGCCGGCTACACGCTGGTCGGGCAGTTGCGCAACATCATCATCACGTTTTGGATAGCCTCCGAGGTGGTCAACGGCACCCTCACCCTCGGCATGATGATGAGCATATCGAGCATCATCGGACAAATCAATAGTCCGTTGTCGCAGCTCATCAATTTCCTGCAGCAGTATCAGGATGCCAAGATCAGCCTGGAACGGTCGGAGGAGGTGCAGCTGTGCAGTCCGGAGGACCGTCTCGGCATGGAAAGCCTGGATGTGGTGGTGCCACAAGACATCGCCTTGGACCACGTATCCTTCTCCTACACGGGCAGTATTGGCGAGAAAGCCCTTGACGACATCAGCTTCACCATTCCCGCAGGGAAGACGACGGCCATCGTGGGCGAGAGCGGCAGTGGCAAGACCACGCTGATGAAGCTGCTGCTGAAATTCTACAAGCCCACGGCAGGGCACATCACCATTGGCGGCCACGACCTGGAGAACATCAGCGCGAGCTCCGTCAGGGCGGCATCGGGCGTAGTGATGCAAGAAAACTATATCTTCTCAGACACGCTGAAAGGTAACATCGTGCTGGGCAATGAGCCGGATGATCACAGGGTGGATGAGGCCCTAGATGCCGTTTGCCTGCGGCAATTTGTGGACGACCACCCGCTGGGCTTGCAGACGAAGCTCGGCAGCGATGGCATGGGGGTCAGCGGAGGGGAGAAGCAGCGCATCATGATAGCAAGGGCCATCTACAAGCGTCCCGCGTACATCATGCTCGACGAGGCGACCAGTTCGCTTGACGCGGAGACAGAGCGGAAGATTACCGAGAACCTCGGCTCCCTGCGCAAGGGGCGCACCATGCTTGTCATCGCTCACCGCTTGTCTACCGTGAAGAACGCTGACAACATCATCGTGCTCCGCCACGGAAAGGTGGTGGAGCTGGGCAATCACCAACAACTGGTGGCGCAACGCGGATATTATTACGAACTGGTCAGAAACCAACTGGAACTGGAAGAATCATGAGAGGGGAAAGTAACGCCATGAGGCTTTTGCTGCGATATGGCACCACCATCGTCATTACACTCACATTTGTGGGCGTGGGTGTCATGCTGTCGAAAATATCCATCCGAAACAAGGTGCCCATACAGATTGTGCTGGAGCAAAACGGGAAGATCTACGGACATACGGACCGCCCCAGATTTATGCGGGACTCTTCCACCATCTGTGTCTACCCTGAGGATCATACCAAACTGGAGTTTTTGCCGGTAAACCTTTCTAATTCCACAATGATGGAGCTACACCCCAAGGATAGCCTTGCAGTGTGCAGATACATGGAGTCACGCCGCATCATCACGGCCTACATGTATGATGGCGAGACACGTCTCATCGAACTGTTGTTTAGGAAATGGAACAAAAGGTAAATGGCAAAATGAAAAATGCAGTGCTGTTTGTCTCCCATTTGATGGACGACGATACCATGGCGCGTTACCGGCGGCTCCGAAGGGAACTGCCGGCGGACAAGTATGACGTGGTATGGCTGATGACATTGAGCGAGGGATCCAATATCGATTGCCCAAGAGACATAGCATTGGTGACGATTCGTCCCCATGAGCTTCGCGCGTTGGGCTATGTGCCAATAGAGAGCACGCTTGTGCCTGGCAGCTGCCATTTCCTGCCCTTGCGCTTCTTCCTCGACCATTCAGGCTACGCACACTACTGGAACATCGAGTACGATGTAGAGTTTACTGGCAATTGGCTTACGCTCCTACACGACTGCGATACCCGTCTTCATGAATTCGACCTTCTTGCTTGTCATGTAGAGCGGTATGGAGCCAACAACCATGATTGGATCTGGTGGCATCGCAGCAACCACTACGGCTACCCGCTGGAAGCCTGTGTCAAAGCTTTCCTTCCCATCTGTCGTTACTCCCATGCTGCCTTGGCCTGCCTTGACCGATACCTGAAAGCTGGTCATGCAGCCCATGCAGAGGTGATGGTTCCCACCTGCCTGTACCACCACGGCATGGAAATAGCCGACATCGGTGGCAACGGCCCATTCACACCCAATGGCTTTCGTGACAAATATTACGTTCGAGGCACAGGAGTAAACAACGGCACCATGCGCTGGCGGCCTGCTTTCACAAACGAAGACACCCTAAAATCCGGACTGAGACATGTGTTGTTTCATCCTGTAAAATAAATAAAGGCTTATTAGCCAAAGCTTTGTATTATTCTCAGCTAATAAGCCTCACGGTATTTGTTTTCGTCTTTATCTTGCATCATCGAGAGGTAGCTGCGGTAGCGGCTTTCAGCGATGTAGTGGTCTTCGACAGCTTGGCGTACGGCGCACCCGGGTTCGTGGGTATGGGTACAGTTGCTGAAACGGCAGTCCTTCGAGAAACGGAAGATTTCCTTGAAGTAGCTGCCAATCTCCTCGGGCTCCATGTCAAACGAACCGAAGCCCTTGATGCCCGGCGTGTCGATTATCCAGCCACCGCCGGGCAGGGCCATCATCTCAGAGAAGGTGGTGGTGTGCATACCCGTGTCGTGTGCGTCGCTGATGTCAGCCACGCGCGCACCGGCCCCGGGGATGAGCAGGTTGAGCAGGGTCGACTTCCCCACCCCGCTGTTGCCGCTGAGCAGCGTCACGCGCCCACCGAGCAGGTCGCGCAGGGCATCGGTGCCCTCACCCGTG
Organism: Oscillospiraceae bacterium; assembly: GCA_963610435.1. Taxonomy (GTDB): domain Bacteria; phylum Bacteroidota; class Bacteroidia; order Bacteroidales; family Bacteroidaceae; genus Prevotella. The sequence continues at coordinate 15,300 of CAVDNW010000040.1, read as the reverse complement.
GCTGCCGACACCTGCCGACACTCGTAGCCCACCGTCTCATAGAGGTGGACCATCATCTCCTGATAGCGGCGCTCGTCGGGAGAGAGCAGGTCGGTCTTGTTAAACACCAGCACCACGGGCACCGAGTAGGCTTCGGCCGATGCCAGGAAGCGGTCGATGAAGGTGGTGGCCGTCTCGGGATGGGCCACGGTGACCACAAGGAAGGCCTGGTCGACGTTGGCGGCAATGATATGGCTCTGCTTGGAGAGGTTGGTCGAGCGGCGCACGATATAATTCTTGCGGTCGTCGATGGCGGTGATGAGCGCCTGCCCCTCGGCATTGACACTGATTTCTACGCCGTCGCCCACGGCCACGGGGTTGGTGGAGCGTATGCCCTTGAGACGGAAGTTGCCTTTGACCTTGCTATCCACCTCACGCCCGTCGTCAGTGAGGACGGTGTACCAGAAACCCGTGTTCTTGATGACTGTGCCGTGCATGGGCTTAGACCGTCATGATCTCTTTCTGCTTCTTGGCCAGTGTGGCGTCAATCTCCTTGATATACTTGTCGTGGAGTTTCTGCAGTTCGGCCTCGGCGTCCTTTCCCTGGTCCTCAGACAGTCCGTCCTTGGTGGCTTTCTTCAGTTTGTCTTTCACGTCGGCGCGCACGTTGCGCACTTCCACCTTGGTCATCTCACCGATCTTGTTACACTGCTTCACCAGTTCCTTGCGGCGTTCCTCGGTGGGTTGCGGCAGGCGCAGGATGACCATCTCACCATTGTTCTCGGGCGTGATGCCCACACCACTGTCGAGGATACCCTTCTCGATGTCTCTGATCTGCTTGCGGTCCCACGGGCGGATGGTGATGGTGCGTGCGTCGGGTATCGCGACGTTGCCCACCTGGTTGAGGGGCACGCTCTGTCCGTAGGCGTTCACACGCACACCGTCGAGGATGGCGGCATTGGCACGGCCGGCGCGGATGCGGGCCAACTCTTCTTCGAGATACTTAGACGCCTTCTGCATGCGAGCCTCGGCGTCCTTCAATGTTTGCTTTACGTCTATCATGTGTTTTCTGGTTTATTTTTGTTTGCACAAATTTAGGGATTATTTCCTTACGATGCAACTAATCGGGCAAAAAATTACTTGCCGGGCATCACTTCCGCCACCCGATTGGTGAGGTCGACAAACTGGGCCACGGTGAGCTGTTCGGGACGGCGGGTCATGATGTCCTGTGCGAAGAAGGCGGCATCGGGCATCGCATCCTTGCCGAAGAGGGGTCTGAGCGACACGCGCAGCATCTTGCGGCGCTGGTTGAAGGCGGTCTTCACCACACGACGGAAGAGCGCCTCGTCGCAGCCCAGCTGCTCCACACCGTTGCGTGTCATGCGGATGACGGCACTCTTGACCTTGGGAGGCGGGTTGAACACGCCCTCATCGACGGTAAACAGGTACTCCACGTCGTACCACGCCTGTATCATCACGCTCAGGATGCCATAGGCCTTGTTGCCAGGCTCCGAGGCGATGCGCTGCGCCACTTCGCGCTGAATCATGCCCGTGCAACAGGGGATGAGGGCCTTATAGTCGAGCATCTTGAAAAAAATCTGCGAGGAGATGTCATAGGGATAGTTGCCAGTCAGCACGAAGGGACGACCGCCAAACACCTCGTTGAGGTCCATGCGCAGAAAGTCCTCACCCAGAATCTTTCCCTCCAGCTTAGGATAGGTGGCGTGGAGGTAGGCCACGCTCTCGTCATCGATTTCCACCGCCTTTACCTCCCGCGGCTTCTCCACCAGATATTGGGTGAGCACGCCCATGCCCGGTCCTATCTCCAGCACGGGTATGTCAGGACAGGCGTCCACTGTGTCGGCGATGCGGCGGGCGATTCCGAGATCGGTCAGGAAATGCTGACCCAGATTTTTCTTTGGCCTTACTTTTTTCATTTTTCTCGTTGTTAGGTTTGGGCGCTTGCGCCTTTGTCATTGCGCAAAATTACGAATTTTTATCCGTTCCACCGCATAACGGAGGGGATAACTGAACGGGAAAGAAGAGAAAAAGGCTGAAAAACCTGAACAAAAGGTACTGAAAAACAAGCCATATTTGTCAGCACTGAATCACCGGCTCTCAAATACGCGCTGTTTTTCGATTTTTGCATACATTTCTGATAGTCAATATATTACAGCACATCGACTGCAAAAATATCCTTATCTTGCTCCGGAGAATTTGAAAAAGGCACCGAATCGAGGCACGATTAGACGTTAACGGCCCATCAATATGGCTCTAATCACCTTGCGACAAGGCATCAACCGCGCCACGATAAGGCATCAATGTCCAAAAGATCGGCTCCTACACTGGCCAAGACCATGCTGTCTGCCCGGCACGAGAGCACTGAAACGTGGCCATGAGTTTCTAAAAGACAAGTTGCGGAAGACCTGTTTTGTTCCGAATTTTCTTTACTTACCAGGCAAAAGTTGTTGTAAAGTGTTGGGAATGTTGTATCACTTGCCTTAGCCAGCCTGCCATCTCCAGACATCCGAAAAAACGCGGCAAGGCCTGCTTATCAGCCATTCGCCATGTCTTCATCCCCCGAACGGATGAGCCAAAAAGGACTGGAACTCCATAAGGGAATCCCAGTCCTTTTTGTATAGAATGAACTTAAAAATCAAATGAAAAGCGGTCACCCGCTTACTTGGTGCCCTCCACCATATGGTCCATGGCCAATGCCAGGGCTAAAGCACCTACGAACATGACAGCTGCGAATGCAATAAATGTCATCATACTCATAACTTTTTCCTTTCTCTGTTTATTAATGTTCTTACTCACCACCCTTGCGGATGGCCTTTCTTCTACCGCTTGTGCGGGGTATCCTTTGAATTACAATCTTTTGTCTTTCGACGATGCAAAGGTACAAACTTCGTGCTGTGTGCGCAAACAGTCGCACTAAATCCTTTCATTTTCCATGTTTTAATTGACTGAGGTCAACTCGGTTGACACAGGTCAAGGTCGGCAGTTGACATAAATCAAGACACATGACAGGCCGCATGGCTGCACATGCCATAAGGACATCACTTCGGCCATCTTGTCATGCACTCCATGGCCCTCCGCGCGTTGGCGCCGGCTGCCCCTAATGTCAAACTTGTTAAACGGATGGTTAAAAAACACCCATTTCTTTTGCCGTTCGGTCTAATTCCACTAACTTTGTAAATCAAATGAAAAAGACCATCTGCGACATTCTCAAGGTGGCGCTGTCACTCCTGTTGGGCGGTGCCATACTCTATTGGATGTACCGCGATTTCGATTTCCGCCACATGGAGCACGTGCTGCTGCATGAGATGAACTGGACTTGGATGTTGCTGTCGTTCCCCTTCGGCATCCTGGCGCAAGCCTTCCGCGGCTGGCGATGGTGCCAGACGCTTGAGCCTGTAGACGAGCGGCCACGCGCTGCGGTGGCGGTCAACTCCATCTTCCTGTCCTACGCCGTCAGCCTCGTGGTGCCCCGCATCGGCGAGTTTGCGCGTTGCGGTGTGCTCAGGCGCTGGGACGGCGTATCGTTCCCTAAGGCGCTGGGCACGGTGGTCACCGAGCGCGCTATCGACTCGCTACTCATCCTCGTGGTGACGGGTACCACATTGCTCTGCCAGTTCAAAGTATTCGACACTTTCTTCCAAAAGACCGGCACACGCGTCGACGAGATTCTGGCCAGCTTCTCCTCCACCGGATGGCTGGTGACCGCCGTCTGCGGCATGGCCGTGGCGGTGCTGCTTTGGTATCTCGTGCAGCGTATGGCCATATATAATAAGGTGAAAGGCATCTTCATCGGACTGTGGCAAGGGGTGCTTTCCGTGCGCCACGTCAAGAACGCGCCCCTCTTCGTGGGCTTCACGCTGGCCATCTGGCTGAGCTATTTTCTCCACTACTACCTCACGTTCTTCTGTTTCGACGCCACCTCCCACCTCGGCGTAGGTTGTGCGTTGGTGACATTCATCGTGGGATCCATCGCCGTGGTGGTGCCCACCCCCAATGGTGCCGGCCCCTGGCACTTTGCCGTGAAGACCATGCTCATACTCTTTGGCGTGGGTGCCAACGACGCCCTCTTCTTCGTACTCATTGTCCACTCCGTACAGACACTGCTGGTGGTACTCCTCGGTGTCTATGCCTGGATGGCTCTGTCGTTCACACGAAAGCGCACATCGACACCCGCCAACGCAACACGCATCCATTAACTTTTAAAGACACAATAACTATGAGTGAAATCGCAAACCTGAAACCCGAGGCCATCTGGCGCAACTTCGATGCGCTGACCCAGGTGCCACGTCCGTCCGGACATCTTGAGAAAGTACAGCAGTTCCTGCTCGACTGGGCCAAGGAGCACCACGTGGACGCCTTCCTCGACCCCGCAGGAAACATCGTGATGCGCAAGCCCGCCACACCGGGCTACGAGAACCGAAAGGGCGTCTTGCTGCAGGCACACATGGACATGGTGCCGCAGAAGAGCCCCGAGAGCACGCACAACTTCGAGACCGACCCCATCGAGACCTACATCGAGGACGGATGGGTGCATGCACGCGGCACCACTCTGGGATCTGACGACGGCATCGGCGTGGCCGCCATCATGGGTGTCATGGAGAGCGCCGACCTGAAGCACGGCCCCGTGGAGGCCCTCATCACACGCGACGAGGAGACCGGCATGTACGGCGCCAACGACCTGCCGGAAGGCGAACTGCATTCAGACATCCTCATGAACCTCGACTCGGAGCTTTGGGGCAAGTTTGTCATCGGTTCAGCCGGCGGCATCGATGTCACATCATCGCTCGAGTACAAGCCCGTGGCCAACGACCAGCAGAAAGCCGTGCGCATCACACTGAAGGGACTGCGCGGCGGACACAGCGGACTGGAGATCAACGAGGGCCGCGCCAACGCCAACAAGGAGATGGTGCGCCTGGTGCGCAAGGCCATCGCCGAGACGGGCGCACGCCTGGCCTCATGGCACGGCGGCAACATGCGCAATGCCATCCCCTTCAAGGCCGAAGTGGTCCTGGCTCTGCCCGCCGACCAGGTGGAGCCGCTCAAGAAGCTCGTGGAGAAGCAGCGCACCGCCATCGAAGACGAGTATCGCGGCATCGAGAAGAACGTCGAGTTTTTCGTAGAGGACACCGAAAATCCCTCCGAGCTGGTGCCACAGGAGATACAAGATAACCTCGTCGACGCCATCTATGCCTGTCACAACGGCGTGGTGCGCATGATCCCGTCCTACCCCAACGTCGTGGAGACCTCATCCAACCTCGCCATTATCGACATCGAAGCCGGCAAGGCCGTCATCCAGATCCTGGCCCGGTCAAGTCGCGAGGACATGAAGGAATATGTGGCCACCACCCTGGAGAGCTGTTTCGACATGGCTGGCATGAAAACCGAGTTCAGCGGCAGCTACGGCGGATGGGACCCCAATCCCGACAGCGAGATTCTCAATCTGCTGAAGAAGGTCTACAAGGAACAGAGCGGCAAGGAAGCCATCGTACAGGCCGACCACGCCGGACTGGAGTGCTCCGTCATCCTAAGCAAGTACCCGGGCATGGATGTCGTGTCGCTCGGCCCCACACTGCTCTCGCCCCACACCACCAGCGAGCGCTTCAAGATAGACACTGCCGAACCGTTCTGGCAACTGCTCACAGCCGCACTCGAACAAGTGCCCGTAAAGTGATGACGGCCCCGTGAGGCCTGTCGCCCTCGGCCAGGCCCCACGTGTGACAAATCGAATAAAATAAAAGACAGGCGCGCAAAAACTTGAGTTTTTTGCGCGCCTTTCGCTTGTTTTTTTATAATTTTGCATACACAATACCAATATTACAAAACAAATGGACGATTATCACGCGGACAAATTCAACCAATGACGTGAGGATCAGACGCAAAGGCGGCTAATCCCCACTACATCCTTAATGACGGAGATTAGCTACAATGAAAACATATTGGAACATTGAAAAGACCTTGAAGGCAACGCCCGAATGGCAACCCAACTGCTGGATACAAGTCACCTGTCCCACCGACGAAGACCAGCGCGAACTGGAAGAGAAGTTCAACATCCCCGATTATTTTCTCAGCGATATCAGCGATACCGACGAGAGAGCCCGCTATGAGTATGACGACGGATGGATGCTCATCATCCTACGCATACCCTATGTCAAAGAGATACGGTCGCGCACACCCTATACCACAGTACCCCTCGGCATCATCCACAAGCGCGACGTGACCATCACCGTCTGCTACTACGAAACCAACATGATGATCGATTTCGTGTCGTACCAGCAGAAACGCGGCGAAGGGTTCACCGACTATGTCGACATGATTTTCCGGCTCTTCCTCTCCTCGGCCGTGTGGTACCTCAAGCGGCTGAAGCAAATCAACGCGCTCATCGAGAAAGCCAAGCACAACCTCGACCACGAGGTGAACAACGAAAGCCTCATCGGACTCTCCAGGCTGCAGGACTCGCTCACATACTTCATCACCTCCATCCGCGGCAACGAGAACCTCCTGCAAAAATTGAAGTTCAAGTTGCAAGTGGACGAGCTCGACGCCGACCTCATCGAAGACGTCAACATCGAGATGACGCAGGCACGAGAGACCACCAGTATCTACTCCGACATTCTGGAGTCGACCATGGACACCTACTCGAGCATCATCAACAACAACATGAACACGGTGATGCGTACACTGACCTCAGTCACTATCATCATGATGTCGGCCACGTTCATCGCCTCACTGTATGGCATGAACGTCACCAACGGACTGGAAAACAACCCCTGGGGATTCGCCATCACCCTCGTCATGTCGTTTGCCGTCAGCGCCCTCTGCTGGGTGGTGTTGCGCTACAAGCGACTGCTGTAGGCCATGCACGGTAGCCATGCCGTGCGTGTCATCAAACACACAGAAAATGACGCATTTATTTAAAAGGAGTAAACTAAACTTCATACTTTTGATGAGCTTTCTTGTCCTTAGCCTATTCTCTTGCAAACAAACCAAAGACATGCAATTAGCAAACAAGCAAGAGATTCTTAAGGATTGGTCGCACTTGGAGGTTTTCTGAACAAAAGGGAATACAAAGCGGCCCTTGCCTACATGGACACCATGTATATCAAAAGCCCCAAGGATCCACTTCTTCATTTTGCAGAAGGTTGGACATACGGCTTGAGGGAATGGCACACGACCGCCAAGGCGACCGCACACGGGCGCGCAAGGCCTTCGCCAAAGCCATTGAGCTCTATGACGTACTCATCAGCACCAAGCACAACTGGGACGACCGCATCAACCGTGCCAGCGTCATCCTGTTCAAAGATGGCAAGATGGCTTACTTCCTGGCGCTCGACGAGGTGCTCACCCATGCCAAGACCCCAAAAGAAGAACAAGAGGTCAAGATGTTCAGAAACATGGATTATGATAAGCTCCTCAAGCAAGCATTCGGTGAGACCATCGTACCCAAAACAACAGAAATGACAGACAATTAGCCGCCAGACGGCCCCTGCTTTCGCTCAGCAATGGAAGGCAGGGGCTATAAAAAGGCACGTGCAAGGAAAAAAAATCATCGTTTTGTTGCCATATCCGTTTTTTTTGTTTAAGTTTGCACACAATTATTTAATTCATTGGAGGCCATGCCCTTCGGTGGCGACACGCGCGCCAAGGCATGGCTATGGAACCCGAGTCATAAACTTAAAACAGTGAAATGATGGACTCTCAAGAGAATGTCCTGCAACAGGACAAGATTGAAAACGAGCAGAAGGCGGTGCAAGCCGCTTCTGAAGTAGAGAATGTGAACACCGAGTCGGCACAGGCAGACGAAGCCACCCAACCCGTCCCAGAGGCCACAGCCGAGGAGACAACGGTGCCCACTGCCCAGGCAGAAGCAAGCGAAGGCAACGAGGCTCCAGCCCCTGCCGGCAAAGCTGAAGCGCCCAAGGCCGAGGAGACCTTCAAGAAAATCTATGCCAACAAGCAAGAGGTGCTGGCAAGGGCCAAGGAAATCGCAGCCAGCGAAGACAACCCCAACAAGGATGAGGTGGAGCACTTGAAGTCGGCGTTCTACAGGTTCCACATCGCTGAACGCGAGCAACAGCAGAAAGACTATCTGGAGGCTGGCGGTGACCCGGAGAAATATGTCGTCACACCCGACGAGGCAGAAGACGATTTCAAGGCGCAGATGCAGGTTATCCGCGAGAAGCGCGCCAAGATTTTCCAGCAGCAAGAGGCCGAGAAGGAAAACAACCTCAAGCGCAAGCTGGAGATTATCGAGAAAATCAAGGCCATGGCCACCTCACCCGAAGAGGCCAACAAGTCATACAACGAGTTCAAGACTCTTCAGCAGGAGTGGAAGGAGATCAAGGCCGTGCCGGCAGAGAAAGCCAACGAGGTGTGGCGCAACTACCAGCTCTACGTCGAGCAGTTCTATGACCTACTCAATCTCAACCGCGAGGCACGCGAGTACGATTTCAAGAAGAATCTCGAGCTGAAGACCAAGCTTTGCGAAGAAGCCGAGCGTTTGGCCGACGAGAACGACGTGGTGAGCGCATTCCACCAGTTGCAGGAGCTGCACAACCAATATCGCGAGATTGGTCCCGTGGCCAAGGAGCTACGCGAAGAAATATGGAGCCGCTTCAAGGCTGCCAGCACGGTTGTCAACAAGAAACACCAGCAGCACTTTGAGCAACTGAGAGCCCAGGAGGAAGAAAACCTCCAGAAGAAGACCGCCCTCTGCGAGCAGGTAGAGGCCATCGCCAAGGAAGAGAACAAGAACGCAAGCGACTGGGAGAACCACAGCAAGCAGATCATCGATATCCAACAACAATGGAAGAGCATCGGTTTCGCGCCTCAAAAGATGAACGTGAAGATTTTCGAGCGCTTCCGCGCCGCCTGCGATGAGTTCTTCACCAAGAAGGCTTCCCATTTCAAGGAGATGAAGCAAGTCTTTGCCAAGAACGCCGAGAAGAAGCGCGCCCTCGTGGCACAGGCACAGGAACTGGCCGACTCCACCGACTGGAAGGCCACCAGCGACAAGCTCATTGCCTTGCAGAAGGAGTGGAAGACCATCGGCACTGTGCCCAAGAAGCTGGGCGACAAACTGTGGGACGAATTCCTCACGGCCTGCAACCATTTCTTCGAGGCCCGTAAAGCCGCACACGCCGGCACACGCTCCGAGGAAAGTGCCAACCTGGAGAAGAAGCGCAACGTCATCGAGCAGTTGAAAGCCCTTGCTGAGGAGACAGCCGACAACGCGCAGGAGAAGGTGCAGAAGCTCATCGAAGAGTACAACAGCGTCGGCCACGTACCCTACAGGGAGAAAGACAAGGTGTACAAGGAGTTCCACGATGTGCTCGACAAGATCTACCAGGAGCGTCACATCTCCACCCAACGCCGTCGCCTCGACAACTTCAAGAGTAACCTTAAGAGTGTGGCCAAGCGTGGCGAAGACGCCGTCGACAACGAGCGTTCACGGCTCATGCGCCGCTACGAACAGCTCAAGCAGGAGGTGGCCACCTATGAGAACAACCTTGGATTCCTCAACATAGCAAGCAAGCGAGGCAACTCGCTCGTCGATGAGATGAACCGAAAGGTGCAGAAGCTCAAGGACGAGGTGGAGCTGACTCGCCAGAAGATCAAGGCCATCGACACGCAGAACAAGCAGGAGAAAGCGTCCACCGAGGCCTCTGAGAACAAAGACTAAAGACGGATGACAGCGCAGGCCGGACACAGAGCAGCGCACCATCCCGACACATAATGACAACCCTCCCCATACGGCAGATGCCACACGGGGAGGGTTATTGCGTTCCAGTCGGGTCTCCCCTACTGCCTTTGTCGCGTCAGGAAACAATTACAGAAGGTCGCAGCATCAGCGGATGAAGACACTGCGTACTATTATTTCTCAAAGTGCTGGTAGTCTTTCACCGTCCGCCATGCGCCTCCCCATCGGAAGCCGCACCCCACGAAGAGACGGTAAGCCAGATCCTTACGTGTTATCTTATAAGGATATTGTCCCCCACGGTCGCAATACTTCACACCGTTGGAAGGCTGAACCGACAGCTTGCCGTTGCGCAGCTTGCGGCAACAGGGGTTGTAAAGCGGATTGAGATCCACAGCCATGCCCAGGGCGTGGGCAGACAACTTGCGAGAGCCTTTCACCTCACGATAACAGAAACAACTGGTGTTGTTGGCCCTCATGGAGCGCTCATCATCGGCCCCGAAATCGTCTATCAGCCGGACACTGTGGATGGCATAGCCCTCGTCATACAACGTCCGAAAGACACTAAGCACGTCGGAGGCTATCTGCTTGTTGCAAACGAGTTCGCCCATACGTATCTTGCCATCCAAATCGTGGTGGAGCAGCCTTACGTAGCGGAGGCTCGACCGGCTGATGCGACATCCGTCAGGATACGACTTTCCCCGCATACGGGCAAACACCTCATCGGATATCGGCTCTATGCAGAAACACTCGGCCAGTCCCATCTTGCCCACTTCTTGTGGGCTGACGACCGTTCCCGCTTGCCAGACGACAGTCTTTGCGGGGCAGGCGGAAGATCGGACACATAACCATGGAGAAGACTGGGATAAGGCCGGCAACAGCAACAAAGCCAACGAAAGCAGCAAAAGCATCTGTAATCTACGGGTAAACTTCATTTCGAACATCATTGTTGGTAAAACAAAAAAACCAAACCACTCATACAAGCAGTTTGGTTTCTTGTTGGGGCACACGGACTCGAACCATGAATGACAGGACCAGAATCTGTAGTGTTACCATTACACCATGCCCCAAAATGTTGTTGCTTATTCATTTCTGAATTGCGATTGCAAAGGTAGTAACTTTTGAGATAACAGCCAAACATTTCGCGAACTTTTTTTCCTCCAGCCCTTTGTTTTTTCTTCTTTTTAAACAGAACCGTGGATTTTTGGACATCACGCTCGCCTCCGACGGCCGTGCACAGCAAAGGCACGGCATCTTGGTCCAATCTTTCCCATGCCACCCACAACATTGTCAGGAGCCCATCACGCAACCGTATCATGAGGCCCGTTCATGACGTAGCCACCCTATCCGATGAAAAGAATGATACCTTAACGATTGCACTTAGTTCATAAAAAACATCAAATATGTATGGCTTTTCAAGGATTTTCGATAGAATTGATGTACCTTTGCGCTAACTATCCAAGATAAATATCAAGACATTCGTTTTATTAAGAACTATTTAATGACAGAGACAACAAATCTTGTAAACGCCATTGTCAAAGGCATTCAAGAGAAGAAAGGACAGGACATCGTCATCGCCGACTTGAGCCACATCGACGGTGCCATTGCCAAGAGTTTTGTGATATGCCAGGGCAACTCCCCCTCTCAGGTGGAAGCCATTGCCGAGTCGGTGGCCGAAGGATGCCGCAAGGAGCTGAAAGAAAAGCCTGTAGGAGTGAACGGGCTGGGCAGTAACCAGTGGGTTGCCATCGACTTTGTCGATGTATTGGTACACATTTTTGTGCCCGAGCTGAGGGCCTTCTACGATCTGGAACACCTGTGGGAAGATTCCAAGCTCACCCATCTGCCCAACATCGACTGACTGTTGGCACACCAACGGCAAATGTGCCCAGCAAGCACACATACCAATAAGTAATTATGGAAAAAAACAACCATCCCTTCCAAAACAAAGACAACCAGCCGAAGATGCCCCGGTTCAACACAACATGGATCTACGTCATCTTGGGCCTTGCCCTGGCTTTCCTCTTTTTCACGGGCGGCGGCGACAGCCTGGCCAAGTCGGCTGGAGCCAGCAAGGAGGCCACATACACCGCCTTCAAGACCTATGTGGCCAAAGGCTATGCCGACCATGTGGTCATCAACAAGGAGGAAAACACCCTACGGATGTATGTCAAGCCCAAATACATCCGCAACATTTTCCAGATGTCGGCACAACAGGTCGGCTCCAATCCATACATAAAGGTGGAGTTTGGCTCGGTCGACGAACTGGAAAGGTATCTCGACACGCAGCAGAAGAGCGGCAAGATTGCCAGCTTCAGCTACAACAATGAAAAGAGCGGCGACACCCTCAATCTCCTCATCAACTTCCTGTGGCTGCTGCCCTTGATATTCTTCTTCTGGTACATGACACGCGGCATGCGCGGCGGCGGAGCCGGAGGAGGCATCTTCAACGTGGGAAAAAGCAAGGCCAAGCTCTACGACAAGGCTGGCGAGATGGGCATCACCTTTAAGGACGTGGCCGGACAGGAGGGTGCCAAGCAGGAGGTACAAGAGATTGTCGACTTCCTGAAGAATCCGCAGAAATACACCGAGCTGGGCGGAAAAATCCCCAAGGGAGCGTTGCTCATAGGGCCTCCGGGCACGGGCAAGACGCTGTTGGCCAAAGCCGTGGCCGGCGAGGCTGGCGTACCCTTCTTCTCGATGTCGGGTTCCGACTTCGTAGAGATGTTCGTCGGCGTGGGTGCCTCACGCGTCAGAGACGTCTTCGCACAAGCCAAGCAGAAGGCCCCCTGCATCATCTTCATCGACGAGATCGACGCCGTAGGCCGGGCCCGCTCCAAGAATCCGTCGATGGGCGGCAATGACGAGCGCGAGAACACGCTCAACGCCCTACTCACAGAGATGGACGGATTTGGCACCAACTCGGGTGTCATCGTGCTGGCCGCCACCAACCGTGTCGACATGCTCGACAAGGCCCTGCTGCGCGCCGGACGCTTCGACCGCCAAATCCATGTGGACCTGCCCGACCTGGCCGAGCGCAAAGCCATCTTCCTGGTACACCTGAAACCGCTGAAGACCGACAACTCGCTTGACATAGACTTCTTGGCACGGCAGACCCCAGGCTTCTCGGGCGCCGACATTGCCAACGTCTGCAACGAGGCCGCACTGATTGCTGCGCGCCACAACAAGCAGACCGTCTCCAAGCAGGATTTCCTCGATGCCGTCGACCGCATTATCGGCGGACTGGAGAAGAAGACCAAGGTGATGACGGCCGAGGAAAAGCACGCCATCGCCATCCATGAGGCAGGCCACGCCACCATCAGCTGGTTCTGCAAGCATGCCAACCCACTGGTCAAGGTGACCATCGTGCCGCGAGGACAAGCCTTGGGTGCCGCGTGGTATCTGCCCGAGGAGCGTGTCATCACGACCAAGGAAGAGATGCTCGACGAGATGTGTGCCCTGCTGGGCGGACGCGCCGCCGAAGACCTCTTCGTGGGACGGATATCCACAGGCGCCATGAACGACCTTGAGCGCGCCACCAAGAGCGCCTATGGCATGGTGGCCTATGCAGGCATGAGCGACAAGCTGCCCAACATCTGCTATTACAACAACCAGGACTATCAGTTCCAAAAGCCCTACAGTGAGACGACAGCCAAAATCATGGACGACGAGGTGCTCAAGACCATCAACGAGGAGTACGCCCGCGCCAAGGATATCCTGACCCAACACAAGGAAGGACACCACCAGCTGGCAGAGCTTCTCTACAAAAACGAGGTCATCTACGCCGATGATGTGGAGAAGATCTTCGGCAAGCGCCCATGGGTCAGCCGTTCGGAGGAAATCATTCAGGAGAATGAGCAGCTCGCCAACGAGAAGAAGAAGGAAGAGGAGAACGGCCCCAAGCTGGAAGATATGCCCGACATCGTGAAGCAGGCACAGGCCGAGCACGATGCAGCGCAAGCCAAACACGACGGCGGCCAAGCTCCCCAAAGCGAACCGCAAGACTGACTACGGCCAGCCCCCGTCACCGGGAGAAGGCTGTCTCTGGACTAAAAAACAGAAAGCTATGACTGAAAAACAAAAGAACTTGATAGTGAGATCCATCACCGGTGTACTGTTTGTTGCCGTGATGGTGGCCGGCCTTCTCCACCCGAGGGCCATGGTTCTGCTTTTCACCCTCATCACGGGCCTCACCATGTGGGAGTACACGGGGCTGGTGAACGACCATGCACCCTCCGTGCAGGTGAACCGCTTCATCTCCACCGTGGCAGCCGTGTACCTCTTCATTGCCACAGCCGCATGGCAGATTGGCTATATCGCAGGCTTCATCGCCATGGTGCCCTACGTGCTCACCCTCGTCTATCTGCTCATCAGCGAGCTCTACACCAACAGCAAGAACGCTGTCAACGACTGGGCCTACACCATGTTCGGACAAGTCTACATTGCCATGGGCTTCTCGCTCATCAACCTTCTGGCGTTTCAGATGACACCCGACGGCAGCGGCGTACACTACGACCAACTGCTGCCCCTGAGCATCTTCATCTTCCTGTGGGTCAACGACTCGGGTGCCTACTGCACTGGTTCCCTGTTGGGCAAGCACAAGCTCTTCCCACGCATATCCCCGGGCAAGACTTGGGAAGGCAGCATCGGCGGGGGCGTGCTGGTGCTTATCGTGGCAGCCATCATCGGCCACTGGGCCAGCAGCGGTGCCAACGAGCACCTGCTGAGCATGGCCGGCTGGATAGGACTGGGCCTCGTGGTAGTGGTCTTCGGCACATGGGGCGACCTGGTAGAGAGCCTCTTCAAGCGCACACTGGGCGTGAAAGACAGCGGCAGCATACTGCCCGGACACGGCGGCATGATGGACCGCTTCGACTCCAGCCTCATGGCCATACCCGCTGCGGTGATTTACCTCTATACCATCACCATGTTCTGAGCGGACAGGCAAGCATACACATCGGCATCGGCAAGCCCGCCACCAAAACAATCCACGGGCCTGCCCATATACAGCAATGGCAGAAACGCCGGCGGCATCTTCTCCTACGGGAGACAGGCACCGCCGGCGTTTCTGCCATTGTTTTATTTTATTTTCGTCACACGACACCCGAAGAACAAGAATCCGTGGTCTTTGGTTGCTTTCCATCTGTCTGTTATTTTCTGAAAAAACAGCACACTCCGCGCCGCTCCTTCCAGCGTGCCGTACTACGGCTTTTGGGTTGCCGCAGGAAGGAAAAACACAGAACAGGTCATCGCAGCAAGGATTATCTTCCACGACAGATGCCTTATCGTGCCATGGTTTGGCCCCTTTCATCGCTGCTTTCGGCACGGATTGTCCCTCCATACGGCATCTTCCGTCACTCGATATGACACCTTTCATCAAAAGAGGGGCTGCAAACAATTCACAAACCGTCCGTCGCGCAACACAACAATCTGGTTTTCAGCAACTTGCTTAAAACGTGCAATTTTGGCTCATTTGAAAACCAACGGACGTCCGTTGGCTACGGAGCCATTCTCAGAAGCACTTTTGTCAAATAAAGATAAGTTTCAGTTTTATTAGTGTCTGGTAAAAACAGCGCAACTGGCGAGTCCCGTAGGGACGACAGATT
>CAVDNW010000039.1:0-23497 GCA_963610435.1 Oscillospiraceae bacterium | reverse complement strand
TCGAACAACAAGCGGCAACACCTTCAAAGAGATGTTGCCGCTTGCGTTAAGGAATTATTGATGTCCGGTAAAAACTTTCGTAACAGGCAAGTCCCGTATATCCATAATCTTTGTAACGAAGAGACAGTCAATATATTACAACATTGTATGAGTTTTTTACCGGACACCAATAATTAGAAAACACATGGACAAACCATATGGAAGTTAGGAACAAACTACTTGCTGAACTTGGCGCTGCGGTGATGTCCGCCCACCGTCCAGCTCACGACATAGACACCGGCTGGCAGGGTGCTCACATCGCATTTCCCGGAGGCCGGGAAGGAGGCGACCTTGCGGCCAGTCGTGTCGTAGACATTGGCTGTGAAGGCCAGATGCTCAGGAGTCTCGCTGCCAAAGTGGAGATAGTCCAAGTCGCGATTGTAGGCCAGCGCATACTCGTCGGGCTCGGCGAGGTCGATGCCTGTCGCGTCGGATGACAGTCGGTCACCTTTCGCGAAGTACCAGAGGCGGTTTTTGCTGGTGCCGTTGCGCGAGTCGTTGGTGTAGCTCAAGATGTTCGCAAAGGCGTTAGAGCTGCCGCCAGAAAGGTTGGCTATGTGGTTGGTGTGGATGTTGCGCAGGTTGTAGTAGCCCTCCGTGCCTTGAGGTATGATGTCCCACAACTGGCGAGCATCGGTAGTGTCTACCTCAGCTAAACCGAGCTGCGTTCCCACTTGGGCCGTCGGCGACGGGTCGCTCAACGCCTTGCCTTGCCCTCTGTTAACCAGCGAGAAATATGTGCCTACAGGACGGATGGCCCACTCCTCATCGTGACGGTCACTCTGGTTGTAATAGCTGTAGACCTGGTCTGTCGATCCGCCTTCCATGGCCATGGAGTTGCCAGCGTTGAGCACACGGTAATAATAGTCCTCGGGCTTGAAAGGTGGCGTAGAGTCAGTCGGTGTGACGGGCTGGTCGGGCTGACTGGGCTGCTTGGAGGCGAAGACCGTGGAGAGATAGTCGGTATGGTCGCAGATAAACTGCTTGAGGTCGGCCACATACTGTTTGTAACTGGAGTAGAGCACCATCTCGTGATACATCCTCGTGTTGATGCCCCACTTGCGGTAATTAAGTTGTTGCGACTCGTCGAGCAGCGAGGCCAGGCTGTCTATCTTCTGGTGGAGGAAGTCGACAAGCCCGTCGCTGAGCGCCTGTTGGTAGCGGCGATAAACGAGACGGGCAAACCAAGGGTCGGTCCACATGCGTTTCACCCAATCCTTCGTGCCGCTGTAAGCCACGTCTGCCATCAGTTGGCGCGTGGTGTTACTGCCGCCACGGTCGGTGCGGTTGTCGTTGTTGTAGGCGATGTCGTAGTCCCAAAGCGGCCCCCAATAGAGATGCGGGTCGCCCTGCTCCTTGTAAAAATACGTGCTGTAGAATCCGTCCACATTGGCCGACACCTCTGTGGCCACATACCAGTTGGCAAGCGACACTGAGTCGACAAAGGGGCGATAGCCCCGTTGGGCGTCACGATAGTCGGACGAGGCCAGAGCTTTCTCAAACCTGTTTATATAGTCGCTAATCCAGGATTGCTGCTCGGCGGCTATCTCGTCCTCGTCGGGATAGTGTATTCTCACGGGTTGCTGGTAGGTGGAACTGATGAAATAGTTGCCATCAAACGACCGGTCTACCTCAAGCAGATATCCTCCAGTGATGTCTGACGTGTCGGTGAGTGGATAGTCTTGCTCGGTGAGGTCCACCCGATGGGAGCGCATCTCCACCTGGTCGCTAATCTGGTAGGTCCCCAGATAGACATCGTTAATCACAAGATCCACAAACTTGGCGGCGGGATTGAATGCCATGCCCAGGAAGTCTCCCATGGCCGATGTGACGGCGTTGCGCATCAGGGTCTTATCGGCTGCATTGGCCAGGAGCGTCCAGCTCTTGGCCTTGGCGTAGCCCTTGCCCAGGAATTTCTCCTTGTCTTGAAACTTGATGCGGTAGGGTTTCTTGCGCATGTTCCATGTGGAGTTGCCACGGCCGCGTATCTGCAAACTGTCGTAGGTGGTCTGCACGTCGTTCTCGTCTACATAGATCATAGTGGCAAAAATGTAATTGTCTTTGCTCACAACAGCCTTGTGTCCTTCGGTGTTGACATAAATGCACGGCAAATTGGTCTTGCGGACGTAAGTCTGCGCACACAAGACAGTTGCCCATATAGTCAGCAGGAAGAGTAATAGAGGTCTTTTCATCATCAATGGTTTTTAATAAATACGAAAAAGGGTGGAAATTTCCTCAATTTCCACCCCGTCTTTTCTTGGTTTCTTACTCAAAGACATTAGTCCGGATGCGGGTCAGATAGCTTTTCATGCCCTCAGCATCCTTGTTGTCTATGATGTCCAACAATTCCTTGAGCTCTGTGCGTATCTTCGCCACTTGGTCATGCGTGTAGGGATTGAAAAGCACCTCCTGCAACAGGTAGTCGTCCTCCGAGAGCACACCGCGCGCTATGTTCATGTGGCGCTTGAAGGTCGTGCCGGGTGCGTCCTGGTGCTTCATGACCGCTGAGAACACAAAGGTCGACACAAAGGGTATGCTCAGCGAGTAGGCCACGGTCTTGTCGTGCTCCTCGAAAGAATACTCGTAGATGTTGAGTCCCAACTGTTGGTAGATATCCTTGAAGAAGATGCGGCCCATGTAGTCACCTTCCTTGATGATGATGGCATTCTCATGCGACAACTGGTTGAGATTGGCGAAGGTGGGGCCAAACATGGGATGCGTGGAGACATAGGGGTGTCCAGCCTTCTCGTAGAATGCCTTCAGGTCGGTCTTCACCGATGCGATGTCGGATATGATGCAGTGCTCGGGCAGGTAGGGCAACACCTCCTCAAAGGCCGGTATGGTGTATTTCACCGTCACAGCATTGATGACCAGCTCGGGCTCGAAGGCACGCACCTCATCGAGTGAGGTAAAACGCTGGCAGTTGTAGGTGAAGCGCAACCGCTTGGTGTCGTGCTCATAAGCGGCGACCTCATGGTCGAAACTGAGCAGGTCGATAAAGAACGAGCCCATCTTCCCCGCTCCCATGATCAGTATTCTCATTGTATCCGCTGTTTTACTGGTTGATGATTTCAATCTGCTGGCGTACGCTCTCCTGGTGGATGAGCTCAAAAATCTGTGCAGCACATGTGGGATCGACACCACAGACACTGGCCTGCGCACCGCGCTTCTCCAGAATCTCATTGTAACGGTTGCTCTGGAAGACCGTCATGTTGTGTTCTTTCTTGTATTGTCCAATCTCACGACACACTCGCATGCGCTTGGCCAACACTTCCATCACCTGATTGTCGAGCTCGTCAATCTGGCGGCGTAGGGTTTGGATGCCCTCTGTCGTCGTCTTCTCGTCACGCACCACCAGAAGGCTCAGAATGTAGTCGAGCACATCGGGCGTGACCTGTTGCTTGGCATCGCTCCATGCCTCATCGGGACTGCAGTGGCTCTCCACCAAAAGGCCGTCGAAGCCCAGATCCATGGCTTGCTGGCAGAGGGGGGCAATCAGCTCACGCCGTCCGCCGATATGGCTGGGGTCGCAGATAATAGGCAGGTTGGGTATGCGTCGGTGCAGCTCCATGGGTATCTGCCACATGGGGAGGTTGCGGTAAATCTTCTTGTCGTAGCTTGAGAAGCCACGGTGGATAGCC
This sequence comes from Oscillospiraceae bacterium, assembly GCA_963610435.1. Lineage (GTDB taxonomy): Bacteria > Bacteroidota > Bacteroidia > Bacteroidales > Bacteroidaceae > Prevotella. Next base: position 19,817 of record CAVDNW010000039.1, on the reverse strand, counting down.
GCCATGCGCTTGATGCCAGCCTGATTGATACGCTCCATGGCACCGATCCACAACTCCAGGTCAGGGTTCACGGGGTTCTTCACAAATACGGGGATGTCCACCCCACGCAGTGCGTCGGCCAGGTCCTGCATGGCGAAGGGGTTGGCAGAGGTGCGAGCTCCCACCCAAAGGATGTCGATGCCATACTTCAGGCAGAGCTCCACATGCTCGGGCTTGGCCACCTCGGTGGAGGTGAGCATGCCCGTCTCTTCCTTCACGGCCTTCATCCAAGGCAAGGCTTTCTCGCCGTTGCCCTCAAATCCTCCGGGCTTGGTGCGGGGTTTCCACACACCGGCACGAAACATGTGGCATCCCTTTTCGGCCAACTGACGTGCAGTGGCCATCACTTGCTCCTCGGTTTCGGCGCTGCAAGGGCCCGCAATGACAAAGGGGCGTTCGTTGTCGCTCGGCAAATGCAACGGCTCGAGCTCTAATTCCAAATTATTATCCATAATGACTAGTTGTTTTATGCTTGGTTGTTATGTTATTGGAGGTAGCCTGTAACCTCACCATTTGAGGGCTTGCACACGGCGGAGGGCCTCCTTGATTTTTTCGTCTTTGGCACAGAGCGATATGCGGATGTACCGGCGTCCGTTGTTACCGAATATGAAGCCGGGCGTGATGAACACCTTTGCCTCGTGCAACACGCGCTCCGTGAGCTGCTCTACATCGTCGTACTTGTCGGGGATGCGTCCCCAGAGGAACATACCCACCTGCGACGGGTCGTAGGTGCAGCCAAGCGTCTTCATAATCTGCTCGGCTACCAGCCTGCGCCGTCTGTAGTTTTCGATGTTGTTCTCCCGGTGCCATTCGGGCGTATTGGTATTGTAGGCCTCAGCAGCAGCGAGCTGTATGCCACGGAATGTTCCGTTCTCAATGTTGCTCTGGATCTTGAACATCCACTGTATATACTGCTTGTTGCTGACCATCATGGCCACACGCCAGCCGGGCATGTTATGGCTCTTCGACATGGAATTGAGCTCAATGCAGCAGTCTTTCGCCCCCGGCACCTGCATGATGCTCATGGGGTGCTCGTTGAGGATGAGCGAATAGGGATTGTCATTGACCACCACGATGCCGTGCTCCTTGGCAAAACTCACTAGTCGTTCAAGTGTCTCGCGACGTGCATTGCCGCCAGTGGGCATGTTGGGATAATTTGCCCACATCACCTTGACACGGCTCAAATCCATCCGTTCCAGTTCATCGAAGTCGGGTTGCCAACCATTGTCTTCCCGGAGATTGTAGTTCACAATCTTGGTGCCGAAAATCTTGTTGATAGCCGTATAGGTGGGATATCCCGGGTCGGGCACCAGCACCTCGTCGCCTGGATTGCAGAAGGCAAGGGTCACGTACATGATTCCCTCTTTCGAACCGATGATGGGTTGCAGCTCCCCGGCCCAGTCGACGTCCACGCCATAGGTGCGCTTGTAGAACCCGGCCATAGCCTGTCGCAGCTCGGGCAGTCCGGCCGTGGGCTGATAGCCGTGGGCATCGGGGCGCCTAGCAGCCTCGCATAGTCTGTCGACCGTCTGTTCCGAGGGCGGCATGTCGGGGCTGCCGATAGCCAAGGAGATGATGTCTTGGCCTTCGCCGTTGAGCCGGGCCACCTCTTTCAACTTCCTGCTGAAGTAGTATTCCTGGATGGAGTTTACTCTCTCTGCTGGTTTGATCATATCTGTTCGTTTTTAGCTTCTTGATATTCTCCTATTATCTTGATGTCTTTTGTCAGGGGCGTGATGGCATCGATGGCCTGGCGGTAGCGTATCAGGTCACAGAAGGTGACGTCCACATAGAAGAGGTATTCCCACTCGTGGCCTATGACAGGCAGGCTCTGGATTTTGGTGAGGTTGATGTCATAGAAGCTGAGAATGGTGAGCACCTTCGACAGCGAACCTTCCGCATGGGGGAGCGAGAAGACGATGCTGGCCTTGTGAGACTGGCTTAGAGGGCGCAGGAAATCGGCCTTGCGCGGGTCGCTGACCACCAGGAACCGCGTGAAGTTGTGCTTGTTGTCCTCGATGTGGTCCTCCAGCACCTTGAGGCCGTACATCCCGGCGGCGTCGGCATGGCAGATGGCTGCCCATCCGCGACATTGGTTCTTTTGTATGTAGGCTGCACTGCCGGCAGTGTCCTCATCCTCAACAGCCTTCAAGACGGGATGATTGGCGAGGAAGGAGCGACACTGCATCAGCGCCACGGGATGCGAGTGGACCTCCTGCAATGTTGTCCAGTCGTCATCGGGCAGACAGCAGATGCTGTGCCGGATGTGGAGCTTGTGTTCGCCGACGATGGTCGTTCCGCTGGCCCGGAGCAGTTCGTAGTTGTGCAACAGGCTGCCCGCAATGGTGTTCTCGATGGCCAGCATACCGATGACGGTAGGGTCTCGCTTGATGTTTTCGAACACTTCCTCGAACGTGTCGCAGCAAATCAGCATAATCTGTTCGCCCTCGAAATACTGATGGGCGGCAATGTCGTGGAAGGAGCCTGGCACTCCTTGTATGGCTATTCTCTTCATGTTCTTCTCGTTGGGAGGTACCTTACAAACAAAATTCCCGTCTCACTTACATGAAACGGGAATTGGATGCAAACCTCTATCGGTTTAATATCTACCTTAAGTTGAACTCTACACGCAACTTCCCGCTTCACATCGCAATGCAAAGTAAAAATAATAAGCGTAAAAAGATGCGTAAGACTTCATTCTATCAATCTCTTTATATTGTTTTCAAGTGCAAAAGTATAACTTTTTATTGAGACCGACAAACATTTTTGAAGAAAAATTCTATTTTTTCTTTCACAAGTTTAAAGAATCACTTGAGGTCGGGTGTCTGCCAAAACCATGCATCGTCCGAGGTTACAATATGGCTGATTCTGGCGTGGTGGCCACTGGGCTGGAGCGACACCGACTCACGAGCCCCATTCTCGGTGTTGACTCCCAAGTCCATATAGCACGAGAGGTAATAGAGATTCTTGGCCATGTAGTTGTCGAGGTACTCCTCCTTGGTCTGCTTTGTCTGGTGGTTCCAGTTGGCATCCTCATTGAGCACCAGTGGACGGCCGTCGCGTAACCGCTCGCGCACCTCAGCAATGCTGAGCAACTGTCCGTTATCGTCGCTCACGTAGGCAGCAAACGTCGGGTCCATCCACACCCACTTGTCGAGTTCCTTGCTCCACACCACGCATATCACATGGCAGTCGGGGTCGGTATCGTGAGCTTTCGACTGGCAAGTTATGAAGCGAGCGGGATAGCCCATGGCCAGATAGAGTTCAGACAGCACGATGGCCAGTCCACGGCAGTTCAGCTCCCGGTTTTCGGCCTTGCATGCCTTGTAGAGGTCAATGGCCGTGCGGGGAACATTGGGTATTGCGCTGCTGCCGTCATGCCGTATCTCGTCGTGGAGCCAATACATGATATTCTTGATGCGGCTGACCTCATCGCCGTTGCCTGCGATGCTGTCAAGGTTGAAATACTCTCTGATGCGCACCAGGCTTGAGTCAGCGGCTGGCGCATAGGTAAAATGGCGGGGCCGTTTGTCCTCACCCGTGGCATAAGCCGGACTCTGGCGAAGGATGAAAAGATAGTCGGTCTGCTGGCGCACACGCTCGGCATATTGGGCGTAATGAGCCGTATGGCGCACGTTGTCGAGGTCGGAGTCTTGCTGGATGTGGGCATACGACTGACTGGCCGGATTGAATTCATACGACAAGTCGAGCATACGGAGTGCGTTGGCCGTATCATTCTTCAATGAATAGAAGCATGCCACATTGTAAGTTGCGGTTGCACATACCATCCGGAGGAACAGGGGGGCCTCCGCAGAGGCCAGCTCGCGTTGCAACACACGGGCTGCCGAGTCGGCTATGACGCTACTCCCCTCAATAAATGAGCGGCCTCTGTACAAATCCGATTTGCAGTAGCCCAGATAGCCTTCCACCCGGCACTCTTTCAAGAGAGGGCACCCCTCCAACTGCGTCAGGCTTGGATTGTAGACCAATCCTCTGAACACCACGTCATGGAGCATTGGGCAGTTTTGCGCCAAATAAGGACCGCCCGTGCTGATCACCGTACCAAACACAACACGCTGCAATCTAGGCAGATTTTGGAAAGGCGTGCTATCTATGTGAACCACTCGTCCTGTAACCATCAAGGTCTCGAGCGAAGGCAGTTCACGGAACATCCCATAGGAAATGTATGACAGATTATGAAACGTGATACACTTAAGAGACGAACACTCCACGAAACTGTTCACACCTATGGTCAGCAGACTGTCGGGCATCTCAAGCTCTACTAACCCATCGCAATGGGCAAACAGACTGTCGGGAACTTTGAAAATATCTTCACCCGTCAGGATACGGGCCTTCGAGAGATCGAGCGCCTGGAGCTTTCCCGTCCGCTTGTTGGCCATCTGCCGCACCACCTTGAAGTCGGCAACGCTGAGCGTGCCCTCCACGGCGAGGCGCGTCACTGTCTTTTGTTGCTTGAGCGTGAGAACTTGCGACAAGGTGCCAGCTTGCTTCACCGCCACACGCTTGGAGGCGGCCAAGGCGGTCGTCGCAGGGAGAAGAAGGGTTATCAGGAGGAGGCTCCATAGAGATTGTTTCATCATTGTTTTTGGTCGCAGCACCATTGGGTTATAGAATTCAGGATGAGCACCCCGGCGGCTCTTCAACCGCTCCAAGGCATCGCCGGGCAGGGGGGGCATTCGCGGTGCTGCTCTTCGATGGCCCACGTCCTGCACATCGTTTATTTATATACGTTTCATAAACGCATGAATGTAACAGTTGTCAACGCAAAGGCAACAGTTTTAAGGAATTTTAATCAAAACAATAATAAAAAACCATAAACGTCAGCAGACGAACCCGAGAGCTTATGTATATTTGCAACCAAAGAACTATATCGCATGAAAAGACCTTTGTCACTTATCGTTGCTTCCAGCATGGTCACTGCGCTCATGGCGCAAAGCGATTTTTCGGCTTTCAAGACTCCATCGGCCATGAAGCCCATCGGAGCTATCAAGGCCATGCGCCCACAATCCCTACAACCCCAGCTGACATCTTCGCCATCACTGTCGATGGCTCCGGCAACCAAGATAGCGGCTCACAATCAGCGGGAAACAGCCGAAAAGCCTGTCAGACACGAGGAGGAAAGCGACAGCACGAGATGGTATCCAACCCCCTACTCCACCTATTATAATTACGGTCTCATGCACGAAGGTCTCAACGTGAGTCTTGACATAAGTGCCTTCGCCACCTTTGGCAAGCACGCCAAGGGTGGCGGTTTCGGCCAACGGCTCACCGCCACATGGCTCCAACGTTTGGGCAAACGCGGATGGGTGGCCGCAGGCGGATACATCAACCACCTGAACTGGCGGGGCGACAGCTACACCAGCGGAGGACTGACTGCCGAGGTTGGCTATCAGTTCGACGACCACTGGGCTGCCTATGTCTACGGTCAGAAGTCGCTGGTCAACCAGGGTGGCACCTATGCTGGCTACGCGCCTTACGGCCTGGGCTACTATGGTTGGGGCTACTCGCCCCTCATGGGAAACGACCTGGGCGACAAACTGGGTGCCGCCGTCAGATGGACACCCAACCGCACCTTCTCCGTGGAACTTTCGGTAGAAAAAAACTGGTATCCCAAGAGCAACGCAGGCTATTGGGGACAATACAATTATCCCATGCCCCAGAACAACTAAGGCATGGGATTTCTAAAGTTGTAACACCACGCTGTCACCAATCGGCCACAAGCCGCAGGCGCAGCGAGTTGAGCACCACGCTGACACTAGAGAAGGCCATAAGTGCCGAACCCCATATGGGTGTGAGCTGAATGGGCGGCTCAGCATAGAAGAACCACAGCACGCCAGCGGCCAACGGCACACACACAAGGTTGTAAACAAAGGCCCAAAAGAGGTTTTGCCAAATCATGCCCACTGTTTTCCGGCTCAAGTGCAAGGCATAGGGCAAAGCACGCAAGTCATCAGTCATAAGGGTCACCTGCGCCACATCCATGGCCACATCAGTGCCGTTGCCCATGGCCACAGACACATCAGCCACGGCCAAAGCCTGCGCATCGTTGACCCCATCGCCAATCATCGCAACACACTTGCCCTCTGCCTGGAGACGCCTGACGAGCGCTTCCTTGTCTTGTGGCGTGCAACCCGACTGATAACGGGTTATGCCAGCCTTGTCAGCCCAATGACTGACGGCCTCTTCCTTGTCACCACTCATCATCCAGACCTCCACACCATGACTCTGCAACGTTTGCAAAGCCTCGCGGGCATGGGGCTTCAGTGTCTCACGCTCATCGAGAGGCACCTGGTCGGCCTGAGTGAAATCGACCTGTCGATTGGCCGTGGTCAGCGTACCTGTCTTGTCGGTCACCACCACATCCACCTGGCGCATGCGCTCCAAGGCGGTGGCATCCTTGATGAGCACGTGGCGCTCTGCCGCCTTGCCGATGCCTACCATAAGGGCCGTAGGAGTGGCCAGGCCCATGGCACACGGACAGGCCACCACCAGCACCGTGACTGCGCACACCACAGCCCGAGGCAGCATGGACAATCCGCCTGCGGCCAGCCACACCAGGAAGGTGAGCAACGACATAATGCACACCACGGGCACAAACACCCTCGCAGCTTTGTCGACGATGCACTGAACGGGAGCCTTGGACCCCTCGGCTTCCTGCACCATGCGGATGATGTGCGCCAAGGCGGTCTGCTCGCCCACTTGCCGGGCCCGCATGCGCAACTTGCCTTGTGAGGGGATGGTGCCTGCCAACAGCCGTGCGCCACGCCGTTTCTCCACAGGAGTGGGTTCGCCAGTAATCATGCTCTCATCGACATAGGCGGCATCAGGAGTCATAAAACTCTCGGCCTCAACCACCTCGCCGTCGACGGGCACACGCTCGCCTGGCAAAATCTCCAGCACATCGCCCACGCTGATGGTAGCCACAGGCACGTCATCAACCGTGCAGTTCTCACCGTCACGGCTTACCACGTGAGCCGTCTTGGGTGCCAGCCCCATCAGCCGACGGATGCTCATGGCTGTGCCGTCCTTGGCTTTCTCCTCCAACAAACGGCCAGTGAGCACAAAGGTGATGATCATGCCACACGAGTCGAAATAGGTAAGGAGGGCGTCGCCCCAAAAGGTGTTATAGACAGAGAAAAAGAACGACACCAGCGTGGAGAGGGCCACCAGCACGTCCATGCTGGCCGTGGCGTGGCGCAACTGGCGGACGGCACTCACATAGAACATGCGTCCACACGCCCACATGTTTGCCAAGGCGAGCAACAATGCCACCTGGTTTGCAGGGGCCGCTCCACCCATGTCCACCCCCCGCATGCTGACGCACATGACCGCAACGGAGAGTATCCACGACAGCAGCACACGGCGGCGCAACACTACATACTCTCGGCGGCGGATGGCATCAACAGACCGGTCTTGCTCTGTCACAAGATCATAACCGATGTCATTGACAGCGCATTTCATGTCGGCCAGCGATATCTGTGCAGGATCGTAGTCGACGAGGACACTTCGGCCCACGAGACTGACAGATGCGCTCCTGATGCCTTTCAGCGAGTTGAGCTTGCGTTCCACATGGGCCGAACACGAGGCACACGCCATGCCGACCACAGGAAGAGTCTGCTTCATCGTGCCGTCAGAGAGTCAGTTCGTAACGACCGCAGTTGGCCACAGTCTCCTGCATCTGCTCGGGGGTCACCTTGTCGGCGTCATAAGCCACCGTGACAGTCTTGTCGGCCAGGTTTCCTTCAGCGCTCTCCACACCGTCGAGGATGCGCAATGCTTCTTCTATGCGGGCCTTGCAGTGTCCGCACATCATGCCGCTCACGGCAAAAGTCTTCTTTTCCATAACTTGATATTGAGTGAATATGTTTGCGGGTGCAAAGGTACTCGCTTTTCTTTATTCAGGCGTTATGGAATAATGGGGATAACTTATAAGATTTGAAAAATCGGGCATGCCCGTCTGCATCACACGATACGGACAAGGGTCATGTAGAGCACTGTTCCAGCAACGATGGACCACATCAGACTCTTGCGCCAGGCATGAACGGCCACCGTGAAGGCCACGGCCAGAAGACGCGCCACGGTGTCGAACGGCACACCAAGGAGCCAGGGAGAAGACGCATCACCGGGACGTGCCACAAAGGTGATGTCCTTGAGACAATAGACCACAAGCAGGGCAAAAACCGAGGCGGGCAGCACACGGCCCAAGTAGAGCACATAGCGCGGCGTGGGCTTGCCGGGGCGGAACACCATGAAAGGAACGAAACGGGTGAGCATAGTAGCCACCACCCCGGCACCGACGACAGCCACTTGTTGCAAGAGTGTCATGAGGCACCTCCTTTCTCCAGCTTGCGCCGCATCAGGGTCAGGAATACGAGGATGACCACCATGCTGGGGATAATGAAGCGGTCGGGGCCGAAGACGACAAGTGCGAGACCACAGACAAACAGTCCGGAAAGACTGCTCAAATGGCCGTCTTCGCGCATCCAGTTGTCGGCGAAGATGGCTGTGAACATGGCAGTAAGCACAAAGTCGAGACCACGCAGGTCGAAGGTGAGCAGCGGACCGACCAGACCGCCAATGGTGGCGCCCGCCACCCAGTAGGTCTCGTCGAGCCAGGTCAGCCACAGCAAGTACCAGCCGCGGTCGGTGCCATCGGGAACGGTCGTGCTGCTGGTCAGCGCGAAAGTCTCGTCGGACATGCCAAAGATGAGGAAAAACTTTTTCCAGCCCAGACCTCTGTAGCGCTCAAGCATGGCCAGCCCGTAGAAGAGATGGCGGGCGTTGACCATGAGAATCATGAGAAACGTCTGGAGCGGATGGAAGCTGCCCAGCAACATGTTGCCCAGCAGAAACTCGGCACTGCCGGCATAGACCACCATTGCCATGAGCATCGGATACAGAAAACTGAAACCCAGCTCGTGCATGTAGATGCCATAGGTGATGCCCAGGAAACCGTATCCGGCCATGATGGGCAGTGAGGCACGGAAGGCATGCCTGAAAGCCGCCTGTCTTTTTCCCATAGTCACTATATCTGGTCGAGGGCTCTGCGGTCCTTGCGCTGGAGGTTCTTGTAGGCCGAGGGCGTGAAGCCCGTGACCATCTTGAACTGGCTGGAGAGATAGGCTACGCTCGAATAATGGAGTTGGAAGGCTATCTGCGTGAGGGTCAGTTCGCCATAGGTGAGGAGCTCCTTGACGCGCTCGATGCGTTGCTCAATGTAGAAACGCTCGATGGTCATGCCCGTGACCTCGGAGAAGAGCTTGGAGAGTGAGGAATACTCCATGTGGAGCTCTTGCTGAAGATAGTCGGAGAGATTGGTCTCCGACCGGTTGTCGCGATAGTGCACCAGGCGGATGACGGCGGCACGAATCAGCTCGGCCGTCTGCTGCCTTCGGTCGGCCAGCAGCTCAAAACCGAGCGCATGCAGGGCATCGCCCAACTGGGCGCGCCGCTCATCGCTCACCTCGTCTTCAACCTGCACCACGCCGAGGTGCACGTCGACAGGATGCAGACCGCTGTCGCGCAGTGCCTTGTCGACGCTCATGCAGCAACGGTCGCAAACCATATTCTTGATATAAAGTGTTGTGAGAGTCATCTTTCCAACACGTTTTCTCATTCATGTTCCATCAGTATCTGTACGATGCGCTCGGCCGAACGGCCGTCCCAGCGGTCGGGTATCCCCCCCTCTTTCCACTGGCCTGCCACCATGCGGGCCACCTCCTGTGCCAGCAACGTGGCATCTTCGCCAACCAGGACGTTGGTGCCCACCTTCACGGTCTCAATGTGCTCGGTGTAGCTGTTGAGCGTAATGCAGGGCACTTGGTCGAACGTTGCCTCCTCGGCCACATTGCCCGAGTCGGTGATGATGCCCGTAGCCTTGCCGAGCATGTTCTCAAAAGCCAGATAGGGTACGGGGCCCACCATGTGGAAAGCGGCGGCTCCGCCGATGGTCTTGAGACACTCTGCCACGGTCTCGTGGGCCACCCCATGGAGCGGTGCGTAGACGGGCACGTCGCCAGCCGAACGGGCTATGGCCTCGAGCAGGCCACACAGCTTGGTGCGGTCGGCAATGAGCTGCTTGCGGTTGAGGGTGAACACCAGATAGCGTTCGGGCAAGGCGAAAGGCAGTTGGGCCGTCGCACGTCCGCCACGCTGGGCGGCAAAGAAGCGGAGATTGTCAATAAGCACATTGCCCACCATATAAACCTTCGACAACTCGGCGCCCTCACGGTTGGCGATGCTGTTGTTGCTGATGCCCGCCGTGAACAGGATGTCGCTCAGGCCGTCAATGACCAGGCGGTTGATTTCCTTGGGCATTGTGATGTCGAAGCTTCGCGTGCCGGCGGCAATATGTGCCAGACGCACACCCTGCTTCTTGGTGACAATGGCTGCTGCCATGGTGGAAGCCAGATCATCGACCACAATCACCGTGTCAGTGGGATAGCGGTGAAGATACTGCTCAAACTTGGACATGACCTGGCCCGTCAGCTCGTTGAGGTTGGAACAGGTGACGTCGAGATACTCGTCGGGCTTGGCTATCTGGAGGTCGGAAAAGATGGTCGGTTCTACAGTGGGGTCGTCGGCACTGCCTGTGTAGACCAGGCGATAGTCGATGTCGTGACCCTGCGCCTTCGCACTGCTGATGGCGCGGATGATTGGAGCCACCTTGATGAAGTTGGGGCGCGCTCCGCAAACGATGCAAATGTTCATGGTCTTCGAAAATTAGGGGCTGATGGTGTGTATGTGTTACTTGCGACTGCTGGTGGAGCGCTTCTTGGAAGAGGTTCTTGCAGTAGTCTTCTTGGCTGTCGACTTGGTCGTGGTCTTCGTGGTAGTCTTGACAGCGGCGTTGCCTGCGGCCACGGCGGATGCATAATACTTCTTGGCCTCGGGCATCTCTTGCTCCAGGGCGGCGATGCGCTTCTCGTCGGAGGGATGGTCGCTGAAGAAATCGGAGCCGCTGGTGGTGCCCGACGACATGCGCTTCCAGAATGGGATGGCCTCCTCGGGGTTGTAGCCGGCCATGGCAGCAAAGATGAGGCCCATGTAGTCGGCCTCGCTCTCGTTGGAGCGGCTGTATTTCAAGTTCATCAGAGGAAAGGCGTAGTTGCCGGCCACCGATGCTCCTGCCTGCACGATGGTGCCGGCCGTGCCGCCTACCATCTGTCCTGCCGTGCCGATGACTTGGGTTAGGACGCTCTGGTTGTTCTGCTTGGTCAGCTGCTCGGCTGAGTGCTTGGCCACGGCGTGAGCTATCTCATGGCCGAGGACGATGGCCAGCGCCGTCTCGTTCTCTGTATAGGGAAGCAGGCCCTCGTAGACCACAATCTTGCCGCCTGGCAGACACCAGGCATTGGCCTCCTTGTTCTGCACGAGATTGAACTCCCACTGGAAGCTGTTGGCATCGTTGGCATATCCGTGCCCGTTCAGGTAGGTGGTGACGGCATTGGCCAGACGCTGGCCCACACGCTGCACCATGGCAGTGTTGGCGGTATTGGTACTCTTTTGGGCTGACGACATGAACTTGGTGTACTCCTGGGTGCCCAGACTCAGCATCTGTGCATTGGAATAGCTGGACGAAACTTTGTGCTTGCGCCCTGTGATAGGCACTGTCTCCGTTGTGCCACAGGCTGAGACGAGCAGCAGGCTCGCCATGCTCAACAAGAATAATCTGAACTTTTTCATTGTGATAACCTTTTCGTTGATTGATGCAAAGTTAACATTATTTTCGGAAAAGGTACTTCATCGGCAAATACATTTTGTCCCGCCCCATAAGATTTGGGGCAAATAAAAGGCCCGCTTCACAGCGAGCCTTCTACTTATTATACAAAAACATTACAAAATTCTATTTCTTTAGCGAACAAGAGTTAGCGTTTCTCTGATGCCCTAATGGCTTGCGTTATGGCTTAGCATCCCATGCAACCGCCCCCACGGCATTTGCGCTGGCAGTAGCGCTGGCACTGACGCCGGATGTCGTAGCCCAACAGTGCGCCTAGGATGAAATCCTCCTCGGGCGACAACTCGTTGAGCGGACGTGTCACCATCAGGCGGATGGCGTCCATGCACTCCTGGCTGCCGAAGAAGAGGTTGACTGACTCTTGGCCTGCCGGCTGCACCAGATAACTGATCTGCTGGCGCTGCAGACGCTGCTCGGCATAGGTCAGGTAACGGCGGTTGAGGGTGTAGAGCACCATCTGGCGGACACCTTTCTGATACTCGTAGATGTGGTTCATCAGCACCTTCATCTCTATGGGTTGTGCGGTCATGGGCTTATGGGATAAGGGCCCTGCCCGAAGGCGAGGGCACATGGATAATGGACAGGTTAAAAACCGAGAGTGGGTATCCAGGCGTCGATGCGCTCCTCGGTCTTGTCTGACTCGTTGATGTCGTCGAGCGCCAAGCCTACGAACTGGCCGTCGACGACTGCGTCGGAATCGTCGAACGTGTAACCGTCGGTCGATACAGCCCCCACCACTGTGGCGCCAGCGGCCACTGCAGCGTCGTAGATCTCCTTCATGCCGCCACAAAACGTGTCGGAATAACTGGCCGAGTCGCCGCAACCGAAGATGGCCGCCTTCTTGCCCGACAGGTCGGCTGCCTTCACAAGGCTTACGCCGTCATACCAGTCGTCCTGCAGCTCGCCTGCACCCCAGGTGGAAGTGCCCAGCACGAGGTTGTCGGCGGAGGACAGCTCGGCGGCCGTCAGGTCTGAAACATTAATCACGTCGGCACCCAATTTCTCGCCGAGGGTCTGTGCGATGCCCTCGCACGTGCCTGTGGTCGAACCGTACACTACTATTGTCTTACTCATAATCGTTATTCGTTTGTTTTGGTTTACGGATGCAAAGATAGAATGTTTCTGCAAACATCGCAATACCTAAAAATTGTGGTTTGGGGCAAATACTTAAAAATAGGTACATTCTTTTGGCACCCCGCTGGATGGAATTGGGGAAAAAAGTAGTAACTTTGCAAACATACATTAAATAAGGTATCAAAGACAATGGACAACAAGACAAACCGGCTCATCAGCCTCGCTTACCAACTTTACGACATCACCGACGGCGAACACACGCTCGTGGAGCAGACCACCGACGGCCGCCCCTTCACCTACATCAGCGGCATGGGCATCGCCCTCGACGCCTTCGAGCAACAGATGGAAGGATTGTCGACTGGCGACAACTTCGACTTTACGCTCTCGCCTGAGGATGCTTATGGAGACTATGAGGACAGCCATGTCATCGACCTGGACAAGGAGATGTTTGTCATTGAAGGGAAATTTGATGCCGAGCATGTGAGAAAAGGGGCCATCATCCCCCTGCAGAACGAGGACGGCAACCGCTTTAACGGCGTGGTGGCCGAGGTGACGGCCGACAAGGTCAAGGTGGACCTCAACCACCCCCTGGCCGGACGGACGCTCAATTTCAAGGGCTCCATTCTCGAAGCACACGAAGCCACAAACGAGGAGCTGCAGGCCTTCGTCGAATCGCTGCAAGGGAACGGTGAGGGCTGCGGATGCGGACACTGCGACCACGACGGCGGATGCGGCAACCATGAAGGGGGCTGTCATCACGACGGCGGATGCAAGGGACACGGACACGAGGGCCACCACAACAACCATGAGCACAAGAAGGGCGGCTGCGGACACTGCCACCACGACAAATAACCAGCAGACAAAGCACCGAACATGAGAAACACCTTTGGCAACTTATTCACCCTGACCACCTTCGGCGAGAGCCACGGCGAGGCGGTAGGCGGTGTCGTGGACGGCATGCCGGCAGGAATAGACATAGACACCGACTTCGTTCAGCACGAACTGGACCGAAGAAAACCGGGCCAAAGCCGCATCACGACGCAAAGAAAGGAAGCTGACCGGGTGGAATGGCTCAGCGGAATATTTGAGGGCAAGTCCACAGGAACCCCCATCGGCTTCATGGTGCACAACACCAACCAGCACTCCAGTGACTACGACAACATGCGCCAGCTCGTACGGCCCTCGCACGCCGACTACACCTACTATAATAAATATGGTGTGCGCGACCACCGGGGCGGAGGCCGATCGTCGGCCCGCATCACCATCAGCCGCTGCGTGGGCGGTGCCCTGGCCAAACTGGCGCTGCGCCCTCTGGGCATCAGCATACAGGCCTATGTGTCGCAGGTGGGCGACATCGCAATAGACCGCGACTATCACCGCTACGACCTGACCAAGGCCGAGGACAACAACGTCAGATGTCCGGATCCGGAGAAAGCCAGGGAGATGGAGGAGCTGATCATGAGGGTGAAGGCCGAGGGCGACACCATCGGAGGCGTCGTGACGTGTGTCATCAAGGGATGCCCCGTGGGACTGGGCGAACCGGAATTTGGCAAGTTGCACGCTCAGCTCGGTGCTGCCATGCTCGGCATCAACGCCGTGAAGGGTTTCGAATATGGCGACGGATTTGACATCGTGACGCATCGGGGATCGGAGGTGAACGATATCTTCCTGCCCAGTGCCCCCACCCCACCGACCCACGGAGCAACACACGCGGCCAACACCAAGACCAACCATAGCGGCGGCATACAGGGCGGCATCAGCAACGGACAGGACATCTGTTTCCGTGTGGCCTTCAAACCCGTGGCCACGCTACTGATGCCACAGGACACCATCGACCTCAACGGCAATCCCACAACCATCGATGCCCGCGGACGGCACGACCCCTGCGTGACACCAAGGGCTGTGCCCATCGTGGAAGACATGGCGGCCATGGTCATCCTTGACAACTGGCTCATGAACAAGACGGTGAAGATGTGACTCACGCGCGACCGCGCTGCGCAAAAAGCCACAAGGAAATGAAATGACGGTGGAATGACCGTTGGGCGACAACAGGGCCCAACAGTCATTCCACCGTCATTTTGTCTGTATGCGCATCCTGCGCCAAAGGGCGGCGGGGATCAGGCGCCAGAAGAAAGTGAGCAGGCGATAACGCCAGTCGATGACACACACATGCCGCCCACGGACGACAGCCCGCACAATAGCCGCAGCCACCTCACGGGGCTCCATCAGCATGGGATAGGACGCACCGTCGCCCAGCAAACCAGTGCGCACGAAGCCCGGCCGGATGTCAGTGAAGCGGATGGGGAGACGACGCATACGGGCCTGCTGTTCCAGGGCCTGCACATAGACATTCTGAAAAGCCTTCGTGGCACTGTAGGCGGGCGCCGCCCCCAGTCCTTTCGTTCCCGCTATCGAGGAGATGACGGCAATGTGGCCGCCGCCCCGCTTGGCGAAATAGCGATAGGCTTCGCCTACCATACGCGCAAATCCCTCGCCGTTGGTGGCCAGCGTAGCGAGCTCCTTCGGCGCTTCGAGGGTATGATTTTGCCACCCTACTCCAGCGGCATGGAAATAAAGATCCATGCCACCCATCTCACTGACCAGCTGCATCAGTGCCCGAGGCCCGTCGTCGCTTGTGACATCAATCACCTGCACCCACGCCTTTCCAGGATAGTCGTCGGCCAAGGCTTGCAACGGTTCTTCACGACGCGCTGCCAGACCAACCGCCCACCCCTGACGCAACAACAGGCGGGCCACCTCACGCCCGATGCCTGAGGAGGCACCCACCACTACTGCTTGCTTCATCTTCTTTCTCTTCCGGGCGACATCAAACGACACCCACAATCTCACGGGCGCTCTGGCAACCATGGCGCTCCAGCCAGTCGGCCATGCCCTGCTTGACCTTCAGGGTGACCGTCGGATCCACGAAATTGGCAGTGCCAATCTCGATGGCTGACGCACCAGCCATCATAAATTCGATGGCATCCTCGGCCGTCATGATGCCGCCCAATCCGACGACGGGTATCTTCACGGCACGAAACACCTCATTGACCATACGCACAGCCACGGGTTTGACGGCCGGGCCACTGAGTCCGCCAGTGCGAATGCTCAGCTTGGGCTGACGGCGCTCGATGTCTATGGCCATGCCCATGAGCGTGTTGATGAGCGACACGGCGTCGGCTCCCTCGGCTTCGCAGGCACGCGCAATGTCGGCAACACTGGTGACATTGGGCGACAGCTTCACGATGAGCGTCTTGTGATACACCTGACGCACGGCACGCACCACACTGGCTGCGCCCTCACACGTCACGCCAAAGGCCATGCCGCCGTCCTTGACATTGGGGCACGAGATGTTGAGTTCGATGGCCGGAATGCTGTCGAGCGCATCGATGCGGGCTGCACAAGCGGCATAGTTGTCGGGTGAAGATCCGCTGACATTGACGATGAAATGGGTGTTGATATCCTTGATCTGAGGATAGATGTGGTCACAGAAATAGTCCACTCCCTTATTTTGCAGTCCCACACAGTTGAGCATCCCATGCGCCGTTTCCACCATGCGAGGATAGTCGTTTCCCTGGCGGGGGGCTTGCGTGGTACCCTTCACAATGATGGCCCCAATCTCCTCCAACGGCACCAGGTCCTGAAACTCCAAACCGTAACCGAATGTTCCACTGGCGGTCATCACAGGGTTGGAGAGACACAATTGATTTATCTTTACACTTAAGTCTACCATAACAGTCTCTGAATATTAAACACGGGTCCTTCTTTGCACACACACAAATTGCCTTCCTGGGTCTTCTCCACACAGCAGAGGCAAGCGCCCAGTCCACAGGCCATCATGTTCTCCAGCGAGGCCTCGCAGGCAATGCCCTGCTGCTTGGCGTAGCGAGCTACCGACACCATCATCGGCTTGGGGCCGCAGGTCTGTATGAAGTCGAACTGCTCTTTCTCCAAGACAGAGTGGTTGGTGACAAATCCCTTCTCGCCCAGCGTGCCATCCTCGGTGGTGACATACACGTCGCCTTCCCGACGATAGAGCTCCAGCTCCAACAGGTCGCTGGCCGTACGGCCGCCCAACAGGAAGACTGGCTTGAAGCCGGCTTGGCGAAGGGCCGCTCCCTGATAGAGCAAAGGTGCCACACCGACGCCGCCCCCCACCAGAAGCACACACGCATCGGACGACTGGGGCAGGGAGAATCCGTTGCCCAAGGGAAGCAGGCAGTTGACCGTAGCACCGGGTTGCAGCCTGCCCAACTGGCGAGTGCCGTCTCCGATGGTGGCCACCAACAGCCACAACTCGTTGTGCACAACGTCAACGTAATGGATCGAAATGGGACGGCGAAGGAATGTGGAGGGCGAATGGTCCACTCTGACTTCGACAAATTGACCGGGCTGCATGGCTGGAAGAGGGGCCGACTGGGTCAGTTTGAGCAACACATGCTTCGGGCTCAAACGTTCCACCGTGCTGACGCGCAGGTCAAGACAATACTTCTTCATAAGTTATCTTTATGGTGATTAACATTGCAAAGATAGCGCATTTATGCGAGACCATGTGGATTAGCCCCCAAAAAGTTGCCGTTTTCTAGCCTACACGCTCCGTTTAACGGCAGAGTTTATCGCTTTTCGATTATCCCGCCTATTCATAAGGTACGCGAACTTCTTAATTATCCGCATTGGGGCTATGCTCATCATTACAGGGAAAAACATTAGGACAAAAAGTAGCCGGAGAATCGCGTATTTGCCACATCAAAGAGAGTTGACGGCAAATACGCTCTGTTTTTGCAATTTTCATAAGTCACTGAAACATTGCGCTTTACAACGGTTAACGCAAATTGGAAAGACTAAGGCATAAAACAGATTTCACGATAGTTGCCCTATCGTGGCTCGAAAGCACCCGAATCGTGGCTCGAAAGATGCTTAACCATGACACGATATGGTGCCTGTCAATCTACAATTCGGCATCTTTGCCACTCTAAACGACCACATTCTTATCCATCCCGCGTGCCATATCACCATTTTATGGCCTAACGGGCATCCGCTCAGTCTCCAGATGGTGCAGCCGAGAGAACACTGTTTTTTCAGAAAAGACGTAACACAAGGGATCTGCCCGCCACCCGGAAAGCCATCGGGTTGCAATGCTCTTTGGAAATCGATGAAACTAAATCGTTTCACCCAGGCATCACTTCTTGGGCGAAAATGTCTCCCATGTCTGGTCATCATAGAACACTCTGATCTCTGTAATCTTTCTTTGCGGTCTGTCAATATATTTGATTTGATTTTGAAAGCCGCCTGCCGGTTCACCCACGTTGCGCTGCTCGGCCGTCGTCTGAGACACCTCAAAAAGGAGAGGGGAGGACACAGCAGCATCGGCCTTGTTGGTCTCCACAGCTCCGGCCTGAAGCTCACTGTCTGGCGAGGCTGCGGTTTCTTCCATGAGACCGACACCATACAGGAGCCACTCCAACGACACCTGCGGAAAATGTTTGTGGATGGCATCGACCATCTGGAGGGTGGGCCGTGTCTTGTTGTTGAGCACACCGCTCAGCGATCCTTCCGAAATTCCGGTGAACTGAGAGAAGATTTTTTGGGTCATGTGATTTGACTCCATGATTTTCTTAATTCGATCTTTCATACCCTGCAATTTGTGCTTATGGTGAATTTGGGCGTTATCAGCACCCTTATGCGTTCGATTTGCAAAGTTAAAACATATATTTGAAATCTCCAACTAATATAAGCGGAATTTAAATAAGCGAACTTTTAATTTTACATTCATAATTTCAAATAAACGAATTAGTTTGGTAACGTATCTTGGATTCGAATATAAGAATTCAAATTTTGACGCAAAACAAGCTATAAAGCCTTTTTAGAGCGGATTTAGACAATAAACTGACTTAAAAAGGGATATATAGCGTCATTTACCCTTTCAAACGGCACTTATGCAACAAAAACAAGCTGCGAAAGGACGAAACGCACCTAATTTGGTTTTCAGAAATGTTATAACATGCTAATTATCAGAGTTATATAATATGCGTCCAAATATTGTATAATAATCAATGCTGATTTCTAAATGTGATTATTTGCATCCTTGAACCATTTGAATTTACGTTTCACTATTCAAAATATGCGAGTTTCAAAATTTCAAATGCTAAAACATGATGCGTTAAATTTTGATTTGTTATTTCAAACTTCACATTATCAAACGCTAACGAATGTTAATCATGAATTGCAGAGACAGAAAACAGCCCAAATCAAAAATGCAGAGGATATTCCCGACCAACGGGCAGTCGGCTCCAAAATACGCGATTCCTGGGGGTACAAAAAGAGGCCAAACTCCCCCATTTCCATGAAGTTAGGCCTCAAAAAAAGTATCGTGAGACATGCACCTTCTAGAGTGAAAACGCCCCTATTTGGAACAAATTTCAGTGGAGAATGAAGAAAATCAGCTCCTTCATGAGGTCTCCAGCATCGGTGTTCGGGTTGTCCAACCCCTTACTTTTGGCATCAATCTCACGTAGTTTGCCCAAAATCTGGAGAGTTTTTGCAGCCGAGTAATTTCTCATGCCCGACAAAAAGTCTTTTGTCCCCCACGCAGAACGCAGCCCGAGATAGCCCGCGAGGCTCTGCGGATCGTTCTTGTCGGGCGCATAATAGGCCACCATCAGGTTCTGGAAAAAGTTGAAAAGCAGCGGAAGCAATGAATAGAGCGATCCGGCTTTCGGATTACTGTTAAAATAATTGATTATCTGATTCGCCTTGAAGACATCCTTGGAGACGATGGCATTGCGCAGCTCGAAGGCATTGAAATCCTTGCTTACCCCGACATTCTTCTCCACTACACTCGGTGTCACCCGCCTGTCGTCTTCGGGTAGCGAGATCAGCAGTTTGTCGAGTTCCGACATCATGCGGTTCAGATCGGCACCGACATGGTCGGCCAACATGCTTGCAC
>CAVDNW010000038.1:0-23516 GCA_963610435.1 Oscillospiraceae bacterium | reverse complement strand
AATAGAGAACACTACATTGTTCTTCTTTCTGAACAGAACGTGTTTTAATGGTCTTTATAGGGTTAACCGTAAGGGGATAATACAATTAGATATATAATATCATGGCAAAAATAACTGTTAGGAATCAAACGATAAAGACTCTATCAAAAAATGGTGTCGATTATATTTGTATCACCGATATAGCGAGACAAAAGAATGCAATAGAGCCCAAGGATGTGGTAAAGAATTGGCTACGTTCTAAAAACACATTGGAATATCTTGGACTTTGGGAACAGTTGAATAACCCGAATTTCAAAGGGGTCGAATTCGACCCCCTTTTGAGAGAAGCTGGCTCAAATGCTTTTACAATGAGTCCGACTCGTTGGGTGGAACTTACCAATGCTGTTGGTATTATTTGCAAAAGTGGAGCAAATGGAGGAACTTACGCACAAAAGGACATAGCGTTTAAGTTTGCAAGTTGGGTCTCAGTAGAATTTGAATTGTATTTAATAAAGGAGTTTCAACGCCTGAAAGAAGAAGAGCAAAAGCAGATAGGTTGGTCTGCCAAGCGTGAACTTTCAAAGATAAACTATCGTATCCATACGGATGCTATCAAGACCAACCTCATCCCGTCAGAGGTAACACGTGAACAAGCATCTATGAAGTATGCCGACGAAGCCGATGTTCTCAATATTGCCATGTTCGGTATGACGGCAAGGCAATGGCGTGAGCAGAATCCCGACAAAAAAGGCAATATCCGTGATTACGCCAGTATCAATGAGCTAATTTGCCTCTCCAATATGGAGAATCTCAATGCTGTATTCATCAATGACGGCATGCCTCAATCAGAACGGCTTATCAAACTCAACCAGATTGCCATACAGCAGATGAAGATTCTTGAAGATACAGGAGGCAGAAACCTATTGGGATAAGAATGGCTATGAAACAAGTAAATAAGCATAGAAGATGTACCTAAAGTTCTCTGCACACAGTTTGGTAACGAGCTTGAGGACGAAGTGACAAAGTATTCCCACGATGACGGCATTGATGGTATTATCAAAGAAGATAAGCTGGGGCTTGACAAAATCTATATTCAAGCAAAACGTTATGCAGTCAACAATATGATAGGCAAACCTATTTTGCATGTTTTTGCAGGAGCGCTTGACGAAAAGAATGCCAGTAAGGGTGTTTTCATCACTACAAGTAGTTTCAGTAGTGAGGCACGAAAATTTGCAGAAGAGAAAACAAGTAAGAAAATCGTATTGATAGATGGTGAAGAACTTGCACGCTACATGATTGAGTATAACATTGGTGTAAGTACAAAGCAAAGATACAGAGTAAAACGAATAGATACAGATTACTTTGATGACAATGAATGATCTGTACAATGTCTACGGCTTATTCTGCTGAGGGTGGAGCATGGAAGTGTACCCCCCCTTACAGGTGCAATGCTTTGTTGTGATGTTTGTCCGCTAGGGGTAAACCCCTAGCATGAGTTTTTCGCCTGGCGACTCTACAGCTTGTCGTACTCCTCGTCCGTCACAGGCTCCAGCCATTCGTTGGGCTCAGAGCCGGGCACGCTGTTCTCCACGGCCACATGAGTGGCGATGTGCTGGAACCAACTGTCTTTCTGCGCTCCGTGCCAATGCTTCACTCCCTCCGGGATGTCGATGACATCACCGGCTGAGAGGGCTACTGCCGCCTTGCCCCATTCCTGATACCATCCTTTGCCCGACACGCAGACGAGAATCTGGCGCGCGCCATGGTGGATGTGCCAGTTGTTGCGGCATCCGGGCTCAAACGTAACGTTCGACATGGGGAGCGCAGTCTTCTCGCCGTCCTTCAGGTTCTTCGGAACGAGTGGAGCCAGATGGCTCTCGCCGGTGAAATACTTGGCGTATGCCGTGTTGGGCTTCCCCTTGGGCCAGGCCCCAGCCGAGGCGTCGGCGGCATAGTCGCACTGCGACAGTCCCTTCTCGCTGAGATAGCTCATCAGCTCGGCCACCTGCTCCGGCGTGTTGCCCATGCGCACGGCACCCTTCTGGTGGGAGGCCAACTGCGGAGCAACGCCCTTGAGGGATGCCAGGGCGGCAACGGTCACAATCTCGCGGTCGGCTGGCGAGAGCTGGTCGCCGGCAAAGATGTCGCCGAAGAGATGCGCCTTCAGGTAGTAGTCGTCCTGCGGGCAGAAAGCATAGTCGTAGGATCTGCCGCTCAGCCGGGTTTGCCTTTCGGTACCCTCCTTGAGGGACAGTTGGGCATCGTCCCAAGCCTTCGGACGTTCCCATGGCCTCCCTTCATTGCAGGTCCTGCCCTCCTCCCTGCGGGCATCGAGCACTTTCGCCAGGGTGCCCAGCGCATTGAGCGAACGGGGGAAGCCCGTGTAGGCATAGAGCTGTGAGAAAGCCTCCTTGAGTTCATTGACGGTCACACCACCGTCGAGAGCTTCGTTGATGGCCGGCACCAGACGGTCGAGGTCGCCCTGTGCCTCAAGACTTGCTACAGTGGCCAGATGCAGCTGGCGCGGGGTCAGTGTGCCGGTAGCCATAGAATAATGGATTGTTGTCATGACAATTACAAATAAGTTTATCAGTCGCTTCATGTTGTCGGATATTAATGGTTGAATTCTGGGCACTGCAACAGCTTCCGCTCTTGGCCTGGCTGGAGTTTCTGCAGCAAAATTACGATGAATGGCCCAATATCCGCTTATACAAATTACGGGTAGAATGAAACAAATTACGGCAAATGACTTCCTCAAATGTGACAACGCTTAGGGATAGTCAACGCCAATAATAGAAAAAAGTGATGTCCGATTTTACTTTGCCGCCTTTGCCGGGTCTTAATGATGTAACGCAGACGAAAAGACAGACAAACGGTAATGCAATTACGAATTTAACGACAACGATGCATGAACATTGAAGACAAAGACATCATAGAGGCCGTCCGCAGCAGGGACCGTAAAGGATTCCAACTCCTGATGCAGAAATACAAGCAACCGGTGTATTGGCATATCCGCAGGCTGGTGGTCTCACATGATGATGCTCAAGACGCTACACAAGAGGCGTTTATCAGGATATTCCGTTCTTTTGGCAATTTCAGAGACGAGAGCTCCTTGCGTGCCTGGATATTCCGGATAGCCACCAACGAGGCTCTTCGGTTGGTCGAAACAAGGAAACAAGGAAATGTGTCATTGGACGCAAACGATGATGCCGCAAGCGGCATCGCGGCCGAGAGCTATGTGGACTACACCGACCTGGAGGCCGTGAAACTGCAGAAAGCCATCCTCGCCTTGCCCGTCAAGCAGCAGACAACATTCAATCTGCGCTATTACGACGAGCTCAGTTATGAGGAGATAGCGGAAGCGACGGGCTCAACGGCATCCTCGGCGAAGGTGAATTTCCACATTGCCAAAGAAAAGATTATCAAATACATGAATTCGAATGACTAAAACAAATACAGGTATGAGCAAGATGTTTGACCTCGACAAAGACAAAAAGAAAGTTCCCTATACCACGCCGGACGGTTTCTTTGACCAACTGGAGAACAGCGTTTGGCAAGAGGTAAAAGACGGATTTCTTGACGACCGGACCAACGACGCCACCGAACATGCCGCCGCCCAAGCCAAGCCGTCATCACGAAAAGCGTCTAAGTGGCGTGTCTTCGTGGGGAGTGCGTTGGCCGTGGCTGCATCCCTGGCCGTGCTGTTCATCGTCAACCTGAAAGCCGGCCAGCACGACACCTATACGGCCAACGATGTAGACCGGGCTTTCAGCCAGCTCTGCACTGACGACCAGACGTTCTTGCTGAGCGTCTACCAGAACGACATCTTCATCAGCGAGTGACTATATCGACAAACAAACTATCTAAAATAAAATAATATGAAACGTACCATCAGACTCTTCATCATCGCAATCATGATGATGGCTTCTGCTGCAACCACATTTGCACAGCAGACAAGCACGCAGCACCCCAACCGCCAACAACGCATCTCCCGCGAACAGCTTGCCGTGGTGGAAGCAAAGCACATTGCCCAGAATCTGGCGTTGGGCGATGCCACCACAGAGAAGTTTGTCGCTACCTACTGCGACTACCAGAAAGAGATTTGGGCCTTGGGACCGCGCCAGCGCCCCAACCGTCAGGGCACATCGGAGCTGGGCAACGAGGAGCGCATCAAGCAACGCTTTGCCATGAGCGAGAAGATACTCAACATCCGGCAGAAATACTACAAGAAATACTCCAAGTTCCTCACCCAAGCGCAAATCGAAAAGGTGTATGAGCAAGAGCGCAAATTGATGAACCGCCACGCTAAGCGAGGCCAGAAAACTTTAGGACACAAACAACGCTAATCATGAAATACCCAATCTGCAGTGACGCCAAAAAGTCACACCAACCGGCCTTTGTGCCGTCGCTCATCGTCTTCGCCCTGCTGAGCGTTCTCAGTTGGGGCGAGGCTTTCGCCCAGCAAGTCAACTTCTCCAAAGAAACTTTTTCCGGCGGGGGCACAACGTTGCAGTATCAGAAGGCCAATATTCCCGGTACGGGCGACAAGGCTTCGCTTGTCATCTACCTGCATGGCGGATCAAGCAAAGGCGACGACAATGAGACCCAGATGCAGGAACCGGCCATCAATACCATCAGCACATGGCTGTCGGCGAACGGCAGGAGAGCTGTCATGCTCGTACCGCAATGCCCGAAAGACATGTCATGGCTCGGCAGTATGCAGGACATGCTGGTCCGCCTGCTTCAGGATTACATATCACGCGGCGTAGTGGATGCTTCCCAAGTCTATATCTTCGGAGGGTCAATGGGAGGTACCGGCACGTGGAATATGCTTGCCAACCATCCGGAGCTCTTTGCCTCGGCAATGCCCGTTGCCGGCAATCCGTCAGGACTGGACGCCGAAGCTGTCTCCAAGACACCGCTTCTGACCGTGATGGGGACAGCCGACAGAATCATGAAAATGGACAATGTCGTCGCTTTCCTGAAGCAAATGGACAACTACGGTGCGGAATACAAGTTCAACATAGAGGACGGCTGGACCCATGAGGATGTATGCAAGAACAGCTATACCGACGAGCGCCTTGCCTGGGTCTTCGGACACACGAAGGAGACGGGCACGGATACGGGCATCGCCTCTGACATGGATGACGAAAGACAAGCCGTTGGTGTCACCTGGTTTTCCGTCACTGGGCAAAGGCTGACGTACGCCCCCACACAAAAGGGTGTGTATATCAAGACAACCACTTACAGCAACGGGCAATCCATATCTGCAAAACACTACATCAGATGAGCAGAACGGACATTTGATGTCCTGCGCATAGTCTATAGCCCTTACAGAGCTTACCGCTTCTGTAAGGGCTATAGTTGTCACAGAGCCATGCGGAGAAGCATATTCACGGAAAATTAACATGTCGGCATAGACACGTTATGATTATTCTTCGTAACTTTGCATTATCAAAGGAATAAACATATAATTATTAACACTAAAGCTTATGAGAAAACTTTTACGCTCAACCATGCTTTTGGTCATGGCCCTCGTGGCCAACATGGCCATGGCACAGACTGTTGTGACCTTCACCGCCGGCACTGACACGGGTGACCAGGCCAGCGTTACAACCGCCGACAAGGTCAGCAAGGACGGTGTGACCATCGAGAGCACCTTTGGTGCATTCGCCGCAGCCCAGTATCGCCTCGGTTCAGGCTCGACCAACACCGTTACAACAACGACTGGCAAGATTACCAAGATTGTGCTCACCTGCACGGCCAACGGCACCGCAAAGTATGGTCCTGGCAACTTAACTGCCTCTGTTGGCGAGTACACAGCCGAAGGCAAAATCGGAACGTGGACTGGCGAAGCCTCTTCTGTTGTTCTTAACAATACAAGTGCACAGGTTCGCGCCACCACGATTGAAGTGACCGTGGTCCCCGACGACCCCGACTATGTGGCCGCTCCTGTCATCTCGGGCGCCGAGGCCTTCCAGGGCAGCACCACGGTGACCATCACCGCCGGCGAGGGCACTGAGGTCTACTACACCGTGAACGGCGACGATCCCACTGACGACCGTGCCGAGCGCACGCTCTACACCGCTCCCTTCACCATCAGCGAGACCACCACGGTGCAAGCTGTAGCCTACAAGGGCGAGAAGGCCAGCACCATCAGCTCCAAGACCTTCACGCTGTCTACGCTCAATGGTCAGGGCACGCTGGAGAAGCCCTACACCATCGCCGATGTCATCACGCTGGTGAACGGCGGAACGGCTGGCTCAGACGAGGTCTACGTGGCCGGCATCGTGTCACAGGCTGCCACGAGCATCTCCAGTTATGGCGACATCAACTTCTATCTCTCTGACAACGGTGCCACGGAGAACGAGGTTGAGGCATACAACAGCAAATATTTCAACCAGGAGAACTACACCGACACCAAGCAGCTTCCAGCTGTTGGCGACAAGGTGGTGCTGTGCGGCAAGCTCACCAAGTACAACAGCACCATCGAGCTGGCTCGCGGCAATTATCTCGTGTCGCTCAACGGCAAGACCTCTCCCGACCCTGTGCAGCAAGACACACTGTCCTTCACTGCCTCTGAGGCTCTGGCTGCTCTGGCCAGCAACAGCCAGCCCACTTCTGTCTGCTACATCACGGGTACCATCAGCGAGGATGTGGATACCTCAAGCATTGCCCAATACGGCAATCTGACCTACAAGATCTCTGATGACGGCACCGACGCCAACGCCTTGACCGTGTTCCGCGGCAAGAGCTTCGAGGGCAACAAGTTCACCAAAGAGTTCTTCCTGAAGAAGGGCGACAAGGTGAAGATTCTCGGCCTGCTCATCAACTACACTGGCAGCGACGGCTCGACCACTCCCGAGGTGCAGACCAACAGCGTGCTGATCTCCGTGAACGGCCAGACAGCCGGTGTGAACGTCATCAAGGACAACACCGCCGACAAGAACGCTCCTCTCTACAACCTCGCCGGCCAGCGCGTCAGCAAGGACTACAAGGGCGTGGTAATCCAGAACGGCAAGAAGTTCTTCAACCTGAAGTAAATCGATACACAACGCCTTGCACCGGCGGTTTGTCCGCCCGGCGCAAGGCTTGACAAACGGGACAACGCTTGCAACTTCTTCGGTTGCAAGCGTTGTCCCGTTTGTCATTTTCTCATGTTTTGTCTAAATCCGAAACTTGAGTAAAAATATTATTTCTGATGAGCAGAAAGGAAGTGGGGTAGGGGGAGTCAGACTTTCGTGTTTTGCTTGGCGAGCGCCTCGCGGATGTACTTGGCCGAGTAGCCCTTTGTGCATTGTGCCACCTCCTCGGGCGTGCCTGTTACGATGACCTGTCCGCCGTTGCGTCCGCCCTCGGGCCCCATGTCTATGATATGGTCTGCCAGCTTGATGACGTCGAGGTTGTGCTCTATGATAATCACGGTGTTGCCCTTGTCCACCAGTCGTTGTATCACCTCCATGAGAATGTTGATGTCTTCAAAGTGCAGGCCGGTTGTAGGCTCGTCCAGAATGTAGAGGGTTTTGCCCGTGTCTTTCTTGCTCAGTTCAGTGGCGAGCTTCACACGCTGACATTCACCACCGGAGAGTGTGGTGGCGTTCTGTCCCAGTTTGATGTATCCGAGGCCTACATCCTGCAGCGCCTTGATTTTCGGGAGGATGGAAGGCACATTCTCGAAGAACTCTACGGCCATGTTGACAGTCATGTCGAGCACGTCGGCAATCGACTTTCCCTTGAACCTTACCTCCAGTGTCTCGCGGTTGTAGCGCTTGCCGTGGCATACCTCGCAGGGCACCATCACGTCGGGCAGGAAGTTCATCTCAATCGTTTTGTATCCGTTGCCTTTGCAGGCTTCGCAGCGTCCGCCCTTCACGTTGAACGAGAAACGGCCCGGCTTGTATCCCCGAATCTTCGCTTCGGGCAGGTTGACATATAAGGTGCGGATGTCGCTGAAGACGCCCGTGTAGGTGGCTGGGTTTGATCGTGGCGTGCGGCCGATGGGGCTTTGGTCTACGTTGACCACCTTGTCTATGTTGTCGATGCCCTCGATGCTCTCGTAGGGCATTGGTTTGCGTAGGCTGCGGTAGAAGTGCTGTGAAAGGATGGGCTGCAGCGTTGCGTTGATGAGCGTCGATTTGCCCGAGCCCGACACGCCCGTCACCACAATCAGTTCACCTAGTGGGAAGTCCACGTCGACGTTTTTCAGGTTGTTGCCGCTGCATCCCCTGATGCTCAGCAGTTTGCCGTTGCCCTTGCGCCTGGTGGCAGGAATGGTGATTTGTCGTTGCCCCGTCAGGTATTGCGCAGTCAGCGTCTTGGCCGGATTGAGCATCTGGTCGGGCGTGCCTTCGAACACCACTTCACCGCCTTTGCGTCCTGCGCGCGGCCCGATGTCGACAATCCAGTCGGCCGTCCGCATCATGTCTTCGTCGTGTTCTACCACGATGACCGTGTTGCCCAGGTTGCGCAACTCTTTCAGCGAGTTGATGAGCCGTTGGTTGTCGCGCTGATGCAGACCGATGGACGGCTCGTCGAGGATGTAGAGCACGTTGACCAGCTGGCTGCCGATCTGCGTGGCCAGGCGTATGCGTTGGCTTTCGCCGCCTGAGAGTGTGGCCGACTGGCGGTTGAGCGAAAGGTAGTTGAGTCCGACCTCCAGTAGGAAATTGGCCCTCGTTTTCAGTTCCTTGACGATTTCATGGGCGATTTTCCCTTCCTTTTCATCGAGGTGCTCCTCCACATGGTCGAGCCATTCCTTGAGGTCGCCCATGTCGAGCGAGGCCACGTCGGCAATGCTCTTGTCCCAGATCTTATAGGCCAGGCTCTCCTTCTTCAGCCGTTTGCCGTGGCATTCGGGACACTCTGTCTCGGCCAGAAATTGCGCCGCCCACTTCTGTGAAGCCGTCGAGTCGTCGTTCTCCATGACGGTCTTGAGGTATTTGATGACGCCGTCGAAGGCTACAAAATAGTCGCTCGACGTGTGGATGACGTCCTTGTCGATGCGTATGTTCTCGAGTGAGCCGTAGAGGATTTCGCTCATGGCATCGTCGGGAATGTCGTTGCAGGGCGTCTTCAGCGTACAGTCGTATTTCTTCAGGATGGCGTCAATCTGCCAGAAGATCATCTGGTTCTTGTATTTGCCGAGGGGTGCGATGGCGCCGTCGTGTATGCTCACTGTGCTGTCGGGTATCACCTTTCTGAGGTCGATCTCGTTGACGTAGCCCAGTCCCTTGCAGTGTGGGCAGGCCCCTTCCGGCGAGTTGAACGAAAAGATGTTGGGTGCCGGCTCACCGTAGGAAAGGCCTGTCGCAGGGTCCATGAGCCGCTTGGAGAAGTTCTTGGCCTCGCCCGTGTCGCGGTCCATGACCATGATGACGCCGTCGCCCTGCCGCATGGCAATCTTCACGGTGCTCTTCAGACGCTCGTTGTCCTTGTCCTGCACCTTGAGCTTGTCCACCACCACTTCAATGTTGTGGTTCTTGTACCGGTCCACCTTCATGCCTCTTGTGATTTCCTTGATCTCGCCGTCCACGCGGATGTAGAGGTACCCCTTCTTCCGCATGCTTTCGAAGAGTTCGCGGTAGTGTCCCTTGCGCTGGCGTACGAGGGGTGCGAGGATGTAGATGGCGTGCCCGTTGTAGTGGGTGAGAATCATGTCGATGACCTTCTCCTCGGTGTATTTCACCATTTTCTCGCCGCTCACATAGCTGTATGCCGTGGCTGCCCGTGCGAAGAGCAGTCGCAGATAGTCGTAGATTTCGGTTGTGGTGCCCACGGTGGAGCGCGGGTTCTTGTTGGTGGTCTTCTGCTCGATGCTGATTACGGGCGACAGTCCCGATATCTTGTCGACGTCGGGTCGCTGCATGTTCCCGAGGAAGTTGCGTGCGTAGGCCGAAAATGTCTCGATGTAGCGGCGCTGTCCTTCGGCGTAAATCGTGTCGAAGGCGAGCGATGACTTGCCCGACCCTGACAGTCCGGTGATGACTGTCAATGAGTTGCGCGGTATCTTCACGTCCACGTTTTTTAGGTTGTGCACGCGCGCGCCGCACACGTTGATCCATTCCGTATCTTTCCCGAAAACCTTTGACTCTGCCATTTGTCTGTTGCTAAAAATATCTTTTTACCTTCTTTGTAGATGCTGTCCGCCCAGTGGTGCGTTCCGCATGGCGCTTCGTGACGCACCCCGTTGCTGCTGGAGTTGCGGTCGTCTACTGGCCGCTTGACGACTGCTCCGTGTATCCCCGGAGCAGGTTGACATCGCGTTTGATGTTGAATGTGCGCCCGTCGGCACCCTTGGCCTTCACCAGCACGTAGTAGACGCCTTGCGCCACGTCCTTTCCCTTGTATTTGCCGTCCCATCCTCCGGCGGGATCGCTCCACTCGTAGAGCTTCTGGCCCCAGCGGTTGAAGATGTATGCGTGGAACTCCACGAGGCTCTGGTATCCGCTTTTCGCCTTGTAGATGTCATTGATGCCGTCGCCGTTTGGCGAGAAGGCGTTGGGCATCTCCAGTTTGCTCTCTGAGATGGAGATGGTGACGGGCGATGCCTCCGATGACCAGTAGCTGTCGGTGTAGGCCACGGTGTCGCTGCCCTGGACGAATGTGGCCCAAAGCTCCACGCTGTGGGCACCCGACTGGGTGAACGTGTACTGCGTGTCTTCGTTGTACCGGACGAGGTAGGGGGTGGTGCGCTTGCCTTCCTTGTAGAACCGCCACTCGTAGTGAGCCGTCCAGCCTGCAGTGTTTTCCGCATTGGCGTTGAACGTCACAGCCAGTGGAGCCGATTCGGAGATGCTGGTCTCCGTGTGCGTCTCTCCGTCCTTGTCCGTGTAGGTCGCCAAGGGGTTGATGGTGGGATAGTCGTATTGTGCCCACGCCCCGATGGCCAGGAACGAAAAGATGAGGGCAGAAATGATGTTTGATTTCATGGTGCAAGCGTCTTTGTGGGGTGGCGGATTTTTATAACCGCCTCATGCAAAGTTAGTGAAATTCCTCTGAAAACTATGAGGATTATATTATATTTTTTGTATTTTTGCAATTGGTTTTGAATTAAACGATACGTTCATGGTAAAGTTATGCAGAACACTCTTGCTCCTTGTCGTATGCTGTCTCGGGCTGGCCGTGGCGGCTCAGGTGCCCCAGTGGCGTGACGTCTACAAGGTGAAGAAGAAAGACACCGTCTATGGCATCGCCAAGAAATACGGCCTCACGGAAGACCAGTTGCGGGCTGCCAATCCCGATATGCAGACGGCTGGCTATACGCTGAAGAAGGGCGACCGTCTCTTCATTCCCTGGCCTTCGACCCTGCCGGTGGCCAACCCTGCGCCGACCCCGGCCAAG
Organism: Oscillospiraceae bacterium; assembly: GCA_963610435.1. Classification (GTDB taxonomy): domain Bacteria; phylum Bacteroidota; class Bacteroidia; order Bacteroidales; family Bacteroidaceae; genus Prevotella. Next base: position 12,197 of record CAVDNW010000038.1, on the reverse strand, counting down.
ACGAACGCCCAGCAGCAGCGCGGCCAGGATGCCATCCATGTGGGCTTGATGCTGCCTCTCCACAACATCAACGGTGACGGGCGCCGCATGACCGAGTATTACCGGGGCTTCCTCATGGCCTGCGACAGCCTGAAGCGCACAGGCCTGCGCATCGACGTGCATGCCTGGAATGTCACGATTGACGACAATATCGAGAAATTTACCGCCGATCCTGCCGCTGCCCGTTGCGACATCATCTTCGGACCGCTCTATACCCATCAGGTGCGTGGCCTTGCCGAGTTTTGCAAGGCGCGCGACATCCGCATGGTCATACCCTTCTCCATCAATGGCGACGATGTGGCGCGATACCGCCAGATCTATCAGGTCTGGCAGCGTCCCGACCGCCTCAACAGCAGTGCCATTGAGGCCTATCTGCGCCTTTTCCCCAAGGCACACCCCGTGTTTATCGACTGCAACGACACCACCTCGCGCAAGGGCGTGTTTACCTTCGGTCTGCGCAACCGCCTGGAGAGCAGCAATATCAACTACAACATCACCAACCTCAACAGCAGCGAGGCCATGTTTGCCAAGGCCTTCCGTGCCGGCCAGCAGAACGTGGTCATCCTCAACACAGGCCGCATGCCCGAGCTCACTGTGGCATTGGCCAAGCTCGAGAGCCTGCAGAACCTTAACCCCAATCTCAAGATCACACTCTTCGGCTACACCGACTGGTTGCTCTATGCCGACTATGACCTTGACAAATTTTTCCGCTTCGACACCTATGTGCCGGCTCAGTTCTACTACAATGCGACGAACAACCGCACACGCCAGTTCGAACGGCTCTACAGGCGTTGGTTCCGCGAGGGGCTGCAGACCAACTACAATCCCCGTTTCGCCCTTACGGGCTATGACCATGCCCAGTTCTTCCTGCGCGGTCTCGCCACCCATGGCAAGGCCTTCCGCGGTACACGGGGACAAAGTGCCTACACACCGCTGCAGACCCCGCTGCGCTTCCGACAGGTGGGCGATGCCGGCATGCAGAACGACAATTTCCAGCTCATCCATTACACACGTGACCATCGCATCGAGTCGGTCGCCTATTAATTGCCCATGTACCACACGACACACATGAACCGACATATCATCTCTCTCCTTCTGTCGCTCCTCCCCCTTGCCGCACTGGCGCAGATTGGCCAGCACCGCAACACGTTCTCCGTGGGTGTCAACGGCGGATATAACCTCACCACTGTGCGCTTCACGCCCAAGGTGGTGCAGAGCATGAAGGGAGGCCTCACCGGCGGCATCTCCATGCGCTACACCGTGGAGAAATATTTCTCCACCATCGCTTCCATCGCCGCCGAGATCAACTATGGACAGATGGGATGGAAGGAGGATATACGCGACCTCAAGGACAAGCCGGTCATCAATGCCGTCACTGGCGTGGCCGAGCAGTACGAACGCACCGTCAGCTACGTGCAGGTGCCCATCATGGCGCATCTGGCGTGGGGCCGCGAGAACAGCGGTGTCAACTTCTTCGTCAACGCTGGCCCGCAGTTTGGTGTCTATCTGAGCGAGTCGACGAAGATGACGTTCGACTGGGACAACCGGAACATGACCGACCGCGCCAACTCCATCTGTGCGCAGGACACGATGGCCGTCGAGAACAAGTTCGACTACGGCATCGCCGCGGGTGCCGGCATCGAGCTGGCCACTCGCAAGGCTGGCCGCTTCCTTCTCGAAGGCCGCTACTACTATGGGCTGGGCAACATCTTCGGCGACTCGAAGCGCGACTATTTCGGCAGCTCCAACTATGGTACCATCACCATCAAGCTCACCTATCTTTTCGACATTACCCGCTGATCAGGTAAGACATGAGCCACTAAACCAACGACACTAACAAATAATCCGATAAATCTATGTTTAAGAACCATCCCAAAGGATTGCTTCTCGCAGCCCTCAGCAACATGGGCGAGCGCTTCGGCTATTACATCATGAACGCCGTGCTGGCTCTCTTCCTCTGCTCCAAGTTCGGCCTGTCTGACGAGACGAGCGGCCTCATCGCCGCCCTTTTCTTGGCCGCCATCTATGTCATGAGCCTCGTGGGCGGCATCATTGCCGACCGCACCCAGAACTACAAGGGCACCATCATGAGTGGCCTTTTGGTCATGGCCTTGGGTTATGTATGCCTCTCCGTCCCAGTGCTGGCCACACCCGAGAACACCACTGCCCTGCTTTCCTTCACCGTCTTCGCCCTGGTGCTCATCGCCTGCGGCAACGGCCTGTTCAAGGGCAACCTGCAAGCCATCGTTGGCCAGATGTATGACAATTTCGAGCGCGACGCCGCCCGCGAAGGCACCGAGCGCCTGAAGTGGGCACAGGGACAACGCGATGCCGGCTTCCAGATTTTCTATGTCTTCATCAATGTGGGTGCCCTGGCCGCTCCGTTCATTGCCCCCTTGCTCCGTTCATGGTGGCTCAACGTGCACCATCTCACCTACAATGCCGACCTGCCACGCCTCTGCCATGCCTTCATCAGTGGCTCGCTGAGCGGTGCCGACAGCTCCAACCTCGAGACGCTTGCCGGTCAGGTGCAGCTCGCCGGATATCATTTCACCGACATGGCCGCCTTCTGCCAAGACTACCTCGACGCCTTCAATACAGGCATCCATTACAGCTTCATCGCCTCGGTGGTGATGATGCTCGTGTCGCTGGCCATCTTCTTCTTCTCCAAACACCTCTTCCCCACACCGGGCAAGAAAGAGGAGGTCGTGGTGGAACAATACACCGATGAGGAGAAGCGCACCATGGCAGCTGAAATCAAGCAGCGCATGTATGCGTTGTTCGCTGTGCTTGGCATCTCCGTCTTCTTCTGGTTCTCGTTCCATCAGAACGGACAGAGCCTCAGCTTCTTTGCACGCGACTTCGTGAAGACAGATGCTGTGGCACCCGAAATATGGCAGGCCGTCAACCCCTTCTTCGTCATATTCCTCACACCCATCGTCATGTGGATTTTCTCTTATCTGACCAAGAAGGGACATCCCATCTCCACTCCGCGCAAGATCGCTTATGGAATGGGCATCGCCGGACTGGCCTATGGCTTCCTGATGGTGCTCTCCATGGTGTGTGGCTGGCCGTCGGCCGAGACATTCACGGCTATGGATCCTGCCGCGCGCGCCACGCTGAAGGCCGGCCCTTGGGTGCTCATCCTCACCTATGGCTTCCTCACCGTGGCCGAGCTGTTTATCTCACCGCTAGGTTTGAGCTTTGTGTCGAAGGTGGCACCCAAACATTTGCAGGGACTCTGCCAGGGCTTGTGGCTCGGTGCAACGGCTGTGGGCAACAGCCTGTTGTGGGTCGGTCCGCTGATGTACAACAAGTGGCCGCTCTGGGAGTGCTGGCTGGTGTTCATGCTGGTGTGCTTCATCTCGATGGCCGTCATGTTCGGCATGGTGAAGTGGCTGGAGCGTGTCACAGCCTGACAGCGGCACGCATGACTTGACTACAATCGCTCCGCCTGCGGGCGGAGCTTACTATTTTTATTCAACAACATCAAAAAACGTTATTATGTTTGAGGGACAACCTAAAGGGCTCTATGCGCTGGCACTGGCCAACACGGGCGAACGCTTCGGCTATTACACCATGATAGCCGTCTTCTCGCTCTTCCTGAGAGCCAACTTCGGACTGAGTGCCGGTACGGCCGGTCTTATCTACAGCATTTTCATGGGTGCTGTCTATTTCTTCCCCTTCATCGGCGGTATGCTTGCCGACAAGTTCGGATACGGCAAGATGGTGACATTGGGCATATTCGTGATGTTCGTGGGTTATCTGTTGCTGGCCGTGCCGTTGGGCGGCAACACCTTCGCCATGATATTCATGTGCGGAGCACTGCTCTGCGTGAGCGTCGGGACCGGCCTGTTCAAGGGCAACCTGCAGGTTATGGTGGGCAACCTCTACGATTCGCCCGAACTGCAGGGACGTCGTGACGAAGCCTTCTCCATCTTCTACATGGCCATCAACATCGGTGCACTCTTCGCACCGACGGCTGCCGTGCGCATCATGGACTGGGCGCAGCACTCGCTCGGCTACAGCTCCAACGATGCCTATCATTTCGCCTTCGCCGTGGCTTGCCTGTCGCTGGTGGTGTCTATAGCCATCTACTATGCCTTCCGCTACACGTTCCGTCAGGTGGAGGGATCGTCGGCCGACAAGGCCAAGGAGTCAGGCGCTGCCGAGGAACTCTCGCCCGCCGAGACACGTGAGCGTATCGTGGCCTTGTGCCTGGTGTTTGCCGTGGTCATCTTCTTCTGGATGGCGTTCCAGCAAAACGGACTGACGCTCACCTTTTTCGCCGATGAGTTCACTGAGAAGACATCTACAGGATTGCAGGGCATGACCTTCAACGTTTTCAACCTCGTGGCCCTCATCTTCATCGTCTATGCGCTCTTCGCCCTCTTCCAGAGCAAGACGGCCAAGGCACGTGCAATCGCAGCGGCTGTGATACTGGCATCCGTGGCATACCTTGTATATATGTATGTCACGACGGGTAGCGAGATTATTCCGGTTTCCGCTCCTATCTTCCAGCATTTCAATCCGAGCTATGTGGTGATGCTCACTCCTGTCAGCCTGGCAATCTTCGGCTATCTGGCCCGCAAGGGCAAGGAACCGTCGGCACCGCGCAAGATAGCCTATGGCATGGTGGTGGCCGCTGTGGCTTACGCCATCATGCTCGTGGGTTCTCTGGGTCTCAACACTCCTGACGCACAGCGATTGGCGGGCGATGATGGCACCTTTGTGTCGTCCAACTGGCTCATGGGCACCTATCTCGTGCTTACTTTCGGCGAACTGCTTCTCAGCCCGATGGGCATCAGTTTTGTGAGCAAGGTGGCTCCTCCCAAGTACAAGGGTGCCATGATGGGCGGCTGGTTTGTGGCCACGGCTGTCGGCAATCTGCTGGTCAGCGTGGGCGGCTTCCTCTGGGGCAGCTATCCTCTCTGGGTTGTCTGGACAGTATTCATTGTGCTGTGCCTCTTGAGCTTCGTGTTCATGATGGCACTCATGAAGAAGCTCGAGAAGGTCTGCTAAGGCTCTCGGAGTCTGGCTACTGTCCTTATCCGATATTATAAACGCTGCCCCTATAGTGGGCGCATAATTCATTACGTAATATTGAAATATGCGCCCACTATAGGGGCAATGTTATGATGGTTATGTCCATTCGTAGGGGCAAGCCTCTATGCTATCATGTGCCGTACCTAAGGGACTTGCCATTTGCTTTTTACAGGACACCAATCGGCTTTCCTACATGGTGTTGTGAGGTTCTGCGGCATTTTTATCTTAATTATCTATCAGAACAGCTTCTTGATATCCTCCTCATTTAAACCGGTGGCATTTGCAATGGTGCCAACGTCAAGGCCTGAGGCAAGCAAATTTTTGGCAATTTGGATGGCTTTTTCTTTTTCACCTTCAGCTCTTCCTTCAGCTCTTCCTTCAGCTCTTCCTTCGGCTCTTCCTTCGGCTCTTCCTTCGGCTCTTCCTTCGGCTCTTCCTTCGGCTTTTCCTTCAGCTCTTCCTTCAGCTCTTCCTTCAGCTCTTCCTTCAGCTCTTCCTTCGGCTCTTCCTTCTTGCCAGCCGTCATCATAGCCAGTCATGATGACACTGCGTTGGTAACGCAGATTTTCCATGTGCTTGACATAGTCGTTCCGTTCCGCAACCGACAACTTGTCGAGCTTCAGACACTTGCGTGCTACGGAAAGACCAGGTGCTTTGGCTTCTTCTCTGATTTCTCCTGTTTTTAAGAAGTCTATCCATTCGTCGAGGTTGTTAAGAGCCAATTTGTCGAAATTGTCGACGCAGAGCAGATAGTATTCTGGAAAGATGTCGCCTGCCTCGCGCTTTGTTTTGGCACCTGCCTCAATCTCGTCACCGAAGAAAACTTCGCTTTGTCGGTTGGAGAGTTTCAGTATGTCATTGGGATCGTGCATGCCCTTGAAGGTTGTCTTGCCGTGGTAGACATAATCCTTGGCTTGTCCCAGCGTGAAATAGACAATGTTGATGGAGTACACTTTGCGCACCTTGTCGTAGTCATCGCCTAAATCGATGAAATCGGTGATGACTTTCGAGACCCCATAGAGGATGCGGTGGAAATAGGTCAGCTCACGTGTGTTCTGTATCTCAAAGATAATCAGTTCGCCTTTTTCGTTCTCTGCCAGGATGTCCACGCGATTGAACTTGTCGTTCTCGCTGTATTGGTTGCTTTCGCTTTCAAGAAACTTCTTGATGGTGAATTTCTCGTTGAGGAGCGAAAACATCAATCCTTCCAGTACGCCATAGTTGGCCTTGTTACGGAGCAGGCGTTTCATTGCCCAGTCGAATCGTATGTAGTTTGCCATGGGGTGAGAGTTGTTAGAGGTTCATCTTTCTGTTGCAAAAATAAGTGTTTTTTTCGAACTCACAAAGGCTTTCGTAGCAAAAATTCTTGTCACCCCAAGTCGACGACAGTGATGCCGGCGCCACCAAACTGCACGTGCTCGTCGCGCACATGGGTGACGTTAGGCTCTGAGGCCAGATACTGGCGGATGAGCTGGCGGAGGATGCCGTTGCCTTTGCCGTGGAGGATGCGCACGCGAGGCATTCCCACCAGGATGGCATCGTCGATAAAGTATCGCACGGCTTGCAGGGCCTCGTCGCCCCGCATGCCCCGCACGTCGAGGTCTTGCTTGAAGTTCTTGCGGTGATTGTCGATGGTGTCTTGCGTCATGCGTGACATCGTGAAGCTTTGCAGCCCGTCGCGCAGTTCGTCCATCTTGGTGGGTTGTGCGGCTGTTGTGCTGCCGGGGGCGGCCGGTTGTGTGGCGGCCAGCAACAGGCGGCTGACTGGCAGTTTCGTGCGCATGTCGCCGAAAATGACGGTCGCCGTCTTGCCGCTGAGGCTCTCGACGCGCCCTTCGGTCTTTGATCCGCGCATGCGCACCGTGTCGCCCACGGCGATGACATTGTCGCGCACCTTCTGCTCGCGCACGGCAGCGGTTCGCAGCGCCTCGGCAGCGCGCTGCTCGTCGTCCTTCTTTTTCTTGCGGCGTTCCTCGTGGCGTGCCTTCCGTGCCTTGATCTGCTCGATCTTCCGCGCTATCTTGTCGTCTTCGGCCTTGGTGTCGAAGGTCCCCACGTCTTGCTTGAAACCTTCCAGTTCCTGGCGTATGCGGCGTGTCGACTCGCGCTCAGCCTGCTGCTCGCGTATCTCGCGTATGGTGTTCTCAATCTTGCGGTTGCTTTCCTTCAGCAGCTCTTCGGCTTGTTGTCTGGCCTTGGCCAGGATGTCGCGGCGTTCGCTTTCTACGGCGGCGATGTCGTGTTCATAGTGGTCGATCTGTTCCTGCAGCCGCTTCTCCTGCTGATGGATGGTCTGGCGCTTCTGCTCCCAGTAGCGCTTGTCGCGCACGATGTCCTGCAGATACTTGTCACTCTGTATGTAGTCAGACCCCACAATCTCCGAGGCCTCGCGTATCACCTCTTCGGGGATGCCGGTCTTGCGGGCTATCTCGATGGCAAACGAGCTGCCCGGCTGTCCGATGGCGAGCTGGAAGAGGGGGCGCATCTCGTGCCGGTCGTAGAGCATGGCGCCATTGGCGATGCCCTCGTGCGAGTCGGCGTAGTGTTTGAGGTTCTGGTAGTGGGTGGTGATGATGCCCCATGCCTGCCGCTTCACAAACTGGTTGAGCACGGCCTCGGCCATGGCACCGCCTATCTGCGGTTCGGTGCCTGTGCCAAACTCGTCGATGAGCAGCAGGGTGCGGGCGTTGGCCTGGCGCATCATGATTTTCATGTTGAGAAGGTGGGAGGAGTAGGTCGACAGGTCGTTCTCAATGCTCTGTTCGTCTCCGATGTCAATCATGAGGTTCTGGAAGATGCCCACGCTCGACCGCTCGCTCATGGGTACCGACAGGCCGCACTGCACCATGTACTGCAGTAGGCCGACGGTTTTCAGACATACCGACTTGCCGCCGGCATTGGGGCCCGAGATGATAAGGATGTGGCGCTCGGGCATCAGCGTGATGTCGAGTGGCACCACAGTCTTGTCCTGTTTTTGCAGGGCAAGGCGCAGCAGCGGGTGGCGCGATTGTATCCAGTCGATGACGGGCTCTGGGGCCACCTCGGGTTCCATGGCACCCATCAAGGCGGCAATCTCGGCACGTGCGCGGATGAAGTCGATCTCGGCCAGGAGCTGGTAGGAGTCGGACAGCTCGCGTACATGGGGACGCACCTGCTTGGTGAAGTCGACGAGAATGCGGACCACCTCGCGCCGCTCCTCGGCCTCGAGTTCGCGGATGCGGTTGTTGGCCTCCACCACCTCGGTGGGTTCCACGAAGACGGTCTTGCCCGTGGCCGACTCGTCGTGGACGATGCCCTTGATTTTGCGCTTCAGTCCTGGGGCGATGGGAACCACGAGACGTCCGTCGCGCAGCGTCGGCGTGACATCCTTGTCGATAAGACCCTCGCTTTGGGCGGCGCGCAAGATGCTGTTGAGCGTGCGCGACACGCTGCCCTCCGAGCGGCGAAGCTCCGACCGGATGCCGGCCAGCGTGGGAGATGCCGTGTCCTTTATCCGGCCATACTTGTCGAGAATCTCGTCGATGCGGCGCACGATGTCGGGGAAGGTCAGCACGCCGTCGGTCAGCTCGTGCAGGGTGGGGTAGTCGTAGATGCCTTCGTCGGTGCCCCGGTTGAGAAAGGAAACGATGGCACCTATCGTCTCGAGTGACCGGCGGAGGTCAAACATCTCGTTCTCCTCGAGGTGGGTACCCTCCAGGCGGATGCGCTTGATGGCCAGGCGCATGTCAAAAAAATACTGAAGGGGAAAGTCATCGGTCTCGGCCTGCAGTCGCCTGAACTCGCGCGTTTGGCTGAGCAGCGTGTTGATGGCCGCAGCATCATCGCTGAAGGCCATCGCGTCTACCTTGTCCTTGCCGAGCTGGCTGAGACAACGGCTCTTGAGCAATGTGCGAATCTCGCCAAACTGTATCTTGTTCTCGAAATTGCTGGGATAAATCATGATTGCAAAGTTACGCAAAAATTTATGCCCAAGGACTCTTTTCTTCTATAGTTTTGTTATTTTTGCGGCGAAAACGAACATTCTAACGACGATTGTTTATGAACGAACTGGAACTGCGCACTGCTACGCCGGCCGATGCGCCAAGGCTGGCGGAGATATACAATCATTATATCCTCCACTCCACAGCCACCTTCGAGGTGTCGCCCGTGACCGACGAGGAGATGGCGCGCCGCATAGTCGACATCTCGGCCAGTTTTCCCTATTTTGTCGGCTTGCTGCAGGGGCGCATCGTGGGATATTGCTATGCCCACGCATGGAACACGCGCGCTGCATGTCGGGGACGTTCGCTGGAGACCACGGTCTATGTCGACCACGAGGCTGGGCGCTGCGGTGTCGGGTCCGCGCTGATGCACCATCTGATCAGCCGCTGCCGCCAGGATGGTTACCGGGCACTCATCGCAAACATTACCGACCGTAACCGTGCCAGCATGGCCATGCACGAGAAACTGGGGTTCCGGATGGTGGGCCACTACCGGGAGGTGGCTGAAAAGATGGGGCTGGTCCTGGGAACCATAGCCTATGAACTGATGATATGACGGTGCAAAGATACCGCAACCATCCTATGCCAAGAACCGTTTATTGCCGAAAGATTCGTGTATGTGCTATTTTGCACGACTAAGAAATGCCAATATTGGCACATTTCCCTCACCGTCATAATTTATGGGGCGGAGGGGGAATAAGAAGCAATACGGTGGAGGGGTTCACGCCCAGCTCATCCGCCAACCACTTGCTGGTCTTCTTCTCGACATGGGTTCTCTCCGTCTCTTTCGCTGACTATCCGATGTGCGTTTAGAACTTGTGAATAGGTACGACCATTATCTTGTGCCCATTCTTTTCTATCACCCTTTCTTCGTCCATTGTGACGATGACAAGGTTGGAGCACTTCAGTTCGCCAGCACATTCTACGAGGCTATCCACCTCTCGTTTCAAAGTCTTTTCAGAGGACAAATCGTAGCAAACTTGGATGAGTGCATCGACGTGTGTACCTTGGCGAGTTACAAAATCAGTCTCCTTGTCGTTGCGAGAACGATAATAGAAGAGGGACTTCTCCGTGTCGTATCCCCTGCGAACCAACTCGATGAACACTTGGTTTTCCAAGAGTCGGCCAAGGTTCTCGCTCACGCTGAAAGCCTTGGCTTCCACAAAGCCATTGTCCACCACATATACCTTTTGTGGTGCCTTCTTCATCAACTTCAGTTTGTTGTTGTATCTCGGAAGATAAAAGAATAGGTAAGGTTCGCGCAGATAGCCCATGAATTTCTTGGTGGTTGCCACGCTCGAAAAGCCCAGCTCCTCAGCCAGCTCATTGGCGCTGAAGGGGTTGCAGAAGTTGGAAACCAAATACATAGCGAGGTTGTTTAGGTCGTCTACGTTTCTCACGTTGTGCCTCTTGGCGATATCTTTCCAGATGATGGAGTCGAAGAGAGTGGAGAGATAACTTTGAGTCAAGCTCCTTGCCGCCACCGTCTCAGGATAGCCTCCTTTGTGCAGATAATCGTTTGTGAGGATGGCTTCTTCTGCCTGTGGTCCGGAAAGACTCTTATGATTCCATGCGAAGAACTCGGCGAGGCTAAAAGGCAACATCTCTATCTGAATGTATCTGCCAGTCAGCAAGGTCGCCATCTCGCTGCTCAGCAGCTTGGCGTTGCTTCCCGTTATGACCATGTTGATGCCAAGGCGATACAGTTTGGCAACCCACATGTCCCACCCGTCTAAGTTTTGTACCTCATCAAGCAATAGATAGTCGAACCCAGGGTAAACCGACTGTAGCGATTCCCATACCAAGTCATCGTCCCAAGCATTCAGTAGCTTGCCGTCGTCAAAGTTGAGATAGGCAAAGTTCTTGACTTTCAGCATCAGTAAAGCCTCGGTTGACTTGCCGGTTCTTCTTGGGCCGGTGATCAGTTTGATTTGTTTGCTGGCCAACAAATCCTCTACGTCATACTTGGTATGGCGTGAGAGATACGGACGAGAAAGCAGCAGGTCTCGCTCTTTCCTTTGGTTGCTGATGATGGTTCTCATGTTGTTGATGCCTTGGTGAAACTACTGCAAAATTACTGAAAATATTCAATTGTTTCATCGTGTTGAATAAAAAAGTACCGATTTTATTCAATACGGTGCATAAAATGAATAAAACTTCTCCAGCGCCTAGCGTGAACCGCCGCCATGATACTGCAGCGTGTAGCTCTTGCGATTATTAATACTTTTGCAAAAACAAGACAAAGAGCACGCGATTCCGATACCATCCAAACATTCCGGCACTTCTCGTATAAAAAGCCCCTCTGCATGTATGAAATCGTATTCCCGTTGACAACACGAGGCCTCCTTTGTCAGCTCTTCTGAAAATAGTTTTGAGATTTCTCGTTGATTTATTTGGGTGGCCTTTATAAAAAGGTTATCTTTGTGGAAAATTAGTTATTGTCGCACTACAATCTATCTTTACACATGATTATTCGCACCCTTTTAACCGCAGCCGGTTGTCTTTTGGCAACTACGCTGTCCGCCCAGTCCCGTTTGGCGGGCTACGAGTATGGCCTGGCCACCGCTCCCACAGGACAAGAGTGGCAACAGCCCGAACTGATGGGCTTCAACAAGTTGCAGCCCCATGCCTGCTTCACCAGTTTCGCCACGGAGGGCGAGGCCAAGGGCGTCCTTCCCGAGAAGTCTAGCTATTGGATGAGCCTCGACGGTAAATGGAAGTTCCATTTCGCCAAGAACCCCGACGCCCGTCCCAAGGACTTCTTCCAGGTGGGCTATCCCGATCAGGGATGGGACGAGGTGGAGGTGCCCATGTCGTGGAACATCTATGGCCTGCAGAAGGACGGCTCGCAGAAGTATGGCACGCCCATCTATGTCAACCAGTGGGTCATCTTCAAGTATGACTGCGCCGTGGGCGACTGGCGCAAGGGCGTGATGCGCGAACCGCCGAAGGACTACACCACCTACGAATACCGTAACGAGGTGGGTTCCTACCGGCGCTCGTTCTCCCTGCCCGCCACGTGGAAGGGCCGCGAGACCTACATCAGCTTCGACGGTGTCGACTCGTTTTTCTATCTCTGGGTCAACGGCCACTATGTGGGTTGCTCCAAGGACTCGCGCGACGTGGCCGAGT
>CAVDNW010000037.1:0-24144 GCA_963610435.1 Oscillospiraceae bacterium | reverse complement strand
GTTCGAAATATTGTCTTCTTATATCTTCTGCCTTGGCGATTTCCTTGGCAGGAGTTTCTGTGTCTTCTTCACTATACCATGCGTGGAAATAACCAACGTTTCCGCCTCTGTGTCCCAAAAGGAAAAGAGGCGGTAACAACTGCCATTATACAACGTGCGGAACTCTTCTTCCATCAAGACCACTTGTATATGGTGTATTGCCATTATTTTTCAAATATTTATCGACTACAAAGGTACTATGTTGTTTCTGAATTACGCAACATTTAAGAAGACATCTTTACTTCTCGTTTATTTTTAACATATACGACCGATTTGCTTTCGTATATGCAACTTAATGACTCTCAAATGGCAGTACATTGCACCAACTTGGGAACAACAGGAGGAAGTGCGGGTGTCGCCATTTCGACTATCGGCGCAACTTCTCCCGGAAGCTGCTGCTCTTGCTGAGATAGGTCATCAGGAGTAGCACACTCGCAAACGCCACGACAAGCGACAACAGGTAGGCAACACCGGCAAACGCATCGTAGAGACCATGGAGCAAGGCCGGAACGGCGAGTGCCAGCACATAGAGCGACTTGCGGTAGCGCGGATAGAGATTGGCAAAGCCTACGAAATAGCCGCAGACACCACCCCACAGAGCATGGAGAAAGGGAAGCGACGTGAGCCGGGCGATGTTGAGCAGGAAGGCGGTTGTGTAGTCGGCCTGTGCGTTGACGGTCGTCTGATACTCCACTCCCTCGAATACGCCGAATGCAATGCCCGACATCAAGCCATAATAGACCAGCGTCTGGGGCAACAGCGGTTCACGCGCATGGCGCACCAGAAAGAGAAGAGGCGTCATCTTGACAAATTCCTCGGTGAGTCCCACGCCCAGCACATATCCAACGATGTTGACCGGAAAGGCCATGCTTGTGAAGAAATAGAAGAAATTAAGCTGGTTGAGACCTGAGAAAATGACGAACACCGCCAGCTGCGTGAGGAAGAACACGCTGACCGTGGTCTTGACATTGACCTGCCGCGTGCGGAAAAAGGCATAGAAGAACAGTCCCCAGATGACGGCGAAATAGAGCGACACAGCATAGAAAACCAGCAAGCCGCCGATAGGAAGCATCATCAGCACCGACAGCGAGAGCCCCACAATGGCGAGCACAAGCAGCCGCTTGTCGTCGAGCCAACGGTGGTGAGCCATGTCGCCCTGCGGAAAGATAAACTCCGTTCCGATGGCGCGAAGCTGTTGCGCCAGCGTGCCGTGATGCCGCACCTGCGGATGAAAACCGCGTTCGCCAAGCAGTTCGATGACGGTGGCCGCGCGCCCCGTCTCTGCGTCGCGAGCCTTGTCGTGGGCCAAGAGAATTCCCTGTTCCACATAACTGGCTACCACCGCCTCATCGTAAGGCCCATACTCGTGTGCGTTTCTGATAATGTAAATCATTTCATAAAAATCATTAATGCCTGCAACTTTCTTCCACCCTGTTCGTCTAATAAACGTATAAAAAAAGAGAAAGAAGGAATATTATGTGGAAAAACATCCTGAAAGGTACAGTGGTTCTGACAGTGCTCATGGCCATCTTGGGCGCCTTAGGTTTGGCCGCCGTCAATCGAGAGTTGACGAAATCATTTCAGCACCCGTTTGACGACGACGACGTGATGTAGCCTCAGCTATGCTTTCGCGAGAAGATGCTCATGTTGTCGGAAGCCTTGAACACTACCTTTTCCCTGGCTTCGATGGTGATTTTCTCGCCCGTCTGTGGATTGATGCCTTGCCGTTCGGGCACTTGCTTCACGGAGAAGCGGCCGAAGTCAGGGATGGCCAGTTCATGGTCACCCTCAGTCAGGTTGTCGGCAATGACACCGAGCACGGCGTTGACATACTTGGCGGCGTCGCCCTTGGTGAGCTCAGCGCGCTCTGCTACTGCTGCAATAAGTTGTGTTCTGTTCATTTTCTTTTATGGTTTTGAATGGGCTGCTGTTGCCGCCCATGTTTTTTGTTGCGTGTGTTCGGAATGATAGGTGGCCGATGGCCTCAGACATTCTCCAGATCCTCGGCCGACGTCTCCATGATGGAGGCAGCTATGCCGTCGGCTGCCTGCACGATGCAGCACAGAGGATGCAGGGTGCGCGCCGTGTCATAGCAGCGCTGGTCCTCATACGAGTTCATGTTGATACCCCAGGCTCCCATGTGCCAGCGTATGGCCAGCATCTCGTCGTCGTGGAGCTCAAGGCCGCTCAGGAGCAGCATGATGACCGACTTCTCTCCATGTCCCATGGGAAAATGCTTGTAGTTGACGTTGTAGCCTTCGGTATCAACCCATTGTCCCAACTTGTCGCGCCGCTTCTTCACCGTGCGGTGGTAGATATCTGTCTTGCACACATCGTGCAGGAGTGTAGCGAGGATGACGCTCTCGCGCTTCACCTCGTTGGCCGAAGCCGGGTCAAGGGTTTTCAGGCCTTCCCACACCATCAGACCGGCGCGGCAGGTGTTGAGGCTATGCTGGCAAAGCCCTCCCGCCACATTCAGGTGGTGGCCGGCCGATGCGGGTGCTTGGAAGAAGCCGTCCTTCTCAAGGTCTTCTATCACGTAGTCGATACCCTCACGCTTGGTGGAGCGCAAGAGCTCTTCGAACTCTTCTTGGTTTTTCTGGCAATCGATACTCATCGTTATTTGTTTTTCCATGTGCCGGCCTCTTTGCGATACAAGTGATTTTCACATGATGAAAATATGAGGCCAGCATCTGTTTCTCCACGCAAAGGTAACATTAAATTATGTCACTAACGAAGATTATGGGCAAAAAATGGGAAGACGGATGGCAAATCGGGGTGAGATGGCCGGCGAGCCTCTGGAAGGCCGGTGGGGACGTAACATGGCCGGAACAGGCAGGCTGAGGAGGGTCAAAGGCCAAAAAATATTAAAAACTGCACCTTTCTGCCAAAAGTGTGTAGCAAAAATAAAATGTTTTGTATCTTTGCCCACTAACAGAAAAGCCTAATAAATCAATCATTATGGTAAAGTTAAACTTAACATCCCAGATCGTACTCAACAAAGTACCTGAGGAGTTCTATCATCCTAAAACCGCTGTGGAACTGTCCGAGCTTACACGTTGCGAAAAGATTCCTACCGCCATCTTCCCCAAGACGGAAGAGGGCGCGCGCAGCATAGCCAACACCATCGAGAAGACCATTCGGCAGAAACAGCAGTCCGGACAGTATTGCGTGCTTGGTCTCGGCACAGGCTTGTCGCTCACGCCTGTCTACAACGAGCTCATCCGCATGCACAAGGAGGAAGGTCTGAGCTTCAGCAATGTGATAGTCTTCAACGCCTACGAATATTATCCCTTGCAGCCTAACGCCAAAAACTCCACCATCAACCAGCTGAAAGACCGATTGCTCAACCATGTGGACATCAACCTCCAAAACGTCTTTTCGCCCGAAGGCACGGTGCCACAGGAACGCATACAGGAGTTCTGCCGTCTCTACGAGCAGCGCATACAGAGCTTCGGCGGCATCGACATCATGCTGTTGGGCATAGGCCGCATCGGCAATATCGCCACCAACGAGCCGGGGTCGGGACTCACCTCCAGCTCGCGCATCATCCTCATCGACAACCTCACACGCGAGGAGATGTCGATGAGTCAGGCCACCAACGAGACGGTGCCGCCATGCTCAGTCACCATGGGCATCTCCACCATCCTCAAGGCCCGCAAAATCTACCTGACGGCATGGGGTGAGGAAAAGGCCAACATCATACAAAAGACCGTCGAGGGTCCTATCAGCGATGCCATTCCTGCCACGTTCCTCCAGACCCACAACGATGCCCACGTGGTCATCGACCTTGCTGCCGCAGGCCGTCTGACACGTATCGTGCACCCCTGGCTGGTCACCAGCTGCACCTGGACCGACAAGCTCACGCGCGCAGCACTGGTATGGCTCTGCGAGGTGACGGGCAAGCCCATCCTGAAACTCACCAACAAGGACTACAACGAGAATGGCCTGTCAGAGCTCCTTACCATCTACGGATCGGCCTACAACGCCAACATCAAGATATTCAACGACCTGCAGCACACCATTACGGGATGGCCCGGCGGCAAGCCCAACGCCGACGACACCTATCGCCCGGAGCGCGCCACACCGTTCCCCAAAAGGGTTATTGTGTTCTCGCCCCACCCCGACGACGATGTTATCTCCATGGGAGGCACCATCCGCCGTCTGGTGGAACAGGGCCACGACGTGCACCTCGCCTATGAGACCAGCGGCAACATCGCCGTGGGCGACGAGGAGGTGACACGCTTCATGCACTTCATCAACGGCTTCAACCAGCTCTTCATCAGCGAGAAGGACAAGGTCATCAAGGACAAGTACAAGGAAATCAAGGAGTTTCTCAAGGAGAAGAAGGACGGCGACATGGACACGCGCGACATCCTGACCATCAAAGGTCTGATCCGCCGAGGCGAGGCGCGTACCGCATGCACCTTTAACCACATACCGCTCGACCACGTCCATTTCCTCGACCTGCCGTTCTATGAGAGCGGCACCATCGAGAAATTCCCGATGACAGAGAAGGATGTGCAGATTGTGCGCAAGCTCCTTGCCGAAGTGCAGCCCCATCAGATCTATGTTGCCGGCGACCTTGCCGACCCCCATGGCACACACCGCAAGTGCACCGATGCCGTGCTGGCTGCCATCGACCTGGAGAAGGAAGACCATGCAGAGTGGCTCAAGGACTGCCGCATCTGGATGTATCGCGGTGCATGGGCGGAGTGGGAAATCGAGAACATCGAGATGTGTGTTCCCATGAGCCCCGAAGAGCTCCGCGCCAAGCGCAACGCCATCCTCAAGCACCAGAGTCAGATGGAGAGTGCGCCGTTCTTGGGCAACGACGAGCGTCTGTTCTGGCAGCGCGCCGAAGACCGCAACCGCAACACCGCCAAGATCTACGACGGTCTGGGCTTGGCATGCTACGAGGCGATGGAGGCCTTCGTGGAATACAAACCAATCTAAGTAATGGAAAAATGCAAACGGCAAGTCCTCATAGGACTTGCCGTTTGCAACTTTTACCGGACGCCCATAAAGAAAAATAACGAACAACAAGCCTTCTCAGAATGAATACTCCTCTGTAGCCCACTCATCATCAGATTCAAGGTCTATATGGAAGTCTGCTTTGCCGCTGGCGCTGCGGTCGAACAGGGGGCCTTTATAAAGCGTGATTACATTTTGCTTGACGGGTACATTGGAAAGCGTTTTCTCGACCAAGACATTATTGTTTTTGCCGTGCGTGGTGACTTTCAGGTTCAAGCCATTGTTTTCAGCCTTTGGAAACGTGTAGGCGTCGAATGTCATCTGCTTTCCGACCATGTCGGACGTGATGTCAAAGTTGACGGCTTGTTGGGAGTTGACGCATCCGACACCCTTTAAGGCGTCGAACGTGGAACTACCTCCCGTGTAATAAAAGCGCACAAGTTTCACATTGTTTGTCACAGTGTCTGTGGTCTGCAGACGAACCATTGCCACTGCACGTTTCAACTTGATTTGGCAGGTACTGTCATTGTTTACGACAAGGGTATCGCCATACCAGAACGTGTCGGTTACCTTGTCTTTGTTGGTGAACGTTATCTTACAGGGATCGGTCATCGTGGGATTGGCTTCGCTACTGTGCGCCAGGACAACCAATTGATATGTTCCGGGTTGCAAAGTCAAGTTGAACGTTCCAAAATCGTTGTCTGTTGATAATTGGTTGATTTGTTCCTTACGCACACCATCTTGATAAACGGCAAAATTGAGCCGCGTACATACATTGCTGATGTTCGTGCCGCGAGTAGCGCTTGTAAAGTCAAACGGGATTTGTTCAAACTGGGTAATGTTGAACCTCAGCTTGGCAGTTTCCACGTCTTCATTGTCAACGACTGCCTTTTGGCACGAGAAGAACATTGCGCAAATGAGCGCAAACACGATAAGACTTACGGTTTTCCTCATTGTGGTTTTTAGTTTTGCCACAAAGATACGTCAATTTCATTGGAAATCTCCACATATTACCCAAAAACTTCAGCGAAATATCCAAAAATTTCCAACTGCATGATATCCATCTCGCTGCTGTCTGCATGACCGTGCGTGACACCAACACCAACTCCACAATCTCTAAGCGTCTGTTGTTTTTGCATACTGATTGACAAGATCCGACAAAATCAACCGGTCAACCTTCGGTATGTCATATCTGTCAAACAAAGCTTGGTCAAGTTCTACGTTCTCTCCGACACTGTTGTCCTGACCTTTTCGCAGCTGTTGCATCCCGAATCCTTCTGCCAAAGTCTTTACGGCCATCTCCACTTCCCCTTCGAAGAAGTAGCAATAGCCAGCGTTCAACGAGTCTGCCGCCACGTGTTTGTCGTCCTTCAGGATGTCTTCGTACAGCTTGTGCGCTTGCACGAGATTTTTCCTCCATAACTCAGCCCAAGCCATGGCGCGCTTCACATTGAGGTCCTCAGGATCGACGTAGTGGAGTTTGAACAACAGCTGGATGGCCTTCTCCGCTTCTCCATTGTTGATTTGCGAGATAGCCATGAAGAGTGCATAGTTTTTGTTGAAGGGCTGGAGATCCAGCAACGTTTCATAACACTGCGCCGCATCAGCATATTTGCCTTGGTGAAAAAGGGCCTGGGCCAATCCGCGTAGCGCCTGCATATCGTCAGGCAGCTGTTTTACTATATGACGATAGGTCTGCTCAGCCTTTCCGTAATTCTTGAAATGGGTGGCAACAAGAGCCTGCATTCTCAGATCGTCCAAATTTTCTTGGTCGAAATGAGTGGCGAGAATGTCGGATAAAGCCTCGAACTTTTTTTGTTTCAACAAAAACACTTCAAGGTTGCGCACTTCCACCAACATCTTGTTACGCGCAAGAACGCCCAGAAGCATCTTGTTGTTACGGTCGTCAAAGGGATTGCTAAATTTCTTACGGTCGTCGCACAACTTGAAGAAGCGGTACAAGTCCTGCAAATACGACCTCCGCACAAAAGCTCGCGTGCGAGTTGGATCATCCTCTTCCGCCATTCCTCCTAGCATTTCGCCTCTTTCCATCATTTCTTTGATGTTGTCGGGCAAGTTGGCAAACACTGACGATATAGCCAGCGCAAAACTGTATTTGTCAGAGTTGCAGAAGGGGCCTTTGCTCGTCAGGCCGCGCACGAACCCCGAATTTCTCAGTTGTGACGAGAGGTGCCGCAACTGCGGATGCTCTATATAAAAAGGTGTGAACCAGTTGCACAGTGTGTAGAAGAAGGAAAAACGTTTCATTTGCGAGAAACCGCCGAAATAGATGTCGGCTCCGCCTTTCTGCATGTCCGATATTTTGCGGAAGCTCTTTTCGAGCTGTTCCATCTTCCGGTCATCAGCATCGGGATGCAGAATATCCTCCAACGCAGACTCCTCTTTTTCCTTAATGCCGAACCTTGTCATCTCAAACTCCTGGTTCTTCATAATCGTTGGCAATATATCCTTGCGCAGCGTTTCCTGGTCTTGTGTGGCGTTCTGGCACAATATCACTTGCTTTTCGAGCTGCAGGATATCTTTACGGACCGATTCATCGTCGAGCAAGGCAACGATGCGTTCCTCCACCTCGGGGAAGAGGCTGAAGTCGGCTTGTCCGACGGCAAACACCCATCCGACAAGTGCGCGCTGCTTCACCAGTTTATCTTCGGCCGTCACATAGGTCTCGACCAACGCAATGACTTTCTGTGGGTCGGGTGTGCTGAGCGTTGCCAGAGTGATGGCCGACACCACAGTCTGGGCATCTATAACATCTATCGTCGGAGAAACCAACAGTTTGGCCAGCCCTTGTGCCAGTTGTTCTGTCCACTGATGGGAGATGACAATGGCGTTGAACAGGTTTCGCATATACGCGAAATGCGCATCGTACAGCGCATTGGAGTGCATTTCCCTGCTGCTGTCGTCGTCCAAAGACAACATGGCGACATCTTGCACATGTTTGACCAAATGGTTTTCTATGACACTGCTGTCCAGCTCTATCGTGCAGGCCTCACCACTGATAGAGGAAAAAAAGGCATTGTCGGTCCGCTTGACATCAGTCTCCATGTTGCGCAACAGTGTTGCCAAGCGCCTTACAAGACGTTTGTAGAGTGCCGGCCGTTGACTGTCCTTATAGCCTTTCAACATGAAGCTGCACATAAGGTTGTAGTCGTTCTCCAACTCTTCCATCATTCCCCTAAACTTGGTTGAGGGTATGTCGTCCGCCAAGGCGCGAACCCCACGAACGGCTTGCCCAAAATCTTGATTATGCACAAGATTCTCCTGTATCATGGAAATCTTGCCGAGTGTCGTTGCACCACTGGGGCGTTGATGACCGTTTACAATCTGCATAAGTTCAATTCATCATTATTTTGCACGCGCCATGTCCTTCTCTCGCGGAGCATGGGCGTGAGGGTAATACATTTTGGGAAGTGCCTGAATCGTCTTTTCATCGCTTCCCATGTATTTGGAGATAACTGCCGCATAGTGCTTCACGCCATTCTTGTTGATGGAGTCGCACGTTTGGTCGTACACCTTTACAAACAGTTTCAATTGTTCCTTTCGTTTCTCGTTTTCCAAAGCCTTTGCGCTAAAGGCTATGACCCCTAAGCGGATATCCTTGCTTGCCGCATCCATAAGCACGGTGTTTTTCCATAACCGTGCTGTAGTAGCATACGGCTCGGGCAACAGCATGGCATCCATCTCGTTGTTGAGCAACATGCGCAGCCTGACGCTCACGTCATTTATCTGAATTCTAAACACGTCGCCTTTCGGCTTGGCCTCCTTGACGGCCATATCGGCCAGATAGCTGGTGGCCGAGTAGCGCGTGACAGCAATCATCTTCTCCGAGAGCTGGCTGACGTTTTTCACACGTGCTGTCCGGTTGCCAATCAATTGCCAATTGGCGTTTGTCGCGGCTATATATTTCAAAGGAGTTCCCAAGCGCTGCATCCGCTCCGTGCGGATGAGGTCAGACACGAAGCCTTCCACATGACCACCCGTCATCAACGTGTCGCAGTCCATCTGTGCATTGCGCCGCCGCAGCCTGACGTCGAGGCCCGCTCTTTTGAAACTGCTGTCGTCAACCGCTATGAACAACGGCAGACAGTCCATGGTCGGGAGGACGGCAATCTTGAGTGCAGCCGAGTCAGCCCGCAGGAGTGCGGCACGTTCTTCGCGACTTTGCCTTCGCTGGTTTTCAGCATTTGGTCCGCATGCCACAAGAACCGAAAGCGCAGCAAACAGTAAACAGAATTTCACGTGTTTCATATTTGCAAAGTTACGAATAAAAATTTTGTAATACTGAAAAAATATCGTATTTTTGCCTAAAAATAATCAACGTTCATGGCAAAAGACAAGACAATGTATGTCTGTTCTGAGTGCGGATGCGAGTCGGCCAAATGGCTTGGCAAATGTCCCACGTGTGGAGCATGGTCGACATTCAGAGAGATAAAGGTTGCAGCCGATTATGGCACCACGACGGCCAAGCATGCCGCAATGTCAATCAGAAAAGGGCAAAAAGGCGCTTTGGACAACGATGCCCGGCATAACCGTCCGGTTCGTTTGCGCGACATTTCCCATGAAGACGAGCCTCGCATCGACACACATGACCAAGAGTTAAACCGCGTTTTGGGAGGAGGCATTGTGCCCGGAAGCATCATCCTGCTGGGCGGAGAGCCCGGCATAGGCAAGTCTACATTGACCCTGCAAACGATACTGGGCATGCCCGAGCGCACCATCCTTTACGTCAGCGGCGAGGAAAGTTCCCATCAAATCAAGATGCGGGCTGACCGGTTGCAGCCGACCGATCCTTCAAGCGACCTGCCAAGAGGCGAGGTCTACGTCCTCTGTGAGACATCGCTCGAAAACATTTTCACCCAGCTGCAAGAACTTAGTCCGGACCTGCTGATCATCGACTCCATCCAGACCATTGCCACAGACACCGTCGACTCTTCCCCGGGCAGCATCACCCAAGTAAGAGAATGTGCCGCTGCGTTATTGCGATTTGCCAAGACGAGCGGCGTCCCTGTCATGCTCATCGGCCACATCAACAAAGAAGGAACCCTTGCCGGGCCAAAGATTCTGGAGCATATCGTCGACACGGTGATTCAGTTTGAGGGCGACCAGCATTATATGTACCGCATCCTGCGCAGCATCAAGAACCGATTTGGCAGCACCTCCGAGCTGGGCATCTACGAGATGAGGCAAGAAGGTCTCAGGCAGGTATCCAATCCTTCGGAGCTCTTGCTCACCGAAGACCATGACGGCCTCTCGGGAGTCGCCATCTCTTCGGCCATAGAAGGAGCGCGCCCCTTCATGGTGGAGACGCAAGCGCTCGTGTCGACGGCGGCATATGGCACGCCCCAACGTTCTGCCACGGGTTTCGACCAACGGCGGCTCAACATGTTGTTGGCCGTCCTGGAGAAACGGGTGGGCTTCAAACTCATCCAGAAAGACGTGTTCCTCAACATCGCCGGAGGCCTGCGCGTGACCGACATGGCCATGGACCTCAGTATCATTGCAGCCGTCTTGTCAAGCAATGTCGACACGCCTATCGAATCAGGATGGTGCATGGCAGGCGAGGTGGGACTCAGCGGCGAGGTCCGCCCCATCAGCCGGGTGGAACAAAGGATAGCCGAAGCCGAAAAGCTCGGCTTCACCCACATGATCATCCCATCCTATAATCTGAAGGGAATAGACAAGAACAAATATCATATACAGCTACATGCCGTCAGGAAAGTTGAGGAAGCCTTGCGTTGCCTGTTCGGATAAGCAAAGTATAAACATATAGACACCGTCATGAAAGATTCTGTAATTATTGTCAGTGGAGGCATGGATTCCATCACCATGCTTTATGAATTTAAAGACCAGATAGCATTGGGCATCAGCTTCAACTACGGAAGCAACCACAACAAGCGCGAAATTCCGTTTGCCGAGATGCACTGCAAGCGCCTGGGCATTCCCCACATCACCATAGACCTTGGCTTCATGCCCCGCTATTTCAAGTCGAGCCTTCTTGAAGGGGCCGATGCCATTCCCGAGGGCAACTACGATGAGGACAACATGAAGTCGACGGTCGTTCCCTTCCGCAACGGCATTATGCTGAGCATAGCCATCGGCATCGCCGAGAGCAATCACCTGAAACATGTCATGATGGCCAACCACAGTGGCGACCACACCATCTATCCCGACTGCCGGCCGGAATTTGCCAAAGCCATGTCAGCAGCAGCCCAGGCCGGCACCTATGAGGACATCACCATCCTGGCTCCTTACACCAACATCTCCAAGAGCGACATTGCCAGCCATGGCAAAGCCTTGGGCATCGACTATGCTGAAACCTGGAGCTGCTACAAGGGGGGCGGCAAACATTGCGGGAAATGCGGCACATGCCGTGAACGGAAAGAGGCACTCCGCGATGCCGGCATCGAGGACAAGACTGAATATGAAGACTAGCGGTCTTGAAAAAGCACATCTGCAAAGTGCATCTTGCAAACAGGGCGCCATATGATAAAAAAGCAAAAAATCTCGTTTCACCTTTCCCTGTCTCTCATCTTTTTATTATCTTTGCCGTGCGATAAGACACATTTATTCATTTAACACATAAGACAAAATGACAATTGACGAATTCAATTTTTCAGGCAAGAAGGCCATTGTTCGTGTAGATTTCAATGTGCCATTGGATGAGAATGGCAATGTGACAGACGACACCCGCATCCGCGGTGCCCTGCCCACATTGAAGAAGGTTCTGGCCGACGGCGGTGCAGTAATCATGATGAGCCACATGGGCAAGCCCAAGGGTAAGGTAAACCCGAAGCTCAGCTTGAAGCAGATCGTAGCCAAGGTCTCTGAGAGACTGGGCGTTGATGTGAAGTTCGCTTCCGACTGCGGCAACGCTGACCAGGAAGCTGCTGCGCTGAAACCCGGCGAGGCCCTGTTGCTCGAGAACCTGCGTTTCTATCCTGAAGAAGAGGGCAAGCCCGTCGGTGTCGAGAAGGGCACACCCGAGTTTGACGAGGCCAAGAAAGCCATGAAGGAGAGTCAGAAGAAGTTTGCCCAAAAGTTGGCAAGCTACGCTGACGTCTATGTCAATGACGCTTTCGGCACCGCCCATCGCAAACACGCTTCGACAGCTGTCATCGCCGACTATTTCGAGGCAGACGCCAAGATGCTCGGTTATCTGATGGAGAAAGAGGTCACAGCCATCGACAATGTCATGAAGAACGCCCAGCATCCCTTCACTGCCATCATCGGCGGCTCAAAAGTGAGCTCCAAGCTGGCTGTCATCAAGAACCTGCTCGACAAGGTCGACAACCTGATCATCGGTGGCGGTATGGGTTACACGTTCATCAAGGCCCAGGGCGGCAACATCGGCAACTCCCTGCACGAGGACGACCTCATGCCCGAGGCACTCAATGTCATCGAGGAAGCCAAGAAGAAGGGTGTGAACCTCAGCCTTTCTGTCGCCACGGTGTGCGGCCGCGACTTCTCCAACGACACACCCCGCTCGGTATTCCCCATCTACAACATCCCCGAGGGATGGGAAGGCATGGACGCTTCCGAGGAGAGCCTTGCTACATGGAAGGAAATCATCATGAACTCCAAGACCATCCTGTGGAATGGTCCTGTCGGCGTGTTCGAGTTTGAGAACTTCGCTCACGGAACAGGCGAGATTGCCAAGACTGTAGCCCAGGCTACACAGGAAAACGGCGCTTACTCTCTCATCGGCGGCGGTGACTCAGTTGCAGCCATCAACAAGTTTGGCCTTGCCGACAAGGTGAGCTACGTCTCAACAGGCGGCGGCGCTATGCTCGAAGCCATCGAGGGCAAAGTGCTCCCGGGTGTTGCAGCCATCAAGGGCGAGTAATCGCTTGCTGAAATCAAGGCAACAGTTGGCGACGGCTTTGTCAAAAGTCCACTTTGACGAATTAAGCAAACGAAGAACGCCAACATGTGCCATCGCATAGAAAAGCCTTCCGCAATCGTTGTTTTGCGGAAGGCTTTTTATATTTTTGACCATTGTTGTCTGGTAAAAACAACTGCCAGCGTATATTTCAGTCAATCTCAGAAGGGGACACGATTAGGTGCGTGGCCCCGTGCTGCAGCAGAAAGTCCTTGCTTCTGAATCCCCAGAGCACACTGATGCAGGGCATACCGCAATTTCCGGCCGTATCAATGTCCACATCGCTGTCTCCAATGTACACCGCAGTTTCGCGTGGCATGTTCAGTTGGCGCAAGGCTTCCAGGACCGTGTCAGGCGATGGCTTCTTTCTGATATCAGGACGTTCACCGATGGCCACCTCGACCCATTCGCCAAAGAAATGGCGTACCAGCTCTTGCGTCGCCGCATAAAACTTGTTGCTCACAACGGCCAGTTTTGCCCCATTGCGTTTGAGGCGTTCCAGCATTTCAGGAATGCCCGGATAAGGTTGTGTGGTGTCCAAACTGTGTTCAAGGTAGTGTTTGCGAAATGTTGCATAGCACTCCTCAAACTTCGGGTTGTCAACTCCTTGCGGAATGGCACGTTCCATCAATTTCTTCACGCCATTGCCCACAAATCGTCTTACCTCATCGATGGTCCGCTCTTGCAGGTCGCATGACCGCAGCGCATAGTTGCAACTGGCAGCCAAGTCGTCAAGGGTGTTCAACAATGTTCCATCGAGATCAAATATATAACTCTCGTATTTCATGTTTCAACACACTTTTTTCGCCCAACATCTCGTCATGGTAGGTCAGCACGCATTTGGTGCGAATGTTTCCTCCGTAAACCACAAGCTGTTCGCCATCCTCCAGCCTGACCACGTCGGCCTTTCGGTTCGCGCCACTCTCCCACTCCACGATATCATGTGTAGTGTCGTCGACCACGACATACTTGAACTCGAAGGGGAATATCATGGCATAAGCATTGATGGTCAGCATCCAGTCGCCGTCACCGATGTAACGCATCGGAAGGTAGCGCATCTCGTTCCACACTCCGAGCGAAGGCTCGCTGCCGAGCACGGCTACCGAGAAGCCTTCGCCTACTTGCGGGGCTGACACGCGGAAAATGACGCTACGGTTGAAGCAGGGCATAGAACTGACCTGCTGCACCTCTCTGCAGCGGCTTGCAGGATAAATGTAATGTTGCAGCGAGATGTCTCGCCAAATGTCATGGAATATATACTTTCTTGACACATCCAAACTGAACAGCCGTGGCACCGCGTCCCATTCCTGGCGCATCACCTTACCCTCATCGTCCTCCACTTGGTATCTGTAGGTGAGATAACGGATGGGAACATGAGTAAAGACAATGCCAGTCGTCTCCGCCGTCCATGTGACACCGTCGTCTGTGCGCATGAGCAGGTTGTTCTCACGTGCATGCCCGTCTTTGTCTATATAGCAAATCCGCACATGCATCGATTGCCCGAAAGGAGTCCGGTACCGAACGCTGAAATTCAACTTCATATTGCAAAGATAAATAAATCCGTTTAAATTAATAAAACATGCGAAAAAAAAGTTTTGCAAAACCACACAATTCATGTACCTTTGCAGCACATTTTACAATGACAGAAACAAATGAAAACCAATTGTAAGAAAAAGTATCTCATTCCCGCCGCACTCTGCCTATTGGTGCTGCTCGGCCTTGGATACTTTTATTTTTTCACATCGTTCACGGGCAAAAGCGAGACCTGTTATATCTACGTTGACGAAGACGACTCCTACGACTCCATCCTAGTCAAATTGCAGCCCATGGCCAGCCAGCACGGCATGCACGCCTTCAAGATACTATCGCGCCACAGCCAACTGCCAAACCACGTGCGTACAGGCCGCTATGCCATCACGCCATCCATGGGAGCATTCATGACTTTCCGCCACATCAAAAATGGCATGCAGTCGCCTGTCAACCTGGTCGTTCCATCGGTGCGCACCATGCAGGACCTGGCTGGCGTGCTGGGCAGCAAGCTTATGCTCGACAGCGCCGCCATTGCAAGTGCCCTGACCAACGAGGACACGTGCAAAGCCTACGGCTATGACACCACTACGATAGCCGCCTTGTTTGTGCCCAACTCCTATGACGTCTATTGGAACATTTCGCTTAGCGGACTGCTCAAACGCATGCAGAAGGAGAACCGACACTTCTGGGACAGCACACGCACAGGCAAGGCGAAAGACCTGAAGCTCACCCCCGTCGAGGTGGCGACCCTCGCAAGCATCGTCGACGAGGAGACGGCAAACGACAAGGAGAAGCCTATGATAGCAGGCATGTACTATAACCGCCTGATGCTTCGCAATGCGGAGTACCCGCAAGGCATGCCCCTGCAAGCCGACCCCACGATTAAGTTCGCACTCAAACAGTTTGCGCTCAAGCGCATCTACAATGCCATGCTGCATGTAAACAGCCCCTACAACACCTACGTCAATCCGGGACTGCCTCCAGGCCCCATCCGCATCGCCAGCGTGGCAGGCATCGATGCCGTGCTCAACATGGTACACCATCAATATCTTTACATGTGTGCCAAGGAGGACTTCAGCGGCACACATAACTTCGCCTCGACCTATCAGGAGCACATGGAGAATGCCCATCGCTACTCGGCGGCTCTCAACCAAAGAGGCATCAAGTAATCGGATGTCGACCGTCACCGCCACCAAACCCCAACAGATTGTACAATGATTAGTATCCAGTAAAAAACATCGCTACAGGCAAGTCCCGTAGGGACGACAGATTATAGCGTAGGGGTTAACCCCCTACGTTTGGATAGGGTTAACAACAATGCAGCCCCTGTAAGGGGTGCATAATTCATTGTAACAGATTGAAATATGCGCCCCTTACAGGGGCAAAGGAAAAAGACAATCCTGAAACGTAGGGGCGAGCCCCTACGCTATAGAATGTCGCCCCTTCGGGGCTGGGTGTGCAAACCCCTACTAAATTGCGAACTTCTTTTATTCTGATTTTGAGCACCCTACCCCGAAGGGGAACATAAATTCGAGCTCAAATTCTAAATCCCCAAACATGGGATATTATTTGTTGTTGGGCTTGCGGCCTGGGCGGAAGTTCTTGAGGTCTTCCTCATACTTGGCAAACTGCTCCTCGGTCATAATCTTTTTCACCTCGGCCTTATAAGCCTCCATCTTGGTCTCCATCTCTTTCCGCATGGTTTCCATCTGCTCTTTTGAGGGGCGCTGGCGCTCCACACTGTCGCGGCGCTCGGGAGGCTGACCCGGACCGCCCATCATCTGGCCATCATAAGTGGTATTGACTTTCAGCAGCTGTGCTGCCTGCTCCTTGTTGAGTCCGTAGCGCTCCACCATGCTGTCGGTGCGTTTCTGGATCATTTCCGTCTTGTTCGGGCGCTGGCGTTTCTGGTTGTCGTTGTCATTTTGTGCGCTTGCAGAGGCCGTCAAAGCGAGCGCGGCTACAACCATGACCAATACTTTCTTCATCATCTGTTTCTGATTTTAAGGGTTTCACATGTTTGCTCATCTCTCTTGAGTGAGCGAGTTTTTAGTTGCAACTATTCATTTGACGACAAATCGAGAACTATGTTTAACGGCTTTCACATTTTTTCAGGGAAAGGCCCGCATGGACGACACAACATACTCAAGTCCGAAACTTGAGTAAAAATGTAACTTTGTACCACAACGTAACGTATGACGTCTGGCTGATGAATTGTAATTTTTTCCACATTAGCAGAAAAATTCATAACACTTAGCCTTAATTATCGCGCGATATTTTATAACTTTGCATCATCATAAGCTTAGTCGAACGGGCAATGACGCCCAGACATGGGCAATATCCAACACATAACTATCCAAGCTATGGAACATAAGCGCAACATCATGATTACCGGCGGAGCAGGATTTATCGGATCGCACGTAGTGCGCCTCTTCGTCAACAAGTATCCCGAATACCACATCATCAACGTCGACAAGTTGACCTACGCTGGCAATCTCGCCAATCTGAAGGACATCGAACAGAAGCCCAACTACACCTTTGTCAAGGCCGACATCTGCGACTTCGACACCATGAACGGGCTCATCAAGAAAGAGCACATTGACGGCATCATACACCTTGCTGCCGAGAGCCATGTGGACCGCTCCATCCGCGACCCGTTCACCTTCGCGCAGACCAACGTCATGGGCACGCTGTCGCTCCTCCAGGCTGCCAAGCTCAACTGGGAGGCACAGCCCGAGGGATACGAGGGCAAGCGCTTCTACCACATCTCCACAGACGAGGTCTACGGAGCCCTGCAGCTCACCAACCCCGAGGGCATCGAGAGCCCCTTCACCACCAAGGCCTCGTCTGAGCACCACCATGCCTACGGCTGCGAGTTCTTCACTGAGGACCGCAAATACCAACCCCACAGCCCATACTCAGCATCCAAGGCTTCGAGCGACCATTTCGTGCGTGCTTTCCACGACACCTACGGCATGCCTACCATCGTGACCAACTGCTCCAACAACTACGGGCCCTACCAGTTCCCCGAGAAGCTCATCCCTCTCTTCATCAACAACATACGCCACCGCAAGCCGCTTCCCGTCTACGGCGAGGGACTCAACGTGCGCGACTGGCTCTACGTCGTGGACCATGCACGGGCCATCGACCTTATCTTCCACGAAGGCAAAGTTGCCGACACCTACAACATCGGCGGCTTCAACGAGTGGAAGAACATCGACATCGTGAAGCTACTCATCCGTACCACCGACCGCCTGCTGGGACGCTCCGAGGACGAGGACATGAACCTCATCACCCACGTCACCGACCGCAAGGGCCACGACTTGCGCTACGCCATCGACAGCCGCAAGCTACAGCGGGAGCTGGGATGGGAGCCCAGCCTGCAGTTTGAGGAAGGCATCGAGAAAACCGTGCGCTGGTATCTCGACAACCAGGACTGGCTTGACAACGTGACCTCGGGCAACTACCAGCACTACTACGAGGAGATGTACAGCAAGCGATAAGACGCACGCGGCCAAACGCTATACAACGAGAACACCGGACTGAAGACATCTGCAAGCCATTTGGCTCACGCACTTCCGTCCGGTGTT
This sequence comes from Oscillospiraceae bacterium, assembly GCA_963610435.1. Lineage (GTDB taxonomy): Bacteria > Bacteroidota > Bacteroidia > Bacteroidales > Bacteroidaceae > Prevotella. Next base: position 6,111 of record CAVDNW010000037.1, on the reverse strand, counting down.
CTCGTTGTATGCTGCAAGGTCTTGGGGGCCACATATCCGGCCTGTGCCTACTTCTTCATAATCTGCTCCAGCGCGCGGCACAGCTGGTCGGGACAACTTGTGCCCTTGTTGCCGCACAGCGTGCCTTTCAGCCGGGCGATCACATCGTCGGCCCGCATGCCTTTCACCAGTTGGGAGACGCCTTGCAGATTGCCGTTGCAACCTCCCACAAACGACACGTTCTCAACCACACCGTCATCGCTCACCGTCAGGTCTATCATGCGGCTGCATGTGCCCTGCGTGTTGTAAACCAAATGTTTCATCTTATAACTTTTGATTGCTCTCTGCAGAGAGCCTTTTCTGATTTGTCTTTTTGTACGCTGCAAAGTTACGCCTTTTCCCCGAAACCGCAAACATTATCCTACATTTCCACACCAGCCTGTTGGTTTCCCCGCTTGTTTTTCCGGTTCCTGCGACCTCAAAGCAGTTTTTGGCCAAAAGGTTTGCACATCTCGGCCTTTTTGATTTCCTTTGTAGAGAAAAAAAATAACACACGCAAGAAACATGGTAAAGAAAGCTTATGCCGAGGCCAACCGCCAGTGGTTGGAAACCAAAGCACAGGAGGAGGGCGTAAGAGCGCTCGACAAGGGTATATATTATAAGGTACTGGCAGAGGGCAAAGCCGACGGGCATCACCCTACCCGCCGCAGCATTGTCACGGCACACTATACGGGCTGGACCATCAACGGCAAGAAATTCGACTCCAGCCGTGGAGGCACCCCCGTGGCCTTCCGCCTGTCTGACCTCATCGAGGGCTGGATCATCGCTATGCAGCAGATGTGCGTGGGCGACAAGTGGGAAATATATCTGCCGGCCGATATGGGTTACGGACGCTTCTCGCAGCCCGGCATACCCGGCGGTTCAACGCTCATCTTCGAAATCGAACTGTTGGGCATCTCATAGGCAGAGCCTTCCGCGATTTTCCGGAAAATAAGTAAGAAATCCGCAATCGTTTCCGAAAATAATGCCTATCTTTGCAAACGACCGAAACAAGCATAACTTGTGAAACCGCAACGCAATAATAACCTAAGCAACGATATGACATTTCACAAATCCATTCTGCTAGCAGTTCTCTGCCTGCTGTCGGCTGTAGCCACGGCAGACACCGTCTATGACATACGCCCCGTGCCCCAGCAGCAGGAGCGCGTCGAAGGCAGCGCCACGCTGACCAGCCGCGTCACCATAGTGGCCGGACCGGCCATCGACACCTACACCGTCAACCGCGCCAAGGAGGTGCTGACCGGGCACGGACTGACACCCGTCGTGGCACGCAAGGCCACCAAGGGCACATCGACACTCTACCTGGGTGTCAACGCCAAGGGCGACCAGGCCGACCGCGAAGCCAAGCGCCTGGGACTCAAGCGCGATGTCTTCGGCCAGAAAGGCTACGACCGCCACGCCATCGCCGTGCGCCAGCAAGGCCAGGCTGCCGAGGTGGTGATCGTCGGCGAGACCACCGACGCCGTGTTCTGCGGCCTGGCTTCGCTCGAGCAAATGCTCGAACAGACCAAGAACGGCTCGCTCGACTGCGTAGACATCTACGACTTTGCCGACACACAGTACCGCGGTGTCATCGAGGGTTACTATGGTGTGCCCTACTCGGCTGAAGTCACCGCCGACCTCTTCCGCTTCATGGCACGCTACAAGATGAACACCTACATGTACGGAGCCAAGAGCGATCCCTATCACTCGCAGTACTGGGACAAAGCCTATCCCACGACCATCACCCCCGAACAGCAGGAGGTGGGCATGCTCACAGAAGGCATGATGCGCCAGCTCACCGACGCCGCCCACCGTGCCAAGGTCAACTTCATCTGGGCCATCCACCCGGGAGGTGCCTTCACCGACGCCAAGCAGACCGATGTGCTCGACCGCATCATGAGCAAGTTCCGCCTCATGCATGACCTCGGCGTGCGCCAGTTCGGCGTCTTCGTCGATGATGTCGGCGTACCGTCCGACTCTGCCACACTGGCACTCAATGCCCAACGGCTCAGCGACCTGCAGCAGATGATCGACCGCGAGTGGAACGGCCGCAAGGCCCTACCCGCCGACACCGTCAAGCCGCTCCACTTCGTACCCCAGCTCTACGCCTACTCTTGGGTCAGCCGACAGCAGGGCGAGCGCTTCTTCCGGTCACTCAGCGCCACACCCAAGAAGGTGTGCATCTACATCACCGGGCGTGCCGTATGGACTGTCCCCAACTCCGAGGACCCCGACTTGGTCAGCTCGTGGCTCGGCCGCGACGTGGCATGGTGGTGGAACTACCCGTGCAACGACAACGACATGAACAAGATATTCCCTCTCGACACGTATCGCAACTTCGACGACGAGGCACACATCGACCGCAATGCCACCCTCGACCCCAACCTCAAGGGGGTCAACACGCTCATCAGCAACCCCATGCAGCAGGGCGAGGTCAGCAAGATTGCACTCTACAGCATCGCCGACTATGCGTGGCACCGTGCCGCCTTCGACAACGACGCCTCATGGATGGCATCGCTCAAGGCTATCTTCGGCAAGCATGCCGACAATGCCTTCCGCATCCTGCCGCTCACACGCCACTATGACACCAACACGCCGCTGGCAGACCGCATACGCCTCTGGAAGGCCAACCCGAACGACCTGCGAGCCACGCAGGCTCTCCTCGATGAACTGCGCAGCCTGCAGGCCGACGCCAAGGCCCTCAGCACTATGGCCACATCCGACAATGTCTCCGACCGCCTGCTCTGGCACGAGCTGCAGCCCTACGTCGAGAAGGTTGCCGACATGTGCGGCATAGCCCACGCGCTCATTGCACCGGCCAACGACACACAGCGCCAACAAGCCCGGCAGCAGGCCGAACAACTCGACAAGAACCCCAAGTACCAGTTCTCTATCCTCAGCGGCATGGGCAACGAAATCAGCCTCTCCAAGCGCGGTGCCGAGCCGGCCGCCAAAGTGCTGCAGCCTTTCGTGAGCACACTGGCCGCCCACTGAACCTGACGCTTTCGCAAATAACAAAAAAGCAACAACCTCATAAACCATTCCATTATGAACTTCAAAAAAACATTCCTGGCGTTCCTCACCGCCGCACTGCTGTTACCGGCTACGGCAATGGCACAGTTCAATTGGCCCTATCATGTCAAGGACGGCACCATCGTGACCGACGTGCCCGCACGTCCGGCAGGCCAGAAAGATGTGCTCAACCTCGCCACTGACAAGTTGCCCGTAGTCCGCGTGGGCTTCGTAGGCCTGGGCATGCGCGGCCACGAGGCTGTGCGACGCTGGTGCTACCAGGAGGGTGTCGACATCAAGGGTCTCTGCGACCACGAGGCCGATCGCGCCGTGGCCAGCAACGAGCAGCTGCGCAAGGCCGGCCTGCCGCCCGCATCGCTCTACAGCGGAGCCGAGGGTTACAAGGCTCTGTGTGAGCGTCCCGACATCGACCTTATCTATATAGCCGTCGACTGGGAGCACCATGTGCCCGTTGCCGAGTATGCCATGGAGCATGGCAAACACGTTGCCATCGAGGTGCCCTCGGCCATGAACCTCACCGAGATATGGAAGCTCATCAACCTGAGCGAGCAGAAGCGTGTGCACTGCATGATGCTTGAGAACTGTTGCTACGATTTCTTCGAGCTCAATGCCCTCAACATGGCACAGAAGGGTCTCTTCGGCGATGTCATCTTCGGACAGGGTGCTTACCGCCACGACCTTGACCCTTACTGGGACTCCTACTGGAAACGTGATGCCAACGACAAACTGGGCTGGCGTCTCGACTACAACATGAAATATCGCGGCGACGTCTATGCCACACACGGACTGGGTCCAGTGGCACAGATCATGAACATTCACCGCGGCGACCGCTTCACCGTGCTTTCGGCCATGGACACCAAGAGCTTCCTCGGAGTGAAGAAGGCGGAGAAGCGACTGGGCCACAAAGTGGATAGTTTCCGCCAGGGCGACCTCACCAACACCATGATCCGCACCGAGCAGGGCAAGGTCATCCAGGTCGTTCACGACGTGATGACGCCACAACCCTACAGCCGCATGTTCCACCTTGTCGGCACACAGGGCATCGCCAACAAGTATCCTGACGAGGGCATCGCGCTCAACGATGCCGCGCTGAAGCAAGCTGGCATCAAGGCTTCGGCCAACTACTACAATGGTGAGGCCTTCCTCAACGAAGCCGACATGCAGACGCTCAACAAGAAGTTTGAGTCGCCCATCATCACCAAATACACGGCCAAGGCCAAAGAGGTGGGCGGCCATGGCGGCATGGACTACATCGAGGACTCACGCCTTGTCTACTGCCTGCAGCACGGCCTGCCGCTCGACATGGATGTCTACGACTTGGCCGAGTGGTGCTCGCTCGCAGAGCTGGGATCAATTTCCATGGACAACAACAGCATGCCCGTGGCCGTCCCCGACTTCACACGCGGCCACTGGAACGACCAGAAGGGCTATCGCCACGCCTTCGCCTCAGCCGAGGAAGAGGCTGCACAGGACAAGGCCAACCATGAGTTCACCGTGAAGCTCAAGGCCACGGCCGAAAAGGCATGGAAGAAATTTGACAAGCAGCAGGCCAAAATCAAGGCCGCCAAGGAGAAAGCTGCAAAAAAGTAAACCGCAAGAAGACGACAGGACAACACACTTCTGACAACGTAAAAGCAAACCTCTGACGAAGTAGCCGTAAACTTGTTGTCCGGTACAAATGCAACTGGCAAGTCCCGTAGGGACAGCACATGATAACGTAGGGGCTCGCCCCTACGTTTTTAGTTTGTACTTGACTCATGTATCGGATTTAGAAATCATGCTTACAGAAACGTCCCCAAAGGGGGCCGCTCGGCTCTGCCGCTTGCCTAAGCAAGAACCCCTGCGCTATAATCTGTCATCCCTACGGGACTCGCCAGTTGCGCCGTTTTTTACTAGACACCAATCACAACCTACATTCGTGAGATTAGTGACATTCCTTGATAATCCAGTCGCCCAGGGTTCGCTGCTGGCTGTCGTAGTTGACACCGATCTTATAGAGCCGCTTGCCGTCGGCCGTGTAAGGCACAAGGTAGCCTTTCTCGTCGATCTGCCTCAACGCGTCCGCCGCCGACCCATCATATTTGAGTTCGAACACAAACACCGACTCGGGCAGGTGCAGCACGGCATCGGCACGTCCCACAGCACTGTCCTCCTCCACGCGGATGAGTGCTCCCATGAGGTTGAAGATGAGATAGAAGACCGTCTGGAAATCGCGCTCGTTCTTGTTCGACAGGCGGTTGGAGATGCTTGCGAGATACGCTTTCAGCCGCACCAGTGCGCCCTCGATGTCGCCGTCATAGAGCATCTGCACAAACTCGATGACCAGACCGTTGTTGTCGACCGACACGGGCGACAGGTAGTTGGGCGCCAGACTCTTCAGCATGCCGATACGCACCTCTTGGTTGGGATAGCCCAGCGTGTAGCTCTTCGTCAGGGGGCTATACTTCTTGATGGTGAGGTAGCCGCTCTGGTAGAGGAGCGGCAGGGGCGACACCATCTGTTCCGGCGGCACGTCGAAATCGTCGACGCTCACACACTTCTGCTCGATGTCCGTCACGTTGACATGATATTTCTGCAAGCTCTTGATGAGGTAGGTCGGTGTGCCCGAGCCAAACCAGAAGGAGTCTATCTTCTGTCCGTTCAACGCTCGTATGAGACTGAAGGGATTGAACACGTCCTCGGAATGTTGGCTGAAGTGATAGCCGTCGTAATACTGCCGCAGTTGGTCGAGACACTCCTCATAGCCCAGCCCGAGCGCACGCCCCAGCCCTTCCACGTCGGGCCGCATGACGGTGGTAAGCTCCGTCAGGCTGATGCCGCAGATGGCGGAATACTGGTCGAGCATCGAGATGTTGTCGAGGTTGTTGAGTTCGCTGAAGATGCTGAGCTGCGAGAACTTCGTGATACCCGTGATGAAGGTGAACTCGAGGTATGGGTCGAGCATCTTCAGCGGACTGTAGAAGTTCTGCATGATACGCCGCAGCTGCTGCAGGTTGTCCTCTTCGTGCACCACGTCGAGCAGGGGCGCGTCATATTCGTCGATGATGACCACCGCCT
>CAVDNW010000036.1:0-24289 GCA_963610435.1 Oscillospiraceae bacterium | reverse complement strand
GAAGTAAAAAATGGCTGTGGGATGCTACAAGTTGAGCGGCGATGAATAATTCAGGATAGAAACCGTCGCGATACAAGTTGTCCATTTCAAAGTTTTCCCAATAGACATGTTTGGGGTAGGGGTTTCTCACGCACTGACGAAGCCAAGGTGTCGTGGGGCTATAGTCGATGTGGTGCCCTCTGCCCGGAATAAGATTTATGCGGTGTTTGAAGAGCTCGGGATGCGCCATTTCGGCACTGTCGAAAGCCTGTTTTGTGGCTTTTGTGAAATAGTCGCGGTAGAAATCTTTGTCTTCGGCTCCGGTAAGCAGCGAGAATCCAATGTTGGCACAGTTCTCCGCAGGAGCGTTGCGCAAAGGCTCTCCGCCTGCCATTGGCCCGGCTCCCGCCCAATAATCAGCATAAAACGAGGCCAGCCGCTGACTTCCGTAGCCTCCTTCGGAAATGCCAAATACATAGATGCGGTTTGCATCCACCTGGTCGGATGCGAGAGCCAGTCTGAGCAGCTTCTGCCAAGCCCATTGTTTGGCCCGCTGCCACCACCTGTAATATTCGCCCTCGTTGGGAATCTGCGGAATGAAATACGCCGCCGGCGCATCATCAAACCTCAGCGCGAGCTGCAGGCCGGTGCGCCATTCGTAATCTTTTGGCCCGGAACCGTGGACATATAAAAACAACGGTAGCGGTTCATCCGTATGGGACGCTTGCTTCTTGCCATAAAAATAAGGCATGCAAGCATTAGGCTCAAGCAGAGTGGGCAAGTCCCATCTGCCCGATGCAGTGCTGTCGAGGATGCCCAACGGAATGAGTTTCTGTTCTGTATTGTTTTCTATAGCATGCTTCCAAGCGCTCCAAACCATCTTTTCATATTCATCCACCTGACTGCGTTTCAACGACAGTTTTTTGTCAAAGCTGTTGTGCGCGCCATTCAGACGATTGCCGAAAAACACTTCAAGTTGTTGCTTCACGGTTGTCAGCCCCATTGCTTTGCCAGTAGTGGCAAAGGCTTCTGGTGCAGCTCCTAAGAATGTGGCCACACAGGCCATGCGCAAGAGTAATTTCATGTGTATTGTTTTTCAATTTGTTAATCCTATCGCGGATGACGCCAAAGGCGGTTATTTACCCGGCTGCAAAAATACACAGCCAAATCTGATTGTGCAAGCTTTGTGATGTTATTTTGGTCACACTGCGCAGTAAGGTGCGGCATGACCGCACCATGTGACGGCATATGGCTCGAAAATATGGGCATGAGTAGGTGTTGATTTAGGTCAATTATTTGTAAGTGGCCGAAATGTTTTCTTATTATTTTTAATTACATTCTGTGTAAAGTTCGTAATTTTGCGGCGATTATTAAAAAGCGTTTGTCGACAGTTTTGAAGACAATAACTTTACTAATGAATAGGTCTTAATTGATTAAAATGAATTTGTTGAATTTTAAAGCACTCGCTCTCATTGGCTTGATGGTCTTTTTTGGGGGGGGGTAAAACTTTAGCCAGTAAAATTTCTAAAAGTAATGTTTCGTTTGCCAATGAAACATCTTTTGGTTATGATGCTACAACAAGCGAAACAAGTGTTTCGCTGACGGATGATTCGCAGAGCGGAGTCACCATTTCTCCTGTTGATTCTATTTTTCGCAAGGCTCCAATTACAGTTACCATTACGGCGCCCGATGGAATGGTAGCGATGTATGCCACTAGTGAAACAGGGGAAGCATTGGATACATACAAAGGACCTTTCCAAGTAACCAAGAGTGGTACTTTCGTGAAGGCTTCGGCGTTTACATATTCGATAAATAACGGCATGTTAGTACTAACGAAGACTAGCAGTGCAGAAGCCACCTATACCATCATTCCCGACCAACCTTTGTTCAGTGAGGAGTCCAAGGCATTTTCGGAAGCGTTCAGCGTGACGCTTTCCCTTCCTGAAACAACCGATGCTACATCCACGATTCATTATGCCATCGGCGAAAAGGCGACAGCCGAAAGTGCAGTCTATAACGGTCCTCTCACCATTTCTGCAAGCAACATTGGCGATGAGGTCGTTTTGCATGCGGTGGTTGTAGACGTATATGGCAATGTGGGTGAGGAAAAAACTTGCACCTATACCTTCGACAAGCCCGCATCTTTGTCCTTCAAGGCGCACGACACGGCTGGTTATTATGCCACCTTCAGCGCCAACCACGATGTGGTATTCCCGACAAGTGTGGTTGCGTATGCAGTCAGTGTCGAGAACGGCAGGTCTGTGATGACCGCTTTGTCTACAGACAGTTACGAAGTGTACAATGGCCAAGGTGCCGGTATTACAGTCGAGGGCTATTATGTTCCTGCCAACACGGGTGTGTTGGTGATGAGCCAAACCACCGAGACTCCTTATTATTTCGTGAAGACCGCGCAGGCCACAACGCTTCCAGTCAATTATCTGAAGCCTTCCGTCAACGGTGGCGTGTTCGAGGCCGAGGACGGCTACCTCTATTACAAGTTGGCTTATGATAATTATACAACCCAGACCGGCTTGGGCTTCTATTGGGGTGCCGACAACGGCGGTGCTTTCTCTGTGAAGGCTGGCACTGCTTATCTGGCCGTGCCTTCAGCTGATGTTCAAAATGCCAAGCCGTTTGTCTTCAATAGTGAGACTACGGGTATTACTCATGCTGCGGCCGACAGCAAACAGCACAAGGCCATCTATAACATGAATGGCCAGCGCGTGGAGAGCATGCAGCAGACAGGCCTGTATGTCGTAGATGGAAAGAAAGTGGTAATCAGAAAATAAGTGGAGGAAAAAATATTATGGAAAAGAAATCTTACATAAAGCCAAGCATCAAAGTGAGTGTTATCGAGGCTGAAGCATTGATGGCTGCCAGCGGTGTTATAAACTCAGCGGTGAACGACAATCGCACAACAGAAGACGATGACGACAACCAGTTTGCCAAAGAGAACAATTTTTCTCCTTCTGCTTGGGACTAAGACAGCCGTCGTCTGAACGGATGCAAAGAAAAAGCGGGTGCGCCAAATGACAGGCGTACCCGCTTTTTTCCATTTCCATTACCTTGTTGTCTTCTATCTCCTGGAGTTGGAAAAGTCTGGTGATATGATCGGGATGTGAAACTTTATTCGCAGTGCCCTGTGTAAAGGGCATCCAATGGGAATATGAGATCCCAATTCTTTCACCAAACAATGTTTCCAAAGTCAATCTTGAACTTCTTGAATTTCTTTTCATCAAGATAGGAGTTGTATTGAGGATGGGGATGTTTGCGTATAAATCCTCCTACGTCTATTGTTTTGGTTGTTCCGTCAGAGAATGTGAGGCGGACGTTCAAGGGGGCGACGTACTGGGCTGATAATATTGTGATATTCACATGTACATGTATTGGTTCGTGTTCATTAGAATAGAAGAGAAAAATGAAACCGAATTATTCGTATATTTTAGGCATAGTCAATTACTTTGTGTATTTGTGCAAAAATAGGAAAAGCAAATGAAATGTGCAAGAAGTTTGCTTGGATTTTTCAGACGTAAGTTTGACAATCATGAAAACTATGGGCTTCCCGTGCGCACGTTAAAGAATAATCCGTAACTTTGCAAACGAAAAGACATGAACACATGAAACACGCAACTCTGCTTGTCGTAGACGACAACCGCAACATATTGACAACCGTGCGCATGCTTCTGGCGAATGTGTTTGAGCATGTGGTGACGCTGGCCAGTCCTGTCGGCATACCCGCACGGCTCCGCGAGGACAAGCCCGACGTGGTGCTGCTCGACATGAATTTCAAGAGTGGCATCAACACCGGCAATGAGGGCATCTTCTGGCTGCACGAGATCAAGCGTCTCAGTCCCCATACGGAGGTGGTGCTCTTCACCGCCTATGCCGACATCGAACTGGCGGTGCGCGGCATGAAGGAGGGAGCCCACGACTTCATCGTCAAGCCCTTCGACAACGAGAAGCTCGTCAGCACGCTCCTGGCATGCCTGCCCAAGGGACGCAAGTCGCCAGACGCACCGTCGGCAGACGGCACTGCGCCTGCTGGTGGTCGGTCTGCCAAGGGTGCCATGTTCTGGGGATCGTCGCCCGTCATGCGCGACCTTCGGATGATGGTGGAGAAGGTGGCGCCCACCGATGCCAACATCCTCATCACGGGCGAGAACGGAACGGGCAAGGAGGTGCTGGCCGCCGAGATCCACCGTCTCTCCAAGCGGGCCGACGCGCAAGGCTCAGGCCGTCGCGAGTCGTTTTTCCCCATCGACATGGGGGCCATCTCGGAGACCCTTTTCGAGAGTGAGCTGTTCGGTCATGTCAAGGGTGCCTTCACCGATGCCAAGGCCGACAAGCCCGGCAAGTTGGAACAGGCCGAAGGCGGCACCCTCTTCCTCGACGAGATCGGCAATCTGAGCTACGCTCTCCAGGCCAAGCTGCTGACGGCCTTGCAGCGCCGCAGCATTGTGCGTGTGGGCGGCTCCAAGTCCATCCCCATCGATGTGCGCCTCCTCTGCGCCACCAACAAAGACCTGCAGCAGATGGTGAGCGAGGGTCTCTTCCGCGAGGACCTGCTCTATCGCATCAACACCATCCACCTGCACCTGCCGCCTCTGCGCGAGCGAAAGGGCGATATCGCACCGCTGGCCACCCTCTTCCTCCAGCGCTATGCCGACCTCTACGGCCGGCCGGGACTGACCCTCTCCGCCGAGGCGGCCGAGCGCATCGAACAGATGCCGTGGCCTGGCAACATACGCGAGTTGCAGCATGCCATGGAGCGGGCCGTCATCCTCTGTGAGGGCGATGCCGTCACCCTGCGCGACCTGCCGTCGGCCGCCGCCTCCCATCCGTTGCCCGCCGAACAGCCCACCACGCTCGACGGCATGGAGCACCAGCTCATCGCCAAGACCATCGACGAGTGCCAGGGCAACCTCTCGCAGGTGGCCGCCCAGCTGGGCATCTCACGACAGACACTCTACAACAAAATCAAGAAATACGGACTGTAGGCCATGGCATGGATCATCATCGTTCTCGCATTGGCCGTCTTGCTCACGGCCTGCATCTTGCTGTGGCTGCAGAACCGCCGCATCACCAATCGCGTAAAATTCCTGTTCGATGCCATCGACAGTGGCGACTACAGTTTCCGCTTCCCCGTGGTTGGGAAACACGGCAATGCCCAGGTGGTGAACGACACGCTCAACCGTGTGAAGAGCGTGCTCAGCCATGCCCGCGACGAGCAGATGGAGAAAGAGAAGTTCTATGAGCTCATCCTCGACTCGGTCGACACGGGCATCCTTGTCGTGGAGGAGGACCGTGGCGTTGTCATCCAGTCTAACCAGGCTGCCCGCAAGATGCTCCGCCGCGACACCGTCACCCATATCGGCCAGGTCGACGAGATGCTGCGCCGCTTCTCGTGTCGCCAGTCGCGTGCCCTGTTGCGGGGCAAGAAGGTGCGTGTGGTGGCCTTCAGCGACATCCACGACGAGCTGGCCAACCAGGAGATAGACGCCTGGGTGAAGCTCATCCGTGTGCTCACCCACGAAATCATGAACACCGTGACGCCCGTCATCTCGCTCTCCGAGACCTTGCTCCCCACGGCCGATGGCGAGACGCGCGAGGGGCTGCAGGTCATCCACAAGACCAGCACGGAGCTGGTGCAGTTTGTCGAGAACTACCGGCAGTTCACGCATGTGCCTACTCCTTCCCCGTCGCTGTTCTACGTCAAGCCTTTCCTGACGAGACAGGCCCAGCTCCTGGCCCACGGTGCCGGCCGCGGACGGCAGATCAGCGTTACCGTGACGCCCGACGATCTTCTCGTCTATGCCGATGAGGGTCTGGTGAGCCGTGTGGTCAGCAACCTCCTCAAGAATGCAGCCGAGGCTACCGGACCGCAGGGCCATATCTCCCTCCATGCCAATACCGACAACCGTGACAATGTGACCATCGACGTGACCAACGACGGCCCCGCCATCCCGCCCGATGTGGCGGCACATATCTTTGTGCCCTTCTTCACCACCAAGACGGGAGGCAACGGCATCGGTCTTTCCATCTCCCGGCAGATTATGCGCGCCAGCAACGGAACGCTCGAATTGGCCGAGAACGCCGACGGGCGTATCACCTTCCGCCTTATCTTCTTATAACTATCGTTCGGTGACGATAAAAAACTGGTGATTTGTCCGGAACAACAGGCATTTATATAAAATAATCCGTGTTTTTGGTATAGGTCTGAGGAAAATTGTTTACCTTTGCAAACCTAATTATATTAAAGAGGTAACGAATACGTCTTGTAAGAAGATTGTTCGGGGGAAAAAACATTGATTATGAATTTTTTTATTAGCCAGTTGCCAGCAGGTCTTCGGCATGGTGCCCTTGTCGCTATGCTCATGTGTGGCAGCCTTAGTGCCACGGCACAACGCGTGGCCCTGAAGACCAATGCCCTCTACTGGGCTACGGCGAGTCCCAACGTGGGGCTCGAACTGAGAGTGAACCGTCACATCACGTTTAATATGGAAGGCACCTTCAACCGGTTGAAGGTCGGCAAGTACGACACGCGGGGTGGGATGTTCGTCCCCGAGGTACGCTATTGGTTGAGTGCGCGTCCGCAGGCCGGCCACTTCTTCGGCCTCATGGGGCTGGCCGCCAACTACAACCTGTTGCTCAATGACCACCGCTATAAAGGCGATGCCTTCGGCGGCGGCCTGACCTATGGTTACAGCTTCGTGCTGGGCCGGCGATGGAGCCTGGAGGCTACGGTGGGCGGCGGTGCCCTTTACCGGCGCGAGAAAAACTATAAGGAGGCAACCGAGGAAGAACCCGATATGCCCAACCACAAGAAATGGCAACTCTTCCCGCTCAAGGTAGGCTTGAGCTTTGTGTACATCATCAAGTAGGTTTACAAAGGAATACAGGATCCATAGATTATGAAATCACACAACGCAATCAATGTCACACGACACTATTGTGTGGCGTTCGTCCTGCTGATGCTCGCCCTGGCGACCTTTCAGGCCAATGCCCAGAGCGTGGTGCGAGTGGCAGGTGAGGTGGTGGCCAAGGACGACGGCCAGCCTCTGACGGGAGTGAACATCTCCGATGCCCAGAGCCAGCGGCGTCTGGCCGGCACCGACATCGACGGTAAGTTTGCCTTCAATGTGCACGAGGGCACCACCCTGAAGTTCAGCATGGTGGGTTTTGAGACCAAGACGGTCAAGGTGAAGAGCGGCCAGGGCTACATCAGCGTGAAGCTCGAAGAGAAGAACGTGACCATCAAGGAGGTGCTGGTGCAGGCCAAGCGCGTCACCGACAAGATTGTGCCCGAGCCCACCGACATCATCATCAAGGGCAACTACCTGCACGTCTCGACACGTGTGCGGGTGCCGCGTGAGATGTTCGCTCACGACACGCGCCTCGTCGTGCAGCCCGTGCTCAACAATGTGACGCAAGGCAAGCTGTCGCTCATGCGCCCCATGGTCTACGATGCCAAGGAGTACAACCAGACGCAGGACCGTCTCTACAGCTTCAACATGGCCGACTCGGCAAGCGGCGACCCGCTGGCCAAGTATGTCACCATCAAGACGGCAGCCATGCGCGAGAAGGGCCGCACCAACGACATCATCGGCTACAACGACTCGGTGTATGTCGACAACGTGAAGGATGAATACTCGTGCGACGTGTATATGGCCATCGAGGACTACACCCATATCCTCTACCGCGACACCACCATCATAGCCCGCGGCACGGTCAACCCCCTGCGCTGGCTCGACTACTCGTTTGCCGCCAAGCAGATCACCGACCCCCGCTACCTGCCCAAACCCGAGAAACAGCTGCGTGACAGCCGGGGTGAGGTCAACCTGCGGTTCCCCATAGGCCAAGCCACTTTCAGCACAGGCGATCCGCAGAACGACAGCGAGATAGCCAAGCTGCAACAGCAGATATCCGACATCGCCCGCTCGGAGGGTGCCTCCCTGCAGTCGCTGTCGCTCGAGGGCACGTCGTCGCCCGACGGCAAGTATGCCAGCAACCTCAGGCTGGCCCAGCGCCGTATGGACTACGCGGCGGCTTACATGCGATCGCACCTCCCCGCCGACTTGGCGCAGGGCGTGAAGTTCCAGAGCACGGCCAAGGTGGCCCCTTGGAAAGACGTGGTGCTTCTCCTGCAGAAAGACAGTCTCGATACCGAGGCCGCACAGATGAATGACATCCTGGCTGCGACAAGCGACATCGACCGTCAGAGTGCCGCCATGCGTCGCCTGCCGTTCTACCGCTCGCTGTTGCAGGCCAAATACTTGCCGCAGTTGCGCAAGGTCAACTACACGCTGGCTTACTCCATCATGCGCACCCTCACCAACGACGAGATCCTGCAGCTCTACAAGAAAGACTACCGCCAGCTCTCGCGCTATGAGTTCTACCAGCTCTACACAGGCACGCAAGACAACACGCTGCGCGAGGAGTATCTGCGCAATGCGCTCAAGACCTATCCCTCGTTCATGGTGGCTGCCAACGACCTCGAGGTGTCGCTGCTCAGCCGTGGCCAGTCTGACGAGACCCTGCTTGAGCGGTTCGTCGGCAAGAACGCCCCCCAGGAGGTCAATTGCAACCAGATGATTGCCCTGCTCAACGCCGGCCACTACACCAAGGCCGACTCGGTGGCCGACTTTGTCGAGCAGACCGACGACACCCGTCTGCTGCTCGCGGTCAACGCGGTGCTCAACGGCCGCTACGACGACTACCAGACGGTGGCCGCCACAGGCCAGCGCAACGAGTGTTGCCTGCTCCTTGCCATGAAGCGCAACGAGGAGGCCATGAAGCTGGCCAAGCAGCTGCCCGAGGGCGAGGCGCTCACCCACTACCTCCGGGCCATCTGCCTCAACAGGCTCGACAGCCCCGAGGAGGCCTACGACCAGCTGAAGAAGGCTTTCGAGCTTGACCCGTCGCTGAAGAAGATTGCTCCTGTTGACGGCGACGTGAACAACCTCTTGCTCGACAAGGAAAAGGACAACAAGTAAAGGGCGGTTCTGTGGATTGCCACCATATCATATATAACGTGAATGAATAGCACCACCCTAAAAAGAATATCATCTGTTCAGTTAAGGTGACAACAATATTAAGATTGTAAACGACATGACTTACATGAAATCACATACAGCCAAGAAAGTGGTCGTCATGACCGCCGCAACCCTGCTGTCGGCCACCATGATGGCCCAGGTGCCGGGCAGTGCGCTTGACCACATGTTGCAAAGGCCGCGCGTGAGCAAGGTCTACAAGCACAAGCGGCCGTTCGACCACCTGTTTGTCGATGCCGGAGCCGGCATCAGCGGCATGGGTGCTACCAGCTTCGGGCTGGGGGCGCAAGGCTCTTTCGGCGTGGGCGACTGGATCACGCCTGAGCATGGCGTGCGCCTGAACGCCAACGGAGGCCTGTGGAAGCTCTTTGGCAAGCGGGTGAAGTATGCGGAGCTCTCGCTCGACTACCTGCTCAACATCACCGCCCTGTCGCAGCCGGGCACCTATTACACGCCCCGGCGCTTTGAGCTGATCGGCGTGGCGGGTGCCAGCTACGCATGGTCGCGCTGCAAGGGCTACTGGGAGAACGGCTTCGGCCTCCACCTCGGCCTGCGTGGCCAGGTGGCGCTTTCCCATTTCACCTATGCCTATGTGGAACCCCGTCTCGGTCTGATTGCAGACCAGGTGTCGCAGGTCGACACGTGGCACAACTACCGCCCCTATGGCAGTGTCATGGTGGGCTTGGGCTACCGCCTGCCCGAGAGCCGGCTCCAAAACACCTACGACGGACGCGGCTTTGCCGACGGTCTGTTCTTCAGCGTGATGGGCGGTCCGTCCTTCCTCGCCAACAGTCACCCCACCACGTGGCATGACCGTTTTGGCGGACGCGTGGCGGTGAGCCTCGGCAAGTGGTTCGACTCCTACAACGCCGTCCGTCTGACGGCCAACGCCACCAGCATACACCAGTACCAGTCGACCAACAACACGAAGGCCGTCGGCCTGCAGCTCGACTACATGGCCAACCTCCACAACCTCTTCGGCGGGCTCAACCCCAACCGCAAGTTCTGGATGGATTTTGTGGCGGGCGTGAGCTACAACCGCTCGGCCGACAAGAATCACGTGGGCTACAACTCGCTGGGCGTTGGCGGAGGCCTGCAGGCCAACATCCGGCTGGCGCGCGGACTGGCCCTGTCGCTGGAGCCGCGTGTCGACATCTACGGCCAGCACTATGCGCCCCATGCCTCCTCGTTCGACAAGCGTGACGTGACGGCTTCGCTGCTTGCGGGTCTGACCTACACCTATAACGACCGCCGTGCGGCACATGTGGAGGATGTCGACGACATCCACCACAGCACCATCACCGTGGTGGGCGGTGTGTCCAACCGTCTCAACACGCTGTCTGACGGCAAGATGTACGCCCCGATAGGCCGTCTCAGCTTCACCCGCTGGTATGCCCCGGCCTTCGCCTGGCGTGCCAATGTGCAGGGACTCATACGCGGCAAGCGCGTCACCGGATACAACTACGTGCAGGCGCAGGCCGGCCTCGACTGGATGACCGACCTCACGGCGCTGAGCTGTGGCTACGACCGTTCCCGCACGTTGTCGTTCAAGACCATTGCCGGTGTGAGCCTGGGTGCCGACTATGCCAAGCATGGCAAGCACACGACCTACTTCTCGCCCGACCTGCATGCCGGCGGACAGGTGGCTGTCCGTGTGGCCGACAACCTGCATATCGTGGCCGAGCCGCAGGTGGCCTATGAGCTCAGCGCACGGCTGAAGCCGTCGCACGTGGGACGCTTCGCGCCTTCCCTGGCGGTGGGTCTGGAGTATAGCCTGCAGCCCAGCGACCATGCGGGCCAGCCTGTGGAGAAGCCTGCCAAGCCCCACTTCGTGTCGGTCTCCGTCGGCACAGGTCTCTATACGGGCAACTATGGCGAGATGCATCCCCTGCGCAACCGCTTCTCGTTTGTGGGCGAGGTGGCCTATGGCCAATGGCTCAACGGCGTGAGCGGTGTGCACGCTTCGCTCTCCAACACCACTGTGCAGCGCGCCCGGGGCAAGGGCAACCAGAACATCACCTCGATCAGCGCAGGATACATGATGAACATCAAGTCGGCAGTCACTGGCGATCAGACCGACGGCGACAGGTTCCACCTCACGGGCATCGCCGACCTCTCGCTTGTGGGCAGCAACCGCAAGGGCAAGGACATGAAGGTGACGCTGGGCGGTAAGCTCGCCCTGCAAGCTGGCGTGGCTGTGAGCAAGAGCGTGGAGGTGTATGTGGAGCCCGCTGCCGTCTTCTACGGTAAGGGTGTCGA
Source organism: Oscillospiraceae bacterium (assembly GCA_963610435.1). Classification (GTDB taxonomy): domain Bacteria; phylum Bacteroidota; class Bacteroidia; order Bacteroidales; family Bacteroidaceae; genus Prevotella. The sequence goes on along the minus strand of CAVDNW010000036.1, from coordinate 13,001 downwards.
GTTCAACACGATGAAGCACCATCCGCTGGAAGGCGAGGCCCGGCTGAGCCTCGGCACCAAGTGGAACTTCTGAACCGCGACCATTGCCTCTGAAAGGGGTGCATAGTATAGGATAGGGGCTGCCCCTATCTGTTAGGCATCACTGTATTTCGCCCCTGTAAGGGACGTATAGTTCAACGTCACAATGAATTATGCGCCCCTTACAGGGGCAAAATTGTTGAAACACATAAACGTAGGGACGAGCCCCTACGCTATAATCTGTCGTCCCTACGGGACTTGCCCCTACGCTATGCTATGTCGCCCCTACGGGGCTTGCCAGATGCGCTGTTTTTACCGACAACAATATTTCTTTTTGTCTCTGCCGTCTCCGTGGTCGTTCTTTGCAGGATTTGCCGCCGGGGCGGTTGTCTTGATTTTTGGTGCAAAAGTTTGTTCGCGGTTTCGGTCGAAATAGATGTGCCCGAAGTCCTTTTCGCCCTGCCGGCGTTCACCCGAAGGCCGTCCGACGGGAAGATGATGTCCTTTCGACCGATGATAGATGCCTTGTCGAGGGCCGATAGCGGTCGAACGGCAGGTCGTTGCGGCACGAACGGAGCCTCGATAGCATACCTTCTTTCATGAAATCAGGCCGCTTCAAGAAGCGAATTTGTTTCAAAATTCTGCAAACGGTTGGTTTTCAGACGATTGTGAAAACATCTCGGTTTTTGCGTATTTCCGCCAAAATATTTCTTGGTCGGTTGGAACGGCCGTTTTCGCATGTGTTTTGTCAAACTTCATGTATGGGTTTACTGCCATAGGCGGTTTTCATAAATTACTCAAGTTTCGGACTTGGGTATAACGTGTTAGATTGGCTTTGCAGCCCGTGCAATCGACAAAATCGAGCGCAGCCTGGGCAATCGGCAACGTAGAGCGTAGCCCGCTTTGTCTAAATCCGAAACTTAAATAGTGAATTTTTTGTGGTAAGCCCTTGAAGGGCGCAACCCTGGGCTTGGGGTTGTTGCGCCCTTCCAGGGCTTTTGTCGTCACTAAATTCCTGTATTGTGGCGATTTTCGCATTTGGACAACCAACTTTTCATGCAAAATTGTTTTTATATCGGGAAAAAGTGGTAACTTTGCACTCCAAAGTGTAGATATGCCAAGTTTAGAGACGTTTAAGATCGACTTGAAGAACCTTCCCGAGGGCGAGACCATCATGGAGCGCGACCTTGGTGATGACTTCTTTGAGGCCATCGACGCCACCGACGTGCGGAGCGGACAGCTGCACACCACGCTGACCATCCACCGTCGTGACAACTTCTTTGAACTGCTGTTTCACACTGCCGGCACGGTGACGGTGCCCTGCGACCTCTGTCTTGACGACATGGACCAACCCATAGAGGCCAGCGACAGGCTTACCGCACATCTCGGCGAAACCGACTCGGAAGGAGACGACATCGTCACGGTCAGCGAGGAAGAAGGAATACTCGACGTGGCGTGGTTTGTCTACGAGTCCATTGCCCTCAACATCCCGCTCAGGCATGTGCATGCACCTGGAAAATGCAATCCTGCCATGATGAATATCCTTGAGGAACATTCGGCCGCCCGAAGCGGTGACGAGGATGGGGAGGTAACGGTGGATTCCCGATGGGCGGCACTGAAAGATTTAAAAATAACAAATTAAAAATTATCATTCAAAATGGCACATCCTAAAAGACGTCAGTCAAAGACTCGTACCCTCAAGCGTAGAACACACGACGGAGCAGTAGCTCCCACACTGGCTGTTTGCCCCACCTGCGGCGCTTATTACGTTTACCACACGGTATGCCCCTCTTGCGGCTACTATCGTGGAAAGGTCGCTATCGTTAAGGAAACAGCTGAATAATGGGCAAGGTCAACGCGATCATCACCGGCGTTGGCGGCTACGTGCCCGACTATGTGCTCAACAATGAGGAGCTGTCGCGCATGGTAGACACCAGCGACGAGTGGATACAGACGCGTGTGGGCATCAAGGAACGCCGCATCCTCACCGAGGAAGGTCTCGGCACCAGCTACATGGCCCGCAAGGCTGCCAAGCAGCTCCTGCAGAAGACCGGTGTGGATCCCGATACCATCGATGCACTTATCGTCACCACCACCACGCCCGACTATAAGTTCCCCTCCACGGCCAGCATCGTGCTGGGCAAGCTGGGACTGAAGAACGCCTTTGCGTTCGACCTCTCGGCTGCGTGCTGCGGTTTCCTCTATACGATGGACATGGCAGCCTCGATGATTCAGAGCGGACGCTATAAGAAGATCATCGTCATCGGAGCCGACAAGATGTCGTCGGTGGTCGACTACACCGACCGCCAGACCTGCGTGCTCTTCGGCGACGGTGCCGGAGCGGTGCTCATGGAAGCCACCGAGGAAGAGGGCATCGGCGTGCAGAACTCATTCTTCCGCACCGACGGCAAGGGTCTGCCCTTCCTTCACCTGAAGGCAGGCGGCAGCGTATGCCCCCCCTCTCACTTCACCGTCGACCACCGGCTCCACTACCTCTATCAGGAGGGACGCATGGTGTTCCGCTATGCCGTGACCGACATGAGCGACGACGTGGTGGAGGTCATGAAGCGCAACAATCTTTCGGCCGACGAGGTCGACTGGGTAATCCCTCACCAGGCCAACCTCCGCATTGAGGAGGCTGTTGCCAAGCGTGCGGAGATTGACCCGTCGAAGGTGCTCATCAATATCGACAGGTATGGCAACACCAGCTCGGCGACCATCCCCTTGGCGATGTGGGACTTCGAACACCGGTTCAAGAAAGGCGACAAGCTCATCCTCACTGCTTTCGGAGCAGGATTTGTGCATGGCGCGGCCTACTACAAGTGGGCATACGACGGCGCTGCTGTAGGAAAATAACAGCGATTGAGCGACACCGACAATAGTCTGAAAGTCCAGAAGTCCAGTCATTCCAACAAACAATGGCCACAGGCCCGTAGGCCAAGGCGTTGTGACTGAACTTCTGGGCTTTTGGTTTCTTATCACCTTTACCCGATTATCCCGCACACCCCATCGGCACACCCCATGACAGCCACACCGCTGTCGCTGGCCTGCCATCACCCCAACCCCATTCAACCATCCCCCTAACCGAAAACTCTCATGCACAAAGCAGGATTTGTAAACATCGTGGGCAACCCCAACGTGGGCAAGTCGACACTGATGAACCAGCTCGTCGGCGAGAAGCTGAGCATCGCCACCTTCAAGGCCCAGACCACACGCCACCGCATCATGGGCATTGTCAACACGCCCGACTCGCAGATTGTCTTCTCCGACACGCCGGGTGTGCTCAAGCCCAACTACAAGATGCAGGAGATGATGCTCCAGTTCTCCGAGTCGGCGCTGGCCGACGCCGACGTGTTGCTCTATGTGACCGATGTCGTGGAGGATCCGGAGAAGAACATGGACTTCCTCGAGAAGGTGGGCAAGATGTCCATCCCCGTCATTGTGCTCGTCAACAAGATTGACGAGCTGGCCGCCCCCGATGCCACGGCCAAGAAGGGCTCGCCCAACCCCACCCAGCGTTTGGGCGAGCTGGTCGACAAGTGGAGCAAGCTCCTGCCCCATGCAGAGATACTGCCCATCTCGGCCAAGAACAAGTTTGGTGTCGACATGCTCATGAAGCGCATCCGTGAGCTGCTGCCCGAGAGTCCGGCCTACTTCGACAAGGACCAGCTCACCGACAAGCCTGCCAAGTTCTTCGTCTCGGAGATTATCCGCGAGAAGATTCTCCGCTACTACGACAAGGAGATACCCTACTCGGTGGAGGTGGTCGTGGAGCGTTTCAAGGAGGACGACACCCACATCCGCATCAATGCGGTCATCTATGTGGAGCGCGACTCGCAGAAGGGCATCATCATCGGTCACCAGGGCGTGGCGCTGAAGAAGGTGTCGACCGAGGCCCGCAAGAGTCTGGAGAAGTTCTTCGACAAGAAAATATTCCTTGAGATTTTTGTCAAGGTCGACAAGGACTGGCGCAACTCCGACCGCGAGCTCAACAATTTCGGGTACAATCCGCAATAGGTCCGCAGGCCCAGCGGGCATCAAGAGCCCAAGGGGCGTAAGGGGCCTGACAGGCAATAACCAAAACAATCAGAACGAAATATGGCAAACTTAGTAGCGATAGTAGGACGGCCCAATGTCGGCAAGTCCACCCTTTTCAACCGTCTGACGCAGAGCCGCAAGGCCATAGTCAGTGATACCGCAGGTACCACGCGCGACCGCCAGTATGGCAAGTGCCAGTGGAACGGGCAGGAGTTCTCCATCGTCGACACGGGCGGATGGGTAGTCAAGAGCGACGACATCTTCGAGGGTGCCATCCGCGAGCAGGTCAAGGTGGCCACCGAGGAGGCCGACCTGGTGCTCTTCCTCGTCGATGTGGAGACCGGCCTCACCGACTGGGACGAGGATGTAGCCATCATCCTGCGCCGCGCCAAGCTGCCGGTGATCCTTGTGGCCAACAAGGTAGACAACAGTGGAGAGGCGTATGTTGCCGCCGAGTTCTACAAGCTGGGACTGGGCGACCCGCAGTGCATCAGCGCTGCCACGGGCGGCGGCACGGGCGACCTGCTCGACCTCGTGGTGTCGAAGCTGCCCAAGGAGGCCAAGGAGGAGATCGACGAGGACATCCCCCGCTTTGCGGTGGTGGGCCGCCCCAACGCCGGCAAGTCGAGTATCATCAACGCATTCATCGGCGAGGACCGCAACATCGTGACCGAGATAGCGGGCACCACGCGCGACAGCATCTACACGCGCTTCAATAAGTTTGGATTCGACTTCTATCTTGTCGACACAGCCGGCATCCGCAAGAAAAACAAGGTCACCGAGGACCTCGAGTTCTACAGCGTCATGCGCAGCATCCGCTCCATCGAGAACAGTGACGTCTGCATCCTCATGATCGACGCCACGCGTGGCATCGAGGCGCAGGACATGAACATCTTCCAGCTCATCCAGAAGAACAACAAGAGCCTTGTGGTGGTGGTCAACAAGTGGGACCTCGTGGAAGACAAGGACCAGAAGGTCATCGACACGTTCAAGAATGCCATCTACAACCGCATGGCTCCGTTTGTCGATTTCCCCATCATCTTCGCCTCGGCGCTCACCAAGCAGCGCATCTTCAAGGTGCTCGAGACTGCCAAGCAGGTCTATCTCAACCGTGAGATCCGCATCGGCACCACCAAGCTCAACGAGGTGATGCTGCCCATCATCGAGCAGACGCCTCCTCCCTCGACCAAGGGCAAGTACATCAAGATCAAGTATTGCTCGCAGCTGCCCAACACGCAGATACCGTCCTTCGTGTTCTACGCCAACCTGCCCCAATACATCAAGGAACCCTATCGCCGTTTCCTTGAGAACAAGATACGCGAGAACTGGACGCTCCACGGATGTCCCATCAATGTCTTTATCAGGCAGAAATAACCCCGTCAGCCCGACGGGCGGCTGACAGGCCGACACGGGCAGAATGACCGAATGATGAAGAAAACGCTTGTTTCACTTTCCGCCCTGGCGCTCCTGGCTGCCTGCGGCGGCACTTCGGGCCCCACGCCTTCCGACCTGGCGGGCGAGGCGGCCAAGGTCTACTATGAGCAGCTGCTGCATGGCGACTATGCCAGTTTCGTGGACGGCACCTATCGTCGCGACTCCATCCCGCAGGGCTATCGCGACCAGCTCATCGCCAATGCCAAGATGTTTGTCGGTCAGCAGAACGACGAGCACCGCGGTATCACGGCGGTGCGCGTCATCAGTGCCGCCGCCGACACGGCACACCACGTGGCCACGGTCTATCTGGGCCTGTCGTATGGAGACAACGGCAGTGAGCAGGTGGCTGTGCCGATGGTGGAGCATGGTGGCATGTGGTACATGCGCTGACGGCCCATCCCCCCGACAGCCCGGGGGGTGTGACAACAGAACAGGCGGGTGTCTTTGGAAATCCCAAAGACACCCGCCTGTTCTGTTGTCACATGGTGAGCTCTTTCGCCGCAAGGGCTATTGCCTGCCTGTCTCCTCGTCGAGCTCCGCCTGGCGCACCTTGCGGAAGAGGTCGGAGGCAAAGACAAAGTCGTTGAGACGCTGGCACTGCGACCCCATCACCTCATCCTTGGTGCCTTCCCACTCCTTGTGGCCCTTGTAGATGAAGACGATCTTCTCGCCGATGCCCATCACCGAGTTCATGTCGTGCGTGTTGATGATGGTCGTGATGCCATACTCGTGGGTGATGTCCGACAGCAGGCGGTCGATGACCAGCGAGGTCTTGGGGTCGAGGCCCGAGTTGGGCTCGTCGCAGAAGAGATACTTGGGGTTGAGCACGATGGCGCGGGCGATGGCCACGCGCTTCTGCATGCCGCCCGATATCTCGTCGGGATACTTGGTCTCGGCACCCTTCAGGTTGACGCGCTCGATGCACTCCATGGCCCGCCGGTCGCGCTCGCGGTTGGTCATCGACGAGAACATGTCGAGCGGGAAGCGCACGTTCTCCAGCACGTTCATCGAGTCGAAGAGTGCCGACCCCTGGAAGGTCATGCCCATTTCGCGCCGCAGCAGGATGCGCTGGCGCTTGTCCATGGTCACGAAGTCGCGCCCGTCGTAGAGTATCTGTCCCGAGGTGGGCTCGAGCAGTCCCACGAGGTCGTTCATCAGCACGGTCTTTCCCGATCCGCTCTGTCCGATGATGAGGTTGGTCTTTCCTGTTTCGAAGACGGCGTCGATGCCCTTGAGCACCGTCTTGTCGCCAAACGATTTGGTGAGTTGCTTGATTTCGATCATGATGGCTATGGGTTGATGGGGTGTGGTGGTAAACAGGGTGTGTGGCGGTTACGACAGCAGTTGGGTGAGGAACACGTCGGAGAAGAGGATGAGCACGCTGGAGCTCACCACGGCATCGGTCGACGACTTGCCGACCTCCACGGATCCGCCCTCCACGGTGTAGCCGAAGTAGCTCGACACGCTGGAGATGATGAAGGCGAAGAAGAGGCTCTTGATGATGCTCATCCACATGAACCACGAGTTGAAGGCGTGGTGCATGCCCGCCGTCAGGTCTTCGGGCGACATCATATGGCCGATGTAGGCGGTGGCGTAGGCGCCGGTGATGCCCATCGCCGACGAGAAGATCACCAGGAAGGGCATGATGGTCACCAGCCCCAGGATCTTGGGCAGGATGAGGTGGCAGGCGGAGTTGACGCCCATCACGTCGAGCGCGTCGATCTGTTGGGTCACGCGCATCGTGCCGATCTCCGAGGCGATGTTCGACCCCACCTTTCCGGCCAGGATCAGACACATGATGGACGATGAAAACTCGAGCAGCATGATCTCGCGCGTCACGTAGCCCGTCACCCAGTGGGGCATCCACGGACTCTGGATGTTCACTTTCATCTGGATGCAAATCACGGCACCGATGAAGAACGAGATGAGCAGCACGATGCCGATGGAGTCGACGCCCAACTGTGACATCTCCTTGACATAGCGCTTCATGAACATGCGCATGCGCTCGGGGCGCGAGAAGGAACGGCCCATCAGGATGAGATAGCTGCCGAAGGTGGTGAGCCATTTGCGGAGTAACTTGACGAGTATCATGTGTGCTGTCTTATGTTTAGCATTTCCATTGTCAATGCAAAAGTAACCAAAACATCCCGAAAAACTGCAATCAGGCAGAGAGTTTTTGAAGTTTTATGTGGAAACATGAGGGTGTGTCGGTATTTATTTGTAATGTACGGCCCTCGAAGAGGGCCAATGTGCATAACCGCGGGTGACCGAAGGGAACCTGTGGTTTGTAACTTTTACCGGACACCAATATTTTTTGATATACGAGGCTTACTTTTGACCATTGCTTGCTTCGCTATTCGTTGCTTGCATCTTTCTGGATATCCGATAATTACAAGTTTGTATCTATGTAAAATGCGGCTATGCTTTTGATGTCGATTTTGAACACCCTACCTGAAAGGGCAAAAGTATAGCCATACAACATACTGATTGACAATACTTTTGCCCTTTTAGGATAGGGTCTTCTTGCTAAGGTAAGCGACAAAGTTGAGCGGCCCCCCATCTCTGCCCGGCATGATAAACGCAGCCCCTGTAAGTGGCACATAATACAGGATAGGGGTTTCTTGCTAAGGCAAGCGACAAAGTCGAGCGACCCCTATCGGATAAACATCACAATAAACCATCGCCCCTGTAAGGGGCGCATAATTCATTGTAACAGATTGAAATATTCGCCCCTTACAGGGGCTGCGTTGTTGATAACCCTATCCAAACGTAGGGGCGAGCGCCTACGCTATAATCTGTCGTCCCTACGGGACTCACCAGTTGCGTTGTTTTTACTGGACACTAATAATTGGAAAACTGCCAGATGCTGTGTCGGGAATGTAACCGGCGAAAGGGTGGCAAATAGGTAGCGGGAAGTTCTTAATCTCCTACATCATCTTTTATCCCACACCGCAGAACTCCTGCAACACGTGCGCCACGCCATCCTCCTCGTTGGAGAGGGTGATGTAGTCGGCCTTCGCCTTGGTGTCATCGGCAGCGTTGGCCATCGCCACGCCCAGACCGGCATATTCGATCATGGAGAGGTCGTTGTGGCCGTCGCCGACGGCGATGGTCTCCTCGCGTGTCAGGCCGAGGGTGGGCAGAAGGCGTGCGAGCGAAGCGGCCTTGTCGATGCCGCATGGCACACACTCCAGGAAGAAATCGGCTGAGCGGTAGACGCTGCACTGGCCTTGCAGCCGCTGCGCCAGCCGTTGTTCCAGCTGGGCGAGTGGGGTGGGGGCACCCACGATGAGACACTTGTTGATGGGGTGCTGCACCTGGCGCACGAAGTCGTCGTACTGCGTGAGGGGCATCTTGTTGATGAACGCTTCGTGGCGCACATACTCGTTGCTGATGTCGGTGGCGGCGATGCCCTCGCCCTGGTAGGTGAGTATCTCAAAGTCGTTGCCTTCCTTGGCCGCCCGGTAGAGGACGGGCACGAGGTCGGCGCCGAGCGTCTGGTTGAAGACGACGGTGCGGGTGTCCCACCGGGTGACGCAACCGCCGTTGTAGGCCATCACGTAGCCGCCGTGACGGCCTATCTGCAGCTCGTCGGCCAGGGGACGGATGCCGAATGTGGGGCGTCCCGATGCGAGGATGACACGCATGCCCCTGCGCTGTGCGCACAGCAGGGCTTCGCGGGTCTTGGGGGTTATCTCTTTCTTGCTGTTTGTCAGTGTCCCGTCGAGATCGAGCACGATTGCTTTGTAAGTCATTTGATTGTTGTTGTGTTGTGATACATTCTCTTGACACCCCTCACGGCTTCGGCCTCCAGGGGGTTGTCGGGCCAGTGGTGCTTGGGGTAGCGCCGCCGCATCTCCTTGCGCACCTCGAAGTAGGCGTCGTTCCAGAAACTGCGCAGGTCCTTGGTCAGTTGGACGGGCTTGAACCCCGGCGACAACAGTTCCATCAGCACGGGGCGTGTGCCGTTGTCCACACGTGGCGTGTCGGTCATTCCGAAACACTCCTGCAGTCGGACGCTGAGCACCGGTGCATCGGCACCCTCGCGGTAGTCGATCCGTATGCGGCTGCCCGTGGGCACCGTGATGTGCGAGGGTGCCAGGCGCTCCACGGCCTGTTGCTGCTCATAGGAGAGCTGGGCCCATAGCACGGCCGTCATGTCGATCTTCTTCAGTTCGGTGGCCGTGAGGGATTTTCCAATATACAGGGGCAGCCATTCGGCTGCATTCTCGAAGAGAGCGTCGAGGGAGACATCGGGCAGTGACAGCTCCGGGTGCCACTGGGCGCATGTGGCGATGCGCCGTTGCAACAGGAAGAAACCGTCAGTGAGGCGGAGCAGACTGCGCCCCTCGCGTCTGATGGTTTGTGCCACGATACGGATGGCCTGGTCGTAGGCGACGGCCTCCGTGGGCTTTTCCGACAGCACGATGCTGCCGATGCGCCGTTCGCATGTCGCCGTGACCCGTCCTGCAGCGTCGTCCCATGCCACCCGTTGGTGGGTGGTTGCCAGAGGGGCGACGGCCTCTTCGGCGACTGGCGAGGCAAGGAATATCTTCCTGCCGACCGCAGCGACGGCCAGGAAGGTGTAGCCATGCAGGCTGTCGCAGGTGTCGAGCGTCGCATGCTCACCGTTGGCCAGCTTGTAGGTGCCGTCAGGCTCCGCCTTGGCGATGCGCTCGGGATAGGCCAGCGCGATCAGTCGGCCAGCATCGTAGGGCGACATCACCTGGTTGTCTTCCCCGGCACGGACCATCCGCCGGTATTGTTCGGCTGTCAGGGCGACGCGCCGCCACCGGCCCGGTGCGTGCTTCTGCCGAGCCTCGCGCAGTTCGATGATGCGGCGGTTGAGGTCGCTGTCGTTGGCGTCCGACAACGGGTCGCGCTCTTCGAGCAGTGCGGCGATGTCGGTGGCCAGGGCTTTCAGAGGCTTGTTGTCGGCCATGGTGAGCATCTGCGCTATACGCGGGTGGCAGGGCAGTTTCGACAGGGCGGTGCCATGTGACGTGATGCGTCCCCGCCCGTCGATGGCCCCCAGACTTCGCAGCAGCAGTCTGGCACGTTGCAGGTGGTGGGCGGGCGGCGGTGTCATCCAGGGCATCCGCTCCATCTCGCTGCCGCCCCATGCCGCTATGTCGAGGGTGAGTGCGGCCAGGTCGGCCGTCATGATCTCGGGTTCGCGACAGGCGTCCATGCGTGCCTCCGTGGCCTTGCTCCACAGGCGGTAGCACCGTCCGGGGGCCACGCGGCCGGCACGTCCTGTCCGCTGCCGGGCCATGTCCATGGAGATGCGCACGGTCTCCAGCCGTTCCAGGGCATTGCCCGGGTCGTAGACCATGCGGCGGCAGAAACCGGAGTCGACAACCACCGTGACGCCCTCGATGGTGATGGACGTCTCGGCGATGGGGGTGGCCAGCACCACCTTGCGCTCGCCGCTCTTCGGGGGTGCGACGGCCGTCCGCTGCTCGCTGGCTGACAGGCGTCCGTAGAGCGGATAGAGCGTGGTGTCGGGGGTGAAAGCCCCTTGGAGCAGCTCGCAGCATCGGCTGATCTCCGCTTCGCCCGGCAGGAAGGCAAGGATGCTCCCTGATGTCTCGCGCCATGCCTGGCACACCGTGGCCGCCACAGCCTCGGCACATTGGCGCGGGGTGATGTCGGTGCCGTGTGACACCTGTACGTCATACATCCTGCCGCGGCTCTCCACCAGCGGAGCCTGCAGCGCGTGGCAGAGGGCTGAGGTGTCGATCGTTGCCGACATGACCACGATCTTCAGGTCGGGGCGTATGGTGCGCTGCGTCTCGCGCACGAGAGCCAGTGCCGCGTCGGTGATGAGGCTGCGCTCGTGAAACTCGTCGAAGATGACCACTGAGATGCCGTCGAGCGTCGGGTCGTCCACCATCATACGCGTCAGCACGCCCTCGGTCAGCACCTCTATGCGGGTGCGGGCCGATACCTTGCTCTCAAAGCGCACGCGGTAGCCTACGTGGTCGCCCACGATAGTGCCTGTCATCTGTGCCATGCGCTCCGCAATCTGTCGGGCGGCCACGCGCCGGGGCTCCAGCAGCACCACCTTCTCGGCCGACTGCTCCAGACCGGCATGTATGGTCAGAGGAAGCAGGGTCGACTTTCCCGCTCCGGGCGGTGCGGTGACCACGGCTGCCGGATGGCGGCGCAGGGCGTCGTTGACGTCGCGTGCCACCTCTCCTATGGGCAACGTATGCAGGTATCTGTCAAGTGATGGGCTTGTCATGAAGCTATAATCTGTTGTTAGCGCACACAAATTTAGCTATAATCTGTCAGAAACAAGTGGAAACAAGCGGAAAACTTCGGGTCGAAGACCAAATCCTGACTTTTGTCTCCTCCAAGGCGGTGCGTCACCAGTCTCCTGAATTTTGCTTTTTTATTGTCAGTTAACTGTCAACCATGTGGCCTTCTTCTTTTTTTTTCGTATTTTTGCACCCAAATCCATCATTATGACAGAGACAACAAACACGGCCGAGGGACCGAAGCTGACGCGTGCGGAGATAGACCGCATGGCACCCGAGGAGGTGGAACGCCTGCTCGACTCGCGGCTGAAGCACAACATGCTCCATACCAAAGGACTCGTGAAGCGCTACGGCAAGCGCACGGTAGCCAATGGCGTGACCATCAACGTCAAGCAGGGTGAGATCGTGGGACTGCTCGGGCCCAACGGAGCCGGCAAGACCACCTCGTTCTACATGACCACGGGACTGGTCATGCCCAATGAGGGGCATGTCTACATTGGCGACGAGGAGATCACTGACTATCCCGTCTTCAAGCGCGCACGCGCCGGCATCGGCTACCTGCCTCAGGAGGCCAGCGTGTTTCGCAAGCTCAGTGTGGAGGACAACATCATGTCGGTGCTCGAGATGACGAAGCTGACACACCAGCAGCAGCTCGACAAGCTGGAGAGTCTCATCGCCGAGTTCCGCCTGCAGAAGGTGCGCAAGAACATGGGCGACCGGCTCTCGGGCGGCGAGCGCCGCCGCACGGAGATAGCCCGGTGTCTGGCCATCGACCCGAAGTTCATCATGCTCGACGAGCCGTTTGCCGGCGTCGACCCCATTGCCGTGGAGGATATCCAGCACATCGTGTGGCGTCTCAAATACCGCAACATAGGCATCCTCATCACCGACCACAACGTGCAGGAGACGCTCTCGATCATCGACCGTGCCTACCTGCTCTTCGAGGGACGCATCCTCTTCCAGGGGGTGCCCGAGGAGCTGGCCGCCAACAAGATTGTGAGAAAAAACTACTTGAGCGACAATTTCGTCTATAGGAAGTTCCAGTCGAACGAGGAAGACCGTGCCTTTGCCGTTGAAGCCCGGCGCGACCTGTTGGCCGAGGTCTACTGAGAGTTGGGCCGTGCGCATCGCCCCTTACAGGTAGGGGGCAAAATCGGATTAAAAAAGTTCGCGATTTCGTAGGGTTTTGAATGATGGTACACCCAGCCCCGTAGGGGCGACATTATACAGGATAGGGGCTTGCCCCTA
>CAVDNW010000035.1:0-26394 GCA_963610435.1 Oscillospiraceae bacterium | reverse complement strand
CAGTTGCACTGTCTATGGCCAGCCGAAGCCTGAGAACCTGCCTGTTACTGAGATTGCGCCCCATCAGAAGGCCACGTCACCTTATGGTAACACCAAAGAGGTAAACGAGCAGATTATCTATGATTACATACATAGTGGTGCTCCCATTAAGAGCATTGTTCTGAGATATTTCAATCCGATAGGTGCTCACCCCACAGCCATGATTGGAGAGTTGCCCAATGGAGTACCCGCCAACTTGATTCCTTATGTCACGCAGACAGCGATTGGTCTCCGTAAGGAACTGACCATCTTTGGTAATGACTATGATACACCAGATGGTACCTGTATCCGTGATTATATCTATGTAGTCGACTTGGCCAAGGCACATGTAGCAGCAATGCGCCGCGTTCTCGATGATGAAGATTCGCCTGTCATCGACTATTTCAATATAGGTACAGGACATGGCAACTCAACGCTGGAAATCGTGGAAACATTTGAGAAGGCCACTGGTGTGAAGCTCAATTGGAAGTATGGTCCACGCCGCGAGGGAGATATTGAGAAAATCTGGGGTGACTGCAGCAAGGCCAACAAGGTCCTTGGTTGGTCGGCTAATACTCCGCTTGAGGATGTGCTTGCCTCTGCATGGAAATGGCAAAAGAAATTGCGTGAGGATGGCGTCATGTAATCCCATTCTCGTGCAAACAAAATAAAGGCGGAGGTTTTCCTCCGCATTTTTGTGTTTGTGTTGTTGTGAGGTCGCGACGTGAGTCGTGGCCTCATTTTGTTTTGGTGTTCACTTCGGTAGTCGTGATTTATTACAAAAAAGTTTGTCTCAGATTTCGGATGAAATAGAGCGTGAAAATGGGCATTGAGACACATTGTCACTCCGTTTTGATCTCGTCGCATGACGATAGATGCTTTGTCATGCCTCAATATGTGCCTAATCGTGCCTCGGTTAGACACATATTGAAGCATGATAACTAAGAGATTGTACCATGATAAGTGGCTAATCGTCATGCGATTAGCCAACTATTGAGCGTCGATAAAGTTTAAATTTTCGTAAGCTGTTGATTAATTGGAGTTTGCAAAAACCGCTCTGTTTTTGCGTATTTCCACCAAAAGTTTTTTCGTCGCAAATAAACGATTTTTCAGCCTATAGTTTGTTGTGTTTTATGGCCAATAGAGAAATTGATCATATAATTGCTTGCTAGATTGACAGAATGACCAAAGCTGCCGCCCCTTTCATTAGAAAAGGCTATATGGGCATGTGTGTGCTTTTATTTAAAATGTAAGTGGGCAATTCTGCGAAATCGTCGATGATGACATCTGCTCCCGCTTTTTCAAGACTTTCTCTTGAACCATAGCCGTAACTTACTCCGATGCTCATGCAACAGGCATTGTTGCCCATCAAAATGTCGAAATGTGTGTCGCCTATCACTACGGCATCTTCAGGATTGATGCCAAAGTGGGAAAGGGTCAGGTTAACAGGCTCGGGGTTAGGTTTGGCGTGCTGCACGTTTTCTGCCGCAATGATGTAGGTGATGATGCCATCCAAGCCAAATGACTGGATGAAATGAGAGGCAGACTCGTGGCCCCTGCTTGTAGCTATTGTGCATATGACACCTTGGCTATGGAGTTGCTTAAGCGTGTCTGCCACGTGGGGAAACAGTTGCACTTTCAAGTCCTTTTTGACCTTTTCGAAAATTTCACGGTAGGTGTCGGCACATTTCTGCACCTTTTCCTCACTCATGGGGCACAGAATGGGAAACGCCTCGATGAGAGGGAGCCCGATGGTGGCGGAGATTTCTTCATCTGAGCTTTGAGGAAGGTGCAGAGCATCAAATGTTTCGTGAAATGAGCAAAGGATGACGGGGCGGGTGTTGGCAAGGGTGCCGTCGAAGTCGAAGATTGCGATTTTCTTCATGAATTGCGTTGTTGGATGATAAAAAAATAAAGCCTTGCGCTTTCCATGCCTGAATAGCGCAAGGCCTTATGAAGATTGAGAGGTTATTGCTGGACAGGTATCTTTTCTATGCGACGCTGGTGTCGTCCGCCTTCAAAGGGAGTGTTGAAGAACTCATCCATAATCTTGCGGGCCATGTCATGGTCGATGAAACGGCCTGGCATGACTAAGACATTGGCATCGTTGTGCTGGCGGATGAGATGTGCAATCTCAGGAATCCAACATAAACCAGAACGGATGCCTTGGTGCTTGTTGAGGGTCATGTTGATACCTTCGCCTGATCCGCAAATGCCAATACCTGGAAAAACTTCACCATTCTCAATGCCCTTGGCCAATGCGTGACCGTAATCGGAATAGTCACAACTCTCTTCGGTGTAAGTTCCGTAGTCCTTGTAGGAGATACCTTTTTCGTCAAGGTATTGCTTGACAAACTGTTTTAAGGCAAAGCCAGCGTGGTCGCTGGCTAAGCCTACTGTCTTGATTTCCATAATGGAATTAGCGATTCAAGAATGCCTTTACCTGCTTGTAAACGTTCTCACCAGTGTAGCCCAACTTCTCATCGAGCACTTTGTAGGGGGCAGAGAAGCCAAAGCTCTTCATGCCATAGACCTCGCTGTTGGGACCGATTCCTACCAAACCTTCGAGTGTGCAGGGAAGGCCAGCAGTCATACCGAATTTCTTCACGTTGTAGGGCAGTACGCTGTCTTGGTATTCCTTGGATTGGCGACGGAACAAGCCCTCAGAGGGAGCGCTGACCACTCGTACCTTGATGCCGTCCTTGCGAAGAGCATCGCAACCAGACACCAATGTGGAAACCTCGGAACCGCTTGCAACCAAAATTACATCGGGATTTTCATCGGAACCTGCGACGATGTATGCACCCTTGCGTGCCTGCTCATAATCATTGCCTGCGGGAAGCTTGGCGATGCCCTGGCGAGAAAGAATGAGAGCAGAAGGAGTCTCCATATTCTCCATGGCCATGGCCCAACAAACAGTAGTTTCGTCTGCATCTGCAGGACGGAAGACACGTACGCTATCTTGTCCCTTATGATTCTGTAGTTTCTCCATTAGGCGAATCTGTGCCTCTTGTTCCACTGGCTCATGGGTAGGACCATCCTCGCCCACTCGGAAAGCGTCATGTGTCCAAATGAACTTAACAGGAACTCCCATCAGGGCGGCAATGCGTACTGCGGGCTTCATATAGTCAGAGAATACGAAGAATGTACCCATTGCAGCAATGACACCCCCATGGAGCATCATGCCAATGCACATATCGGCCATGGTCAACTCGGCAACACCTGCTTGGAAGAAGGCACCCGTGAAATCGCCCTTCTGTAGTGAATGGGTCTGCTTCAAGAAACCGTCGGTCTTGTCTGAGTTGGAAAGGTCTGCTGAGGCGCATATCATGTTGGGTACCTGCTTGGCCAGCTCTGACAAGCAAGCAGCAGAGGAAGCTCGTGTGGCGGAACCTTCTTTCTGCTCAACTTTGCTCCAGTCTATCTTGGGAGCCTTGCCGCTGAACCATTCATCCATCTTTTCCTTGAGGTCGGGATTCTGCTCAGCCCATTCAGCCTCGGCTGCCTTGCGTTTTGCTACGATATCTTTCAGCTCTTCAGCACGATCTGCATAAAGCTTCTTTACATCGTTAAAGATGACAAAAGGATTCTCGGGGTCACCACCTAAGTTCTTGATTGTATTGGCGAACGCGCCTTCGCCTAAGGGGGCTCCGTGAGTCTTCACATTGTGCTCATAGCTGGTGCCGTCAGCCTTCAAGGCTCCTTTGCCCATGATGGTTTTGCCAATGATGAGGGTGGGGCGCTCCTGCTCTTGCTTGGCAGCATCGAGTGCCTTTCGTATCTGAGCCACATCGCTTCCGTCAATCTCAATGACATTCCAGTTCCAGGCTTTGTACTTGGCGGCAGTGTCTTCCTGCATTACTTCATCGCACTCAGTAGACAACTGAATATCGTTGCTGTCGTAGAACATAACAAGATTGTTGAGCCCCAATACGCCAGCGATACGGCCTACGCCCTGGGAAATCTCTTCCTCCACGGCACCGTCTGAAATGTAGGCGTAGATGGTGTGCTGCATCACGGTCTTGCCAAGGCGAGCTTCTAGGAATTTTTCAGCTACTGCTGCACCAGCGGCCATCGCGTGTCCTTGTCCCAAAGGACCACTTGAGTTCTCAATACCGCGGACCACATCAAGCTCCGGGTGTCCGGGGCAGGGTGAGCCCCATTGGCGAAGTTGTTCTATTTCCTCCATCTTGAAACGGCCCTGCAATGTGAGTGCGGCATAGAGCATGGGACTCATGTGTCCGGGATCGAGGTAGAAACGGTCGCGTCCTGTCCATGTGGGGTCTGTGGGGTCCCAAACCATGTATTCTGAGAAAAGGACATTAATGAAATCTGCGCCACCCATGGCACCACCGGGGTGTCCTGACTTGGCTTTCTCTACCATGGAAGCAGCCAATATACGGATGTTGTCGGCTGCATGGTTCATTACTTGAATCTCATTCATTGTTGTGATATTTATACTTTGTTTGTTTTAAATGTATGAGTAGGGTTACTTGCAAAATTACTATTTTAAATTAAGAACAACGATTGATTTGGCAGGTATTTTAGCGCTCAATGTATTTTTCTTTAATTTTGTGTCTGTAAATTTGACAGTTTTGACCGCATCGGGGTGTTCAAAATCGTTATAGTCCATGATGCTCTTAGATGTCAGAATTTCGCCATCGATGGTGGTTAGGTCGCATCCTTCGAGGTTGACAGAAACAGTCTGGGCTTTTTCCAGATTGGTGTTGGCCAATGCAATGATGATGCCTCCATCCTGCTTTTTTGCTGCCGAAACAGATACGACTGGAATTTTACCTCGCTCCATGCGGTACATGTGGCCTCCTTCGACATCTATAGAATCCACCCTCACGTCCATCGGAAGATATGTGGCTTCTTGGAAACCGCGGTACATCTTGAATACGTAATAGGTCGGTGTGAGAACAATGTGCCCCGTTCCCTTGGTATCCGTAAGTATCATCGACTGAAGCACATTGACTACTTGGGCTATGTTGGCCATGCGTATGCGGTCTGTATGGCGTTGGAAAATGTTAAGGGTTAGGGCGGCTACCATGGCATCTCTCATTGAGTTTTGCTGATAGAGGTGCCCTTTGATGGTTCCCGGCTCTTCATCCCACCAGGTGCCCCATTCGTCGACCAAGAGCCCTATCTTTTTTTGGGGATCTTTCTTGTCCATGATAGCCATGTGTTTTTCGATGACGTTCTCTATCTGCAATGCCTTCCCTATGGTCCAATAATACTCTTGGTTATTAAACTTGAGTGCTGAACCTTTGTGGTCGCTCCAGTCTTTCACAGTATAATAGTGGAGGGAAAGGCCATTCATCCTTCCTCCGACATTGTCCATGAGGACTTTAGTCCAGTTGTAGTCGTAATCGCTGGCTCCAGACGCAATCTTGTAGAGATTGTGGTTGTCATAGTTGCGGCAATAGGTGGAATATTTTCTGTAAAGGTCGGCATAATACTCAGGACGCATGTTTCCACCACATCCCCAACTTTCATTTCCCACTCCGAGATATTTGACATTCCAGGACTTTTCGCGCCCGTTTTTCCTTCGCAAATTAGCCATGGGGGTGTCCCCGTCGGATGTCATATACTCTACCCACTGGGCCAATTCTTTAACAGTCCCTGAACCGACGTTGCCGCTGATGTAGGGCTCGGCACCAAGCAATTCACAGAGGTTCAGAAACTCATGAGTACCAAAGGAATTGTCTTCAATCGTTCCTCCCCAGTTGTTATTTTGCATTTTGGGACGTTGTTCCTTTGGACCTATACCATCAGTCCAATGGTATTCATCGGCAAAACATCCACCAGGCCAGCGGAGAACAGGGATGTGGAGGTCTTTCAGAGCCTGTAGCACGTCTTTGCGATAGCCATCCGTGTTGGGGATGTTTGAATTAGGGCCTACCCAAAGTCCGCCATAAATGCAACTTCCTAAATGTTCTGCAAACTGCCCGTAAATCTCTTTGTTAATCTTATATTTGCCTTGGGTGGTATGAATGCTAAAGGTGGCATCTTGTGCGTGAAGCGTACTTGTTAAAGTGAGCACGACTGCAATGGAATATATTTTTTTTAGGATCATGGTGTTGACGGTAATGGTGATATGATTATGACTTTAGTTAGTTTGATAGAAGATAATCCGCAAAACCTGCACGCATTGCATCCTTTTCATAAGCGTTGCAATCAATTTGTCGTTTTATAACGGACTGCGAGACGCTTTTGTATCAGATATCGCATGTAGCAATTGCGGATTATCTTTTTTACGGCATGTTAGTCTTTGTTTTGAACGGCAGCCTGTTCGATAGCCAGACCTTTTTTATAGCTCTCAATGTAAGTGTTGAATCCTTCAACCTCTTCTGTTGTGGGCTTTACTTCAACACCTTTGTTGCCTGCGAAAACCTGTCGATCGAGGAAATCAGCGAGGGATTGATGCTTGTCGCTGTTCACGAGATAGGAAGCCAAAAGAGCCATACCCCATGGGCCACCTTCTCCTGCTGTCTTCATAACAGAGATTGGAAGGTTGAGTGCTGCTGCCAGAATACGTTGTCCCACTTCGGGTGTGGTGAAGAACCCTCCATGCCCCGTGATACGATCGACTTGCACTTTCTCATCCTTGAACAGTATATCATTGCCAATCTTAAGCACAGCTACGGCGCCGTAAAGGTTAGCGCGCATGAAATTGGCCAATGAGAACACATCATTTGGAGAACGCACAATCATCGGACGTCCCTCATCAAGACCTGTGACAGGTTCGCCGGAGAAATAGTTGTACGCCATCAGACCACCGCAATTGGCATCGCCTTGGAGGCTAACTTGGAAAAGCTTGGTAAACAATTGGTTCATGTCTACCGTTTGGCCAGTCAATTCTTGGAATTGGCGGAAGATGTTCGCCCAGGCATTTATGTCACTGGTGCAGTTGTTGCAATGTACCATGGCGACTGGAGCGCCGTCAGGTGTGGTGACGATGTCTATGCTCTTGTAAGGCTTGCTGAGATTCTTCTCCAACACAATCATGGAGAATGAAGATGTGCCACAACTGACGTTTCCTGTGCGTTGGCGAACAGCGTTTGTGGCTGCCATACCCGTGCCAGCGTCTCCCTCGGGAGGACACATGGGAATGCCGGCTTTCAAATGGCCAGTTGGGTCAAGTAACTTGGCTCCCTCTTCGGTTAGATGGCCTGCGTCTTGTCCGGCAACAAGTACTTTGGGTAGGATGTCGCGAAGTTTCCAAGGATAACCCTTGGGTGCGATGAGCGTATCAAACTTCTTGACCATTTTCTCGTCATAGTCTTTTGTGTCAGGGTCAATGGGCAACATGCCAGATGCGTCTCCGATACCAGTCACGCGCTCGCCTGTCAACTTCCAATGGATGTAGGCATCCAGTGTTGCGAGGTAGTCGATATCCTTCACGTGGCTTTCTCCATCAATGATGCACTCATAGAGATGGGAGATGCTCCAGCGAAGAGGAATATTAAACTCAAAAAGTTCGGAAAGACGAGCTGCGGCTTTACCCGTGTTGGTATTTCGCCATGTGCGGAAGGGAACGAGAATCTCCTTGTCCTTGTTGAATGCCATGTAGCCATGCATCATTGCACTGATGCCGATAGCTGCAAGGTTTTCGAGCTCGATACCATATTGCTTTTTGATGTCTTCGCGAAGGGTGGCATAGCAATCTTGCAGCCCTTCCCAAATGGATTTGATACTATAGGTCCACAATCCATTCTCCAACTGGTTCTCCCAGGTGTGTGATCCTTGTGCAATTGGATTGTTCGCACCATCGATAAGCACAGCTTTTATTCTTGTGGAACCGAATTCGATGCCAAGAATCGCTTTGCCTTGTTGTATAGTGTCTTTTGCATTCATAATTTCTTTAGGTTAAAGCTTTTTCCACCATAGTAGTGCATTGCTTGAAGTTCAGCAGTAAAGCAAAGGCAAGCCTTTCATGTTCAAGCAACTTTTGGTTGGAAGCTTGTTTTAGAAATAAATAGGGCTTTGAGTCCTAAGCGATTTGCCATCCATTCAATCATTGTCATTCCTTGTGGGATAATAAGATTTTGGGTTTAAGCAATAGGGTTAGAACTCAAAGCCATTATTGATTAGTGAAGAGCCTTGTTGAGCATGTAGTACATCTCGTTCCAACGGAGCTCCTTACGGAACTGCTCATAGTCAGTGTCCTTGTTGATGATGCATGCCTCAACGTCGAAAATTTCTGCGAAATCACGCCAGTACTCATCGGTCAGACCGAATGAGAAGCAACTGTGGTGTGTGCCACCTGCGTTCATCCAACAACCAACGCCGACCTCGAAGGAAGGCTCCGGAATCCACAGAGCAGAAGCTACGGGCAACTTGGGAAGCGGCTTTGACTTGATCAGGTTTACATCGTTGGCAATGAGACGGAAACGGTTTCCCATGTCGACAACAGTTGTTGTGATGCCGTGTCCTTGCTTGGTGGTGAACACCAAACGGGCTGTCTCGCTCTTGCGCACTCCAATACCCAAGAAGTGTACTTCTAGGCGAGGCTTCTCCTCAGCGATGTCGGGGTTGATTTCGAGCATGTGACTCTCGAGAATGGATGTGTTGTCGCCATCGAAATTGAGCGTGTAGTCTTCCAGGAACGATGTGCCCGCATTCTCAAGGCCTTGGCTCATGAACCATGTGGTGCGATAGAGACATGCACTCTTCCAGTCGCCCTCGGCACCAAAACCATAGCCGTCGTGCATGAGGCGTTGTGATGCCAGACCAGGAATCTGGTCGAAGCCATGTCCAGTTTCCTCCACATTCACATCGCCCAAGTCATCGAAGTTGGTTGTGAAGCCCTTTGCGCCGTAAGCCTCCAGTACAGCGCGGAGTGCGAGCTCTGCTTTGGCAGCGTTCCAAATCTTCTTGTATCCCAAAGAGTTTTTGTCCTTAAGCTCGTCTGCCACCACATACTCCTTGAAGTAGACATCGTGAACAAGAGCTGTGACATCCTCGTCCTTCACTTTGTCGAAGAAGTCAAGAACGGTGGAGAACTGCACATAGTCTACATGATAGCCGAATACCTGTTCGAAAGCTACCTTGTCACCATCGGTTACTGCTACGTTGTTCATCTGGTCGCCGAAACGGATAATCAAGCAGTCCTGGGCGTCAGCCACACCAGCGCAGACACGCTCCCATACAGCGATATGGTCTTGAGTCTTTTGGTCCTTCCAATAACCGATGACAGTCTTGCGGGGCTTACGCAGGCGAGACAGGATGTGAGCGTACTCGCGGTCGCCATGTGCGCTCTGGTTGAGATTCATGAAATCCATATCCATGGTCTCGTATGGAATCTTCTCGTTGTATTGCGTGTGGAGGTGCAGCAAAGGCTTGCGCAGGATCTGCATGCCCTTAATCCACATTTTAGCTGGTGAGAAGGTGTGCATCCAGCAGATGACGCCTACGCATTTTTCATCTACGTTTGCGCGGCTCATTACGTCTGCCACTTCTTTGCTGGAGTTGGCAGTGCCTTTGTAGACCACCTTGATAGGGAGGCGGCCAGAGTTGTTCAGACCGTCAACCATTTCTTTGGAATGACCGTCTACTTGTTTGACGGCGTCGCCTCCATAGAGGAGCTGTGCACCTGTAACAAACCATACTTCAAAATTTTCGAATGCTTTGATCATAGCTGTTTAGTTTTAATTATTGGTTGGTTTATTTATCTGTTGATTTTCTATGTCTATCTCAGTTACTGAGTAATCCTGTATTATTTCTTTTTCTTTTGTCCGTAGTAAGCATTTGGGCCATGCTTGCGGCTGAAATGTTTCTCGACTAGCAGGGGATTCATGGTAGTCTTGGGGTTGACAGAGAATGAGACGAAGGCCATTTTCGCGACCTGCTCTGCGACAACGGCATGATAGACAGCCTCATCGGGATTTTTACCCCAAGTGAAAGGACCGTGATTCTTGACGAGAACACCAGGTGTGTGCACGTAGTTGATGTTGTCTTTGTTGAACTTGTTGACAATCACCACACCTGTGTTGTACTCATATTCAGCCATCATGTCACTCGTCATGTCATCGGTGCAAGGGATGGCATCGTGGAAATAATCGGCGTGGGTGGTGCCGATGCTGGGAACGTCAAGCCCTGCCTGAGCCCACGCCGTGGCGTAGGTGGAGTGGGTGTGGACCACACCACCGATTTCCGGGAAGTTGCGATAGAGAACCAAGTGTGTGGGAGTGTCGCTCGAAGGATTTAAATCTCCTTCTACCACCTTGCCAGTCTTAAGGTCAACCACGACCATGTCACTAGCCTTCATGTCATCGTAGCTTACTCCAGAAGGTTTGATGACAACAAGTCCCTTTTCGCGGTCGATGCCTGATACATTGCCCCATGTGAAGAGCACCAAGTTGTGTTTCACCAAGTCGAGGTTGGCTTGAAAAACCTTTTCTTTTAATTCTTCTAACATATCGTTTATGGTTTTATGGTTCTAATTGATTGTTAATTTATATTGTTCCACCTTCCTGTACTATAATCTGAAAACAGGGGTGTCATTATAGGCTTGCTTATTAAAACGGTAGAGAGCTGCGCCTCTCTTTGAGCTCAACTTGTCTATTTGTTCCGTTTTCTCTATTACATTGATCTGTTTGATGCGTTTTCTGAAATTCCGTTTGTCTATCTCATGCCCAAGAATTGCCTCGTAGACATGTTGCAGTTGCGTCAGCGTGAAAAGATTGGGCAATAGGTTAAAGCTCAGTGGCTCTGTCTTGATACGCTGTCTTAACATTTTAACTGCATTCTCCACCATTTTATTATGGTCTGAGTATAACTGCGGTAGTTTTTCCAACGGCACCCATTCCAGTCCGTACTGTTGCCGTCGCTTGTCATCATAATCTTTCACATTGATGAGTGCGCAGTAGGCTACGGAAATCACACGTTCACCTGGGTCTCGGTCTATGGCACCGTATGTCCCGGCCTGTTTCATGTATATGTGATCAATGCCTGTTAATTCATACAGCACTCTGTACGCTGCTTCTGCTATATTCTCGTTGGAATTTACAAAGCCTCCATAGAGGGACCATTGGCCTCGTCCTGGGTCCAACTTTCTTTTCCCAATAAGGACTTCTAGTTTAAATCCATCGAAACCGAAGACGATGCAATCAACGGAAACGAAAAACCGACTATATTCTTTGTAAAATCCTGTCATTATATTTGTGAGAGGTAAGTCATTACAAGCTCTTCGAAAAAGAGCATTTCCAAAGAAACTTGTAATGACTTGATAGGTTATATGTTAAATGTCCAGATTACCAAAAATACCAATAGAATGCTGCGCAGAGGCCGATTACGATGAGGGTGCCAATAATGTCGAACGCCCCCCAACTCTCACGGATCGACTTCTTGAAGTCTGCCGTGAAAGTGATGGCTTCTACTTGCTCCTTGCTCGGGGCAGGGGTGAAGCAACTCACGACAATCATGAAGATGATGAGGAACACCAGTAACCAGCATTCGAACACGAGCCAGTTGGTCTGCCAAAACCATGCCGTGCAGTCCCAGAATGTACCTTCCATTGTAGCCTTGCCCGTGTCGGTTATCACGTTGGTAACGAGGCGGACCATACCAATCAGGAAACCAGTAATCATTGTGTACTCGCCTGCCTTCGGAGTAATCTTCTTGAAGAAGATACCCATAGCAAACACTGCAACCATCGCTGGTGCCAAGAGTGACTGGATGCCTTGCAGATAGTTGTAGAGCGTGTCCATCTTCATCATGATGGGTAACCAAGCGAAGCCAAGAACCACGACAACAACTGTTGCAACACGGCCGACGAACACGTAGTGAGCCTCAGACATGCCCTTCTTCAAAGGCTTGTAGAAATCCTCGGTGAAGAGTGTGGCACAGCTATTGAAGAATGCTGCTAAAGAAGCAACGAGAGCACAGATGAAACCGATGGTTACGATACCCTTGATGCCGGCAGGGAGCACGCTTTTCACCATGATGGCGAAGGCTGCGTCGGTGTTTTCCATTTGGATGTCGCCTTTGGAAGCCAAGGCTGCGGCAATCATACCAGGAATCAGAAACATGAAGCACGGCAGTACCTTGAAGAAACCTGCCGCGATGGTGCCGCGGCGTGCGCGCTTCATCACTTCCTCGTTTTTCTCGCCGGGAACCTGGCCCAATACACGTTGTACGATGTGCTGGTCGGTGCACCAATACCAGAAACCGATGATGGTTGCGCCGATGAACACTACGAAGCCGGGGTATTCCTGATACATGGAATCACCCTGCTCCCAGTGGAACATGTGTGTCGTGCCATACCCGTTGTTCAGCTTGCTACAATAGTCCATCATGTCTGTCCATCCGGCTGATATGCTTCCGCCGCCGAGTGTTGAGAGGCCGAGGAATAACACCAAGAATGAACCGATGACGAGGATTGGCGTCTGAATGGTGGAAAGGGTCATCACTCCCTTCATGCCGCCGAATACGGTAAATATGGTGGTGAGGATAATCAAACCGATGGCACCCACCCAGAAATTCAAGCCCCAGAGGTACTCGAAGAAAATACCGCCTGTCAGTGCGGTGACGCTCACCTTAGTGAGGATGTATGCCACAAGGGTGATGATGGAAAGCCATGAGCCAGTGCGCTGTGTGTAGCGGAACTTCAAGAAGTCGGGCATGGTAATGATTTTGCCCATCTTGTTGATGAGCAATTGGTAGAAGGGAACGAATAGCCATCCCAAGATGAGAATCATCCATCCCTGCATCTCCCAGTGGGCCATGCCCACGCCACTCTTAGCACCAGTGCCTGCCAAGCCCACGAGGTGCTCCGAACCAATGTTGGCAGCAAAGATGGCCATGCCGATTACGTACCAAGGCTCGCCTTTACCAAAAAGGTATGCCGAAGAGTCTTCGCCTTTCTGTGCTTTTCTGTCTTTGACAATCGCATGCCACACTGCCCATATCACGCCGATGACGCCAGCGGCGAGTACGAGCCAGTCAAGCCATACGAAATCTGTTGAATTCCAATTCATTGTTGATTGTTGGTTAGATATTGTTAGTTGTTTTTTGTTATTTCACCGAGAACTTGTAGGCTAAATGGCTATAGTAATTTTCACCCGGTTTCAAGTATGGGTTAGAGAATTCCCATCCTTTTGTCTTCTCTGCAATCTTGGTGGGGCTATCGGGATATTTTTGGCTCTCGAAGCATACGCTGACATGCTTCGGATATTTGATGCCGTGTTTGCAGGAGATGCCAGTCCCCTGGAAGTTGCCAGTGTAGACTTGAATGCCTGGCTCATTGGTGTAAACCTCAAGAAGAATGCCGGTCTTGGGTGAATAGAGACTTGCGGCCACTTGAGTATCATCTCCCTTTCCGTCTTTGAATGTGTTCAGGCACCAGTTGTGGTCGTAACCTGTGGCATTGCGGATTTGTT
The DNA here is from genome assembly GCA_963610435.1 of Oscillospiraceae bacterium. Lineage (GTDB taxonomy): Bacteria > Bacteroidota > Bacteroidia > Bacteroidales > Bacteroidaceae > Prevotella. The sequence goes on along the minus strand of CAVDNW010000035.1, from coordinate 12,991 downwards.
CATAAGTGGTGTCAGCGATCGTCTCGCTGATGGCGTGTGCTTTACGGAAGTCCATAGGTGTTCCGGCTACTTCCTTGATTTCACCTGTGGGAATGTACTTCGCATCTGAGGGGGTGAACTTGTCAGCGTTGATGTACATCACCTGGTCAATACCTTCCTTGGAGAAATCGCCATTAAGGTTGAAGTAAGAGTGATTAGTCATATTAATAACGGTCTCCTTGTCTGTAGTAGCACCGAATGTGATGTCAAGCGTGTTGTTGCTCTTCACCACATAGGTTGCTGTTGCGTTCACGGTTCCAGGGAAACCATTTTCACCGTCAACAGCTGTGATTGCAAATGTCACAGAGCTGTCAGTCTTAGATTGGATGTCGTAAACTCTGTTCAACCATCCTGTATTTCCTCCACCATGCAGGCAATTCCCATTGTCGTTGGCACGCAATTTATATTCCTTTCCTGCCACGGTAATCTTAGAATCTTTAATGCGGTTGGCATAGCGGCCGACGCTCGATCCGTAGTCAGACGGGCTGTTGAGCGTGTCAACGTATTGTTTGATGTTGTCGTAGCCTAAGACTACATCGGTAGGCTTGCCATCCTTGTCGGGCACGCAGATGCTGACGACTCGACCGCCATAGTTGGTAAGACAGACCTCCATACCATTGTTGTTTTTGATAGTTACTAGTTCTGTCTTCTTGCCATTTAATGTGGTGTCAAAGTCAGTAGGATTTAAACCGGATACGGTTTCACTGGTGGCTTTGCCTCCACCAGCGCATGACGTGAAAGCAGCGATGGCCATCCCTGCCCCTAACATCAAATTCCTTAAGTTTTCCATACGTAATTGTTGTTAGTTGATTGGTTCTCGTTATTTGTGGGTAAAGATACAAATTTTCCATGAAAGTTGTATCAAATTTCCCAGTTTTTTTTAAAAAAGGGTTATTTTTACACTTGTTGACATATATCAAGTTGCGTTTTGTCTTTGCTTCATCAAAATTCTGATTTTTCTCAACTTCTAAAGTGGCTGATAAGTGAATATTGATTGAGTTGCAAAAAACAGGCCTATTGCCACTTGATGGGCAATAGGCCTTGTTATACTCTTGGTAGAGGATACCTGTTGAGAAAGCAGAAATGTCCTTAGCAGATCTTTCTTGAACCGTCTCCGATAACCACATTGATTACCTCGGGCTCATGTCCGTATTTCTCGCTAAACTTCTGCTTGGCTTCGGTGATGAACTTGTCGTAGACATCATCTTTGACAAGGTTGATGGTGCAACCGCCAAAGCCGCCTCCCATGATGCGTGAGCCAGTCACGCCATTCTCTTTGGCAAGGTCGTTGAGATAGTCGAGCTCTTCACAACTTACCTCATATTCTTTGCTCAGTCCGTAGTGGGTTTCGTACATCTTCTGTCCGACAGTCTCGTAGTCGCCCTTTTGCAAAGCCTCACTAACAGCCAGTACGCGGTCTACCTCACCCAGCACAAAGTGTGCGCGCGTGTAATCCTCAGCGCTGACCTCTTGCTTTACAGCCTCCAATTCATCCCAGTTGGCATCACGCAGGGTCTCAAATTTCTTATCGGGGAAGTGCGTGCTGAGTGCCTTCACTACGTTCTCACAAGAGTTACGGCGGTCATTGTAAGGCGAGCCTTTGAGCTCGTGCTTTACTTTCGAGTTGAGCAGTACAAGTTTGTAGCCTTTCGGCTCCCAAGGGAAGTATTCAAATTCACGACTACGGCAGTCGAGGCGCATCAGTTTGCCCTTCTGTCCGAAGACTGATGCAAACTGATCCATGATACCGCAATTGACGCCGATGTACTTGTGCTCGGTAGCCTGGCCAGCCAACACCATGTCCCACTTGGAGACCTTATTGTCGCCAAACAGGTCATTGAGAGCGCATGCGAAGCAGCTCTCCAAGGCTGCAGAAGAAGACATTCCTGCGCCCAATGGGACATCGCCAGCAAAGGCAGCATTGAACGGCTTGACATCTACGCCAAGGGATTTCATCTCCTGTACAATACCATAGATGTAGCGAGCCCAGGTAGCCTTCGGGCCCTCGGGGTCGTCCACTTTGAAGTGGGCCATGTCCTTCAAGTCAATAGAGTAGATGTTGCAAGTCTGTTGTCCGTTTGGACGGACCTCGGCCATGATGCCCTGTTCTACGGCTCCCGGAAACACAAAGCCACCATTATAGTCAGTGTGCTCGCCAATGAGATTGATGCGGCCTGGTGAATGGTAGATGTTACCGGTCTTTCCGTCGAAATGCTTGACGAAGCGACTTCTTACATATTCAATATCCATAGATTTATTTTTTTAAAAAGTTATCAGTTTCTTATTTGTTTTCCAAACCAATCTTCGATCCCCAGTTGCAGAACCAAATGACATATGCATAGAAGAAGAAGAGGCAGCAGCTGGCTATAATCACGTTGGTGACGTCGACCAACCAACCCATACAGGGTGTCAGAAGTGCAGCACCAATCACGCCTGTGTTAATCACGCCTGTTGCGGCCTTGGTGTGAGGACCCAGCTCTTGCAGACCCAGATTGAAAATCAGAGGCCACATGACAGAGTGGAACAGTCCAGCTGCAATCATGCACCAAACGCCGATCATTCCAGGCAGGACCACGCTCAGCAAAATGCAGACTGCACCCAACAGCAAGCAAGAAGTGAGCAGTTTGCGTGGCTCAAACTTGGCAAGAATGGCAGCTCCGATGAAACGGCCGACCATCATGCCACCCCAATAGAAAGCCAAATAGTTTGTGGCAACAGTTGTGTAATCACTGCCTTCGCCCATCATCTCGCGGAATTTGTAGGGCAACATGGAAGGAACGCCAATTTCAAGGCCCATGTACATGAAGATGCCGAGGGCACCCAACCACACGTGGGGATATTTGAAAACGGAAGATTTATACTCGCGGTGAATGCCAGCATCCTCAGCTTGTTTTCCCTCGTCTATCTTGGGGAGCTTCAAGAATACCAGAATGAGACAGATGAGCAAGGTGAAGATTCCCAATCCCAGGAACGGTGTGGGAACAGCTGATGGTTCGGGTGCTTGTCCACGAATGATGACGTAGGTAATGAAAAGGGGAGCCAAAGTGGTAGCCACCGAGTTCAATGCCTGGCTAAGTGTCATGCGGAAGGCACCTTTCTCGGGTGATCCTAGCACCATAACATAGGGGTTGGCTACGTTTTGCAGCATCACGACACCGCAAGCCACCAAGCACATGCTGGCCAAAAAGACGGTGTATACATTGGCACCGGCTGCGATAGCTGAATTGATGCCGATGGAGTTGATAACAAAACCGATGCCAGCGATAGCTAATCCTAAAATCAAGGTTCCTTTGTATCCAATCTTGCTCATCAGCATTGCGAAAGGAATGCTCAGCAGGTATGCACCATAGAAGGCTGTGTTCACATACTGGCCTTGTTGGGCCGTCAGGTTAAAAGCTTTAGAGCAGAAGGAAATCATAGAGTTGTTCATCGTTGTGATGAATCCGATGAGGAAGCACACGATGAAGACAACAATCAGCGCAAACGTGTAGTTAGGGCGCTGCGTTTGAGAGTTTTGGTTCATATTGTTTAGTTCAGTTGTTTTTCTTTTTGCACGTAGGGAGAAAGATGATACCACAAAGAAGACATCATCCTTCTCCCATTCTGTACGTTTGACGAAGCCTTATTTCTCTACGCCAAATTTGTAAATGGTCTTTTGCTTGTACTGCTCGCCGGGGTTCAAGACCACCTTGGGGAAATAGGGACGGTTAGGAGAGTCGGGGAAATGCTGCGCCTCGAAACATACGGAAGAACGCTTCGGGAATGTAGCGCCATTCTGTCCCTCTTTGCCATCTGCCCAGTTGTCGGTATACAACTGAACACCAGGCTCTGTGGTGTAGACTTCCATGGTGCGTCCGCTTGTTGGCTCTAGAATTTTGGCCGCAAAGCTCAGTTCGCCAAACTCTTTTTTGTTGAGGACGAAGCAATGGTCGTATCCTGCACCATTCTTTATCTGCTCATTGTCAGCGTCAATGTCTTGTCCTAGCGTCTTGGGTGTGCGGAAATCAAACGGAGTGCCATCTACCTTCAGGATTTCTCCCGTAGGGATGGAAGTGGAATCGATGGGGATGTAGAAATCGGCATTGATTTGGCAGACGACATTGTCAATTGTTGGGGTGGGGTCGGCAATGCCAGCCAATGAGAAATAACCGTGATTGGTAAGGTTGATAATGGTCTTTTTGTTGGTTGTTGCAAGATACTCGATGACTAGTTCGTCCTCATCAGTGAATGTGTACTCTACTGATACTTTTACCTCTCCTGTGTAACCCTCTTCTCCATAGGGACTTATCAAATTGAGTGCCAAGGTATGCTCGCTCATTGCATGAGCTTCCCAAACGCGTTTGTTATAACCCTTGTTGCCGCCATGTAAGTGGTTCTTGCCGTTGTTGGTTGCCACATGGTACTCTTTGCCGTTGAGAGTGAAGATTCCATCGCAGATGCGGTTGCCAAAGCGACCAATCAAGGTTGACTTATATGGGGAATCGGATTTCTGTGCACCTTCTATGCTGTCATAGCTCTGGATGACATTGGCCAATTGACCGTTTTTATCAGGAACAAATACACCAACAATGGCACCGCCATAATTGGTGATGGCAACTACGTGACCTTTGCTGTTCTTAAGGAAGAAGAGATCAGTCTTCTTACCGTCAACGGTGGCTTGATAATTGGATCTTTTCAAGCCGCCGAAATTTTCTGTCTCAGTCATGCTCATAATTTCTTCAAGTTTTTAGTTACTTTATCTATTTGCAAAGTAACTAAAAATAAACGATAGTTGCAAGACAAAACAGGAAAAATGCGGTAAAGAAGGTGTTAAAAATCCTTTAACGACAATAGGTCGGCTACGACATAACTGGACCCTCCGACAAAAACGAAATCATTCTCGCCTGCCTCTGATATGGCTTTCCTGTAAGCATTTTCCACAGTGCCACAGTCTGTACCGTGCAATTGGTGTTGTGTTCCCATTAGGGTCACTTTTCCGGATGGAATTGCTCGTTTGGAGCTGGCTTGCGTCCAATAGTATGTTGCGTCCTTGGGCAACAGGTTCATTACGTTGTTGATATCCTTGTCGTCCACCATGCCAAACACAATGCGTTTCCGTTCACATTTTTGAGCAGCAATCTGGTGTGAGAGATAGTTCCACCCACCCATGTTATGCCCTGTGTCACAGACTACTAAGGGATGGCTATGTAACCGTTGCCAACGGCCTTGGAGCCCCGTGGCTTCACAGACGTTTTCGAAGGCGTGCTTCACGTCTTTGAGCGTGATTGCCAGCTTAGGGACTGTGTTGTGCAATACGTTGACGGTTGACAATACGGTATTGGCGTTCTTGGCTTGATATTCTCCTCCCAGTTCTCCATGGAGCATGCCGAAGTGGCGTGTATGGTATTCCATGCCACCCTCTTGTGAGGTAGACCATTCCGTGATTTCTGGCTCTGTTTCAGCAAAAATCAATGGTGCATCCAGACTGCTGGCTATTTTGCGGAAGACAGGTGTGGTCTCCTCCTTGGTTTCGCCGATGACCACGGGGACACCTTTTTTAATTATTCCGGCTTTTTCACCGGCAATATCGGCTAACGTGTTTCCTAAGAATTGTGTGTGGTCGAAACTGATGTTGGTAATAATAGATAAAATAGGTGTTATGATGTTGGTACAGTCGAGGCGACCTCCAAGGCCCACCTCAATTACGGCCACGTCGACTTTCTGTTCCTTGAAATAGAGTAACGCCAAGGCTGTTGTCAATTCAAAGAATGAGGGATGGAGTGGCTCGAAAAACGCACGATGCTCCTCAACGAAGTCGATGACTCGTTGCTTACCGATCATCTGGCCGTTTACCTTGATGCGCTCCCTAAAATCCACAAGGTGTGGCGATGTGTATAGGCCTACCTTGTAGCCGGCAGACTGAAGTATGGCTGCCAAGGTGTGTGAGCATGAACCCTTGCCGTTGGTGCCTGCTACATGAATAGTCTTGTAATATAGGTGAGGATGCCCGAAGTGACTGTCGAGGGCGTGCGTGTTTTCCAGACCTTCCTTATAAGCGACAGCACCCACACGCTCAAAGACGGGGGTGCTGTTATAAAGATATTCTACTGTCTCTTGGTAGTTCATTCTGATAGCTTCAACTATTTGAAACAATGCTTGAACATGTCGAATATGCTCTTTTTTGTTGATGTGTCTCCCTTGAAGTTCTCGCTTTCTCTTAGGGCTTCCACTGCTTTCCGCTCATCTTTTGTCAGCGTCTTGGGAACAAACACGCTCATGTTCACTATGAGATCTCCGGTGCCGGTGCCGTAGCCTTTGATGGCGGGTAGGCCCTTGCCTCGCAACCTTACGCTCTTTCCTGGTTGTGTTCCTGGTTCGATTTTTAGCGAAATCTTGCTACCGTTGATAGTTGGTATCTGCGCTTCGCCGCCTAGTGTGGCTGTAGGGAAGTCGAGGAGCAGGTTGTAGAATAGGTCTTGTTTATCGCGCGTGAACAAATCGTTCTTTTCTTCCTCTACCAGTACTTGGATGTCACCGTTGACACCGTTGTGAGGACCTGCATTGCCCTTCCCGCTTACGTTGACGACCATGCCATCCTCTACTCCTGCCGGAATGTCAATTGACACAATCTCATCGCCCTTGACGACGCCTGTTCCGCTACACTCGTGGCATTTGTTCTTGATGATTGTGCCTTCGCCGTGGCAGGTGGGACACTCGGATTGGGTTGTCATCATACCAAACATAGAGCGCACAGTGCGGTTGACCACTCCTGCTCCATGACAAGTGGGACATGTTTCCGGCTTGCTATTGCCTTCTGCTCCTGATCCGTGGCAGATGGGGCAGACCACGTCTTTTTTTACCTTAAATTTCTTGGTGACGCCAGAGGATATGTCCTGTAGTGACAATTTGACCTTCAGGCGAAGGTCAGATCCACGGTAGAAACGGCGCTGCGCACCATCGCCTCCAAATCCTCCGAAGCCTCCAAATCCGCTGTGCCCGCCAAAGATATCGCCAAACATGGAGAAAATATCATTCATGTCCATGCCGCCACCGAAGCCGCCACCGAAGCCGCCTTGTGGCCCATTGAATCCGAATTGGTCGTATTGTTGCCGTTTCTGAGGGTCGTGCAAGACATCGTAGGCCTCTGCGGCTTCCTTGAATTTCTCTTCCGCCACCTTGTCGCCAGGGTTGCGGTCTGGATGGTATTTGATGGCCAGTTTGCGGTAGGCTTTCTTGATGTCGTCTTCGCTTGCGTTCTTGTCCAGGCCCAAAACCTCGTAGTAGTCTCTCTTCTCTGCCATTGTGTGATTGGAAAAATGAGGGTCAATTCATATTTGTGACAACGACCTTATTGTCCTACGGCCACTTTGGCGTGGCGGATTACCTTGTCGTTCATGGAATAGCCAGTCTGCAGGCAGTCAACAACCTTTCCTTTCTTGTCGTCGCCCATACCTGGTACCATGGCTACTGCCTCGTGGTAATCGGTGTCGAAATCCTTGTCTTGTGTCTCAATCTTCTTGACACCCAGTGTCTCCAGGCTCTTCATGAACTTGTTGAAGATGATTTGCATGCCGTCTTTAATGGCCTTGGGGTCCTCGCTCTTGTCAGACAGCGCGCGCTCAAGGTCATCAAGTACAGGGAGAATAGCGGTAACGGTCTTTTCTCCGCCGTTGCGTATCAGTTCTGCCTTCTCTTTGATTACACGCTTCTTGTAGTTGTCAAATTCAGCAATGGCGCGCAGATATTTGTCTTTCAACTCGTCAATTTGCTTCTGCGCATCTGCCAATGCGTCCTTTTCTTCTTCCTGAGCGTTTTCGGCAGTTTCTTGAGTGTCTTTTTCGGTTGCCTCGCTCTTGTTGTCAGACTGGCTTGCGGTTCCCTGTTCGTTTGTCTCGGGGTCAGCTCCTTCGATGTCTATTTTTCTTTTGGAATCCTTTGTTTCTGTCATAATTTATGCATTTAGCTTTTTATTATGGCATGCAAAAAGCGTGCCATGCGACATTGTCTCTGGGCGTTAAAGATGTGGGCAGTTCCCGTCACTAAGCTTGATACATCTTTTCTTTCTGCTCCTTGATGGCATCGTCGTGGATGTACTCATCGTAAGGCATCAATTTGTCAATGGTACCCTTGGGAGTCAACTCGATGATGCGGTTGGCCACCGTCTCGATGAACTCATGGTCGTGGCTGGAGAAAAGCACGTTGCCTTTGAAGCTCACAAGATTGTTGTTGAAAGCCTGAATGCTTTCCAGGTCGAGGTGGTTGGTGGGTGTATCGAGGATCAGACAGTTGGCGTTCTGCAATTGCATGCGTGCAATCATGCATCGCATTTTCTCACCGCCTGAGAGCACATTGACTTTCTTTTCCACTTCCTCCTGACGGAAGAGCATTCTTCCGAGATAAGCCTTCATGGCAACCTCGTTACCGGGGCCATACTGAGAAAGCCAGTCGACCAAGTTGAGTTCGCTGTTGAAGAATTCTGTATTGTCGAGTGGGAGATAGGCGGTTGTGATGGTGACTCCCCATTTGTAAGTTCCAGCATCAGCCTGACGGTTGCCGTTGATGATTTCGAAGAGGGCAGTCATGGCCTTGGGATTGTGGCTGAGGAAGACGACCTTCTGCCCCTTTTCAATGTTGAAGTTCACGTTCTCGAAGAGGACGTTGCCATCATCGTCAAGTGCCTTGAGTCCCTGCACTTCAAGAATCTGGTTGCCTGGTTCGCGGTCCATCTGGAAGATGATACCTGGATATTTGCGGCTTGAGGGTCTGATTTCCTCCACGTTGAGTTTCTCAAGCATTTTCTTGCGGCTGGTAGTTTGTCGGCTTTTTGCCACATTGGCAGAGAAACGGCGGATGAATTCTTCCAATTGCTTCTTTTTCTCCTCTGCCTTTAGTTTCTGGTTTTGTGCCTGGCGGAGCGCCAGCTGTGAACTTTCGTACCAGAAACTGTAGTTTCCGGCAAAGACGGTTACCTTGCCGAAGTCGATATCTATGGTCTGTGTGCTGACCGAGTCGAGAAAGTGACGGTCGTGACTGACAACAAGTACAGTCTGGTGCTCATCAATCTCGCCTAGGTAGTTCTCCAGCCATTCCACGGTGTCGAGGTCCAAGTCGTTGGTAGGCTCGTCGAGCAACAGATTGTCTGGCTTTCCGAAGAGGGCTTTGGCTAGCATCACACGCACCTTCTCATTGTTGGAGAGGGTGCTCATCTGCTTTTGGTGGGCATCTTCTTTTACGCCCAGATTCTGCAGCAGTTGGGCCGCGTTGCTTTCGGCCTCCCAGCCGTTCATCTCGGCAAATTTCTCTTCCAGTTCGGCTGCACGATTGCCGTCCTCCTCTGTCATTTCGGTTTTGGAATAGAGTGCCTCGCGCTCCTTCATGTTGTTCCACAACGCTTCGTAGCCCATTAGAACGGTGTCCATCACGCTGTAAGCGTCATACTTGAAGTGGTCCTGCTCCAAGACTGACAGGCGCTCGCCTGGTCCGAGCTCCACAGTTCCTTTGTTTGGCTCCAGGTCTCCGCTGATGGCGCGTAACAAGGTAGACTTACCTGCACCGTTGGCGCCGATGACACCATAAATGTTTCCACGGGTGAACTTGATGTTTACATCTTTGTAAAGTACACGTTTGCCAAACTGTATGGCTAAATTTGTGAGAGTAATCATTGGTTTTTGTCGTAATGCGTTGTCACTTTGTCAGTTAGATGTCATTGCTGTTTTCTTTGTTCGCAAATGGTTCTAATGCCTTATGTGTGATAATGAATTTTGTTGCAAAGTTACTACAAAAAAATGAGAATTGAGTGGTTTTGCTGCTCAATTCTCATTTTCATGAGGGGACATATGCGTTGCTTTGTCAATTTGCCTGTTCTATCCGAGATATTTCATCAAGATACGCACATTTCCGCTCTCCCGTAGTTTGGCAATGCTTTTCTCGCGTATCTGGCGCACACGCTCACGAGTCAGACCGAGGTGGGCCGCTATCTCCTCTAGTCCCATCTCGTTGCATCCAATGCCGAAGCATTCGCGAATAATGATGGTCTCGCGTTCGTTGAGCACGCTCTCCAGTACGGCGTTGAGTTCTTGAGCCATGCTCTCGTGGTCGACTGATTTGTCGGTGCGGCTGTCTTCGCCACTCGACATGATGTCGAGCATTGTGTTCTCTTCACCTTCTTGGAACGGGGCGTCAACACTGACATGGTGGCCATCTGCCATCATGCTCTGTTGAATCTTGTCGGCGTCGACGTTTGTGGCGTCCGACAGTTCCTGAATGCTGGGCTGTCGTTCGTGCTCTTGCTCAAAGCGGTTGATCTCGTGTGTGATCTTGCTGAGGGCGCCTACTTGGTTGAGGGGCAGGCGCACGATGCGGCTTTGCTCCGCAATGGCTTGCAAGATTCCCTGGCGAATCCACCAGACGGCGTAGGAAATGAACTTGAAGCCGCGTGTTTCGTCGAACTTCTGTGCGGCCTTAATCAATCCGATGTTGCCCTCGTCAATCAGGTCTGTAAGCGATAATCCTTGGTGCTGATATTGTTTGGCTACAGAGACCACGAAACGCAAGTTCGCTGTGACAAGTTTCTCTTTGGCTCTTTCGCCCTCTCGACCGCCTTTCTTGATTTTTTGCGCCAAGGCGATTTCTTCATCTATCGAGATGAGCGGTGCCCTGCCTATTTCGACAAGGTACTTATCCAGTGCTTCACTTGCACGATTGGTGATGCTCTTTTGAATTTTTAATTGCCTCATTATCTTTGCCTTAAATACAATTGTTTCGTTTTGAAGAAACGTACACTGTAAAATTCCCAAATTATTGCAAATATAACAAAAATCTACTTACCTTATTATATTATTAAACAATTTTTAGTTGATAACAAACATTATTTATTTATTTTAACAATTCCATTGCCGATAAACCGCTGAAATGTTATTCTTCGTGCGAAATAGAGCTATGTGCGGTATGTAGTGGAATTTCTGAGAAAAAACGTTCTTGTCAGCCTGTCCATTTAGAGCGGCATGCAGCAATTTCTGCAGTTTTTGGAAAACAAAAATAGCGCACGGATGGGCTATCCGTCCCCTTTTTGCTATGATAGCACGTCTTTCGGACGACCTTTCGGCTTTTGTCGAGTAGTGATTAGCCATCAATCATGCGATGGTTTGACATATATCATGATGAGATTTGGCATCAATCTCCAGTAGAAGAACGGAAGAAGAATAATGTCATTGCCTTGATTTTTTGTAAGGGGATGATAGTCAGGTATTTCCAGAAGGTACATGAAATTTCCGTATTTGAAGGTAAAAGAAAGATTGTTGATTTGAAAGCTATTTTTTGAGAATATTTTGTCAAACTGTTTCGGTGCTAATTTCATGTACAAGATAGACTTTTTGCATGAGTAAACTATTGTCAGTGTTTCCTCTTGTTTTTCGGTGATAACTACATTTTTGCCTTGTATCGTTCGTGGCGAACTGATTTTTTGTATCTTTGTAACATGAAACATTTAACGTTAGTCTTTCTGTTTGTCGTCGGTGTTGCTTTGCCGACAGTAGCCCAACGCCACGAAATGCTCAGTGACAACATTGCGTCGTTGCAGGTTGTCGTCAATGATAACTGGACAGCGCTACCTGTCATCACTTTGAATAGTGACGATGTAATCCATGTGGATTTTGACGAACTGTCTCACAACTATCACCGCTATTGCTACAAGATAGAACATTGTGAGGCCGATTGGTCTGTCTCTGACGGACTGTTGGATGGTGATTTCGTGAAGGGGTTTGCCAGCGGAAACACTATAGACGACTGGGAGGAATCGGTCAACACCAACCAACTCTACACCCACTATAGTCTAAGGATTCCTAATGAGAAATGCAGGTTGAAGATGAGTGGCAATTATAGGTTGACTGTCTACGATGAATATCAAGATGATGAGCCAGCCCTTGTGGTTTGTTTCATGGTGGTTGACCCCAAGATGACAGTAGGGATGGAGGTCGTCACTGACACTGACCTTGGGGTAAATCGCAATTATCAGCAGGTGGGTATGCGGCTTGACTATGGCAGTGTGCGCGTCACCGACCCAGCTACACAGGTCAAGACGGTGGTCATGCAGAACGGACGATGGGACAATGCTGTGGTCAACGCAAAGCCTCAGATTGTCAGTGCCGATGGATTGGCGTGGTCTCACTGCCGCGACTTCATCTTTCAGGCCGGAAACGAATATCGTAAGTTCGAGATGCTTGACGTGACCCACACTACCATGGGCCTGGAGGCCGTGGAGTGGGATGGCGAGCGTTATCACGCAATCCTGTGGACGGATGAGCCCCGTCCTAACTATGTTTACGATGAGGATGCTGACGGTGCGTTTCTTATCCGTAATTCCGACAATGTGGAGATTGACAACACTTGCGAGTACCTAATGGTCCATTTTCGTTTGAAAAGTCCTAGACTGCCTGGTGACATCTACCTTAATGGAGCTTGGACGCAAGATAGCTTCTTGCCCAAGTATAAGATGCTATGGAATGACGAGGCGCAGCAGTATGAGGCTGATGTGTGGCTCAAACAAGGTTATTACAATTATCAGTACTTGACCTTGCTGACAGATGGCTCTGTTCAGCCGGTGCTATCCGAAGGCAGTTTCTACCAGACAGAGAATGTGTACCAGGCTTTGGTCTATTTTCGGTCACCAGGAGACCGAACCGATCAATTGCTAGGATATGGCCGCGTAAAATTGTTGAAATAAAACGTCTACTATTAGATGGTTATTGTATAACCTCGGGGGGCGAATGGAGGCTGCAGAACCATAGTAGCACTGGTGTCGTTTCGTTGTACACGGCACGTTTGCTCAATGGTGTGATGTCCCAGCAAATGCTTTCGGTGCCCTTGCGGTATGGCTTATTATATATATTATAAGGTATTCTCCCTTGTATCCCCTTACTTTGTCAAATAAAGCGAAAATATCACATAAATTATTCATTTTTTCTTGGAAACATTT
>CAVDNW010000034.1:0-28200 GCA_963610435.1 Oscillospiraceae bacterium | reverse complement strand
TGTTTTTCTCCGGCTATTTCACTGATGTCAGCCGACAAAGTTTTCAACCAAAAAATATGACAAGACAGACAAAGTACAAAACAGCTTTTAAGCTACACATCCTACAGCCATTTACATAACATCAGCAGACTACTAATATGAAGCTTCGGGAGCTCCAGAACCACCCACAAAAAATAAAGGCATCTCTACACAATATTATAGCGGGCAGAAGCGTTTTAACATAAATAAACAACTCAGAAGGAGTCGAACATGCACTTGAGGACAGACAAGACGACTCATTGCGCCCACGAGGCAAGAAAAAAATGAAAACACACTTATATCAGAATAACAAGACAAGATGAACAGCAAGTTAGATTTTAAGCCCCGTCTCTTTGACACGTTAAGAAGTTACAACAAGAAAACATTCACGGCAGACCTCATGGCCGGCATCATTGTGGGTATAGTGGCCCTTCCTCTTGCAATAGCCTTCGGCATAGCCTCGGGTGTGACACCTGAAAAAGGAATCATCACCGCCATTGTGGCCGGATTTATCATATCATTGCTTGGCGGAAGCAAAGTGCAAATAGGCGGTCCGACAGGAGCTTTCATTGTCATTATCTATGGTATCATACAGCAATACGGCTTTGAGGGACTGACCATCGCCACGCTGATGGCAGGAGCCTTCCTCATTTTGTTCGGTGTGCTACATCTCGGCACCATCATCAAGTTTATCCCCTACCCCATTGTCGTCGGTTTTACCAGCGGCATTGCCGTAACCATCTTCACCACGCAGATAAAAGACCTCTTCGGTCTCTCTATAGAAAAGGTTCCAAGCGATTTCATCGAGAAATGGCAATGCTATCTTGTCCATCTCGACACCATCGACTGGTGGTGTGCCGGCGTGGGTCTCCTCAGCGTAGCAATCATTGCCCTGACCCCCCGCCTCAGCAAGAAAATCCCCGGTTCGCTCGTGGCCATTATCGTTATGACCGTCGGAGCGTTGGCCCTAAAGCATTATGCAGGCGTGACCACCATTGAGACCATCGGAGACCGTTTCTCGGTGAGTAACTCTATCCCTGACGCCCACATGCCCGCATTGACATGGAACACCATCAAGAGCCTTGTCTCGCCAGCCCTCACCATCGCCGTGCTCGGCGCCATCGAGTCGCTGCTCTCGGCCACGGTGGCTGACGGTGTGATTGGCGACCACCACAACTCGAACACCGAGCTCATTGCCCAAGGTGTAGCCAACCTTGCCTCACCCATCTTCGGCGGCATCCCAGCTACCGGTGCCATCGCCCGCACGATGACCAACATCAACAACGGCGGCAAGACTCCAGTGGCAGGCATCATCCATGCCATCGCCCTCTCTCTCATCTTCCTCTTCTTCATGCCCCTTGCCAAATACATTCCCATGGCCTGTCTGGCTGGTGTGCTAGTCATCGTCTCCTACGGCATGTGCGGCTGGCGCTCCTTTCTGGCTCTGATGAAGAATCCCAAGAGCGACGTGACCGTGCTGCTTATTACCTTCTTCCTCACGATCATCTTCGACCTCACCGTAGCCATTGAGGTCGGTCTGATTATCGCCTGCCTTCTGTTCATGAAACGCATGTCGGAGACCACTGACGTAAAGATGATCATGAACGAAATCAACGAGGACAGCGATATGATCAAAGGCAACATCGAGCACCTATCCATACCGGAAGGCGTTGAGGTATATGAAATCAACGGTCCTTACTTCTTCGGAGCCGGTAACCGCTTTGAGGAAATAATGGCAACATTCGGTGACCGTCCTAAGGTTCGCATCATTCGAATGAGAAAAGTGCCCTTTGTCGACTCCACCGGCATCCATAACCTCACTAACCTCTGTGCCATGAGCAAGAAAGAGGGCATACAGGTAATCCTGTCGGGTGTCGTCCCGAATGTTCACGCCGCCCTACAGAAAGCAGGCTTCTACAATTTTGTAGGAGAAAAGAACATTTGCAGCCACATCAACATAGCCTTAGACCGGGCCAAGGAAATTCTCAACAAGGATTAGTGACGATAAAAACACATACAGAAAATCCCAACGACGCCAGTCTCAAGCAGATAGACATCGTTGGGATTTTTCTTGACACGCCGCGACAATTTACGCCATAATCTGATATCTGTCTACCGTTAGTCGAAATTGAGTTCGGGAGCCTTCTCCGCTCCAGCTGCCGCCTCAAACTTCGTCATCTTTTCAAAGCCGAAGACACCTGCAAAGATGACATTTGGAAACGAGCGCACATCCTTGTTGTAAGTCTGCACCGCATCATTGTACTTCTGCCGAGCCTCATTGATACGGTTCTCTGTCCCCTCCAGCTGTACCTGAAGACTTCGGAAATTCTCGCTAGCCTTCAGTTCCGGATAATTTTCACTCACGGCCATCAACCTACCCAGTGCCTGCGACAACTCACCCTGGGCATTCTGGAAAGCCTTCAATTTGTCGGGCGTAAGGTTGTCAACATCGAGCTTCACCTGCGTAGCCGCAGCCCGCGCCTTGACCACAGCATCAAAAGTTTCCTTTTCATGCTTGGCATAGGCCTGTACCGTCTTGGCCAAGTTGGGGATGAGGTCTGCACGGCGCTGGTAAGTAGCTTCTACATTTGCCAAAGCCGTAGTGGCTGCCTCCTGGTCGCTGACCATACCATTGTAAGCATTGCAACCGCCCATGAAAGCGATGACCACAAGTACCACAACACCCAAAATAATCTTGTTACCTTTCTTCATATCGTTTTACTTTTATTATTGACAAAAAAATCACCAGCCGCCACTGGCACCGCCACCGCCAAAACTGCCGCCACCAAAACTTCCACCCACAGAGCCGCCACCGCCGAAGCCACCGCCGCCTCCAAACATGAAGGGAGGCATCCAATCGTCGTTTTTGTGACGATGACGCTTCTTCTTCGCAGGCTTTTTCATGATGCCCAAGGAGATTAGCAGCAACTTGAACAACTCCCATATGGGCCATCCCAGGAAAAGCAAAAGGACAAACAGCGCCAATATCCAGTCACCATCCGCAGCATCCCCACTCTCGTCGAGAGAAGCAAGGCCCGTCTTTCCTGTCTTGATCTTGTTGTAGAGGACCCGTGCCGTTTCCACCACCATCTCGTCGATTTGGTTTACCTTCATGTTTTTCACAATGCAAGCTCGGGCAATATCGTCACATTCTACATCAGTCAATTCGGCCTCCAACCCCATTCCAGGAGCAATGGTGTACCGGCGGTCATCGACGGCCACTACAACCACCAAGCCGCGTCTTTCCTTCTTCGTGCCGACACCATACTTGTTGCCCAAATCCTGTGCCATGCGAAACGTGTCGCCACCCTTGACATGGTGCACCACAACAAACACCGTCTGGACAGCATACTCCTGATGGAGCTGGCGCAAATAAGCATCGGCCGTGTCGCGCATGGCAGGCGTGAGCACCCCGTCGGGGTCACAGACATAGCGGTTACGGTCATGCAGATGCACCATATCCAAGTTGTCGACCGACCATGTGGTGGCACCAACCCATAAAGGAAGGCACACAACAACCACCATGAGCATCCATCTCACAATGGGCGGTAGCATAAAACGAGGAATGATTTTCATGCGCATCCCAACTTAGCAGTTATCGACTGCACGTACATCTCTACTTAATGACGATTGCCTTTATGATTTTCACGTCCCACACAGGGCGGTCATAATCATCGGTCTCCACATAGTCGATATCGCGCACCACATTGAGTCCTTTCACCACCTCGCCAAACACCGTGTATTGTCCATCGAGATGAGGAGTGCCCCCGTACTTGCGATAAACGTCGCGCGTCTCCGGTGTCAGTTGCACCTTGCCGTCCGTGCTCTGATTGAGGCGTTCTTGCACCTTGTCGAGTGCCATCGAGCTGAAGGTCGTACCCCAAACGAGATAGAATTGGGCAGCCGACGACTGACGCTCCGGATTTTCGGCATCACCCTCGCGAGCCGCAGCGAGCACCCCACGCTTATGGAAATATTTGGGATAGACAATTTCGGCAGGTATGCGATAATCGAGGTCATACTCACCTATCCCATCCCCTGGCTTGGCGTGGCGAGTGGTGGAATCTCCTGTCTGAATCATGAAGTCGGCAATGACACGATGCCAAAGGATGCCATCATAGTAACCCGCCTTAACCAGTTTGACAAAGTTGTCACGGTGACGCGGCGTCTCGTTGTAAAGTTCCACCACTATGTCGCCCTTCGTGGTTTGCAACAGCACCTGGTGTCGCACATCCGACGAGTCGGTCTTTACCACCAGCGAATCCACTTGTGCCAACAATGGCAACTGCGCAAACGTCAAAATCAATAAAAGGAATAACTTTTTCATCTTTACACTTACATTTATTCTGGCAGCGCAGGTTTTCACCCAGCCAGCCGTCAATTCTTTTTTCAGTGGTAAAATTACAAAAAAGGCTTTAATTCGAGACTAAATGTACTCAAATTTATTAATTTTTCAGATATTCCACATTTGAAAACGACTTTTTCTTTGCCCTTCAGTAGAAAAAGGTTAAATTTGCAACGTTTTACGGCCATCCCCATGAAGGAAGCACACAAGGCCAAATGACAAACGGTAAACACAAGAACATGAATAAGAAAATACTGATTCCCCTAGTCATCGTCATCCTGTTGCTGGCAGGTGGAGCAGCATGGCTTTACATCAACCTCAACAAGCAGAAAGAAGAGAACAAAGCCATGCAAGAGTTGGCAGCACTCGACAAGAAAGAAATGGAAAACGAGTATCAGCAGTTTGCCAACCAATACAGCGAGATGAAGACGCAGATCAACAACGACTCCATCGTGGCTCAATTGACCCAGGAGCAGGAGCGCACCCAACGTCTGCTGAAAGAGCTGAAAGACACCAAAAGTTCTGATGCCAAAGAGATCGCACGCCTAAAAAAGGAATTGGCCACCGTCCGCGCCGTGCTTCGCAGCTATGTGATGCAGATTGACTCGCTCAATAGGCTCAATCAAAATCTCACCGCCGAGAACACACGCATCAAAGGTCAATACGAGCAGGCCAACAAGCAAATCGAAGGCTTGAGTTCGGAGAAGCAATCGCTATCGGAGCAAGTGGCCATCGCAGCGCAGCTCGACGCCATCAACATCAGCCTTACACAGCTCGACAAGCGCCAGAAGGCCACCAAGAAGCTCAAGAAGGCCAAGGCTCTGCAAGTGAGCTTTGCATTGGCCAAGAACGTCACAGCCACAAGTGGCATCAAGACTGTGTTCGTGCGCATCAACACGCCCACAGGTGCCCTCTTAGGTGGGAGCGAGACGTTCAACTACGAAAACAAGTCGCTGCAGTGTACCATGAAGAAGTCGGTGGAATACGACGGAAAAGAAACCCCAATGACCTTATATTATAATATCAACCAGGCATTGGAGGGCGGTACCTACCGCGTAAGCATTTTTGCAGACGGCAACATGATAGGCAACAAAAATTTCACGCTTGACTAAAAGTTGGAAATAGGAAATATGAGAAAGTTCGCTTTCATCATCAGTTTGTTGGGCGTTGCCTTCACGGCCAACGGCCAACAGGTGCTAAGTCTTGACAGTTGCCGCGCCTTAGCCTTGCGCAACAACAAGCAGGTCAACGTAGCACGTCTGAGCAAGGATGTTGCCCTCAACAGCCGAAAGGCCGCCCGTACCAAGAGCCTTCCCAAAGTCGATGTAGTGGCTGGCTATCAGTTTAGCAGCCGCAGCATCAATCTCCTGAGCAAGTCGCAAAAGAGCAAGATCAGCAATATCGGCACCAGCACAGTGAACAAGGTCACGAGCGACTTGTCGAGCAACCTGACAGACCACATCACCAGCTTGGTAGGGCAAGGCGTTATCACGTCAGAACAAGCACAGCAGCTCGGTTCGCTATTGCAGCAAATGGGCAACACCCCACTTGCCCAATACATCGGTTCCTTCGGCAATGCGTTGGGGCAAGAGGTGGTCAACGCATTCAAGACAAACACGCAAAATGTGTTCGGGGGAGCCATCATGTTGCGCCAACCCGTCTATATGGGCGGTGCCATCACAGCAGCCAACCGTATGGCCGACCTCTCTGAGGTCATGGCCGACAACGATTTGGACCTGAAGACGCAGACCACCCTCTACAACATAGACCAGACCTACTGGACAGTGGTGTCACTTAAGCAAAAGCAGAAGCTGGCCGTAAGCTACCGCGCCTTGGTGAAAAAGCTCGACGACGATGTGCACCGTATGATCAAGGAAGGTGTAGCCACACGCGCCGATGGTCTTAAGGTCGACGTGAAAGTCAATGAAGCCGACATGCAGATTACCCAAGTCGAAGACGGATTGTCGCTTGCACGAATGTTGCTTTGCCAATTGTGCGGACTTCCCATGGACGAAAACATCACCCTGGCCGATGAAGACAAAGAAAATTTAAGCGCGGCCGCCTACAATCTGCCATCCACTTCTGATACCATTCAGAGCATGCGTCCAGAGCTTCAGTTGCTTCAGAACGCAGTAGACCTAAGCCAGCAGTCCACCAAGCTGATACGCTCGGCCTATTTGCCCCACGTAGCTATCACGGCAGGATACTTGATATCCAACCCCAACCTTTACAACGGTTTTCAGCGCAACTTCTCAGGAGCATGGAACATCGGCGTAATGGTGCAAGTACCCGTATGGAACTGGTTTGAAGGAAAATACAAAGTGAACGCAGCCAAAACCGCCACGGCTATGGCACAGATGGAACTTGCCGACGCACAAGAGAAAATCAACTTGCAGGTAGCGCAAAGCCGGTTCAAGGTCAAGGAAGCCTACAAGCGGTTGTCGATGGCCGAGAAAAACATCAAGAGCGCTGAGGAAAACCTGCGCTGCGCACAGGTGGGTTTCAGAGAGGGTGTCATGGAATCGACGGATGTACTGGCAGCACAGACTGCATGGCAACAAGCGCAAAGCCAGAAGATTGACGCAGAAGTGAGCATGAAGCTGAGCCAAGTCAACCTGCAGAAGGCGCTGGGACTTTTAAAATAACAAAAGAACATTCTTACCAACCGCATAAGCAATAAAAAATACCCATGTCAGCAAAAAAACAACATAACAACATTCTTCTTGCAGTAATCGGCTTCACCACAGCCATTGTCGTAGTGGGATTGATAGGCTTCTTCACTTTGGGCAAGACCGACGAGACCATCCAAGGCGAGGTGGAAGTGTCTGAGTTCCGGGTAAGTTGCAAACTGCCCAGCCGTGTCTTGGAGCTCATGGTCAAAGAAGGCGACTACGTACATGTGGGCGACACGCTCGCCATTCTCGATGTTCCCGAAGCCAATGCCCAGCAAAGGGTGGCTGAAGCCACCGAGGGGGCCACGCAAGCACTGAGCAACCTCACCGAAGCCGGTGCAAGAAAGGAGCAGATGCAGGGTGCCTACCAACTGCTGCAACAGGCACAGGCAGCCGCAGAAATTACACACAAGACCTACACGCGCATGCAAAACCTCTTCAATGAAGGTGTGGTGAGCGCCCAAAAACGCGATGAGGCACTCGCAGCCTACAAGGCTTCGGAAGCCCAGGTAAAAGTGGCGCAAAGCCAATACAACCTCGCACGCAACGGAGCGCGCGAACAAGAGAAAGAAGCTGCCAAGAAGAATGCGGAGGCAGCCAAGAATGCAGTCGACGTAGTCAAGTCGGTGTTGCGCGAGACCGTGCAGATTTCCAATGTTGAAGGCGAGGTCAGCACCATCTATCCCAAGGTGGGCGAGCTCGTCGGCATAGGGTCGCCCATCATGAGCATCTCCATCATGAGCGATATGTGGGGAACATTCAACGTTCGCGAGGACATGCTCAATGGGCTGAAGGTGGGCGACACATTCACGGCTTTCTCACCTGCGTTCAACAAGGACGTGAAGATGAAGGTGTATGCCATCAAGGACGAAGGATCGTATGCCGTATGGAAAGCCACCAAGAGCACTGGTCAGTATGACTTGAAGACCTTTGAAGTGAAAGCCCATTTTGTCAATAAGTCTGAAGGCTTGCGCCCAGGCATGTCGCTCATCGTGAAACAAGGAAAACTAAGGAAATAAGCACAAGTACATTGGCTGAAAAACCATCATACAACTACAATGCCAACAACACCTCCACACAGGAGGTACTGAGCCGCATCTTGCGCATTGCCTATCGGGAGATTGGCATCATGCGCAAGAATCCCGTCTATGGCTTTTGCACCATCATCTTCCCTGCTGTCATAATTTTGTTCTTCACGTCACTCATGAACGAGGGTATGCCCGTGAAGATGCCAGTCGGTGTGGTGGACCAAGACAACACCGCCACGACCCGTGGTCTTGTCCGCCAGCTCGACGCATTCCAGACCACAGATGTGGTGGCCCATTACGCCAACGTCAACGAGGCAAGACAAGCCATTCAGCGCAACCAGATATACGCCTTTCTGTATATTCCCAAAGGCACCACGGCCGGTCTGATGTCCGACCGACAGCCCAAGATTTCTTTTTACTACAGCAATGTGACCATGGTAGCAGGCTCCATGCTCTACCGCGACTTGAAGACCATATCCTCATTGGGCTCGGCCGCCGTCGGTATGACCAAGCTCTCAGCCATCGGCAAGACAGGAACGGAGATAAGAACGTTCCTCCAGCCAATAGCCGTGGATCTTCATATGATCGGCAACCCTTGGGCCAACTACAACATATATCTCAGCACCACCATGGTCCCAGGTGTACTCATGGTGTTCATCTTCTTGATAACTCCCTACTCCATCGGCACAGAATTGAAGTTCAGACGGTCACGCCAATGGATTAAGATGGCGGGTGGCAGCACACATATCGCACTCATCGGCAAGCTCCTTCCACAGACCATGATTTTCCTGACAATGATGTACATCTTCGAATTCTACATTTTCTATTGTCTTGGATTCCCTCATCCTGGCGGCGTGGTTCCCATCTTGTTGCTGGGCTTGCTGGCAGTTTTGGCCTGCCAAGGATTTGGCGTGTTTGCTTTTGGCCTCATGCCTTCCCTTCGCATGTCCATGTCCATCTGTTCGTTGTGGTCTGTGGTGAGTTTTTCGGTGTGTGGTGCCACCTACCCTTTGTTTGCTATGGACTCCATCATCCAGTCTGTCGCACAGTTGTTTCCCTTGCGCCACTACTACATGATATACCAGATGAGTATCTTCAATGGCTTTCCCATGACCGATTCTTGGTTTGACATCATGGCCCTTTGCATCTTCGCCCTTCTGCCGGTCTTCACCATTTGGAACATCAAGAAGGCGATGCTTGTTTACACTTACATACCCTAACCATGGAAAAAGACAGCCTGCTTCAAAGGATCAAGGACGGCGTCGCGGACACATGCTACATCTGTGTCCGCGAGATGCGAGGCACCATTACGGATGAGGGTGTGCTCATATTCTGCGTGTTAGTACCCCTGCTCTACCCTTTATTGTATTCATGGATTTACAACAACGAGGTGGTGCGCGACGTTCCGGTAGCGGTAGTTGACTTGTCACACTCGCATACCTCCAGAGAGTTTATCCGCAACTTCGATGCTGGGGCAGACACGAAGGTGGCCTATTATTGCAGCTCTTTAGAAGAAGCCAAGGACCTCACGGCCAAACAACAAGTCCACGGCACACTATATTTCCCTGAGGATTTCGAGCGCCGCATCTATCGTGGTGAACAATCGATGGTAAGCGTCTACTGTGACATGAGCCTGATGCTCACCTATAAAGTCATCTACCAGACAGCACAGGCCGTTGCATCGGAGATGAACGCGCACATCCAAATTGCACAAAGCAACGGCTTTACCAACCGCGACGATAAGGTAACAACAAAGCCTCTCGACTTCGATGAAGTCCCCATCTTCAATACCACCGGAGGATATGGCAATGCCATCCTTCCGGCTGTGCTGATACTTATCCTGCAACAGACATTGCTGCTGGGCATCGGACTGGCAGCGGGCACGGCACGCGAAAACAACCGCTACCAGGACCTCGTTCCCATCTCCAAACACTACAACGGCATATTCCGCATCGTGTTGGGCAAATCGTTCTGCTATTTCATGATCTACATGGTCATAGGAGCCTACCTGACACTAGTCATCCCCCATCTGTTCCACTTCACATCACTTGTCTCCGCTCAAGCCATCATCGGCCTGATGGTGCCATACATACTGGCATGCATCTTCTTTGGCATGATGCTCTCCTGCCTGATGCGCTATCGCGAGAATGTCATGCTACTCGTGGTGTTCACTTCTGTACCTTTCCTGTTCTTAACCGGCGTCAGTTGGCCTCAATCCAACATTCCTGGCTTTTGGCAGGGTGTAGCCAGCGTCATTCCGTCCACGTTCGGTGTGCGCGGCTTCTTGAGAATATCTTCAATGGGAGGAACTCTCCAAGACATCGAGCCCGAGTATCAGGCCTTATGGATTCAAGTGCTCGCCTATTTCTTCGCCACATGTCTTGTTTACCGTTACCAGATTATGGCCACGCGGCGCAGAGCTTTTGACCACATGCAACGTGTAAAGGAAAAGGCGGAAATGGCCAGACAACAAAGACTCACTGAAAGCCAGTCTGAACAGAAAGCCTAATAAAAGACACCTGCTGACTCCAAAGACGTGCACCATCAGCATACAGGCAGATGGCGAGCTTTGTCAAAATGTGAGGCGAGCAAAAGAAAACGGATTACCACACAGACAACATAAACGCTACTGTTGCCGGCGCAGCGGAACTCTGAAATTACATCCCTCTTTCCATCGGGAACATCCATAGGCCGTATTTCCCTTAATCACGAGGCCCTGGTGGCACACGGGACATACGTCTCCCTCTTGAGGCGCAGCGGTCCTCTCTGCCTCAACCTGTGCCTTTACCGAGACCACCGTGGCAGGACCTGTGCGTTTCCTGGATTTAGACGTTTCCGACTTCTTCCCCGCCGACGAGGTCGGTTGCTTTGGAACAGGCTTCGCAGGAACATCTCCACTGGCAATGCTTCTGCCCGAGTTATCGTGTAAAACATCAGTGACGATACGCGACACCTGCTCCTTCAGTTCACTGACAAACGTGGCGGCATCATATTTGTGATGCTCTATATCACGCAGTTTTTTCTCCCACATGCCTGTCAGTTCCACACTTGTCAGCAGCTTCTCATGTATGGTATCAATCAGTTGTATGCCTGTCGGAGTGGCAACCAAGTTCTTACGTTCACGACGAATATAATTACGCTTGAAGAGCGTCTCGATAATTCCAGCACGCGAAGAAGGCCTTCCGATACCGTTTTCCTTCATCGCGGCCGACAATTCCTCGTCATCCACGAGTTTGCCTGCCGTTTCCATAGCTCTCAGCAACGAAGCCTCGGTGTAATGCTTGGGCGGTATGGTCATCTTACGTGTCAAGGTAGGTTTGTGCGGTCCTGTCTCACCCGGCACGAAAGTAGGCAATAATTTTTCCTCCATTTCTTTCTTTCCGCCCTCGTCAACAGCCTGCTCTTCTTTAGAATAAACGCTCCGCCAGCCTGGAGAAAGTATTTCTTTTCCCGAAGTCTTGAAATCCACCTTGTCAACCTTGCCGCTGACTGTGGTCGTGGCAAACTTGCAATCGGGGTAGAAGGCTGCAACAAACCTTCGGGCAATCAGGTCATACACTTTCTTCTCCACATCAGTCAATCCCGATGGCACCACGCCTGTCGGAATAATGGCATGGTGGTCTGTCACTTTCGACGTGTCGAAGATGCGCTTCGGCTTGGGCAGGTTCATGCTAGCGGCCGCAAGAGATTGTATAATGGAGAGATAAGGTTTCTTACCATCCATCACGCACTGGCTCACACCGTTGAGTATGCCCGGACACTTGGGATAGATGTCATCCGACAAATATTGGGTATCCACACGCGGATAGGTAGTCAGTTTCTTTTCATACAATCCCTGTATGATGTTGAGCGACAACTGTGAGGAGAAACCATATTTTCTGTTGAGATCCACCTGTAAGGAGGTAAGATCATAGAGTTGTTTGGGCGGTTCCTTTCCCTGTTTCTTCTTCACATCAGTAATGGTAAATGACTTTCCCTCTATCAAAGAGAACGCCGCCTTGCCATCCTCTTCCGACATGAACTTGCCTGACGTAGCCGTAAACAGCGTGTCACGGTAAATAGTGGACAACACCCAATAGGGCTCGGGCTTAAAGTTGTCAATCTCTTTCTGACGCTGAACAATGAGTGCAAGCGTCGGCGTCTGTACACGTCCAATCGACAACACCTGCCCCCGTTGTTGGCGATACATGAGGGTGTAAAGGCGCGTACAGTTCATGCCCAGCAGCCAGTCGCCCACCGCACGGCTCAACCCGGCAAGATAGAGACTCTCATATTGATGTTGATCCTGGAGATTGGCAAAACCTTCCTTAATGGCCTCGTCGGTCATGGAAGAAATCCAAAGTCTTTTCACCGGGCACTTGACCTTCGCCAATTGCATTACCCAGCGCTGTATCAGTTCGCCCTCCTGGCCGGCATCACCGCAGTTGATTATCTCGTCAGCACCGGCATACAATTTGGCGATAGTCTGAAACTGCTTCTCTATGCCTCGGTCTGGTATGAGTTTGATGCCAAACCGTTCGGGAATCATTGGCAAGGCAGCCAACGTCCAGAAACGCCAGTTGACCAGATAGTCATTGGGTTCCTTCAGTTCACACAGGTGTCCGAAGGTCCACGTCACCTGGTATCCGTTTCCTTCCATGTACCCATCACATTGGGTGGTGGCACCCAGTATGCGTGCAATGTCACGCGCCACGCTCGGTTTCTCTGCAATACAAACGATCATGAATTCTAAATGCTGTCAATATTTAGTTGTGTGGCACAAACTTGTTGACGCACTGTGCCACATATGCCACATCCTTGCTGGTCATAACCTGATTGCAAGGCAGACTCAACTCCATACGGTGGATTTCCTCTGTGACAGGGAGCGACAAACTGTTCCATTCAGCATAGCATTGCTGATGATGGGGTGGAATGGGATAATGGATCATCGTCCCGATGCCCTTGTCCTTGAGATACTCCTGCAATTCGTCACGACAAGGCGTCAAAATGGGGAAAATATGAAAGACATTGTCTGGATGAAATGTCTTCAGGCCGGTAGGCATCACCCATTCCTCGCGTCCGGGCAGCGTCACGTAAGGACTGTTGATATGCCGATAATAATAATCGGCCACCATACGCCGACTGTCATTCTCGCTGTCGAGATACTTGAGCTTAACCGCGAGCACAGCGGCCTGCACCTCATCGATACGCGAGTTGCGCCCCCTGTAGGGGAAGACATACTTGCGCGACGAGCCATAATTGCCCAGCGATCTCACACAGCAGGCCAGTTCGTCGTCGTTGGTCGTCACCGCACCCGCGTCACCCAGGGCACCCAGGTTTTTGCCCGGATAGAAGCTGTGCGCCGCGGCATCGCCCAGTGCACCTGTCCGCATCCAGCGTTCTTCGCCCACGAAATAGCAACCATGGGCCTGCGCGTTGTCCTCCACTAGTCGCAGGTGGTATCGCTGACACAAATCACCGATGCGCCGTGTGTAAGCACATCGGCCATAGAGGTGCACCAGCAAGATGGCCTTTGTCCGCTCGGTGATAGCCTGTTCGACCAAACTGTCGTCGAGTTGCAACGTGTCGCTGCGCGGCTCCACCAACACGGCCTTCAGCCCATTCTCGGTGATGGAAAGTATCGAGGCAATGTAAGTGTTGGCCGGCACGATGACCTCGTCGCCCTCCTTGAGCACGCCAAGTTCCTTGTAGGCGCGAAAGATGAGGGTCAGGGCGTCGAGCCCATTGCCACACCCTATGCAAAATTTTGTCCCGATAAAGCGTGCATATTCTTGGCAGAAAGCCTTGTTCTCTGCCCCTTGCAGGTACCACCCACTGTCTACAACGCGCTGCACGGCACTGCTTATCTCTTCGGCGTGCATGTTGGTTACAGCCTTTAGGTCAAGATATTTTATCATAGTATAAAACTATATTTCAGTGTTACCGAGCATCCCGTGTCCTCCTTGAACTCGCATAGCCCGTGGTTGGGCACGCCATTCTCTGTTGACGGGCCGATATCAAGGATGCGCAGGCCTGCCTCATAGTAATGTTTTGCCACCGAAT
This sequence comes from Oscillospiraceae bacterium, assembly GCA_963610435.1. Taxonomy (GTDB): domain Bacteria; phylum Bacteroidota; class Bacteroidia; order Bacteroidales; family Bacteroidaceae; genus Prevotella. Next base: position 14,095 of record CAVDNW010000034.1, on the reverse strand, counting down.
AAGCCAGATAGTTCATTGGGCGCAAAGCCGAGTATTCGCGTATGTCGCCCCAGTATATCACCTGTGCCACGCTGTCGGCAGAATGGAACACCTGCGCAGCCGCCACGTCGTTTCCCTCGTGTTCCAGTACGAAGAAGTCGGCCCTAATGGTGCTGTTCACCGTTTGCCAAACCTGTTCGAGAGTCATGCGTAGTGGATAGCTGCGCTCCTCGCGGTTGCGGCGAATTATCTCGTAGGCACGTGCCACATCAGTATGATTGCGACTGTCGAGTTGCACCAGATTGAAATTCTGCTGCAGCGCATGGTTCAGTTTGTTGCGTGCACTGCGGTCGATAATGTGTATGTAGTCAGGAAAGCGCATGAGGTCGGTATGGTAGTTCAGGTCTACGCATCGCACTTGCATCTTGTTCATTAGCACGCTTGCCCATTTTGACAGCTGTGATTCGTTGTAGACCAATGGCGGCAGCGTGATATCCAAGTCCAGCGAGCGTTCGGCAGCGTATTCGATGAGTCTGTCGGCAGCCGTTTCCATCTTGGCAAGACTTTGCATTCCCCTTTGTGTGAAGCCACCGAAAGGAGCCGAGAACGGTGAGCGCAACACACTGTCGCGTTCGCCCAGTATTATGCCGAAGCGCGGTTTCGTGTCGCTAAACGACAGATAATGGACGCACTCCACCTTGTTGTTGTTCAGTTCTGCAAACGCTGTAGAGTTGTACACGTGCTGTGACGGGTACAGTTCATCGAACAAATCCCTGTCAATCTCCTGTATTTCCATTTTTATCAATTCTTTTTGCCGCCAACACCCTTGTAGCATAAGAATTCGTTGTAGTCGTAGATGTAGTCCAACTCATCGTACAGTTCGGATGCCAGCACCAGGCAGACGGCACCCGAGGAGAAATCCTCCAGCGTGCGCCAGACGCCCACCTCGACCAAAAGGCCTTGATAGGGATGGTTCAGGAGAAAAGACTTGCGGTCGTGGCCGTCGTCGAGCGTAACGGTGAACGAACCGCTCACGGCAATGATAAACTCACGGCAATGGCGGTGGGCATGGCCGCCGCGATGCTCTCCCGACGGCACGTCATACGTCCAATAGACCCTCCGAAATTCGAAGGGAACCAATCTCAGCTGCTCGGCCACAGTCAGGTTGCCGCGCGGGTCCACAATCTTGGGCAAGTCAATGACTTGCCCCATAGTCTTTTCCATGCCGCCACTCTTTATTTCTTCATGTAAGGATCGGTGCCCAACACAGTCTTGGCCAGTCGCTTGGCCTTGTCGCGCAGGCCGTTGATTTCGGTGCCCACCTCATCATAGCAGAGCGCCACGCCCATGCGGCGCCCCACATGGGCTTCCTGTTTGCCAAAGATGCGGACGCGCGCATGGTCCTCAGCACACACGTCCTTAAGGTTATAGTCGAGTGGTTGGTTGCTCTCCACAGGTGAGAGGATGACAGCCGAGGCTCCGTTATGCTCAAGATGGATGGCCGGAATGGGCAGGCCCATGACGGCACGGAAATGGAGTTCAAACTCGCTGAGATTGGTACAATGGCTCAAGGTTACCATGCCCGTGTCGTGGGGGCGCGGGCTAAGCTCGGAGAAGATGACCTCGCCTTGCTTGGTGAGGAAAAACTCAACTCCCCAAAGCCCATAGCCCGTCAAAGCGCGCGTCACCTCATCGGCAATGTGCTGCGCCTGGTGCAAAGCTTCATCGGAAATGGTACAGGGCATCCAGCTTTCACGGTAGTCGCCTCCCTTCTGTACATGTCCGATAGGCGGGCAAAAGATTGTGGGGCCATCTTTTTGAGTAACGGTGAGTAGGGTGAACTCCGAGTCGAAATCGATAAACTCTTCGATGATGACTTCCTTCACATCGCCGCGTCCGTCCTCCATGGCCTCGCGGAAGGCCTCGCGCAGCTCGTCGTCGTTGTGGACATAACTTTGTCCGTGGCCTGACGACGACATGAGGGGCTTTACCACGCAGGGGAAACCAATCTCATCGGCAGCGCTTTTGAACTCGTCGAACGACTTGGCGTAGAAATACTTGGCCGTGCGCAAGCCCAGCTCCTTGGCAGCCAGGTCACGGATAGCGCGGCGGTTCATCGTATAGTTGACAGCACGGGCCGACGGCACGACCTGTATGCCCTCACGTTCAAAGTCGAACAGACGCTCGGTACGGATGGCCTCTATCTCCGGTACGATGATGTCGGGGCGATGCTTCTCCACTACTGCTATGAGTGCTTCACCGTCGAGCATAGAGAAAATCTCGCGCTCGTCGGCCACCTGCATGGCTGGCGCGTTGTCGTAACGGTCGCAAGCGATGACATACTGGCCAGCCCTTTTGGCGGCAATCGTAAACTCCTTGCCCAGTTCACCTGAGCCAAGCAACAATATTTTTTTCATCAATCCCTGTATTTATTGTTTCGTTCTTCTGATTATCAATATCCGAAAGGTCATGGTTTCACCTGAATGCGACTCTTCACGAGGGGTGAAAACTGTCTGAGGAGCATCTGCCACTCGGGCGTAACCGCCAACCGCCGGAGATCCTTGGCAATGATGTCAGCCAGACTGTCGGGCGTAAGCCGATAGCGGCGGGCAATGTCATCGAGCGGCTTGGTCTCACAGCCAAAAAGACCATAATACGATTTCAAGATATCCTCGTCGATGGGTCCGAGCATGGTCAGTAACACTTGCATGTTACGACGGTCACCCTCGCTCACAAGAAGCGTGGAACGACTCATCAGTTCCAGATAGTCATTGAGTTGTTTAGCATATTTATCCATTTATCGTCCTCCCAACGTGATGACCTCGCAGTCGGCGAAATTACCGTCCTCTATGTTCAGCCTCACCAGTGTGCGGTCGGTCTGCCACCCCGACAAGCCAGCGGCTCCAGGGTTGATGTGAAGCAGGCCCAACTGCTTGTCGGGCATGATTTTAAGGATATGCGAGTGGCCGGAGATAAAGAGTTTAGGCGGATTGGTGCGCATGATGCGTCCCACCGAACAGTCGTAGCGGCCTGGATAGCCGCCGATGTGCTTCATCAGCACGTCGACACCGCCAACCTCAAAGCGTAGCAGCTCGCGATAGCGCGATCGCATATAGTAGTCGTCGATGTTTCCGTAGACAGCTCGAAAGCGTGGACCAAGAGCCTCAAAGCGGTCGGCCACCTCCATGCTGCCGATGTCACCGGCATGCCACACCTCATCACAGTCGCCGAGGTATGTCTTAAATTTCTCGTCCCAGAAACCGTGGGTGTCTGACAAAATACCTATTTTCATAACCATTCTCCTCTCTGACAGGTTCACAGGCCCAATCGCTGCCGAATGAACTCGGCAACAAACTCGGAGGTCTTGTCGATGCCCAGCAGCGATGAGTTGATACAAAGATCGTAGCTCTCACTGTGGCCCCACACCTTACCTGTGTAGTAGTTGTAGTAAGAGGCACGCTCTTCCTCATGGTTTCGGATGTACTTACGGGCCACGGCACGGTCCACGCCCATGCGCTTGCATACGCGCTGGATGCGCTGGTCCATGTTAGCTGTGATGAACACCGAAACCAAGTTGGGTGCATCGCGCAACACATAGTCAGCCGTACGACCTACAAACACGCAACCGCTCTCGCTGGCAGCCTTGCGGATGGCATCGCTCTGAAACTGGTAGAGACTCTCCTCGGAGAAATCGTTCTTATAGAAATTGTTGGTTCCCATGAGAGGCACATGGATATGGAAGAGCGACTTCATGAATCCCTTCTGCTCATCGTTCTGCTCAAAAAATTTCTCGCTGAACCCACTCTCCTTAGCGGCCAGGTTGAGCAACTCCTTGTCATAGAGCGTACAGCCGAAGACATCGGCCAACTGCTGCGCCACAATTCTGCCACCCGAACCTATCTGGCGGCCCACGCTGATGATGATTTTTTTATCGTTCATAACAGGCAAATGTTTTCAATTGGATAATGTTTCACGGGAAGCCCGGGTCTGCTTCTTAAACTTCCTCATATAGGTCACGAGGATGGCCAGGGCAATGAGCGAAGCTATCGTGTCCGACGCTGGCAGGGCGCACCACACGCCCTTAAGTTCAAACAGCTGCGGCAACACGGCCAGCATGGGGACGAGGATGAGCAACTGGCGCGACAGGCTGAGGAAGATGCTGACGCGAACCTTACCGATGCACTGGAAGAAATTGCCTGTAACCATCTGGAAGCCGACAATCGGATAGACCAGAAGGTTGAAGCGGATGGCCGTCACAGCCATAGCCGTCAGCCGCTCGTCGGTGGTAAACAGATGTGCAATGACCTGGGGGAAGAACATGCCCACCAGCCATCCCACCACCATGATGCAGGTGGCGGCGATGATGGTCAACTTGAGCACACGCAACAAACGATCGATCTTCTGCGCACCATAGTTGTAGCCAGCGATGGGTTGCATGCCTTGGTTCAGCCCCAAAACAAACATGACAAACACCGTAGCCATAGAGTTGGAGATGCCGTAGCCGCCAACTGCCATGTCACCACCATAGCGCACCAGCTGGTTGTTGACGAAGATGACGACTACACACGTACATACATTCATCAAGAAGGGTGACACACCGATAGCCAGAATATTCTTCACCAAAGCGGCTTTCAGACGGAAGATGCCTCGTTTGAGATGGAGCAGTTCGTGCTTGTTGGAGAACAGGCACATCTGATAGCACAGGGCCAACGCCTGGCTGATGACAGTGGCGCAGGCCGCTCCTCTGATGCCCCACTGCCACCAAAGAATGAACACCACGTCGAGCAGGATATTCATCACCACCGTAAAGATGGTGGCCATCATGGCCTGCCGAGGTTTGCTGGCAGCGCGCAGCACAGCGTTCATGCCAAAATACATGTGCGAGAACACGTTGCCAGCCAGGATAACCTGCATGAAGTCGCGGGCATAGGGTAGCGTGGCATCACTGGCACCAAAGAAGCGCAGGATGGGGTTGAGAAACAGGAGGCAGACGATGGTGAAGCCAATGCCGATAATCAAATTGAGTGTCACGGTATTGCCCAGCAGGTTCTCGGCCGTCAGATAGTCCTTCTGGCCCAACTTCACCGAAATGGCCGTGGCCGACCCTACGCCCACGGCAGCACCGAAGGCAGCACCAAGGTTCATGAACGGGAAAGTGATGGCAAGACCTGAAATGGCCTCAGCCCCCACCACCTGTCCGATAAATATGCGGTCAATGATGTTGTAGAGCGATGCAGCGGTCATGGCGATGATGGCCGGCAAGGCATACTGCAATAACAGGGAGCCTATGGGCTTCGTACCCAGCTCCAGTGTAGCTTTCTTATTGTCGTTGTTCATTATTACGGCAAAGTTACGAAATTTATCTGATTCATCGGATACATTTTCGCAGATTGTAATTGTCAAAGCAAACTATCTAGCCGAATAAACAGGAAAGGTCCCCCTCTTTTTTGACCCAAAGTGTCTACAAACGATTTTCCACCCGAAAAGACAAGCATCTCAACAAAAAGCCGTATCTTTGCAATGGATTAGGGGCGACAGGAAAAACGAGTACTGTTCTGCCCAAAATTCAAAAATAAAGAGAAAACGGATAGAGACCAAGACATGAAAACTCTTCTTACCACCTTGACACTGGCCATTTGCAGTCTGTGGGTAACGGCACAGACCACTGGCTACCATCGCGTAGCCTTCCCTGGAGGCAAATACCAAATTTATCGCGTAGCATTGAAAGACAAGCGCGGTACCGACTACTCGCTGAAACACCCGGAGCGCTTCTTGTCTCAGAAGGCTCTCGACCGGCGCAGCAAACAGCGGCTGGCGGTCGACTCCACCGACCTGCCCATCTCACGCAAGTATCTGAAGAAGTTGGCGGACAAAGGCTTCTCAGTCATTGGCGGCAGCAAATGGAACAACACTGTGCTGGTCAAGGACACCTGTGTCTCTGCGAGCCAGCGCCTCAGCGCATTGCCCTTCGTCTCGTCGGTGGTGAGAGTTTTCGCTGGTGCCGACTCCGTGATGGTCAGCAACCCAGACAAGGTCAGACCCGACACTGTCCAGACCCGCTACAAGGCTCCGACATCCTACGGACATGGCGGAAGCCAGATTCGCATCTTCAACGGCCAGAAGCTCCACGAGGCTGGTTTCCGCGGTGAGGGGAAACTCATCGCCGTGGTCGACGGCGGCTTCATGAACGCCGACAAAATCGATTATCTCAAGAATGTAAATATCCCGGGCACGCGCAACTGCGTCTACCCCTACACCAGCAACATCTACGATGAGCTCGACCACGGCACAATGGTGCTCTCAACCATGGCTACCAACAAAGACAGCCTTTTCATTGGCACCGCCCCTGGCGCCTCTTACCTACTGGTGCGGAGCGAGTATGGCCCCCTGGAAAACCTCGTAGAGGAAGATTTCTGGGCACAAGCCGTCGAATATGCCGACTCGATGGGTGCTGACATCGTCAACTCTTCTCTGAGCTACACGCAGTTTGATGATAAGGCGGCCAGCCACAAATATCGCGAGCAGAATGGCCTGACAGCTCTGGTCTCCCGCACAGCATCGATAATGGCAAGCAAGGGTATGATTCTCGTCAACAGTGCCGGAAACGAGGGCGCACGCAGTTGGAAACGCATCGGTTTCCCCAGCGACGCATGCGACGTACTCACTGTGGGAGCCATCGGTTGCGACAGTATCAACACTACCTTCAGCAGCATTGGCCCATCCTACGACGGCAGGGTCAAACCCGATGTGATGGCCGTAGGCTCACGCGCCACAGTCATCAGCGGCGAGGGAGTCATTACGACAGCCAATGGCACGTCGTTCTCGTCGCCCATCACCTGTGGCATGGTGGCATGCCTGTGGCAGGCGCTGCCCGACAAAACAGCCTCTGAAATCATGGAGCTCGTCAGGAAGTCGGCCGACAGGGCCAATTGTCCCGACAACATCTACGGATACGGCATCCCCAATTTCTGGAAAGCTTACCAGATGGGACTGAAAAAATAACCCGATAAGCTCATACGTCATGGAACACAAGCCACTGACCCTCTATGAACTCAACTCGATGGTACGCGAGGTTGTCGAGATTTCACTTGACAGGGGTTATTGGGTGGAGGCCGAACTGTCGGAGGCACGTGAAGTACGGGGGCACTGCTACATGGAGCTTATCCAGAAAGATCCCTTCTCGGCCACGCCAGTAGCCCGCGCCTCTGCCAAGTGCTGGAAGAATCGCTGGATCTCACTCCGCCCCAAATTTGAACGCACCACGGGCCAACCGCTTCACGCGGGACTAAAAGTACTCATGTGGGTAACAGCTAATTTCCACGAAGCTTACGGGTTCTCGTGGATTGTGCAAGACATCGACCCCACCTACACGCTGGGCGACATGGCGCGCAAGCGCATGGAAATCATCCGACAATTGAAAGCTGAAGGAGTTTTCGACTTGCAAAAGGAACTTCACCTACCGATGTTTGCGCAGCGCGTGGCGGTCATCTCCTCGGAAAACGCTGCAGGTTATGGCGATTTCTGCAACCATTTGCTTGACAACGTCCATGGCCTACACTTTGAAACAACACTGTTTCCTGCCGTCATGCAGGGAGACCAAGTGGAAGTTTCCATCATCGCGGCCCTCAACCGCATCTACGAGGCGGCCGATTTGTATGACGTTGTGGTCATCATCCGCGGTGGGGGTGCCACTGCCGACCTCAGCGGCTTTGATACGCTGCGACTGGCAGAGAACGTAGCCAACTTTCCGTTGCCCATCATCACCGGCATCGGCCATGAACGCGACGAAAGCGTGCTCGACATGGTAGCCTACCAACGCGTGAAGACCCCCACTGCTGCCGCAGCCTGCCTCATCGACAACCTCATGACGATAAGCCTACAGCTCGACGACTGGCAAGAGACCATCAGCCTGCAAGTCGGACAACGATTGGCGCTGGAACACGCACGGCTTGAAAAGATTGTAGCACACATCCCCACCCTGGTCCACCTGGCCCGCACACGACAGGAGACGCGCCTCGAACGGCTGGCGACAAGCATCGTCCACCTCCTCCACGAACGGTTGACCACCGAGCACCTTCATCTCGAACGGTTGGCGGCAAGCATCATTCCCCTGATACAGGGGCGAATGGAGAGTGAACGTCACCGCCTCGACCGCCTCGACCTGCGGGCCAAAAGCCTTGACCCTGCCCTATTGCTCAGACGAGGCTTTAGCATCACACTTGTCAACGGACACGTCGTACGCGACCCAGCCGGTTTGCGTGTGGGCGACGTAGTGGAGACGCATGTGGAGAAGGGCACGTTCACTGCAACCGTCAAGACAACAAACACGCATTCATCTTAAAAACACATTATATATTACTATGGCCAAAGAAACCAAATATGAAGAAGCTGTCAGCAAGCTCGAAAATATCGTGCAACGACTGGAAAACGACGAGATGGGTATCGACGAGATGACGGCCGAACTCAAGGCTGCACAGCAGCTCATCAAACTCTGTAAAGACAGGTTGACCAAGACCGATGCAGAAATCCAAAAGATTCTCAAAGACGGGAAATACTGACTTTTGTCGGGAAATACAGGAGATAAAAGTTGCAAATAATAATAATTGTTTGTAATTTTGCATTTAACTATAACGAAAATATCAAATTTTTAGATAATATGAAAGACTTTGATTGGGCTAATTTAACATTCGGCTATCGCAAGACCGACTACAACGTGCGGTGTTACTATCATGAGGGCAAGTGGGGCGAGATTGAAGTATGCTCCGATGAATACATCAACATGCACATGGCCGCCACCTGTCTGCACTACGGGCAAGAGGCTTTCGAAGGACTCAAGGCTTACCGCTGCCCCGATGGCAAAGTGCGCGTCTTCCGTGTGGAGGAGAATGCAAAGCGCCTGCAGAGCACCTGCGACGGTATCGTCATGCCGAAGGTGTCCACAGAGATGTTTGTGGAAATGGTGAAAAAGGTCGTCAGACTGAACCAGGAATACATCCCGACCTACGAGAGTGGCGCCACGCTCTACATCCGTCCGCTGCTGATAGGCATCACGCCCCAAGTGGGTGTGCATCCCGCAAAGGACTACCTGTTCCTCATCTTCGTCACGCCCGTAGGCCCTTACTTCAAAGGGGGCTTCCAATGCAACAAGTACGCCATCGTGCGCGATTGGGACCGCTCGGCTCCTCTGGGAACAGGCATCTATAAGGTGGGCGGCAACTACGCCGCTTCGCTGAAAGCACACATGTTCGCAGCTGGCAAGGGCTATGGATCGGAATTCTATCTCGACGCCAAGGAGAAAAAATATGTGGACGAGTGTGGAGCCGCCAACTTCTTCGGCATCAAGAACGGCACGTATGTTACTCCGAAATCAACATCTATCCTTCCCTCCATCACCAACAAGAGCCTCATCCAGATAGCAGAGGACCTGGGGCTGAAAGTGGAGCGCCGCCCCGTCCCCGTCGACGAGCTCGACTCCTTTGAGGAGGCCGGAGCCTGTGGCACAGCTGCAGTCATATCGCCCATCTCGGAGCTCGATGACCTCGACACAGGCAAGAAATATTCGTTCGGAGACAAGCCCGGTCCCTGGTCGACCAAACTATACAATACGCTACGCGGAATCCAGTACGGCACCGTGGAGGACAAGCACGGATGGACCACTGTCGTCATCGACTAAGCAAAGGAAACAACTCTTGAGGGAAACAGCCCCAGGAGAAACAGATAAGGCAAGAGCCATAGCCCTTTCGGCCACCAACAGGCCACTAAGGGTTATGGCTCTTGCCTTATCTGTCAGTGACAAATGCCAAACCTGAAATTCAGAAAAGAATAATGTCGAAAGACAATAAATCAAAAACACAAGATGTTCATCCAAAACTTTTTCCTATCTTTGCGGAAAGATCTAAAAACCTAACGACAATCAAAAACCATAAACATGAAAAAACTGATTATTGCAACACTGGCTATAGCCCTCACCTCATTGAACGTCTATGCACAAACGGAGAACCCGAGAGGCGTGTACAAGATGAAAACCCTCATCGACAAGACCGGCAACGAGATTCTGGCACCGTTCGACCAATACAAGATCTGCACGGACAGCTCAACGCTTACCGCATTTGTCTACGGCAGAACATTCGGAATCAGAGCAAACGACGAGCAGACATTCAACTACACTGGGGACGCCCCAGCTTCTCCTGACACCACAGCAAGTCGCATCTACGACAGCGACTCGAGACACTTCACCTTGAAATGGTGGAGCACACATGAGGGCATGTATTTTCCAAGTAATGGTTGGTGCACGGAGCGATACGTGGCAGACGAGTATTCTGAGAACGGGAAAATACTGTTCGATGCAATCATGCATCCAGCCAAAAACATTGACAAGAAGAACCCGCTTTACGGGAACTGGCAACGGATAGGAATCTACGATGAACCGCAAGACGTGGATGAAGCAATGGAAACATTCAAGAAAAACGGCGTGCCTGCCTACGGAAGAAAAGACATCATGATCCTCACTCCCGGCAGTATGGTCTATACAGGCGGACAAATCATGCCTTCCACATCAGACGGTAAAACATTCTTCGAGGTACAGATGCAGAAAGACGAAACGAAAAGGTTCACCACGCAATGGCTGACGGACGACTATGTCGTCATAAAAATAACACGCAACCAGTTCAGAGACTATGAACTGTGGAAACGTATAACCGACGGCACAGCTCCCATACAGCACATGCAATAGCGAACACCACTGCCGCCAACAGCACGAATGCGACAACCGAAAACTTGCGCATAGCAACAGGATTTTCTGACGTCCGCCTCCATCAGTACACTACATTTTTTGTAACTTTGCAACCAAAAACAAAAATATGGGAAAAGGAAAACTAGCTAAGTTTGCAGAGATGAAGGCCATGAAGAACGTCTTCGAGTATCCATTCTCCGTCATTGAAGACGTACCCTTCACAATGAACGGACACTGGCACGACCAATATTTCCACAACGACAACCCCATTGTCCTGGAACTGGGATGCGGGAAAGGCGAGTACACGGTGGGATTGGGCAAGCTCTACCCCAACATGAACTTCATCGGCGTAGACATCAAGGGAGCACGAATGTGGACAGGAGCCAAGCAAGCACTGGCCGAAGGTCTGGACAATGTGGCCTTTCTTCGCACCAACATCGAAATCATCGACCGCTTCTTCGCTCCAGGAGAAGTTCAGGAAATCTGGCTTACTTTCTCGGATCCTCAGATGAAGAACCCACGCAAACGACTGTCATCGACCTTCTTCCTGCAACGTTACCGCAATTTCCTGGTAGACGGCGGAACCATCCATCTCAAGACCGACTCCAATTTTCTCTTCACCTACACCAAGCTCATGGTAGAGAAAAACCAGCTTCCCCTGGACATCTGCACGGAAGACCTCTACCACGACACGCCCGCCGTCCTCACCGAGTCACCCATCCTCAACATCCAGACCTACTATGAATCGATGTGGATGGCGCGCGGCCTCAACATCCGGTACATGCGCTTCCAGTTGCCCCACGAGGGCGACCTACAGGAACCAGAGGTCGAGATTGAGCTCGACGACTACCGCAGCTACCACCGCACCAAGCGCAGCAGTCTGAAGACCGCCAAGTAAGTGGTGGGGACTGGCCAAGCGAGTTGCTTTTTCACCATCCCTACATGGCTGGCTTCACAGGCAGCATGTAGAAGCTACGGTTGGGTTCATAATCGATCATCCACTGGTCGACAACGATATGTTCGTCGAGTGCCGTGATGACCAGTGTATGGTTGCTTCCCGTCAGAGTGACAGGCGTAGACCGCAAAGCCTGCCCGCGAAGCACATTCACCTTCCAGCGCTCGGAGCGGAAAGGTTCCTTGAGCGAGATGACTACAGGCTCGCCGCCATCCACACTGACCGAATAGCGAATGTCTCCTTTGTCGCTGGCCTGTGTGGGAATCATAGCCGTATAGAGGACGGCAGCGCCAGGCTTGGCATAAAAGTTGTAGGTCAGCGAGCCACCCTTAGGCAACTGGACAGCCTTCATAGAGTGTCCCAACATTTCGACAGGCTGTACACCCTCTGTTGCCGACTGGTAATCGCAGGCATTGCATACCACGCAACCGTCCTGCTCCAGCTTGGCATCGATAGGCTCTTGCACATATTTCTCCATCTCCTCCGCAGTCACCTGGTCAGGAAGCGAAGGTGCTTGGAATACGGGTAAGCCCCGGGGTGCCATATCCATCAGCCCGTCCCACTTGCCGTGAGCCATCTTCTTGTTATAAATCTCCGTGAGACTTTGTATCTCTTGATAGGCCTTGACGCTTCTGACAGCTGCCTCCAGTGCCTCATCGTCCTTATGGAAGCTCTCCTTGCGGGCAATGTGGCGCGCCTCCTGAGCCTGCAACTGCTTGGTCGCCATGGCCGCCGCACAGAAAACCGGGTATTTCACTGCTGCAAAGAAAGCATCCTTCAGCTCCGGTCGGACAAGACGTTCCACTGTCTCTATTTTTTCCTTCACACGCTCATAGTCGTTAAGATAGCGTTCCAGTTCGTTGCCAAACTCGTCGGCAGAGAACTCGGTATCCTGCACAGGCGACAGACCCCGGTTGTATCGCGAACGGTCAAGCTCCACCTGACTCCACCCCATGAACTCCGGACGACGCACTCCGCAAAGACGGTAGAACTCGGTCATGGGTTCCACCAACTGGGCACCCACCTCCTCGCCAAACTGCTCTGAGAGCCACTGTTGCAGGTGTTGCTGCAACGAGGTGGCAGAGACCGACTGGATGTCCCATGCCATATCCATGAAGAGCGACAGGTCGTAGGCCGCCACTTTAGGGTCATGGACATTGGCTATCCAAAGACGGCGGGCATGATGGTCCCACGCCTGACGCATCTCAGAATAGAGAAGACCAGGCTGGGTGGTGGTCAGCCAGAGGTAGTCATGGGGGCGTCCCCAATAAGACAGATGATAATAGACGCCTCCTCCACCCGACCGGCGTTGTTCCGCAGCATCGGGAAGACGGGTCAGATAACCATAGTTGTCGTCACACCACATGAGTGTCACATCGTCGGGAACCTTCAGGCCCGACTCGTAAGCCTGAAGCACCTCCTTATAGGGGATGAACACCTGGGGCACTTTCGTCAGATCACGATTGACCGTCTGACCGAGTATCTTGCGCTGCTCATCGATGACGCTCTGTAAGGCCGTCACCTGTGCTGTACCCTCTCCAACACCCTCCATAGCCCCGTCGTGTATGCCACGCATGCCCAACGTATAGAGGGCATCCATATGGGCCGTCTCCAGCGCACGCTCACGCCAATACTGCTCCACTTGCTTACGGTTTGTCATCCAGTTGTAGCGCCCCAGCTTTCGGCTGTCCCACTCCGACACATTGTTACGCAGGAGCGGTTCGCAATGCGACGACCCCACCACGATATCGAAAGAGTCGGCCACTTCCTTGTTGCCCTTGACCTTGAAGAAACCGTCTGTTCCCTCGTGCATGGCCGGCCACAGCGTGTTGGCACGCAGTCGCAGCAACAATTCAAACAACCGATGGTAATAGCGAGGCCCTATCAGCCCCGAGTGGGATGAGCGGTCTACCAACCGCTTGTCCCAAACGCGCGTGGACCAATCCTCATCATTGATGAACACACCCCGAAACTCCACTGAAGGACGTTGCAACGTCTCAAACCGACTGTCGAGCGCCAGATATTTCTTGGGTTTAGGTGTCACATCGCCCCAGTCCACCCAAGGAGAGACACCTGCCTTGCGCGACAATTCCAGGATGCCATAAGCTGTGCCGCGGCCATTGCTGCCCATGATGATGACCTTGCCCTGACGCGTTCCCATCCAGAAAGCATCGGGCTTGGCGATAATTTTCTCAATGGGCAGCTTATAAGCTGACAAGGCCTTGAATTCCTTGTTGGTCAGCATGTCAAGTTGGTAAATTTCTATCTTACCTGCTCCCTTTCTTGCCGACTTGCCCGTGACGGCCTTCATGTCAGAAGAAAACATGTCGAGTGCCTTGGCGACGACCGTACCATAGTTCTTTTGCGTCGTATAAGTGACATGTCCGCCCGAATACCACACCACGTCTTTTGCCGACACAACATCCGAC
>CAVDNW010000033.1:0-29288 GCA_963610435.1 Oscillospiraceae bacterium | reverse complement strand
TTTATCGCGGTACAATTATGGTACAAATATACGATAAAAATCGGCAAATCGACAATGATATGAGATAAAGTCGCAGAAAACAAATAAGGTGTAACTCGTTGAGCTACACCTTATTTGTCTATTTATTGCTATTGATGTCTATCCGTACTTACTTCACCTCCTCAAAGTCGGCGTCTTGGATAGTGTCGTCTGTCTTCTGTTGGCTGCCGGCCTGCTGACCAGCGCCTGCACCGTTGAAGCCCTGTGCGTCTGCACCAGGCTGTGCGCCGCCCTGGTACATCTGGGCTGAAGCGGCCTGCATGACATTGTTGAGGTTGGCGATGGCTGAGTCGATGGCAGCCACGTCGGCAGCCTTGTGGGCATCCTTGAGTTGCTGGAGAGCTTGCTCGATGCCCGGCTTCTTGTCGGCAGGAATCTTGTCGGCATTGTCCTTGAGGAAATTCTCGGTGGTGAAAATCATCGAGTCGGCCTGGTTCATCTTGTCGACCTTCTCGCGCTCAGCCTTGTCGGCAGCAGCGTTCTGCTCAGCCTCAGCCTTCATGCGGTTGATTTCCTCCTCGCTCAGACCCGAGGAAGCCTCGATGCGGATAGCCTGCTCCTTGCCTGTAGCCTTGTCCTTGGCACTCACGTTGAGGATGCCGTTGGCATCGATGTCGAAGGTCACCTCGATCTGCGGAACGCCGCGGCGGGCAGGTGCGATACCCTCCAGGTTGAACTGTCCGATAGACTTGTTCTGGTTGGCCATGGGGCGCTCGCCCTGCAGCACATGGATGGTCACCGCGGTCTGGTTGTCGACAGCGGTAGAGAAGGTCTCGCTCTTCTTGCAGGGGATGGTGGTGTTGGCTTCGATGAGCTTGGTCATGACGCCGCCCATGGTCTCAATGCCAAGAGTCAGCGGAGTGACGTCGAGCAGCACGATATCGCCGGCACCCTTCTCGTTGTTGAGGATGGCACCCTGGATAGATGCGCCCACGGCCACGACCTCGTCGGGGTTGACACCCTTTGAAGGCTCCTTGCCGAAATAGTTCTTGACCAAGATCTGCACGGCGGGGATACGGCTTGAACCGCCAACGAGGATCACCTCATCGATGTCGCTTGTGGAGAGCTTGGCATCGCGGATGGCATTCTGGCAAGGCACCAGACAAGCCTGGATCAGGTTGTGTGCCAACTGCTCAAACTGCGAGCGGGTCAGGGTCTTCACCAGATGCTTGGGCACGCCGCCCTCTGCAGAGATGTAAGGCAAGTTGATTTCGGTCGATGTGGTGCTCGAGAGCTCAATCTTAGCCTTCTCGGCAGCCTCTTTCAGGCGCTGCATGGCCATCGGGTCCTTGCGGAGGTCGATGCCCTCGTCGGCCTTGAAGCCGTTGGCAAGCCAGTCGATGATGACCTGGTCGAAGTCGTCGCCGCCCAGGTGTGTGTCACCATTGGTTGCGAGCACCTCGAACACGCCGCCTCCGAACTCCAGGATGGAGATATCAAACGTACCGCCACCGAGGTCGAACACTGCAATCTTCATATCCTTGTTCGACTTGTCGACACCGTAGGCCAAGGCGGCAGCCGTAGGCTCGTTGACGATACGGCGGACGTTGAGGCCAGCGATGGCACCAGCCTCCTTGGTGGCCTGGCGCTGCGAGTCGGAGAAATAGGCCGGCACGGTGATGACGGCATCGGTCACTTCCTGTCCGAGATAGTCCTCAGCGGTCTTCTTCATCTTCTGCAGCACCATGGCACTGATCTCCTGCGGTGTGTAGGGGTGCGCAGCACCTTCAATCTGCACCTTGGGGTATCCGTTGTCGTTGACCACCGTGTAGGGCACGCGCTCAGCCTCCTTGCGGCTCTGCTCATAGGTCTCACCCATGAAACGCTTGATGGAGTACACCGTGTTCTTCGGGTTGGTGATGGCCTGACGCTTGGCAGGGTCGCCCACCTTGCGCTCGCCGTCCTTCATGAAGCCCACCACAGAAGGTGTGGTGCGCTTGCCTTCGCTATTAGCGATCACTACTGGCTCGTTGCCCTCAAAGACGGACACGCAGCTGTTAGTCGTACCTAAGTCGATTCCAATAATCTTTCCCATAGTTGTATGTTTTTATTTTGTTATTCTTGAAAAAATGTTGCATGAACCTAACGTTCGCCTAACTTTAAGCAAAGGGTGTGCCAAACCATTCCTGGCCTGGCTCCAATATGACAGATTGACACAATGGCCGATAAAAACTTGGCAAATCCTTTGGCCGGACTGATAGATTGTCGCATCGTTTTGAACGTCTTGACAAGCTGACGACTTGTCGTGAATATTCTGAAAAATCGAGGTTCCCGGAGACCGGTGAAACAGGAGGCGAAACCGCCGGTTCTGCTCTGCAACCGCATGTGCCATTCCCGATTTTGCCATGGCCAAGGACATTTCGGCTGACGACAGATGCCTTATCGCGGCACGACAGATGCCGTATCGCACCCCGAAGGAGCACAAAACGGGAGACGACAAGGCACTTATTGAGACTCGACAAGGCATCTATCGCAAAACGAGAGACGAACACGACGTCCCCACTTCACAGTTTCCGTCCGTAACCAGCAGACCAGCAGCGGTTTGCGCAAAATGCGAAAAACAGCGCATCTAAGCGGACAAGAGAGCACGTGATGACTGCGACCGCCTGTTTTTCGCGGTTATCTGTCAGAAAGTTTCCTATCCATTTGCATCCATCAATAAAGGCCAACACCGGTTTGTCACAACCGTGTTGGCCTTTGGCATGATGTGAGGAAAGAGAGAGAACCTCACATCTCATGACGGGACCGTTATGGCTCGGCCCATTTCTCGTTCACTTCATCAATGTCTATCCCGAGCAGCCGCATCTGCCGGAACATCTCGGGAAGCACCTCGCGGAAGAAGGTGTTGCGTCGGGCCTGCAGGATATGGTCCTTGGCGTTGGCCTCGACAAAGTAGCCCAGACCGCGGCGGTTGTAGATGACTCCCTCGCGCGCCAGTTCCTCATAGGCTTTTACGGCCGTGTTGGTGTTCACTTCCAGTGTCACGGCATACTCGCGCACGGATGGTATGCGGTCGTCGGCCTTGTACTTGTCGGCCAGAATGTCGTCGCAGAGACGGTCGGCCATCTGCAGGTATATGGCTTTGTTGTTGCTGAACGTCATTTTGTCATTTTTAAGTTGTCCGTATCGATGCTTCCACTGCCTGTCACGCTTTGTTTGAGCGCCTGTGCGTTGCCGCTGAGCTCGACGACACCGCTGCCCGTTATGCCTACAGCCACATTGCCGCAGTCGGCCAGCTTCAGGCTGACATATCCGCTGCCCGTCACGTCGACACCGGTGGCGGCGGCTCGTGTGAGGTGTGCCTTGACGTCTCCGCTGCCAGCCACTGCGAATTTCACGGCGTCGGCTTCCACGTCGGCCACATCGATGATGCCACTGCCGGTTATCATCATCTCCAGATTGGGTGCCTTGATAACCTTGGTGCAGGTGAAGGTGGCACTGCCCGCCAGGTTGACGCAGGTCAGCGAAGGAGCGCGCACCACAACCTTGGAGACGTAGCTTCCGTAGTTGTTGATGATCCACGTCACGTTCTTCTCTTCTTCCTGGCGGCCATTTCCGATGCTCAGTGTGCGGTCGCTCACGTTGAACCGCATGCGGTCGATCGCCTTCTCGGGCGCGGTGACGGTCACGCTGAACGTGTCGGAGGGGATATACTCCACTTCGGTGCCGATGCTGATGTCCAGCTTGTCGAACGCTTGTGTGGTAATGGTGCGCGTGGTCTCGGGTCCGAGGTCTTTTGCAGTCTCAATCTTGCAGGAGTTGACCAGGGTCATGACAGCGATGAGCAAGAATGCTATTTTTTTCATGATGATACGGTTTTAGAAGTTGAAAAACTTGTTGGTGACGGCCTGCATGCGCGAGTAGATGCGGAACGAGGCCCAGTAGTTGAAGGCGATGACCAGGAGCAGCACCACGGTTTGGAGCGCAGAGGCGAGAGGGGTATCGATGATGCCTACACGGTAGGCTCCGCTTCCATATAGCGCATCGAGAATCTCTTTGGCCAGAAAGAACGCTCCGCCCAAGATGGTGGTGGACAAGAGGAACAGCACCAGGTTGCTCAGGATCCATGCGTGGCGGCGGAAGAATGTGCCGAAGAGCAGGAAAAGGGAATGAGGGAACCAGCAGAGGGCCACAAAGAACGAGAACGTCTCGTCGAACGACTGCGACAGGCGCGGCAACGACTCGTAGGATGAGATGGCAGCCCTGACGACAACCGAACGGCAGTCACCGAAGACCGCCTGGCTGATGCCCATCTGCAGCAGGTCGCCGGCGGCATAGCCTGCGAGGAAGACCAGGGGCAGTGTGATGAGCAGATGCAGGTAGCGGGCCGTGAATTTCTCCAGTCGGCTGGCAGGCAGCATGAATGCGGTGATGCGCTTGCGCTTGTCTTTCAGGTCGTCGGCGATGAGCGCGCCGCAGCTCAGGTAGTACCAGACGGTGCAGATTGTCAGGATGGTGGCCGCCGTCGAGGTATATTCCTGGTCGGAATAGTCTTGTTTGAACACGCCGAAGAGGAAGGGGGTGACCAGCGTGAAGAGGGCTATGAGGACAAACCCGACTGCGGCGAAGGTATAGACACTCCTGCGCTCGGACAGTTGCCAGCGCATGACATTGATGAATCGGGTGACATTGAAGTTTTTCATGGTGTGTGTGCGTTCTGTTTTACTTGTTGGATAGGAAGGTTGCGGGCAGTTTGCCGCTGACGGCTGCGTCGAAGAGGAGCTCGAGGTTGATCCGAGTCTCTTCCTCGCCAGCCTTGCGCGGCATGATGGCGCTGAGACCACCGGCAGAAGGCTCTGTGTAGACCGCCTCGCCAGCCTGCACCTCGGGGATGGTACGGAAGGCGTAGGCCTCGGTGATGTCGCCCACGCTGCAGTCGAGCATCACGTGGCTCTGCTCGATGATGACGATGTGGTCGAGCAGCGACTCCACGTCGTGCACCTGATGGGTAGAGACGATGAGCGTGCGGTCGTCGGCCATGTGGCGTGCCACCACCTTGCGGAACAGGCTTTTCGAGGGGATGTCGAGACCGTTGGTCGGTTCGTCCATGAGGATGTAGCTGCAGCCTGTGGCCAGCGCAAAACTCATGTAGACCTTCTTCTTCTGTCCCATGGAGAGTTCCTTCAGATGGAGGTCGGTGGGCAGTTCGAAGTCGGTGAGGCAACTGTTGAGGATGTCTACGTTGAAGCGGGGATAAAAGGCACTGTTGATGCGCACATACTCCTTCAGCGCGACGGCGGGCAGGTCATACTCCTCGGGCACGAGGTAGATGTCTTGCAACATGTCGGGCATGCGGAGGACACTTCGCTCGCCGTTGACGGTGATGTCGCCCTTGCGCTGGCGAAGCAGTCCGCAGATGAGGTAGAGCAGCGTCGACTTGCCTGTACCGTTCTTGCCCAACAGGCCGTAGATGCGGCCCGGCTTCAGGGTTAGCGAGAAGTCCTTGAATACCAAGCGCTTGCAACCCGGATAGCGATAACTGATGTTCTGAATGTTGATCATTGCCTTATTGTTTTTTGAATTGACTGATATTGTGTTGTGGTGTTCTACTTTATTAGTACACTGCAAAGATATGACGTTTTATGGTTTCTCGCAAGGAAATCGCCGAAAACTTATCTGGTTTTAACATTTTTAACTATTGGGCATCTACATACGGCCCCATCCATTGGCAACAAATGCACGAAAGTTTCCGATATAGGGTTTGTGCTTATAAATTATTCAAGTTTCGGATTTGCTAAAGCAAGGAAAAATCGGCGTAAATATCGGTTACACAAGCAAAAAAAGACCCAAGAGCACTTGAATTCAGAAAGAAAATGCTACCTTTGCATTGTAATTTGATATCGACAAAAGGGAGCCTGTGTCATACCACACATGATGCCACAGACCTGATGTCGTTGGAACATGTATTTTAACAATAGGTTAGAGACTGAAACTTACGGCTACATTGAATATAACTGCTTGATATGTTACTATTTACGCATTTGAGCAGGAGTAGAAGATATGTCCCTGCCTTATTTGAGCCGTATGGATGTCACCCCTACTGTTGCTTCGCTTAATCTTTCAGAATGACGTCACCCAAACATTGGTTTGTCATGCGCGACCTGACGCGCCCCAACTCTCTTACTCCTGCGTTTAAGGAGTTGTCAGGGACGGGAATCGAATTCTTCACACCAATGCAGTGGCGCGTGGTCACGCACAAGGGTGTCAAGTCGCGCGAGGAAGCGCCCTATATCCATGACCTCATCTTCGTACATTCCACGACAGAGGAGGTGGATGCCGTTCTCACGCACATCCCGACATTACAGTATCGTTTTGTACGGGGAGGCGGGTATCGCCAGCCCATGCTTGTAAGCGACGGGGAGATGGACCGCTTCATCAAAGCCGTCCAGTCGGTAGACTCGCCGCAGTATTTCTCCCCCGAGGAGATCACTCCCGCGATGATAGGCCGGCAGGTGGCCATCGTCGGCGGCCAGCTCGACGGCTACGAGGGCAAGCTGCTCAAATGTCGCGGCATGCGCAAGCGCCGTCTCCTCATCTCCATCCCCAACGTCATCGTAGCCGCCATCGAGGTGGAGCCGGAATTCATACGCCTGCTCTGACCCGTGGCTCCGCAAACAGCCCCTACCCCATCCAAAAAGTTAATACGACTTCAAGTAATCATACACATTTACCAAAAAATGAATTACAGACATTATTCTTTTAGGCATCTCTTGTTCATGCTTGTCGTGGTGCTCCTTGCATCGTGCAAGAGTGCTACCAACATCACCTACATGCAGAATCTGCAACCCAACGTGCCCGTGGCGGTGCAGGAAGAAAAGACCATCAAGCTCCAGACGGGCGACCGCCTGAACATCACCGTCAGCAGCCGCGACGAGGAGCTCGTGCGCATCTTCAATGTCAACACCAACAACACTTCTACCTCCCGCAGCGGCAATTCGGGAATGGGAATATACACCGTCGACCCACAGGGCAAGATCGATTTCCCCACACTGGGCCTCATCTCCGTGGCAGGCAAGTCGCGCCTTGATGTAGCCAATGAGATCAAGTATCGCTTGCTCTCCGGCAATTTCGTGCGCGATGCCGTGGTGACGGTCGACTATGCCGACATGGGCTTCTATGCCCTCGGCGAGCTGGGCACGAAGGGCCGCGTGCAGATCACGCGCGACAAGCTCACCATCCTTGAGGCCATTGCCGAGGCTGGCGACCTCACCATCGACGGCAAGCGCGAGAATGTGACCGTGCTCCGCACCGAGAACGGCATACAGACCCCCTACACCGTGAACCTCTGCGATGCGCAGAGCGTCTACTCCTCACCCGTTTATTACATCCAGCAGAACGACATCATCTATGTCGAGCCCACGCAGAAGAAGGCCAACGAGTCCACGCCCACGGCCAACCTCTTCAGCACGCCGGGCTTCTGGATGGGTCTGGCCTCGTTTGCCATCACCATCGTCAATTTCCTCGTGAAATAAGCAATAACCAAAACGAAACACCATCATGCAACGTAAAATGGATACAGCCGAGACACCGGCTTCTAACGTGCAAGGCAACACCCCTGCCAGCCGCACGCCGCGCAACCAGACCAACATCATGGTTCAGGTGCGCGACATGCTCTTCCTTTGCCTCGCCCAGTGGAAATGGTTTGTCCTGTCTCTGCTTATAACGCTTGGCTATGCCTACTGGTATCTCAAAAGCACGCCCAAGGTATACACCTGCACCGCCAGCATAATGCTGAAGCAGAACGACAAAAGCAACTCCACTGCCGAACGCCAGCTGCAGGAGATGGGCGTAGAGGAAGGCTCTGCCAATCTCACCAACGAGCAGATACTTCTCACCAGCGCGCCGCTCTCCGAAGAAGTGGTCAACCGTCTTAACCTCGACGTGAACTATTATCACCACGATGTGCTGAAAAACGAGGTGGTATACGGTCTCGGCCTCCCCGTGAAGGTGACCTTCAGCGGTCTCGACGACGCCGAGACGGCATCGCTGCATCTCAAGCTTCGTGCCGACGGACAATGCGAGGTGAGCAACATGAGCCGTGGCGGCAAGACATATAGCCAAACCGTGACGACCAAGCTGGGAGCTGTGGCTAAGTTGCCCATTGGCAATGTGACCATCGCCCCATCGGAGTTCTACGCCAAGGGGACCAGCGACGAGCTTGACATTGAGCGCGTTAGCAAGAAGAGTGCCGTGAGCCGTGTGCGTGGCGGACTGTCTGTCGAAACGCAGGTCAAGAACTCTTCCGTGCTCGACATCAAATATCGCGACCAGAGCATTGAACGCGCCAACGACATCCTCAACACCCTCATCGCCGTCTACAACGAGGCGTGGGTCAAGGATCGCAACCGCATGACGCTCGCCACCAACGACTTCATCAAGGACCGTCTGTCGGTGATCGAAGCTGAACTGGGACATTTCGACAATACCATCTCCAACTATAAGTCGCGCAACCTTATGCCCGACGTAGGCGCGCTCGGCGCACAGGCCATGAGCCAGAGCACCGCCGCCACGCAGGAGTCGCACGAGCTGAGCACGCAGATCTACATGGCACGATATATCCGCACCAACCTTGTAGACGAGAAGCACAACAACCAACTCCTGCCTTCCAATTCCGGTATAGGCAACTCAAGCATACAGTCGCAGATCAGCGAGTACAACGAGATGTTGCTCAAGCGCAACAAGTATGTGGCCAACTCCTCTGAGCAGAACCCCATCGTGATGGACCTTGACGCAAGCCTCAACGTCATGCGTCACGCCATCATCCATACCCTCGACAACGAGATTGCACTTCTGCAGGCACAGCAGGCAAGTTCGCAAAGCAACAAGGCTGCTGCCAACGCCAAGATTGCCGCCAACCCCAAGCAGGCTCAGTTCCTCATCTCCGAGGAGCGCCAGCAGAAGGTGAAGGAGACGCTCTACACCTTCCTCTTGCAGAAGCGTGAGGAGAACGAGATGTCGCAGGCGTTCACCGCCTACAACACCAAGATCGTGGAGCCGGCCCATGCCGGTGGCGGTGCCACCACGCCCGTCGACAGCAACGTGATAATGATGGCGTTGCTCATCGGACTGCTCGTGCCGGCCGGCATCATCATCCTCATAGAGATTGCCAACACCACGGTGCGCTCGCGCAAGGACCTGGAGACGCTCAACGTTCCCTTTGTCGGCGAGATACCGCTCGACGGCAAACCCAAGAAGTTCGCCTTCCCGGGCCGGCGCAAGCAGAAGCACCACGCCCATAAGGTGGTCGTGGAAGAGGGAAGCCGCAACCTCATCAACGAGGCGTTCCGCATCGTGCGCTCCAACCTCGAGTTCCTGGTCAGCAGCGAGGGACGCCGTCAGGTCATCATGCTCACATCCATGTATCCCGGCAGCGGCAAGACCTTCATCTCCCACAACCTCGCCCTCACCATGGCGGTCAACGGCAAGAAGACACTGGTCATCGACCTCGACATGCGCCACGGCTCGCTCTCGCAGTTTATCCACAGCCCCAAGCAGGGCATCAGCAACTACCTCGGCGCGCAGACCGACGACTACCGCAGGCTGATCGTCAACAACGGTGCCGTCGACATCCTGCCTTGCGGCACAATACCCCCCAACCCCACCGAGCTGCTCTACTCGCCGCGCTTCGAGGCGCTCATCAAGAAGTTGCGCGAGGAGTACGACTATATCTTCATCGACTGTCCGCCGAGCGACATGGTAGCCGACGTGAGCATCATCACACCCCATGTCGACGTGACGCTCTTCGTCATCCGTGTGGGCCTCTTCGACCGCTCGCTCCTGCCCACCGTAGAGCAGTGGTATGAGACGGGCAAATACAAGAACCTCGCCATCCTCCTCAACGGCTCCAAGTCATACTCGTCCTACGGCAACCACCGCTACGGTGGCCACTATGGCTATTACGGCAGCTACGGCTATTACGGCAGCTACTACACGGAGGAGAAGAAATCGTAGGAACTGACATCATATGACTTTAAAAGAAATAGAAATACATAACTTTCACTGTTATCGGGAAGCACACTTTCAATTGGCTGATAGAGTGAATGTGCTGATTGGCAAGAATGGAAGCGGTAAGACTTCCTTTGTCAAAAGCATAAAGAATGCGCTCAGCATATTCTTTTCACAAAATCCGTCATGGGGGTATTCCACAATTGCCGGTGGCGTGAACGATTTGACGGTTGCCAATCTCGACAGTGCTGAGATATGGCATGGTGAGGATATGCAACCGGCAGAGAGCGTTGACATAAAAGTGAAGCCAAGTGTAGAGGATTGTAATGTTGAATTGCCGGCATTCCCCTCATGGTCTTTTCATAAGTTGTCTACGGCCAATGCAAAACTTCAAAGTTCCTTTTATAAGGACGCGTATCTCTATTTCCGAAAAGAATATATAGGCAACAATGTGCCTTGGCCTTTGTTTGCGTACTATTCCGACAGATATCCTCATATCGATGCCAAGTTGAGTCAGGCCATTCAAAAGATGATAGACAACGACGACAATCTCTATCGGGCTTGGGGATACTATCATTGGGACAAGGACTCATCCTGTGCGCTGATATGGCAAAAGCGGTTTATGCGCACCTACAACCTTCAGTACAAGAGGCGTCAGTCACTATCGCGCATCGTCGACCAAGATTCTGCTGAAGCCCAAAAGTGCAAGGCAGACATAGAGAAATATGCATCGGAGACAGACTTTGTATTAAAGTACCTGAAGAAATTTACATCCAGTCAGATAGAGGGCCTTTCTGACACGTCCAACACATTGCAGATAAGCGACCTCATAACCGATGGTGTCTCCGAACCCTATATTGTGGCATATTTTGCAGATGGCAGCCGCAGACGTTGGGACGAACTGCCTGCTGGTTACGAGCGTCTTTACAATATGGTCTTCGACATAGCCTATCGCTCTTACATATTGAACGGGGCGTCTGTCGAGCCGCAAGGCGTAGTGCTTATTGACGAGCTTGACCTGCACCTGCATCCTTCAATGGAGCAGGACGTGTTGATACGCTTTATGTCAACCTTCGAGCACATACAGTTCATTGTATCCACCCACTCTCCTCTTGTGATAAGCAATACGATATTGGGGGAGAACGGGAAAATCATCTTGCTGCAGCACGAAGATGGTGAATATGGTCATACCTACATTTCCGACAAGTATGGTGCCGACTATGACTTTATTCTTTCGGCTATCATGAATACCGAGCCACGCAATGTGAAACTGGAACAACTGAAAGGGAAATATCTGCGTCTGATGCGCCGTGGCAAGGATAGTCTTGCAGAAGAAACCCTTCAGGCCATACGCGGACTTGGCATTTCAAACGAGCGGTACCAGAAGATAGAGGAAGACCTGAAAAAAGAACTTGTTGAAACTTAGCCATGCAGCATATTGAAAAACTTGCAACACCTTATGAGACCAAAGGTATACAGGCTACGCAAGATTACATTGACAGACATTGGGTCGCAGACGAGAGTCAATACCGTAACCTGTATTATTCTAAGTCGGGAATGTCTGCATTGGAGCAGGTCTTGTTCGACGAACAAAAAGACCAGCAAGGCTACAGTTATTGCTGCTATTGCATGAGACGGCTGTTCCTTAATGACACAGTGAACGGTCATAAGGAAAATATCACGCTGGAGCATATCATACCGCATAAGATTAAAGAGGCCAAATGGGAAGAAGAAAAGAGCAAATATCTTAAATTTCCCAATCTGCAAAGTGACAAGATTACAATATGCTACGGAGGAGAACTTACTCCTGAACAGGCAACAAAGAAAATACAAAGCGCACCCTATCCCCATTTCCTTTCTTATCACAATCTTGTAGCGTCATGTGATGGAAAGATATTCGAAGGTGACAAGCCAAAGAAAAGCTGTTGTTGCAACAATGGTCGCGGAGACCAGTTTGTGATGCCGATATTCTTGTCAGCGGAATTGTGCAACGACATTTCGTATGACAAAAAAGGTCGGTTCTGCTATGACAACCCCAATTTCGAAGATAAATGGTTTGCCTCAGACTGTCTAAATCTTAATGCAGGCTGGATAGTACAGGTCAGGAAAATATGGTATCAACTTGTAAAATCCGAATACACAGACAAGGATGTGGAAAAAGCCTGTGAAGACCTGGAATTGCGCCAAAATATCATAGACGACATCGATCAAGACAATATCATCGCCGCATGGAGCACCCATAATGACATGTGGATGCTCTTCGCCGAATATGTCTGGTTCTACGGATACTACAGTTATTA
Organism: Oscillospiraceae bacterium; assembly: GCA_963610435.1. Taxonomy (GTDB): domain Bacteria; phylum Bacteroidota; class Bacteroidia; order Bacteroidales; family Bacteroidaceae; genus Prevotella. The sequence goes on along the minus strand of CAVDNW010000033.1, from coordinate 17,004 downwards.
CGGACAGGAGATTGATAGGATATTACGATGACAACACGATTAAAGACCGTGACCGAAAATAAAGAACTTACTGGCAACCGCCGGGTGGCGCGCAACGCTGCGGTGATGACGTTCCGCACGCTCATCACCACGCTCGTGGGCATCTACACCTCGCGTGTGGTGCTCAACACGCTGGGCGTGGCCGACTACGGCTTGTATGGCGTGGCTGGCGGTGTCATCGGCATGGTGGGTTTCTTGAATGCCGCCATGTCGGGTGCCACGTCGCGCTTCCTCACCTACGAGATGGGGCGCGGAAACACCGACAAACTGGGCAAGGTGTTCTCCACCGCGCTCATCTGCCATCTCATGTTGGCGCTCATCGCCGTGGTGCTGGCGGAGACCGTGGGACTGTGGTTTGTCTTGCACAAGCTCAACTTCCCCGAGGGCAGACTCGATGCCGCCCTGTGGGTATATCAGTGTTCGGTGCTGATGCTGGTCGTGGGCTTCACGCAGACTCCCTACGGAGCGAGCATCATCGCCCATGAGCACATGCACAAGTTTGCCTACATGGAGCTGCTCAACGCCGTGCTCAAACTGCTCATCGTCTACGTGCTCGTCATCAGTCCTTTCGACAGGGTGAAGCTCTATGCCACGTTGGGTCTCTGTGTCTCGCTCATCATCTGCGGCATCTACCGCATCTACTGTATCCGCCATTTCGAGGAGTGTCGTTTCCACTGGATATGGGACAAGCCCATGCTCCGCTCCATCCTGACCTTCTCGGGTCTCGACCTCTACGGCAACATGTGCGTCACGGTGTCGCAGCAGTGCAACACCTTCCTGATCAACATCTTCTTCGGCGTGCTCTACAATGCTGCCGCCTCCATCGCCGCCACGGTCAACGGCATGGTGATGGCGTTCACCACCACGGTGGCGCAAGCATTCCAGCCGCAGATCACCAAGCAGTATGCCGCAGGCAACATCGGGCAGATGCAGACCAACATGCGCAACTCCATCCTCTTCACCGTCTCGGCCATCAGCATCCTTGCCGTGCCGTGTTGTCTGGAGGGTCATTATGTGCTCTACCTCTGGCTGGGGCAGGTGCCCGACCATGCGGTCAACTTCCTGCGGCTGGGTATCATCGGCATGGCGATCAACACGCACGTCAACGTGTGCAACTGCGCCATACACAGCACGGGCGACATTCGCCGTCTGTCGTTCATCAACGGCACCCTGTGGCTCATCTTCCCCTCGCTCACGTGGACAGCGTTCAAGTTGGGCTTGCCTGTGGAGATGGCTTATGTGGCCAACGCCATCACTTACGTGATTCTCATCGTGAGCGATTTCCAGTTTCTGCGCATCCAGATACCCGACCTGCAGCGCGGGGCGCTGCTCACCACCATCGGTCATGTGTGGTCGGTCATTGCGGTGTGCTTGTGTGCCCCGATGGCTATCCATGCCAGCATGCCCGAGTCGTTCCTGCGTCTCGTGCTGGTCATCGTGTCCTATGCCGTCTGCTTCGGCATCGTGGCATGGTTCGCCCTGCTCAACGCCTCCAACCGCCAGTTGGTCAAGGCGTATGCCGTCAGCCAGATAAGCCGTTTCAAATCGTTTCGCAGATAAGCATCGCCACGTATCCGCAAATCCTATTTCATATTGTGCCCCTGTAGGGGGCGCATAATTCAACCACCATGCCCACTGCATCACCATTCGTCTCCGTCATCATCCCCGCCTACAACGCTGGGGACACTATCCGCCGCTGTGTGGAGAGCGTGCTCCGCCAGACCTTCACCGACATCGAGGTGATAGTCGTCGACGACGGCAGCCATGACGACACCCTTGCCGTTTTGCGGCAGATGCAAAAAGAGGATGCCCGTCTCGTGGTGCATCATCAGGAGAATGCTGGGGTCAGCGCGGCACGCAACGCCGGGCTGGCATTGGCAAGAGGCCAGTGGGTGGCGTTTGTCGACAGCGACGACTACGTATCGGAAGCCTATATCGCAACGCTTCTGCCTCAGACCGATGATTTGGATTTCACCATATGCTCCTTGGCGAGCGTCGATGCCAATGGCCGTGAAACCGTCCAGCGCATGATGCCCGACCTGTCTGCCGGCGATGTCCTGCAGCACGTCATGTCCATCGGCGAAGCCCTGTCGTCCATCTCCGTCTATCCTCTTTGTGGCCCACACTGCAAGTTGTTTAAACACAGCATGATAGTCGATTTTGATATTCGTTTCCCCTTGGGTATAAGCTTTGGCGAGGATGCTCTTTTCGTCTTTACATACCTGCAGCATGCAGCAAGGGTGCAAGCGGTCAATGTCGCCACCTATTATTATACCCATTCACGCGAAGAGTCGCTAAGCAGCACGAGCACTTCAGTGCAATGGTACGACATGGCATTGCGCATCCAATCACTTTTGGAGGCTATCTGCCAGCGCCACCACGTCACCGACCGGAGCCGTATCGAGGCGCATGTGCTCGACCGCCTCACCACTGCACTCTCGCTCACCACGCGCGACCATCTCATGACGCGACAGCAACGTTATGCCAGCTACCGCATAATAGCCGACTTCGTGTCGCCCCGCATCTACCGACCCCACATGCCGTTCTTCTTCCCCCTCTTTGCATACCTCAGATGCTGGAGAGGGTATGAGTGGCTGGTAAGCAAAATATACAGATAGTCTATGATACCCAAAATCATCCATTATACGTGGTTCAGCGGTGAACCATTCCCCAAGGAGATAGCCGACTGCATCGCCTCGTGGCACCGCCACATGCCCGACTGGCAGTACCGTCTCTGGGACGCTGAGGCCATCAAGGTCATCGACCTGCCGTTCCTGCGCGAGGCGCTGGCGGAGCGCAAGTGGGCGTTCGCTGCCGACGTGGTGCGCATTTGGGCTGTCTATCACGAGGGCGGAATCTACCTCGACACCGATGCCATGGTGTTGCAGACACTTGAGCCGATGCTCGACAACCAGGCGTTCATCGGGCGCGAGAACTCCATGCATATCGACGGCCCGCACACCGATGTCTATCTTGGTTCCCATTGCTTCGGGGCCGAGGCAGGAAACGAATACTTGAAACTGTGTCTCGACTATTACGACGGCCGCCATTTCGTGACGTCGCCCCATGCCGATCTGCCGCCGTCGCTGCGCCTTGACATGCGCCTGTTGCCCTATATACAAAGCGAACTGGCACGCCCATTAGGGTATGACCCCAGCGTGCTTGCCGACCATATACAGCAGTGCGGCACGCTCACCGTCTATCCCTCACGCTTCTTCGATGCCGTGGGAGCGTGTGCCGACAGCTACGTGCATCACCTCGCCCTCGGTTCATGGCGCACGCAACCGATGTTTCGACCGCAATACACCTTGCGCTACAAGATAGAGTGGCGTCTGCGCCAGATGCTGGAGCGAGCATTGCGCAAATACAATTATATCATGGTGAAACTCCGATGAAAGGCGCATAGCTACGATGAAGCAAGTTTGATTTGGCGCATAGCCCCGTAGGGGCAGCATGTTTCGGTGAAACGTTGGTGACGTTTCATCATGATATTTATGCATAGCCCCGTAGGGGCGAAATAATATAGGATAGGGGTTTACCCCTATCAATTGTCCGTGATATTTCATTCATTGCCCCTGTAGGGGGCGCATAATTCATCAGTATTCGATTTAAATATGCGCCCCCTACAGGGGCAAAGGAAAAATACAATCCTAAAACGTAGGGGCCGCTCGACTTTGTCGCTTGCCTTAGCAAGAACCCCTACGCTATAATATATGCCCCTTACAGGGGCGTGAACAAACTCCGATGAAGAAACGTCGAATACTCTTTCTTATTGATGCGCTCGTGTGCGGCGGTGCGGAGAAAAGTCTGGTGTCGCTGCTGCCGTTGCTCGACTACGACCGCTACGACGTGGACCTTATGATGATAGGGCGTGGCGGCATCTTCGAGAGCTACATCCCTAAGCAGGTCAACGTTGTCGATTTTCCCAACGGTGGCGGATGGTGGATGCGGATTTGTCAGGCGTTCTATTCCCTGCTCATCCGCCTCTTCCCCAAGCGGCATTTTGCTGAACTGCGCTGGACGGCTCTCCACACGGCTATGCCGCGTCTCAAGCAGACCTACGATGTGGCGGTGGCTTATCAGCAGGGTTTCCCCACCTACTATGTAGCAGAGAAGGTTCGTGCCAAACGTAAACTGGCATGGGTGAACGTGGATATGGAGAAGGCGGGCTACCGTGAGTCGTTCAACCGCCGTTACTACGACCGTTTCGACCACGTCATCGCCGTCTCCGACCAGCTCTATACGATGTTGGCGAAAACCAGTTTCGCCCCTGCCGAAAAGCTTGTTACCGTCTATGATATTCTCAATGTCGGTCTCATCCATCGCATGGCCGGCGAGGAGGGATACACCGACACGCTGCCCGAAGGCACGCTGCGCATCGTCACCGTGGGCAGGGTGGCCCCCCCAAAAAACCACCTACTGGCCGTAGAGACAGCCCGTGAGCTGCGGATCCGTGGACTGCGGTTCCGCTGGTATTTCGTGGGCGACGGCAGTGACCGTCCCGCCGTGGAGCAGCGCATCCGTGAGTACGGACTGGAAGACAACGTGGTGCTCCTCGGCTTGAAAGCCAACCCTTACCCCTATATGTCACAGGCCGACATCTACGTGCAGACCTCCACCTTCGAGGGCTTCTGTCTCACGCTATGCGAGGCACGTCTGCTCCACAAGCCCGAGGTATCGACAAATTTCCCTGTGGTATATAACCAGTTGCGACACGAGGAGAACGGTCTCATCGCCGAGATGAACGCCACGAGTCTCGCCGACAACATCATGCGCCTTGCCACCGACGATGCTCTGCGTGAGCGCATCATCGAGGCAACGAAGAAAGAACACAACGACACCGCACGGACGGAGAGCCGCAAGGTAAACGAAATGCTTGCAGAATGACCATCTGTACCATCACTTGTCAGAACGCCGACAACCACGGCGCACGCCTGCAGGCATACGCCCTTGCCGAGTATCTGCGTCAGCAGGGACATGAGGTCAGGGTGATCGACTATCGCCCCGACTATATGACCTTTCGTGGCAAGATGTGGTTCTGGCCAGGACGGTCGTTGCGGGGTTGGGGCAAACTCCTCCTGCAGATAGGCGACCGCCGCCGTGACCTGCAGCGCCATCGCGAGTTCGTGGCGTTCTCCGATCGATACATTCCGCTCACACCTTATATATATAATAGCGCAGCCGAACTGCAGGAGCATGCCCCCGAGGCGGACCTCTACATCTGCGGCAGCGACCAGATATGGAACACCACTTTCCGCAACGGCACCGACCCAGCCTATTACCTCGACTTCGGTACGGCCGACACACGGCGCATCAGTTATGCAGCGAGTTTCGCCACCGACGAGTTGGTGGGCGGCACGGAGACGTTTGTCAAGGAGAAGTTGTCTCGCCTTGATGCCATCTCGGTGCGTGAGCGGTCAGCGTTGGACATCCTCGGCGGTCTGAACCTTCGGGGCATCTATGTGCTCGACCCCGTGTTCCTGTTTCCTGCATCCCATTGGGCGGCTCTCACAGACCAGTGGGCGAAGCGTACCGAATCACCTCAGCCCATCGGCAAACGCTACATCCTGGTGCAGGATTTCATGCGCGACCCTAAGGTCAAGGCGGTGGCATTGCGACTGTCTGGCTTGACGGGTGCGGAGATATGGCAGGTCAGTCCTCGCCCGCTGCACTACGGCAACCGATATTTCCGCACGGCAGGTCCCGAGCAGTTTCTGTGGCTCATCCGCCATGCCGAGTGCGTGGTGAGCAACTCGTTCCACGTCACGGCGTTCTCGCTGATCTTCCAGCGCGACGTGTTCGTGGTGAACCGTGGCGACGGACTCAACAACCGCATGTCCGACGTGCTCCGCCGTTTCGATATCAGCCATCGTCTTGTCGATGAGACGACTCCCGATGACACGTTGCTCCAGCACATTGATTATGCCAAGGTGACGGCAGAGATTGAACGGCAGGCAGACGCATCGCGGCAATGGCTGAACCAACAGACTGCAGAAGCATGCCTCACAAAGTGACAATGAAAAAATGACAAAAATAATACCACACACCAAAAAGTCCACCGCACCACGCGTGGCATGGCTGTTTCTTTTCTCTGCCTTCGTCCTGTCGTGGCTCTCGCCCGACTCGTTTCTCATGCACGAATGGGGATCGCGTGGCGACAGTTCGTGGTTCTTTACCTGCGGCAAGGCTTGGATGGAAGGGCTCACCCCCTATGTCGACTTCACCGACTCGAAAGGCCCAGTGCTGTGGCTGGTCTATGGTCTGGCTTACCTGCTGACACCTACCTCCTACAGTGGAGTGTTGTGGATGAGTGTCGTGGCGCTCACCGTCACCCTTGAGTTTGTGTGGCGCACGTCGCGTTTGTTTGCCGGGCATCGCACCTCACTTGTGGCGGTGGTCATCATGTCGGTGCTCGTGCTGCTGCGACCGGTGCATAACGAGACGAAGGCCGAGGATTTCTGCCTGCCATGGATATCTATCGGCCTCTATTACACTTGTCTGGTGCTGCAGCCGGCATCGCGCGTGCACCTTCGCCGTGCCGCCTTCTGGATGGGAGTGGGCATGGCGTGGTGTCTGCTGGTCAAATGGAACGTGTTCTTCATGATGGGCGGCATGGCACTCGTCGTGGTCGTGAAGTCTTTTGCCCACAGACGGGCCGACGCAGTGCTCATGGGACTGCTGGGCATGGCTGTGGTGTGTGTACCCATGGCCGTGTGGTTTGCCGTTTCCGGCAACTTCTCCGCCTTCGTGCAGGAATATTTCGTCAACACCTTCGTCATTACCGACAACGGCAATGACATGGGTACATGGCGCAGTGTGCTGGCAGGTCAGTTTGCCGATGCCTACATGGCATTTCGCACGGTGCTGATCTATGCGGCACTTGCCGGCGTATGCCTTTTTTGCCGCCGTTTCCACTTCTCGTGGTGGTTGGTGTTTGCATGTGTGCCGTTCTTCCTTTTCCTGCTGCTCAAGGCCAATGCGCTGCACTACTGCTTGACGATTATGCCGTTTTTCACCTTCTTCATCCTCTTTGCAGCCCGGCTGTGTCCGCATGCGCTGCGCAGGATGCCGACAAAGGCTGTGGTGGTGATACTTTCTGTGGTGGTACTTGCCAACATTGCGGTCAGCGTGCACCGCGAGAACCTGCGTTTCACCTACCACCCCTATTCTCTCCAGTGGGACGCCATGCAGCGGGTGCTTACGAAAAAACAGTATCCAAAGATCATGTTCAACGTGGCCGACAATGGTGCGGGACTGAAGTCGCGCGCATTGCCCGCCTGCAAATATTACGCCAAGCAGAAGGCGGCCACCGCCGACATGACTGCCCAGCGCATCGAGGCCCTGCGGCAGCGCAAGCCCGACTTCTTCGCGTTTATCATGGAACCTGAGGCCTCCACGCAACACCTGCTTCACGCCTGCGGCTACCGTCGGTGTTTTGCCTCCGTGACAGTGGATGGACGCCGTGAACGCATCGCCCTTCCGCTCTACGCAAAGGAGTAAGCCTCTGGGCTTAATCGTATATGCAATATACCAACTGATAGAATGAAACAACGAAACCTCTCACTCGATATCATCCGCATCTTCGCCTGCCTGCTGGTGATTACCTGCCACGCACCCATGGCGCGACAAGACGCACACTCTTTCGTGCATGCCGCAACGAGTCTCTTCTCGTCGCCTTGCAACATGCTCTTCTTCCTTGTGAGCGGAGCGTTGCTCCTGCCGGCACCGGGAACAGACCTGAAGCTCTCTACACGCGACTTCCTGCGCAAACGACTTAACAAGGTGCTGCTGCCCACACTTGTCTGGACGGCGTTTTATATCGTTGTGCGCATTCTTTTGAAGAAGAACAGTCTCGAAGAACTGCCGCAAATGGTGCTCTCCATACCGTTCAGTCCGCAGGGCTCGGACGTGCTTTGGTTTATGTATTCACTCATCGGTCTGTATCTGCTTACGCCCATCCTCTCGGCATGGTTGCGGCGGGCGAGCGAGAAGGAGGAACGCTTCTATCTCATGTTATGGTGTGTGACGCTGTTCTATCCGTTGCTTGAGGGTGTTTTGAAGATAGACCAAACATACAACAACATCCTTTATAACTTTTCGGGCTACGTGGGCTATTTCGTCCTTGGACATTACCTGTTGCACTATGGCAGTAAGTTCCGCTTGTGGCATGCCACGGTGTTGTTCCTCATAGCCTTGGCTGCTCCGTTGGCTGCAAAAGTGATGCACATCGAAAACATATCGGGCGTGTTCATCAATGGCTTGTCGGTGTTTGTGCTCTGCTATGGCTTGTTTTGGTGGACGCTGTGGCGCACCGTTGCCAACCGTTTCACGCCGTTGCGCCGTTGGCAGACGCAGCTCGTGCGCTTGTCCAATATGACCTTTGGCATCTATCTCTGTCATATCTTCATCATGCGCGTAGGATTGTGGAATGTTCCGTTCATCGCTGCCCTGCCGGCCCTGCAGCAGATAGTGGTTACCATCGTGCTGACGTTCGTCATCTCCCTCGCCGTCGTCTGGCTCATCAGCCTCACTCCTGCAGGGAACGTCGTGATAGGTTATAGACAAAGGAAAGGATGATGGAAACGGCTGTATCTTCCCAATCCGGCCGCAACCCCGTGGTTGACATCGCCAAGGGCCTGCTCATCATCCTTGTGGTGGTGGGACACACCTCCGGCCTTGACCATGATGTGAGCCGCTACATATTGTGGTTTCACATGCCGTGCTTCTTCATCATCTCCGGACTGTTCATGAAGACCGGCGGCACGTTGCGCGGCGAACTGCGGAAGAAGCTGCTTCGTCTGGCTGTGCCTTACGCATGCTTCTCCGTCATCCTCGGCAGCATCATGCACCGCGGACAGATATGGCAGACCGTGCTTGCCACGCTCTACGGTGGCTGGGCCATACAGAACGCCTACACTCATCCGTATTATTTCCTTACGGTACTGTTTGTGGCCTCGCTCCTTGTGTTCGCCCTGCTGAAATACACGCGGCGGCCGTGGTTGTGGATAGCCGTGGGTTATGTGGTGAGTCATGCCATCGCCATGCGCTTTAGCCTCTCTCAGCTCATCTGGGTACCGTGGGATGCCGACATGGCGCTGTTTGCTGCCGCCTACCTGATGATGGGATACAAATGTCGTGCGCTGTTTCTTGAAAACCGGTTCGGGGGCGTGTGTCTCCTGCTGATGGGTGTCTTGCTGGCCCTTGATGTGGCAGGCGTGATACACTATTCGTTCAGTCTCAACAAGTTCGTGTGGCCGGTTGGCCTTGACCTCCTCGTGCCATTCGTTGCCATGCAAGCCGTGCTTTGCGTATCGAAGCAGATTGCCCAGGTGGAAGTATTGCGCCAAGCGTTGTGCCATGTGGGGCGAGCTTCGCTCTGCATCATGTTGCTCCATGCTGTATTGCTGCAGTTGAGCTATGCCGTGTTCCGCGGCATGGATGTCTGCCTATGGGTGCATCCCAGTGTTGCCGCCCTCACAAGTCTTGCCGTCTATTGGTTGCTTTCCCGTTTCCGCCTCACGCGTCTGATGCTGGGCGAAAAGAAATAGCCATGACGTGAATATGCGCCATCATGAATATTCTCCGCGCCAGTCATTCGTCAGATTCGTTTAATTCGTGGTTCATAAAAACAATAAATGCTTCGTGGTATAGCACGAATATTAAATACCCTTTCCGCGTATGGCCATCTGCACCATCCCTTGTAAGAACGCCTCGACCACGGCGCACACCGATGGGCGGATATGTGGTGGGGTATCGGCAGCGGAAAACAAAAAAGAAGACATGATAAACCATTTACTATATAAACTCTATTGGCGATTGACCGTCAACGAATGGCAGATAGGTTTTCCGCAAACTACTCGCGAAAACATCGCCACGGGCAGCAACTACAAGATTGCTTTGCTGAAAGGCGTGCCCAATGACCGTTGGTTTGCCGACCCATTTGTGCTTGATGTCACTCCCACACACATCATATTGCTTGTGGAAGAGTTTGTCAAGGCCACAGCCAAAGGGCGCATCGCACGCCTCACCGTCTCACGCAACGACTACACACTGGAGCGCAACGACACCCTGCTCGACCTTGACACTCACCTGAGTTTCCCCACGATTGTCAGACAAGGCGATGCGGTGTATGTCATTCCTGAAAATTCGGCAGGCGGTAAACTCAACGCCTACCTATATGATGAAGCCGCAGCCAAGTGCGTGCCCTCCCCCCCCCACTATGCGACAAACCGCTGATAGACGCCTTGCGCCAGGATATTGACGGAAACGAATACATCTTTGCCACACAAGGTCCCGATGCCAACGGCACCAAGTTGCACATATACATGAAAGACAGAAAAGGCGAGTATGTCTACCACCAGACCGTTACCTTCAACGACAATGTCGCCCGCAACGGTGGCGAATTCTTCAAAATCGGTGGCAGCCTGTACCGCCCGGCACAAGACTGCAACGGCGGATATGGACGCGGACTGTCGATACAAAGGATAGAGAAGGACTACAAAGGAACGTTTACCTTCACCGAAACGGCACGGCTGAAATCGCCGCGGAAACGCCTCGACCACGGCATGCACACGCTCAACGAATACAAGGGTGTGACAGTGGTTGATGTGGCGAGCTACCGCCACCCCGCGATAAGCAGTATTGTCGATGCCGTTTGGAAACGCTTTCATTTGCCCACCAGCCTTGAATGACGCATCCGTCTACCCATCTCAGTGTGGACTACCGCGATAACAAGGCTAAGTTATCGTCTATAAATGATGATTTGTGATGCATTTTATCGTCAATAAACGATAAAAGCATCTGTCTTTGCCATGATATGACATTAGCGCAAAAGGTACAAACCTATGAGAATAAAAAAAATAGAAATAACCAATTTCAAAGGTTTTCGCAAGAGGACTGTCGCGCTTCACGAACATCTTACTGTGGTTATCGGCAACAATACGGCGGGGAAAACCACGCTCCTGAAGGCGCTGCAGGTGGCCTTGGGTGGATACCTGCAATGTCTGAAACGGCTACCGAAGATTGCGCAGTACAGGCGCAATTTCTCGATTTACGACCGATATATGGCTTTCGACGAACATCTTCGCGATTACGTCTGCCAACCCGAAAAAACCCGAATTGCAGTAGAGGCTGATTACTTGGAAACATTGTCCGTAAACAATGGCAAGCCAAATTTTGAAGCAAAAAGTATCTCATGGTATCGTGAACTCAATGGCGACCATACAACCCACACACGACGTAGCATAGGCGAATTGATGGATGCCATAGACGCAACCGAGACGGCACGTTTCATCGAACATAAGGATGTGGTGTTTCCATTGGTGTTGTCGTTTGGAGCCAAGCGTACCAGCGATGCACAGGTCAAACTGTCAAGCAAGGTGAAAGAGCGGGCGCAAAGCCTCGAAAAAGCATACAAGTTTGCACTTCACGACCGTGTGGACTTCGAGGGAGCTATCGAGTGGCTGTCTAAATATGATAAAAACCTACGCGACAAAAAAGAGTTTGAAGGCACTCGTGAGGCTTTTTTCGAAACTTTGCAAACAGCAATACCTGCTTTGTCTGAAATAGCATTTGACCAAGGAGAGATAGAAGCGGTGGTAAGCGTGAAGGGCCACCAACCAGAGCGTCATCATTTCTCGTATATGAGTGATGGTCTGCAGGCTATGATCAATATTGTGGCAGAGATTATTCACCGATGCATAGAACTTAATGGCTTCTTAGGTGCCAATGCCGTGCGTTACACCCCTGGCATTGTCATGATTGACGAGATAGACCTCTACCTTCATCCCCACTGGCAACGCCATGTGTTGCAAGACCTGCAAAAAGCCTTCCCAATGATACAGTTTGTGGTGACGACCCACAGCCCGTTTATCGTGCAGAGTGTGCAGAGGGGACAGCTCGTCAGTTTCGACGAGGGTATCACGACCGAGGGCGAACCTTACAAGGAGTCGCTCGAAGACATCACCGAAGAACGTATGGGCTTGCATCAGGAGTTGAGAAGCAAGCGCTTCGAGGAGATGGAGCGTGTGGCCGCCGACTACTATCGCAAACTGTCGGAGGGTGAGGATGACAAGAATTTGCTCGATGCATTGCGTCAGATAGAACTCGATTTCAGCGATGATCCCGCCTATGTAGCCTTGCTGCGGGCTGAATACAAGACAAAGTGATCTGCCATGAGACCCGTTACAAAGAAACAGCCTGGTGAAAAGGTAGTCTACTATGATGCGCAAGGCCGACAGGTAGAAGAAACCATTGCCGAGAGTTACCGTCCGTACAGCAAAGCGAAGTTGCCGCTGATGGCCAACCTTGGACATTACTGCTCTTATTGCGAGGCTTACCTGCCGCCTGCAAGCATGGAGGTGGAACACGTTGCACCCAAAAGCCAGTCAGGAGAGACTTACGCATGGAGCAATTTTCTGTTGGCCTGCAAGACGTGTAACACGCGCAAAGGAAAGACGGATGTCAATCCCGATGACTGCCATTGGCCCGACAAAGACGATACCTACCACGACTTTGTATATACTGCGGATGGCTCCGTGCGCATAAACCCTTCATTGGAAGACAAAGAACGCCAAAGGGCCCAGCGACTCTATGACTTGGTGAAACTCGGAGGTGCGCCTACACGCATGGATTACCGCCGACTATGCCGTATGGAACAATGGAATAAAGCTGAACGGTACAAAGCAAAACTCGATGCAGGCAAAGCCGACGTGGATACCATCATCGATTTGGCCAAGAGTAGAGGCTATTGGTCGGTATGGTACACCGTGTTCGAAGGCTACGCCGACGTGCGGCAACGGTTGATAACCGATTTCCCGGGTACACGCCATATATGAATTATATCTCCATCTTTTTAGAACATGTCCAAACCCCGCATATTCATCAACATCCACTACCTTGAGACAGGTGGTGCGGAGACCAGAAACCAATAAAATTTATTGGTGCCCATTCCGCTTGAGGTGTTGAACCACGAATTTTACTAATCTCACGAATAATGGCAGCGTGAGCCATTTGTCAAATTAGTCAAATTCGTGGTTCATAAAAACAATAATCGCTTGATGGTATTAACCACTAATCTTACTAATCTCACGAATTTAGACTGCGTTAGACAGGCATTAGATTCGTTAGGTTCATAAAATACGACCATTGTATCGTCTATAATCGATAATTTGCAGTGTATTTTATCGTCCATAAACGATATTTTGGCGCATTTTTATCGTCTATAAACGATAAAATACCTATCTTTGCCATGATTTTAGCATTAGCGCAAAAGGATTATGACGAAAGATTTGATAAAACTGCTTATCTCGGAATACCAGTCTTATGTATCACAGGTAGAACTCATCCCTCGTGATGTGGAACTTGTGGACGGCCTTAATTATGTGTTTGTGGGACTGAGGCATGCAGGAAAATCTTATTTGATGTTCCAACGCATAGCGCAACTGGTAAAGCAAGGACATAAGAAAGAGGAGATATTATATTTCAATTTTGAAGATGACCGTATAGACTCTTTAGAGGTCAAGGATCTTGACTTGATAAAAACGAGCTATGAAGAGATGTACGATACTCGCCCCATATTCTTCTTGGACGAGATACAATTGGTGGACAGATGGGAAAAGTTTGCCCGTAGGTTAGCAGACCAAAAGTATCAGGTATATATCACTGGCAGCAATGCAAAAATGCTGAGTAGTGAGATTGCGACTACGCTTGGCGGCAGATATATGATACAGGAAGTGTATCCTTATTCCTTGCAAGAGTATTTGAAAGCCAGTGGTATTGACATACATGAAAAGAATGTAATCTTTACATCGGGGAAACAGATAGTGAGGTTGACCAATTCTTATTTTCAACATGGAGGTTTGCCAGAAACGGTAGGCATGAAAGAGCCCCGTTCATGGATGAGCAACCTGTTTGGCAAGATATTCTTTGGTGACCTGGTGGCAAGATACAAAATTCGCAACGATTACGCATTGCGTGTGATGATACGCAAGATGGCGGAGAGTGTAAAGCAACCTCTTTCATACAACAGAATTGCAAGCATTGTCAGCAGTACGGGCAAGAAAATAAGTACGGATGCAGTGATAGATTATGTAGGACATATGGCCGACACCTGGCTCATATTGCCCTACGAAAATCTGTATGGCAAGTTGCAGGACAAGGAAACGAACCGCAAATATTATTTCACGGATAATGGCCTGCTACATCTTTTCCTTGTCGATGCCAACACATCCTTGCTTGAAAATATTGTGGCGATAACACTCAGACGTAAATATGGCGATGGGAGTTATTTTTGGAACAGCAAGAATGCGGAAGTCGATTTTGTAGTTCCAGAAGAGGAATTGGCTGTGCAGGTATCCTACTCTATGGCAGATGCAGACACGTTTAAGCGTGAAACAGATGGACTGATTAAATTACATTCTGTTCAACCCGTCAGCAAAATGATGGTTGTCACCATGGAAGAAGAGAGCATCGTTGAAAAAGATGGTCTTCATATAGAAATTGTTCCTTTATGGAAATGGTTGCTTAAGTTCTGACATCTAAAAAACGATTCATGGCCAAACCCCGCATATTCATCAACATACACTACCTTGAGATAGGCGGTGCGGAGACCAGTCTCATCGGACTGCTCATGGCGCTCGACCCCGAGAAGGTGGATGTGGACCTCTTCCTCAACGACCCGCGCGGCGAGATGATGCAGTTCATCCCCAGTTGGGTGAACGTGCTGCCCGCCGTCGGTGCCTACACCATGGTGGAGCGGCCGATGAAGGAAGCCCTCCGCAAGGGTTATGTACGGGTGGTGCTGGCGAGGCTTTGGGCGAAGTACCGCTTCGGACAGTACATGCGGCGCGAGCGGCCCAAGGACGGTGATGCCACTTACCGCTTCATCAGCAAGTATGTCGTGCCGCAGTTGCCGAGCCTCCACCATCTCGGCGAATACGACCTCGCACTCGCCTTTATCACGCCGCCCAACATCCTGCCCACAAAGGTCAGGGCGAAGCGGAAAATCGGGTGGTTCCATACCGACTACCGCAACATCACCGTGCCCAAGTCCCTGGAGCTGTCGATGTGGGAGGGCTACGACCGCATCGCCTCCATCTCGGAGGAGGCGACAAAAAGCTTTACGGAGAAATATCCCGAACTGGCCGACCGGGTGACAGTGATAGAAAACATCCTCTCGCCCCGCTTCGTGCGCATGCGTGCCGACAGCGAGCCGCGCCCCTCCGACATGCCGCAAGAGGAAGGCGTCACCACGCTCCTCACCGTGGGGCGATACAGTTATCCCAAAAAACTGGAGGAGATACCCGTCATCTGCCGCCGCCTCACGGAGATGGGCGACAACGTGCGCTGGTACATCATCGGCTACGGCGGCAGCGACCAGTATATCCGCGACGCCATCGAGAAGGAGGGCATGCAGGGGCGTGTCGTCCTGCTCGGCAAGCGTACCAACCCCTATCCCTACATGAAGGCGTGCGACTGGTATGTGCAGCCGTCGCGCTTCGAGGGCAAGAGCGTCACCGTGCGCGAGGCGCAGATGCTCTGCCGCCCCGTCATCATCACCGCCTACAAGACGGCACCCTCGCAGGTGCAGCACGGCAACGACGGTCTCATCGTGCCCATGCCCGCCCTTGAGTGCGCCGCCGCCATGCACGAGGCACTCAACGACGCAACACAGAAAGAACACATCATCCATCATCTCTCCACCCACGACTACGGCAACGAACGCGAGGTGGAGAAGATATATCGGTTGATAGAGTGAAATATACAATAATCAACCATATTTTAAATCCCAAACACTATGATTAAAAAGGTATTTGTAGCAGCATTGATGATGGTAGCCTCCCTGGCCGCCAACGCTCAGAATGAGGCAGTGACAAACCAGTCGATCCTGGACCTTCTGAAAGAGGGTTTCTCCTCGGAAGAGATTATCGGTGCCGTGGAAAACAGCACGACCCGTACCATCACCTTCGACATCAACTACATGCGCGAGCTGAAGACGGCTGGTGCCACTCAGGACCTGATCACCTATCTCCAGAAAATCGCCAAGACCGACAACGGTTATGAGGGTGTCGTGCTTTGGAACCCTGCCGACGGTGGCAAGCCTGTGAAGGTTTACCGCACCAACTTCGAAAAGGAAAGCAAGGGCTTCAATCTCGGTACCATAGCAGGCATTGCCGGTGCCGCATGGGGCGTGGGCAGTGCTGTGAGCGGCCGTCACGTGAGCGGCGGCGAGGCTGCAGCCGTGACAGGCGGTACGCTCCTGATGGCCTCATCGGGTAAGGACATCCAGAAGCTGATCATCCCGGGTTCAACGTCGAAGGTGAAAACCGGCACACAGCCTGTGTTCCGCTTCTTCTTCAACAAAGAATCGGGCAAGGACTTCAACCAGGACACCGCCAACTGCTATGAGATGGTGATGAACAGCATCCAGAGCCCCAATGAGTTCCAGCTCATCAAGATGCAGGTGAAGGAGAACAAGAAGGGCGGCCGTCGCCTCTTCCCGAGCAGCATGTCTTACACACTGGCCGGTTTCGAGGGCAAGAACGCCAGTACGCGCGAGATGGTCAACTTCGAGATCAAGACCATCAACAACAACACGTTCGAGGTGTCGTTCAACCAACCGCTGGAGCCAGGCGAGTACTGCTTCTTCTACAAGAGCGGTCTGAGCAACAAGTACTTCCAGACCCAGCCCTTCGGCTTCGATTTCACCGTAGAGTAAATCCCTACATTTGACTTGTAACACGATGCACATCGTCCTTGCATCCGACAACAACTACGCACCGTTTGTGGCAGTGACGCTGGTGTCTGTTTTGCGCACCAGCCCTGCCCTTCCGTGCCTGCATGTCCATCTGCTCGCCAACGGCATCGCCGACGACACGCTGCAGCGCATGACGGCCCTTCCCGGCGGCGAGCGGCTGGACCTGCATGTCTACGACATCTCCGACCTGCGCCAGCGGCTCAAGGTGA